>NZ_LGIR01000032.1:0-205506 GCF_001187875.1 Pseudomonas sp. RIT-PI-a
CTCACATTCTGTCAAGCGTTTATTTCGAAGTATTTTTCCAGAAACCTGAACAACTTCAAACACTTGACTCGCTACGATCACTCGTCAGCGGGAGGCGAATTCTACAGCGTTTCAAACCGCTGTCAACTGCCTTTTTCACCGCTTCCGACCTTGAAGATCGAAGCACTTCCTCACTATCTGAACGACTAACTCATTGATTAACAAGGCGTTTATCGTTTCGGCTGCGCCGGAAGTGGGGCGAATTATAGACAGATCTGGAGGGGCGTCAACAGGTAATTTCAAAAATCTGTCATATAAGGTCAAAAGCAAAGGGCGGGCCTGTCGGCCCGCCCTTTGTTACTGCAAGAATCGCAACTCAGAGACTCGGGAAAGCAAACTGCGAGGCTTCGTGGCTGGCGCGTTGCGGCCAGCGTTGTGTGATGGCTTTGCGGCGTGTGTAGAAACGCACGCCGTCTGGCCCATAGGCGTGCAGGTCACCGAAGAGTGAACGCTTCCAGCCGCCGAAGCTGTGGTAGGCAACCGGTACGGGCAAGGGTACGTTGACGCCGACCATGCCGACTTCGATCTCGTCACAGAACAGGCGCGCCGCTTCACCGTCGCGGGTGAAGATGCAGGTGCCGTTGCCGTATTCGTGGTCGTTGATCAGTTGCATGGCCTGTTCGAGGCTGTCGACACGGACGATGCACAGTACCGGCCCGAAGATTTCCTCTTTATAGATACGCATCTGCGGGGTGACGTGGTCGAACAGGCAGCCGCCAAGGAAGAAGCCTTCTTCGTTGCCTGCCACACTCAGACCGCGGCCATCCACGACGAGTTTGGCACCGGCCTGCTCGCCGTCGTCGACGTAGCCCGACACCTTGTCACGTGCCTGGGCAGTCACGAGGGGGCCCATGTCCAAGCCGCAGGAGGTACCGGCGCCGATTTTCAAAGCTTTGATCTGCGGGGTCAGCTTGGCCACGAGCGCGTCGGCGACCTGGTCACCGACACAGACGGCGACCGAGATGGCCATGCAGCGCTCACCGCAGGAACCGTAAGCCGCACCCATCAGGGCGCTGACCGCGTTGTCCAGATCGGCGTCGGGCATCAGTACCGCATGGTTCTTCGCGCCACCCAGGGCCTGGACGCGCTTGCCCCGGCGAGTGCCCTCGCTATAGATGTACTCGGCGATGGGTGTGGAGCCGACGAAGCTCAACGCCTTGACCTCGGGTGCTTCGATCAGGGCATCCACCGCGACCTTGTCGCCGTGGACGACGTTGAGCACGCCGGCTGGCAGGCCTGCTTCCAGCAACAGTTGGGCTATATAGAGTGTGGAGCTGGGGTCGCGCTCGGACGGCTTGAGAATGAAGCAGTTGCCGCAGACGATGGCCAGCGGGTACATCCATAAGGGGACCATGGCCGGGAAGTTGAACGGCGTGATACCGGCGACGATACCCAAGGGCTGAAAGTCGGACCAGGCATCGATGTTTGGACCGACGTTGCGGCTGTACTCGCCCTTGAGCACTTCGGGGGCTGCGCAGGCGAATTCGACGTTTTCGATGCCGCGTTTGAGTTCGCCTGCGGCGTCCTCCAGGGTCTTGCCATGCTCTTCACTGATCATCTGGGCAATCTTGGCTTCGTTCTGCTCGAGCAGTTGCTTGAAGCGGAACATCACCTGGGCGCGCTTGGCCGCCGGGGTCTTGCGCCAGGCCGGGAAGGCGGCCTTGGCGGAGTCGATAGCCTGCTGCACGGTTTCGCGGCTGGCCAGTTGGAGAGTGCGGATAGGTTGGCCGGTCGATGGGTTGAAGACGTCGGCCGTGCGGTCGCCACTGGAAACCAGATCGCCATTGATCAAGTGTTGGATAGTGCTCATGCAAAGGGCTCCTGATAAAAGGGGTCAGTCGATCTGGTTGAGGGCTTCGCCCACGGCGTCGAACAGGCGATCGAGGTCTTGTGGCTGGGCGTTGAAGGTAGGGCCGAACTGCAGGGTGTCGCCGCCGAAGCGGACATAGAAGCCGGCTTTCCACAGTTTCATGGACGCTTCGTAGGGGCGCACGATGGCGTCGCCATCCCGGGGCGCCAGCTGGATCGCACCGGCGAGGCCATAGTTGCGGATGTCGACGATGTTCTTCGCCCCCTTGACGCCGTGCAGCGCGCTTTCGAAATGCGGTGCCAGTTCAGCGGCGCTCTGCACCAGGTTTTCGCGCTGCAGCACGTCCAGTGCGGCAAGGCCGGCGGCGCAGGCTACAGGGTGGGCCGAGTAGGTATAACCGTGGGGGAATTCCACGGCATACTCGGGCGTCGCCTGGTTCATGAAGGTCTGGTAGATCTCGGTGCTGGCGATGACGGCGCCCATCGGGATGGCGCCGTTGGTGATCTGCTTGGCGATGCACATCAGATCCGGCGTTACGCCGAAGGTGTCGGCGCCGAACATGGCGCCGGTGCGACCGAAACCGGTGATGACTTCGTCGAAGATTAGCAGAATGTTGTGCTGGTCGCAGATCTCACGCAGGCGCTTGAGGTAGCCCTTGGGCGGCGGCAGTACGCCTGCCGAACCGGCCATGGGCTCGACGATCAGGGCGGCGATGTTAGAGGCGTCGTGCAGCTCGATGACCTTGAGCATTTCGTCGGCCAGGGCGATGCCGCCCTCCTCCGGCGACCCCTTGGAGAAGGTATTGCCCGGCAGCAGGGTATGGGGGATGTGGTCCACATCCATCAATTGACCGAACATCTTGCGGTTGCCGTTGACTCCGCCCAGGCTGGTGCCGGCCACGTTGACGCCGTGGTAGCCGCGGGCGCGGCCGATCATCTTGGTCTTGGTGGCCTGGCCTTTCAGGCGCCAGTAGGCGCGAACCATTTTCACGGCCGTGTCGCAGCACTCGGAGCCGGAGTTGGTATAGAAGACGTGGTTGAGGGTGCCGGGGGTCAGGTCGGTGATCTTTTCCGCCAGCTGGAACGACAACGGATGGCCGTACTGAAACGCGGGCGAGTAGTCGAGCACGCCGAGTTGGCGCGACACCGCTTCCTGAATTTCCTTGCGCGTATGGCCTGCACCGCAGGTCCACAGACCGGAAAGGCTGTCGTAGATCTGGCGGCCCTTGTCATCGGTCAACCAACTGCCCTGGGCCGCGACGATGATGCGTGGATCACGTTGGAAGCTGCGGTTGGCGGTGTACGGCATCCAGTGAGCGTCCAGCTTGAGCTGGCTGGTCACGCCGACGGGGGCGTTCTCGGGCATGTTCATGGGCACAAACCTCTTTGAGCGATTGAAGACGCGATGACAAGCGTGTTGCCCCTAAGGTGTCACGGCGATAAAGTCTGGAAAATTCAACTTTTGCGATCTTCAGTCAGGCAATCACTAAACTATGAGCCGCCGTCCCGATCCCCTCGCACAGGTCAGTGATTTCGATATTCGCCTGCTGCGCATCTTCCGTAGCGTAGTGGAGTGCGGCGGTTTCTCTGCGGCGGAGAACGTGCTCGGCATCGGTCGCTCAGCGATCAGTCAGCAGATGAGCGATCTGGAGCAGCGCCTGGGTCTGCGCCTGTGTCAGCGGGGGCGGGCCGGTTTTTCGCTGACCGAGGAAGGCCGTGAAGTCTATCAATCGGCCTTGCAGATGCTGGGTGCGGTGGAGAGTTTTCGCACCGAGGTCAATGGCCTGCATCGTCATTTGCGTGGTGAACTCAACATTGGCCTGACCGACAACCTGGTGACGCTGCCGCACATGCGCATTACCCATGCGTTGGCGCAGTTGAAGGATCGAGGGCCGGACGTGCGCATTCAGATCCGCATGATCGCCCCGAGCCAGGTCGAGCAAGGGGTGCTCGACGGCAGCCTGCACGTGGGCGTGGTGCCGCAGGCCAGTCCGCTGTCCGGGCTTGAATACCAGCCGCTGTATAGCGAGCGCTCGCTGCTTTATTGCGCGGTGGGCCATCCGTTGTTCTACGCCGACGATGCGCAACTGGACGATGCACGGCTCGATGCCCAGGAGGCGATCGCGCCGACCTTCCGCTTGCCGGCCGAGATTCAGGCGCGTTACCAGGCACTGAACTGCACGGCCAGCGCGTCGGATCGCGAGGGCATCGCGTTCCTGATTCTGACCGGGCGCTACATCGGCTATCTACCCGACCACTACGCGACGTTCTGGGTGCAGCAGGGACGACTGCGCGCACTCAAGGCGGCCGAGCGGTTCTATGACTTGAGCCTATCCTGGGTCACTCGCAAGGGGCGACGCCCGCATTTGGTGCTCGAAAGCTTTCTGGAAAGCTTGTACGAGACCCGATGACGTTCTTATCTCCTTGATCTGGTTGGGGTTGTGAACATGGCAAGTAAAAACCTGAGCGATTGGACAGCTTTTTGCACGACTGCTTCGCAAAGCGAGGACTGACTCCAGTCCATCGACCGTGCCGAGAGTCCGACGCCATGCCTACCGATACGTCCACGCCCAGCGAACTGATCTATGGTCTGCATGACCGTCCGCCACCCATGACCTCGATGCTGGCGGCGCTTCAGCACGTGCTCGCCGCGTTCGTCGGGATCATCACGCCGCCACTGATCATTGGCTCGGCGCTGGGCCTGGGCACTCATTTGCCGTACCTGATCAGCATGGCGCTGTTGGTGTCCGGCATCGGCACGTTCATCCAGGCACGCCGTCCGTTCGGCATCGGCGCAGGCATGATCTGTCTGCAAGGCACCAGTTTCGCCTTTCTGGGAGCGGTGCTGTCGGCCGGCTTCATCGTCAAGCAACGCGGGGGCAGCCCGGAAGACATTCTGGCGATGATATTCGGGGTGTGCTTTTTCGGCGCGTTGGTGCAGATCCTGCTGAGTCGCTTCATCGGTCAGCTACGGCGTGTCATTACCCCGCTGGTGACCGGCATCGTGATCACGCTGATTGGCGTGAGCCTGATCAAGGTGGGTATCACTGACCTGGGCGGAGGCTTCAACGCGCCAGACTTCGGTGCGCCAGGCAACCTTGCCCTGGGCGCGTTCGTGCTGGTGGTGATCATTCTGCTCAATCGCAGCGCCGCAACCTGGTTGCGGCTGTCGGCGATCATCATCGGGCTGGCGGTGGGCAGCCTGGCCGCCTGGTTCAGTGGCAAGCTGGTGATCCAGCCACTGCCGGACCTGCCGCTGATCAGTGTGCCGGTGCCTTTCAAGTTCGGTTTCGCTTTCGATTGGACGGCGTTTCTGCCGGTGGCGCTGATCTATCTGATCAGTACCTTGGAGACGGTGGGCGACCTGACGGCGAACTGCATGCTGTCGCGACAGCCCATCAGCGGACCGAGCTACATCGACCGGCTCAAGGGTGGTGTGCTGGGCGACGGCGTGAGTGGCATGGTGGCCGCCACCTTCAGCGCCTTTCCCAACACCACGTTCGCGCAGAACAATGGGGTGATCCAGCTGACGGGCGTGGCCAGCCGCTATGTGGGGCTGTATATCGGCGTCGTGCTGATGCTGCTCGGGTTGTTGCCGATGATCGGTGCCGTGCTGCAGCAGATTCCCAAGCCGGTGCTGGGGGGTGCCACCCTGGTGATGTTCGGCAGCGTGGCGGCCGCCGGGGTAAGGATTCTGGCGCAGTCGCCGCTGGATCGGCGCAACATGCTGATCATCGCCACCTCGTTCGGCGTGGGCCTGGGTGTGGCCGCGCAGCCCCAGCTGCTGCACCGCATGCCGCAACTGGTGCAGAACCTGTTCGACTCGGCGATCACCAGTGGCGGTGTCACTGCGCTGGTCATGTGCCTGTTGTTGCCGGAACCCAAGCACAGCGGTGAAGTGTCGACGCAGCGACTGGAAAACGAGCCGGTTTGAGGCGACATTTTTGCAACGACGCTTGTCGGATCCGGGCAGGTGCGTTATCAACGCATCTGCCTTACCCATACGATTTGCTCGGAACCGCCCCATGATGCTTGAAGTCCCCGCGCACAGCGCCTCGGCCAGTGGCAAGCCTGCCAGCCGCATCCGCCAGAAAAATGAGGAAGCGATTCTCAAGGCGGCCGAAGACGAATTCGCCCGGCACGGTTTCAAGGGCACGAGCATGAACACCATCGCGCTGAATGTCGGGCTGCCCAAGGCCAATTTGCATTATTACTTCACCAACAAACTGGGGCTGTACATCGCGGTGCTTAGCAACATCATCGAGCTGTGGGACAGCACCTTCAACACCTTGAGTGCCGAGGACGATCCAGCGCAGGCCTTGACCCGTTACATTCGCGCCAAGATGGAGTTTTCCCGGCGTCAGCCACTGGCGTCGCGGATCTTCGCCATGGAGATCATCAGCGGTGGCGAGTGCTTGACCGAATACTTCAACCAGGACTATCGCAGCTGGTTCACGGGGCGCGCCGCCGTGTTCCAGGCATGGATCGATGCCGGTAAAATGGACCCAGTCGACCCTGTGCACCTGATCTTCCTGCTGTGGGGCAGTACTCAGCATTACGCCGACTTTGCCACGCAGATCTGCCGGGTGACCGGACAGGCGCGGCTGACGCGAGAGGATTTCGAGCAAGCCGGTGACAACCTGATCCGCATCATCCTCAAGGGATGCGGACTGACCCCTGTAGTGTGATCACTGCAACAGCCAAGAGATAGCGATGCCTTCCACCCTGCTGGGCCCTTGCGAGTTCCGCGAGGAGATTCGCAAGAGTCGATTCATCACCCTCGCCGCGCCCATTGCCAGCGTGCAGGACGCCCAGGCGTTCATCGAACAGAACAGCGATCTGGCGGCGACCCACAACTGCTGGGCGTGGAAACTGGGCGACCAGTACCGCAGCAACGACGACGGCGAGCCGGGCGGTACGGCGGGCCGACCCATTCTGGCGGCCATCGAGGCGCAGGATTGCGACCAGGTGGTGGTGCTGGTGATTCGCTGGTACGGCGGTATTCAGCTGGGCACCGGAGGATTGGCCCGCGCCTATGGCGGGGGGGCGAACAAATGTCTGCAACAGGCCCCCAAGCGCCTGCTGATCGCGCGGGTGGCGGTGTCGTGTTCCTGCACGTTCAGCGAGCTGGCCCTGGTCAAGCTTCGCGTGGCCGAGGCTGAAGGGCTGGTGACTGCGGAAGATTTCACCAGCAATGGCGTCGATCTGCAGCTGGCAGTGGCCAGCGAAGTCATCCCGACCCTTGCGCAGCAGTTGGCCGACCTTTCGCGGGGGCAAATCGTGCTGCAAGACGCTGCTTCATGAACCTGCGGCTTGTTCACGGTGAGTGCTAGTCTGTTTCCTTTTCCAGGAGCGTCGCGATGACAACTGCAAAGAAAGCGCTGGTGATCGGTGCCTCCCGTGGCCTGGGCCTGGGGCTGGTGGAGAGATTGAGCGAGGATGGCTGGGAAGTGACGGCCACGGTTCGTGATCTGGGCAAGGTCCCGGCAGGGCTGACGGCCACCGGGGCCAAGGTGGAAGCGCTGGAGATGACTCGGCTGGAATCTATGGATGCATTGGCCCAGCGTCTGCAGCAGCAGCGTTTCGATCTGCTGTTCATCAACGCCGGGGTGTCCGGGCCGGCGGGCTACAACACCGATCAGGCCAGCGATGCGGAAATCGGCGAGCTGTTCGTCATCAATGCCGTGGCGCCGATCCGCTTGGCCCAGCGACTGGCGGGCAATGTCACCGACGGCGGCGCGATTGCGTTCATGAGTTCGGTGCTCGGTAGCGTGGCGATGCCCGAAGGGTCGCCCATGGCGTTGTACAAGGCGAGCAAGGCGGCCTTGAATTCGATGACCAACACGTTCGTGACCGAGCTGGCGCGGCCTGCGCTGACGGTGCTGGCGATGCACCCGGGGTGGGTGAAGACCGACATGGGCGGTGAAGGGGCCAGTCTGGACGTTGCCACCAGTACCCGGGGATTGGTGGATGTGATCACCGGGCAGCTGGGCAAGGGTGGGTTGCAGTTTCTGGATTATCGGGGGGAGAGGATTGAGTGGTGAGGGGCTTGCAGGGGTACAGGGGTATCAGAGGAGGCCTCTTCGCGGGCAGAGCCCGCTCCCACAAGTTTGCTGCCGCAAGGTGCAGGATGTTGGTTAGAGGCCCAGGATCGATAGCATGATGAAGGTGGCGAACAGTACGAAGTGAGTCATGCCTTCAATGGCGTTGGTTTCGCCATCGTTGAGGTTGATGGCGCAGATCAGCAGGGTGATGAAGATCATCACGGTCTGGACCGGGGTCATGGCCATCTGGAAGGGCTGGCCGCTGTACAGGGCCAGGCCTTCCATGACCGGTACGGTGAGAATCACCGTCGACAGCGAGGCGCCCAGTGCGATGTTGACCACAGATTGCATGCGGTTGGCCAATGCTGCGCGCAAGGCGGTGAGAATTTCCGGTGCGGCGGAAATGGCGGCCACCAGAATGGCCGTTACCACGGGTGGCGCGCCGGTGCCTTCCAGACCCAGGTCGATGGTCTTGGACATGACTTCGGCCAGCGCACCGATGATGACGATACCGAACACCAGCGTCCCCACCGACCAGCCCAGGTGAACCGGCTTTTCCGGTTCAGTGGTCACGCCTTTGCGCTTCTTCTTTTCCGGGTAGTTGTAGCTGAAGAAGTAGCTGTGCGGGCCGACCTGCATGCGCAGGAACAGCGCGTAGAGCACCAGCATGGCACCGATGGTGAAGCCCGAATAGACCTTCCAGTTGCCCTCGGGGATGAACTCGGGGACCACCATGGACACGCCCATGGCGGTGAGGATCATGACGCTGTAGCTGCGCGCGGAATCGTCGTTGTAGGACTGCTCGCCGTGCTTGAGGCCACCCATCAGTGCGGCGAGGCCGAGGATGCCGTTGATGTCGAGCATCACCGCCGAATAGATGGTGTCGCGCACCAAAGTCGGTGACGGCTCGTTGCTCATCATGATGCCCAGTACCACCACTTCGACCAGTACCGCCGAGAGGGTGAGGATCATGGTGCCGTAGGGGTCGCCGAATTTTTCGGCAAGCAATTCGGCATGTCCCGCCACGCGGACCGAGGCGAAGATGATCGCCACGACCAGGGCGATGCCTGCGCCCAATGCCACGCCTTGGCCGTGGCTGAGCAGGTAGTGCTCGGCCGGAAAGGCGACGCATGCGGCGATCACCGCCAGAAGTAGAAATTTTTCCTGCTTGAGTAACGCGATCATGGCCTGCCTTCGCTGATTGCTGCGACCTGTGCCGCGGTAAGTAACTGGATGTAACAAGAATCAGCGGATGAGAGTATGCAACAACGGCAAAGGTTCAGGGCCGGACCTGTGCCTGGGCCACCAGCCAGTCATGGATGGCGCGTCGGGTGGGGGTATTGAGGGCGCCTTCGCGGTACGCCAGCACGTATTTTTTGCGAGCCTGGATGGGCCACCCGAACGGCACGATCAGCGAGCCTTGTTCCAGTTCGTCGGTGATCAGTGCCCGACGCGCGATGGCCACGCCCATGCCCATGCGCGCGGCGTCGATGGTCAGGTGGTTGCGATTGAAGGTGTGCCCACGGCGCACGTCGATGCCTTCGGCGCCGATGGCCGAGAGGTAGAACTCCCACTCCGCGTATTCATAGCTGCCACGCCAGGCGGTGATGTCGTGGAGCAACGGGAAGTGAACAAGTTGGCCTGGGCTGTCCAAAGGCGGCCGACCTTCGAGCAGCAGTGGCGAGCAGACCGGAAACAGCTCTTCCTCCAGCAAAGGCGTGGTGACCAGGCCGGGGTAGCTGCCATCGTTGAGGTCGATGGCCAGATCGAAGTCATCGTCGCGCAGGGAGCCGCTGCTGTCTTCGGCGATCACGCGCAATTGCAGCTCCGGAAACGCCCGCTCCAGGCTGGGCAGCCGTGGCATCAGCCACTTGCTCAGAAAGGAAGGAATGCTGCGCAGCTTGAACACCCCGCCGATCGCTCCGGAATGCAACAGCCGCAATTCTTCGTCGATGCGGCTGTGCACTTCGTTGGCAACCACGGCAAGCCGCTGGCCCTGTGCAGTCAGTTGCAGACCGCGCCCCACGCGGTGAAACAGCGGAAAGCCGAGCCGATCTTCCAATTGCTTCATCTGCTGGCTGATGGCACCGGGGGTGACATGCAGTTCATCGGCGCAGCGGGTGAAGGACAAATGCCGCGCGGCGCAGGCGAACACCTGCAGCCAGGCGTGCATTTGGGCATTGAGGATTTTGCTCATCGGTGAGCCCCGCTAAACAATGACTTAGTAAGTATCGTTTGTCTGAAATGTCTGTCAGCCCAAAGATAAGGCACGAGTGTATAGAGAGAGAATGGGGCAGACATGGCTATCAGCGTATTCGACATGTTCAAGATCGGCATCGGACCCTCCAGTTCCCATACGGTGGGTCCGATGCGCGCCGCTGCCCTGTTTGCCAAACACCTGAACGAACACGGCATGGCGCCGCTGGTGGAGCGTATCGAAGTCCGCCTGTATGGTTCGCTGTCGGCGACCGGCGTGGGCCATGGCAGCGACCGCGCCACCCTGATGGGTTTGATGGGCGAATGGCCGGACCGCGTGGACCCGCAAACCGTAGGGCCACGGGTGGACGAGGTGATCCAGCGGCAATGCCTGCAGCTGGGCGAGCACGCGATCCATTTCGACTGGCAACGCGACATGCTGCTGCTCGATGAGAGCCTGCCCTACCACCCCAATGGCATGACCTTGCTGGCGCATCTGCAGAACGGCGAGGTGCACGAGCAGACGTACTACTCGGTCGGCGGCGGTTTCGTGATCGATGCCGAGCAGGCTGCCAGCGGTGTGCTGGACAATGACACCACGGCCCTGCCCTACGATTTCTCGTCGGCGGCGCAGTTGTTGAGTTTGTGCAAACGCACTGGACTGAGCATCTCGGCGCTGATGATGGAGAACGAAAAGGCCTGGCGCTCCGAAGATCAGATCCGTGAGCAGTTGGCGGTGATCTGGCAGGCGATGCAGGCCTGCGTGGACAAGGGGCTGACCGGGCAAGGCATTCTGCCCGGTGGGCTGAACGTACGGCGCCGCGCCTATCGGTTGCACCAGAACCTGCAGGAGATCGGCAAGCCCAACGTCATCGGTTCGACCTTGAGTGCCATGGAGTGGGTGAACGTCTTCGCCCTGGCGGTGAACGAGGAGAATGCCGCCGGCGGGCGCATGGTGACTGCTCCTACCAATGGCGCGGCCGGTATCATTCCGGCGGTGCTGCACTACTACATGAAGTTCTGCCCTGAAGCGTCGGCCGACGACGTGGTGCGTTTCTTCCTGGCCGCCGCTGCGGTGGGCATTCTGTGCAAGAAGAACGCTTCGATTTCCGGTGCCGAGGTCGGCTGCCAGGGCGAGGTTGGTTCGGCCTGTGCCATGGCCGCCGCAGGCCTGGCCGAAGTGCTGGGAGCCACGCCCGAGCAGGTCGAGAACGCGGCGGAAATCGGTCTGGAGCACAACCTCGGACTGACTTGCGATCCGGTCGGCGGCCTGGTTCAGGTGCCGTGCATCGAGCGCAATGCGATTGCCGCAGTCAAGGCGATCAACGCGGCGCAGATGGCGCTGCGCGGTGATGGCGAGCACTTCATTTCCTTGGATCACGCCATCCGCACCATGCGTGACACCGGCGCCGACATGCACGACAAGTACAAGGAAACCTCGCGCGGGGGTTTGGCGGTCAATCTGGTGGAATGTTGAGCTGCCTGTTTCGTAAAAGAGAATGTTTTTTGATCGCAACAGCTTGATATGGAATAGTACCCGCCGTTTTTGCGCGCCTGCCCAGCGCGCAGCTTTCACAGCGAAGGTATTTGTCCATGCGCAGTTCCCGCCTCATCTCCATGATCGCCGTCGGTGCCCTGGCCCTGTGCGCCAGGCTGGCCGTCGCCGCGCCCATCGATATCGATGACGGTCAGCACACCGTCCATCTGCCCCAGGCGCCACAACGTGTGGTGGTGCTGGAGTTTTCCTTTCTCGACAGCCTTGCGGCCGTGGGCGTCACGCCAGTGGGGGCCGCTGATGATGGCGATGCCAACCGCGTGTTGCCACGAGTACGCAAGGCCATCGGCCAATGGACGTCGGTGGGCTTGCGCGCGCAGCCCAGCATCGAGCAGATCGCACGGCTCAAGCCCGACCTGATCATCGCCGACCTCAACCGTCACCAGGCGCTGTACAACGACCTGGCGAGCCTGGCACCGACCCTGCTGCTGCCATCGCGTGGGGAAGACTACGAAGGCAGCCTGAAGTCTGCCGAACTGATCGGCCAGGCGCTGGGCAAGAGCGAGGCGATGCAGGCGCGGATCGCGCAGAACCGTCGCAGCCTCGCCGACATCGCCGGGCAGGTGCCGGCCGGCACCAAGGTGCTGTTCGGTGTGGCTCGGGAAGACAGCTTTTCCGTACACGGACCCCATTCCTATGCGGGCAGCGTGCTGGCGGCCATCGGCTTGCAGGTTCCGCCGGTGCGCAGCAATGCAGCACCGACCGAGTTCGTCAGCCTGGAGCAATTGCTGGCGCTGGACCCTGCCTGGCTATTGGTCGGCCACTACCGGCATCCGAGCCTGGTCGACACCTGGAGCCAGCAGCCTCTGTGGCAAGTGCTGGGCGCGGTGCGCAATCACCAGGTCGCGGAAGTCGACGGTGACACCTGGGCACGCAACCGTGGGGTGATGGCGTCCGAGCAGATTGCCGAGGATGCATTGGCCATTCTCAAGGGCGGCAAAGCCGCCATGACGCCCTGAATGAGGCGTGGATGGGCGATGGCGCTGGGCGTGGTGACCGTCGCCGGGCTGTTCTGGATCTCTCTTTATGCCTGGTCGCCGTTCACGATCAGTCAGGCTGATGCGTTCAACGGTTTGTTCAGTCAAGGCCGCGAGGGCGGCAACATGGCCTATATCGTTGCCCAACTGCGGGTGCCGCGAGCACTGTGTGCGGCCTTGGTCGGTGCCTGCCTGGGGCTGGCGGGCGCATTGATGCAGGGCATTACCCGCAATCGCCTGGCGTCGCCGTCACTGTTCGGCGTCACGGCCGGTGCTGCGCTTGGGCTGGCGTTGTTCTCCACGGGGCTGGTGGCCCTGCCGTTTGCCGGTGGTGCGCTGCTGATGACGTGCCTGGGTGGTGCCTTGGCCTGGGTGATCGTCTTCAGCCTGGGCGGCGCCTGGTCGCCGACGGCCGCGCAAGGCCGACTGGTGCTCGCCGGCGTCACGGTGGCGGCACTGTGCGCGGCGCTGACGCGGTTGACCGTGATACTGGTCGAGACGCAGGCACAGAGCGTGCTCAACTGGCTGGCCGGATCACTGGCCAACGTGGGTGCCGCGCAACTGCAGTTGCTATGGCCGTGCACCTTGGTGGGCGCCGTGTGGGCCATGTTCTGTGCGCCGCGTCTGAACCTGGTGAACCTGGGCGAGGATGCGGCGCGCTCGCTGGGGGTCGGCATCGCCAGCCTGCGCCTGCAGGTGTTCTTCGTCAGCCTGCTGCTGGTGGGTGCAAGCGTCTGTGCGGTTGGCCCGATCGGTTTCGTGGGGCTGATCGCGCCGAACATCGCTCGACAATACCTGGGCAACGACTACCGCTGGCTGATGCCGGCCAGCGCGCTGCTGGGTGCGGCGATCGTGCTGGCGGCCGACCTTGTCAGCCGCGCCGTGGCCTTTCCGGCGGAAACGCCCGCCGGGGTGGTGACCGCCCTGATCGGCGCACCGTTCTTCTTGTACCTTGCCAGGCGCACGCAATGACTCGGCCCTATCCTCGTCTGCTGATCCTGCTTGCGCTGGTGCTGGCGGCCCTGTGGCTGAGCCTTAGCGCCGGCACGTCCTGGCTGGCGCCGGGCACGGTATTCGATCGACTGATGGCCCACGATGCGCTGGATTTCGAGGTATGGAACCACCGCCTTCCACGCGCACTGATCGCCATCCTCACCGGCAGCGCCCTGGGCCTGGCCGGTGCCCTGGTGCAGGGGGTGATCCGCAACCCGCTGGCCTCGCCGGAGATTCTGGGGGTGACCCAGGGCGCCGGGCTGGCCCTGACCATCGCCATCATCGCTTTTCCGCAGTTGCCCTTCACCTGGCTGCCTCTGGTTGCAGGGGTGGGCGGCGCTGGCGGCGCGCTGCTGCTGGCGCTGTACAACAGCGGCGTGAGCTTTTCCGGCGTGCGCTTTGCGTTGTCCGGGGTAGCGATCGCCGTTACTTTGTCCAGCGTCACCGAGTTTCTGATCCTGTCCCATCCGCTGGACATCAACACCGCCTTGCTCGCCCTGACCGGCAGCCTGTGGAGTCGCAATTGGCATCACGTCGAGCTGGCGCTGCCGTTTCTGCTGCTGATGCCGTTGGCACTGGGCCTGGCAAAACCGCTGAACCTGATCGGCCTGGGCGACGAGGCGGCGCACAGCCTGGGCACGGCGCTTGCACGCACGCGCTGGCTGGCGATGGGCATGGCGGTGCTGTTGAGCAGCCTGGGCGTGGGAATCATCGGACCGGTGGGCTTTCTGGGGCTGGTGGCTCCGCACATGGCACGGCGACTGGTGGGTGGGCATCATCAGCACCTTCTGCCGGCCGCGATGCTGGTCGGCGCACTGCTGCTGGTGCTGGCCGACACTTTGGGACGCACGCTGATCGCGCCCAGCGAGATCCCGGCGGGCATCTTGACCGCGGTGATCGGCGCTCCCTACTTTCTCTGGCTGCTGGCACGCTTCAAGGGCTGACATCATGAGCATCATCAAGGCCGACGGCGTCGACATCGGCTACGGCGCCAAGCCTATCGTTCGCAACCTCTCGTTCACCCCGCCCGCCGGGCAGGTCACTGCGCTGATCGGCCCCAACGGCTGCGGCAAATCGACCTTGCTCAAGGCGCTGGCACGCATCATCACGCCGCAGTCGGGCACCGTGAGCCTGGACGGCCAGGCGTACGCGCAACTGTCGTCGCGGACGCTGGCGCGACAGGTCGCGTTTCTGCCGCAGGTGCTGCCCATCCCCGAAGGGGTCAGTGTGGCTCAATTGGTGGCTTATGGACGCAGCCCGCACAACAGCTTCTGGGGACGCCTGAGCGGCGCGGACCGTGGCGCCGTGGATCAGGCCCTGCAGCGCATGGGCCTGGAAGCGCTTGCCGATACTGCCCTGGCGGACCTCTCCGGTGGCCAGCGGCAACGGGCCTGGCTGGCCATGGTGCTGGCGCAGAATACCCCGGTGGTGCTGCTCGACGAGCCCACGACCTATCTGGACATCAGCCATCAGGTCGAGCTGCTCGATCTGATGCGCGAGCTGGCGGCCGAAGGCAAGACCGTGGTCACCGTGCTGCACGACATCAACCAGGCGTGCCGCTACGCCGATCATCTGGCGGTGATGCATCAAGGTCGCCTGGTGGCTGATGGCACGCCTGCGCAGGTCGTCGATGCCGAGTTGATGCAGCGGGTGTTCGAGGTGCAGGTGCAGGTCATCCGCGAACCGGTGGCGGGCACGCCGATGTGTGTGGTGGAAAAGAGCACCCGCGCGACAACCTGAACCGACCCTGCCTGGCCGAGCGTCGGCGCGAAGGTGTCGTCCGGCCCTGCGCGGCTGCGGGTGAGGGGCAATATCTGTAGAATCGGCCAGGATTGCACCTGATGAGAGAATGAAGACACCATGTACGACTGGCTCAATGCCTTGCCCAAGGCCGAACTGCACATGCACCTGGAAGGCTCGCTGGAACCCGAGCTGCTGTTCGCCCTGGCCGAGCGCAACAAGATCGCATTGCCCTGGAATGATGTAGAGGCGCTGCGCGGAGCCTATGCGTTCAACAACCTGCAGGAGTTTCTCGACCTGTATTACCGCGGTGCCGATGTGCTGCGCACCGAGCAGGATTTTTACGACCTGACCTGGGCCTACCTGCTGCGTTGCCAGGCCCAGAACGTCGTGCACACCGAACCGTTCTTCGACCCGCAGACCCATACCGACCGTGGCATTGCCTTCGAGACCGTGCTGGGCGGCATCACCGCTGCACTCAATGATGGCCGCACCCGGCTGGGTGTCGACAGCGGTCTGATCCTGAGCTTCCTGCGCCACCTGAGCGAAGACGAAGCACAGAAGACTCTGGACCAGGCACTGCCCTTCCGCGATGCCTTCGTGGCCGTGGGTCTGGACAGCTCCGAGATGGGCCATCCGCCGAGCAAGTTCCAGCGTGTGTTCGACCGTGCCCGCGACGAGGGCTTCCTGACCGTGGCCCATGCGGGCGAGGAAGGTCCACCGGAGTACATCTGGGAAGCCCTGGACCTGCTCAAGATCCAGCGCATCGACCACGGCGTGCGGGCCATCGAGGATGAGCGGCTGATGCAGCGCATCATCGACGAGCAGATCCCGCTGACCGTGTGCCCGCTTTCCAACACCAAACTGTGCGTGTTCGATCACATGGGCCAGCACAACATTCTCGACATGCTCGAGCGTGGCGTGAAGGTCACGGTCAATTCCGATGATCCGGCCTATTTCGGTGGCTACGTCACCGAGAACTATCACGCGCTGCACACCCATCTGGGCATGACCGAGGACCAGGCCCGGCGCCTGGCGCAGAACAGCCTGGATGCACGCCTGATCAAGCAATGAGGCTGGCGGCGTCGAAACGCCGCCCGTTGTCATCGGTCAACTGCCCTGTCAGGTGCCCAGGCGGCCGATCTCGATCATGCCCAGCCGGGTCACCTGCAACGAACGGCTGTCTTCATTGAGCTTGAGCCAGCCCGACTGCAGAAACAGGGTCAGCAGTCCTGCACCCAGTGCGCCACCCAGGTGCGGGCGCTGGGTGCTCCAGTCGCAGCAGCTGTTCAGTGGTTGGCGCTCGCGATTGACCAGCGCCTGGGTGTAGATGCCTCGGCTGGCCAAACGGCTGCTGCCGAGCGCGGTGACTTCCAGGCGTTGCTCATAGTGCTCGAGCCAGCCGTTTTCGACCATGCGCTGGAACAGGTCGGCCGCCAGCACGCCCCCCAGATGATCGCCACACAGACGTACTTGATGCAGCGCCCTGGGCGAGCATGGCTTGGGTACGCTGATCGGCGCCGCCGTTCCTGTCTTGGCCTGCACCAGCGATACGCTGGCCAGCGCTTCCACGGCGGCCCCCACTTCTGGCTTGGCCAGGCGGAAGAAGCGCTTGCGCCCGCGGGCTTCGAACGTCAGCAGACCGCCGGCCGACAGCCGCGCCAGATGCGCGCCGGCCGAAGAGGCCGACACACCTGCCAGCGATGCCAGCTCATCGGCGCCCCGCGTGGTACCGTCGATGAGGGCCCAGAGCATCGCGCTACGTTTGGGGTCGGCCAGCAATGTGGCGATCCTGCTGATGCAAGGTGTTGGTGGCATGTATTCACTCCCTGTGGAAACGTTCGTCAATCTGGCAATGGTTGCCGGGGTGATTATATGCACCCTTCCGTTGTACGGAATTGGGTGAAATCGTCGAGGCTGACCCTTGAATGCGAGGGATATGCAATACCCCGTACTTGTATTTACCGTGGTTACCGGCGGCAATTTCCAAGACATTTGCTCAAGTGCCCGCAACGTATCGCTCGTTTGCCGAAACGGCGATCGAAGACAGGGCTTAGGGCAGGCAAGACCCCACACCCCACACGGACTTTTCCCGCAATGTCCGTCCTTGCAGACCTACATGATTGTCTTGAGTGGAGTGCCCCACCGTCAGTCCGACGGGCAGCCGGGCCATGCTCGCATGCTCCGAATGAGGATTACACTGGGCCCTCATCTCGAACCCGAGGACATCACAATGAACGTTCTTCTTTCTGAGTTGAAGCAGCCACGTGGCACCCGCTGGCAAGTGAGCATGGACCAGCACGTGGTGTCTTTTCGCAGCGAAGCCGAGGCACGAGCGTTCATCGCCACGCTCGAAGCTCGCCTGCAGGCGCCCCACGGCCTGCCGCAGGTGCGGCAGGCCAGTACCGGCTAGGCGGCTGTCTGCTGGTCGCGGCGCTGCTGGCAGCGGCGAGTCAGTAGCGCCGCGCAAACGGCAAGCAGGCCGCAGCCGGCGATCACCCAGGCCATTGGCATGGCGGTGCCGTCGTGCAGTACGCCCACCAAAGAAGCAGTGGCGGCAGCAAGGCTGAACTGCAGGCAGCCCAACAGGGCCGATGCGCTGCCGGCGCGTGAACCCTGGCCGCTCATGGCGCAGGCGGAGGCATTGGGGATGATCCCGCCCAGGCTCGCCAGACAGACGAACAGCGGAATCAACAGCGGCCATAGTGCCGCTGGCTTCAGCGCGCTGAGGGCGAGGAGCACGGCGCCTGCCGCCATGTAGATCCACACGGTGCGTGACAGCAGCCACGCCGGGCCGCGACGAGAGAGCAGACGGGCGTTGACCTGCGCCATCAGGATGAAGCCGGCTGCGTTGCTGCCAAACAGCCAGCCGTAGTGTTCGGCCGGTACGCCGTAGAGCTTGATGAACACGAAGGGTGACCCGGCAATGTAGGCGAACATGCCGGCCATGGCGATCCCGCCGGTCAGCGCATGGCCCATGAACACCGGGTCCAGCAGCAATCCACCGTACAGCTTCGGCGCGCCGCTGAGCGGGCGTCTCGGCCTGTCCGCCGGCATGCTTTCGGGCAGGCCGAGGGCGACGGCCAGGGTGCAGGCGGCGCTGAACAGGGTGAGCACGATGAAGATCCACTGCCAGCCCCAACCGTTCACCAGAACACCCCCGAGCAGAGGTGCCAGGATGGGCGCCAGACCCATGACCAGCATCAGTTGCGAGAAGACCTTGGCCGATCCGACCGCATCGCATTTGTCGCTGACGATGGCACGGGCCAGCACCATGCCTGCGCAACCACCCAGAGCCTGGACGAATCGGGCGGCGATCAGCCACTCCAGAGTGGGTGCAAAAGCGCACGCCAACGAGGCCAGGGTGAACAGCGAAACACCCACGAGCAATGGGACCCGGCGACCGAAGCGGTCGGCTACGGGGCCGTAGATCAATTGGCCGATCGAAAGGCCCAGGAAGTAGGCCGCCAGGGTCGTCTGGATGTGTTTTTCGTCGGTGGCGAAGGCCAGCGCCATGGCAGGGAAGCCAGGCAGGTAGAAGTCGATCGCCAGGGGCCCGAACGCGCTGAGCGCCCCCAGGATCAGGATGGTTTTGAAGTTCATCGGGTATTCTTTATGTCCAGGCAATACAGGCGACCTAGTCTAACCGGGTTGCGCGGGGATCGGGGTGAAGGTTCCGTCTGGGAGATCGCCCATGGGTGACAGCGGTTGGGGTGGGTCAGGGGGACCGCGGTGCGGGCGGACGCGGCTTGCACCGCTGCTACAGGGGACGGTTTCGCCCGTAGTAGCGGTGCGTGCGGTGGGTTATGCGGGGGTTGCGCTGTAGCCTTCTTCGGCGATCAGCTGGATGATTCGCTCGGGCGGCAGCTGGGCGTTGGTTTCGACCTTGCCCGCCGCCAGGTCTATCTGAACCTCGGCAGCCGGGTCTTGAGCGGTGATCGCCTGGGTCACGGCGCGTACGCAATGGCCGCAGGTCATGCCTTGCACGTTGAACTGTTGCATGGGTAATACCTCGCTGAACGGGATTGCAGCCATTCTCAACCTTGCCATCGGGGCAAGGTCAAGTTTCGGCCGATGCGGCCGGGCTGGAATTCCTCAGATCACTCGTCCAAGCTGGACGCTGACCCTACTGGCAGGAGAGATTCGATGCGCCCGATGATTCCATGGCTGTTCGGGATGTGTGCCCTGGCGGCACAAAGCTGTTGGGCCGGTGCGGGTACCGGGCAGCCGTACGGCATTCTGATCGTTTCCCGGGAGCGACTGGAAGTCGCCACGTCCTGCGAGATCGGGGTCTACCTGCAGGATCAACTGGTCGGCCGGCTGTTTCAAGAACAGGCCACCTCCTTCAACCTGCCGCCCGGCCCCGTGTCGGTGGGTCTGCGTCAGTTGCCTGGACAGACGCCCGGGTGCGCGCCGGGCATGACCGAATACAAACCGGTAATCGTGACCCTGCAGGCTGGACAGATCCAGAAATTCCGCATTGCAGCAGGAAGTGCCGGCCTGTACCTCAAGCCCGAGCCGCTGGAGTATTGACCTTGTCCAAGGGGTAGGGTTGATACTGGCGCAAATGCTACCGAGGACATTCCAACCATGAACATTGGCCAGGCCGCCCGTGAAAGCGGCCTCAGCGCAAAAATGATCCGCTATTACGAGTCTATCGGGCTGCTTGCGCCAGCACTGCGCAGCGACAGCGGATACCGCCTGTATCAGGCCGCAGACCTGCACACGCTCGGCTTCATCAAGCGCTCGCGCGACCTTGGATTTTCACTGGAAGAAGTGGCCCGGCTGCTGACGCTGTGGCAGGACCGGGAGCGCGCCAGCGCCGATGTGAAGCAATTGGCACGCAAGCACATCGACGAGCTGGACCGTCGCATCAGTGAGCTGAGCCAGCTGCGCGATACGCTTGTCCATCTGGTAGACCATTGCCACGGCGACGACCGCACAGAGTGCCCGATCCTTCAGGAGCTGGCATCCGGGGGCTGTTGCAACTGACACGGGAGAAGGCGCCCGTAGCCTATGGCCGTGTGCCTACTGCAACCAGGGCGGTGGCGGCTCTTCCGTAGTCTTGGTCGGCTGCTCGTCGGCTTCGCGCGCGGCACGTCGACGAATGTCGTCCAGGCGCGCGGCCTCGATTTCCCGCATGACGCCGCCGACATCGGCCTCCACTTCCTCTTCGACGAACTCGCCCGTCAGCACGCTGGCCGGGTGCAGTTTGCCTTCCTCGTACAACGCCCACATTTCCTTGGCGTAGCGGGTCTGGCGAAGCTCGGGAGCGAACCGGCCGAAGTAGCTGGCCATGTTCCCGACATCACGTTCCAACATGCTGAAGGCGTGGTTGTTGCCGGCGGCGTCCACGGCCTGAGGCAGATCGATGATCACCGGGCCGTCGGGCGTGAGCAGCACGTTGAACTCGGAAAGGTCACCGTGCACCAGACCCGTGCAGAGCATCAGCACGATCTGGTGGATGAGGAACGCGTGGTATTCGCGCGCCTGATCGGGTTCCAGCTCGACGTCATTGAGACGCGGCGCCGCATCGCCGTACTCGTCGCAGATCATCTCCATGAGCAGCACGCCCTCGAGAAAATCGTACGGCTTGGGCACACGTACACCGGCGCTGGCCAACTTGAACAGCGCCGCGACCTCGGCGTTCTGCCAGGCGTCTTCGGTTTCCTTGCGGCCGAACTTGGAGCCCTTGGCCATTGCCCGAGCCTGTCGGCTGTTGCGCACCTTGCGGCCTTCCTGGTATTCGGCCGCCTGGCGGAAGCTTCGTTTGTTCGCCTCCTTGTAGACCTTGGCGCAGCGCAATTCCTTGCCGCAGCGCACCACATAGACAGCTGCTTCTTTACCGCTCATGAGCGGTCGCAGCACCTCGTCCACCAGACCGTCCTCGATCAGCGGTTCAATGCGTTTTGGAGTCTTCATCAGCTTTTATTCTGGGTCCTTCGTAGCCAAACACGCGAATTCTGACGGCATCCTCTCACAGCGAGCGCGGCTTGCCGACCCGAGCCTGTAAAAGGATGCAAACTACTCGCCAAGCGATGGCCGATCATAGCGCTTTCCCGGCGCAGCGACAGCGGCGCCTGGGCATCAAAGCTCGCCCGGGGTGAAACCGAACAACCCCTTGAAAGCGGCGATGAAGGCCGACGTGGATTCATAGCCGTGGTTCAACGCCGCCGTTGTGACGCTGTCACCCTGCTCCAGGGCCTGCAGCGACGACAGCAGCCGCATGCGCTGGCGCCAGGCGCGAAAGCTCAGGCCGGTTTCGCGCTGGAACAGGCGCATCAGGGTTTTTTCCGAAGTGCCCAGGCGGCTTGCCCACTGGCTCAGCGTGGTGGCCTGATCGGGCGCCGCGATCAGCTGATTGCACAAAGCCAACAACCGATGCTCCCTGGGCAGGGGCAAGGAGAACGCCACTTCAGGCAGCACTGCAAGCTGGTCCAGCAACACCTGCACCAGACGCGCCTGCGCGGTGTCCCCTGCCGGGTACTCATGGGGCAACTCGCAGAAGCCCTTGATCAGCTCACGTGCCAGCGGCGTGACTTCGAGCACCTTGCAGTGCTCGGTGAGCCAGGGCGACTCGTCGCGGCGCACATACAGACTGCGCATCTCGGCGCGCATCGAGGTGACGACCTTATGCTCGACACCGGCGGGAATCCAGATGCCCCACTGCGGCGGCGCGAAGAAATTGCCTTCGTCGGTATGAACCCCGAGCACGCCGCTGATGGCGTAGGAAAACTGCGCCCAGTCGTGCCGATGGGCTGGAGTCCACGAACCTGCGCCCAGACTTTCGGCACGGGCGTACAAGGGTCGTGGCAGGCGGGCCAGGGCGGGAATGGAGCGTGGCGGCGGAGCGTGTCCGTTTATCGGCATTGGTTGGCTCTCTATCGCGAGACGGCAACAGAGTGCCTGAGTTAGCCTGTTCATCTCAATGTCCATCGACGCACAGGCGATTCTTTCATGCACATTTTCAAACACCTCAAGCGCGTGGTAACCGACTGGTTCCTCTGCGGCATGGTGCTGGCCGTTCTGCTGGCTTGGCTGTTTCCCCGCTTCGGCGCCACCGGCGGCGCGATGCATGCCGGCCTGGTGACCAATATCGGCGTGTTTGTGGTCTTCTTCCTGCATGGCATGAACCTGTCCAGCGAGCAGATCCGCCACGGTTTGAAGAACTGGCGGCTGCACGTGATGGTGCAGGCCTTCACCTTCGTGGTGTTCCCGCTGCTGTGGCTGGCCTGCGACAAGACCCTGGGTGCGTTCATTCCCGGCACTTTGATGGTGGGTTTCCTGTACCTGGCCGCTTTGCCGTCGACCATTTCTTCGTCGGTGGCCTTGACCGGCAGTGCGGGCGGCAACGTGCCGGCGGCAATTCTCAACGCCAGCCTGTCGAGTGTGCTGGGTATTTTCATCACGCCTTTCCTCTGCGCGCTGGTGGTCGGCGGTGGTTCGGGCGGCATCGACCTGGGGGAAACCCTGCTGGACCTGTGCGCCATGCTGCTGTTGCCGCTGGTGCTGGGCCAATTGTTGCGCCCCCTGTTCGGCAAGTTTTTCGGGAAGCACAAGCGCTACACCAACCTGATCGACAAGGCAGTGATCCTGCTGCTGGTGTATGCCGCCTTCTGCAACTCGATGATGTCGGGGCTGTGGGAGCAGCAAGGCGCCTCGGTCCTGGCCATCGCGGTGGGCGGCAGCGCGCTGTTGCTGGCGCTGATCCTGCTGCTGACCACGCGCACGGCCAAGTGGCTGGGCTTCAGCCACGCCGACAAGGTCGCTGCAGTGTTTTGCGCCAGCAAGAAATCGCTGGCGGCCGGTGCGCCGATGGCCGCATTGATCTTCGGCAGCAACCCGGGCCTGGGCCTGATCCTGCTGCCGATCATGATCTACCACCCGCTGCAGTTGATCGTGTGTTCGATCATGGCGGAAAACTATGCCAATCAGCTGCGTCTGGAAGCGGCCGTCGCACCCGTGGGAGACCCTGTCATCGCTCGATGATTGCGGTGACGCCCTGCCCGCCGGCGGCGCAGATGGAAATCAGGCCGCGGCCGCCGCCGGCCTTGTCCAGCAGCTTGCTCAGGTTGCCGAGGATGCGGCCACCGGTGGCGGCGAACGGATGCCCTGCCGCCAGGGAGCTGCCCTTGACGTTGAGGCGAGTACGATCGATCGCTCCCAACGGCGCCTCCAGACCCAGGCGTGTGCGGCAGTAGTCCGCGTCCTCCCAGGCCTTGAGCGTGCAGAGCACCTGCGCGGCAAAGGCTTCATGGATTTCGTAGTAGTCGAAATCCTGCAGGCTCAGGCCGTTGCGGGCGAGCAAGCGCGGCACGGCGTAGACCGGCGCCATCAACAGACCTTCCTGGCCGCCGACGAAGTCGACCGCTGCCGCCTCGCCGTCGCGCCAATACGCCAGCACCGGTAGTCCGCGCTCCCGTGCCCAGGCTTCACTGGCCAGCAGCACCACCGACGCGCCGTCCGTCAACGGCGTGGAGTTGCCTGCCGTCAGCGTGCCCTGAGGGCTCTTCTCGAACACCGGCTTGAGCGCTGCCAGTTTTTCCAGGGTCAACTCGGGACGCAGATTATGGTCGAGAACCAGGCCACCGAATGGCGTGCTGAGATCGTCCTGCCATCCCTCGGCATAGGCCGCCGCGAGGTTGTGATGGCTACGCAGGGCCAGTTCATCCTGCGCCTGGCGGGGAATGTTCCAGTGTTGCGCCATTAGCTCGCAGTGCTGCCCCATCGACAGCCCGGTTCTCGGCTCGCCGTTGCGCGGCAGTTCGGGTTTCAAATGCCGAGGTCGCAGTTGCAGCAACGCCTTGGCGCGCTCGCCGAGGAATTTGGCGCGGTGGGTCTGCAACAGAATCTGACGCAGCCCTTCATCGACAGCGATCGGGGCGTCGGAAGCACTGTCGACGCCACCGGCGATGCCGCATTCGATCTGGCCCAGGGCGATCTTGTTGGCCACCAGCAGCGCAGCCTCAAGGCCTGTGCCACAGGCCTGCTGCACATCGTAGGCCGGAGTCTGCGCAGACAGCCGCGAGCCCAGCACGCATTCACGGGTCAGATTGAAATCCCGGGAGTGCTTGAGCACGGCGCCTGCCGCGACTTCGCCCAGCCGCAGGCCATGCAGTGCATAGCGCTCGATCAGGCCTTCGAGCGCAGCCGTGAGCATTGCCTGATTGCCGATCCGCGCGTAGGGCCCGTTGGCTCGCGCGAAAGGAATGCGGTTGCTGCCGATGATGGCAACCCGGCGCACCGGATTCGTGTCAAGGTTCATGGCGGACATCCTGGGTTGGAAGAAACGTGCTGCAAAGGGCCCAGGCGAACGACGCGGGCCTTGCCGTGGTCCACACTTTGAACTCTTTGACCCGGAGCCTGTTCCATGTCCGATCGATATATCGACTTCGTCAACTCTGACCTGGGCCGCCGCCTGGTGAGTGCCGTCGGCCTGCCGGCCCCGGCACGCCTGGAGCGCTGGCAAGGCGGACGGCTGCGACCGGTGGAAGGCGCCCTGCTGCTGGGCGGCGGGGCGCTGGCCGACAAGGTTGCCGACTTCGCCCGGCGCCTCACCGATACGGCCTTCGGTGCCGCCGGCCTGCCGGACTGGACTGCAGGGTTGGGTCCTCGCATCAAAGCGGTGGTGTTCGATGCCAGTGGAATCGTCGACAGCACTCAGCTGGCGCGCTTGCGCGAGTTCTTCCAGCCGCTGATCAAGAGCCTGGACCATAATGCGCATATCGTCATCCTGGGGCGCGAGCCTCGCGATCTGGATGACCCCGAAGCCCACATCGCCCAGCGCGCCGTGGAAGGTTTCAGCCGATCGTTGGCCAAGGAACTGCGCAACGGCGGCACCTTGCAGTTGCTCCACGTGGCTCCCGAAGCGGACGAACAACTGGAAGGCGCCCTGCGCTTCTTTCTCTCGCCAAAAAGTGCGTTCGTGTCGGGCCAGGTGCTGTCGTTGCGGGCCAGCACGCGTCAGGTCAGCGACTGGACCCGACCGTTGGCAGGCCGCAAGGCCTTGGTCACAGGCGCTGCGCGCGGCATCGGTGCTTCGATCGCCGAAACCCTGGCCCGCGACGGCGCCGACGTGGTCCTGCTCGACGTGCCCCAGGCGCGTGCCGATCTGGAAGCGCTGGCGGCGCGACTGGGAGGCCGTACGATCGATCTGGACATCTGCGCCAGTGACGCGGCCGAGCGGCTGATCGAGGCGCTGCCGGAAGGGATCGATATCGTCGTGCATAACGCGGGCATCACGCGCGACAAGACCTTGGTCAACATGACGCCCGAGTACTGGGACTCGGTGCTCGCCGTCAATCTGCTTGCGCCGCAACGCCTGACCCAGGCGTTGTTCGATCGCGGCACGTTGCGTGACGACGGTCGAGTGATACTGCTCTCTTCGACTTCGGGCATTGCCGGCAACCGCGGGCAAAGCAACTACGCGGCAAGCAAGGCCGGGCTGATCGGCCTGGCCGAGGCATTCGCGCCCAAGCTGGCCACCCGAGGTGCGGCCATCAATGCCGTGGCGCCCGGCTTCATCGAAACCGGCATGACCGCACAGATGCCCTTCGCCCTGCGCGAGGCGGGTCGACGCATGAGCTCGCTGGGCCAGGGCGGACAGCCGCAGGACGTCGCCGAAGCCGTCGCCTGGCTGGCGCAGCCAGGCAGTGGTGCCGTGAATGGGCAAGTGCTGCGCGTATGCGGCCAAAGCATCCTGGGGGCCTGACATGGCGATCCATTGGCAGACCTTGCCACGCAACGCTGACCTGCCCCGCGCCTATCTGAAAGCTGCGCTCAATCGCAAGATCACCGGCGAGCGCCTGCCCGATCTGGGCCTGCGCTGCAATCTATCGGCCGACCCAAGGCATCTGGCGGCCTATCGCGAGCTGTGCGGGTTCGGCGAAGGCGGCATGCTCCCCGCCACATACCCGCATGTCCTGGCGTTCGCCCTGCAGATGCGCCTGCTGACCGACAAGCGTTTTCCGTTTCCAGTGCTGGGTCTGGTGCATCTGCGCAATCGCATCCAGGTGTTGCGCCCACTGGGCGGCGTCGCCGGCGTGCGGGTCAGCGTACACGCGCAGAATCTGCAGGCCCACGAGAAAGGCGTGACATTCGATCTGGTGACCCAGGTCGATGACCCCCTGGGCCCGCTCTGGCAGGAACACAGCACGATGCTGTGTCGCCAGGCAAAGATCGACGGTTTGCCAAACCCTGTGCAGACGGATGCCCAGGAGCCCCAATCCGCATTGGTCGCGGTGCATCGCTGGTACGCCGCCGCCGACACCGGGCGGCGCTATGCGCGGGTCTCGGGGGATTACAACCCGATTCACCTCAGTGCGCTGAGCGCACGCCTGTTCGGCTTTCCCACCGCCATCGCCCATGGCATGTGGAGCCTGGCGCAGAGCGTGGCCGCGCTGCGTGAGCGCTTGCCGCAGAGCAACTACCAACTGGAGGTGGCGTTTCACAAGCCGGTACGCCTGCCCAGCGAGCTTATTCTCAGTGCCAGCGCGGCGGGCCCGAGTGGAGAGCTGGCGTTGCACGGTCGCGACGATCTGTTGCACATGAGCGGAACCTGGGGCCCGGCGACCCTGTAGCTATTGCGTTCGGCAAAGTTCGGCTTGAAGCTATGCGCCTTCAGGAGCTTTGCAATGAACCTAGACGCACTTACCCAACGCCTGCACCAGATTCGCGAAAACAACGATTGGCGGCGTTTTCACAGCCCGAAAAACCTGGCCATGGCGGCCAGCGTCGAGATGTCCGAACTGCTGGAGATCTTCCAGTGGCTGACCGAAGACCAGTCGCGACACCTGTCGGCCGAGCAACTTGAACACGCAGGCCAGGAAGTCGGCGATGTGGTGCTGTACCTGTTGCTGTTGTGCAGCGAACTGGGTCTGGACATGGATCAGGTGGTGCGCGCCAAGCTGGCCGACAGCGAGCGGCGGTTCGCGCGATGAACGATCGCCATTTCGATCAACTGGCGACCCGTTTCGCCGAAAAGATCTATGGCGGTGCCAAGGGTGCGATCCGACTCGCCGTACTTCAGGCCGACCTGCGCGAGGCCTTGCCGCAGCGTCCTCTGCGGGTGCTGGATGTCGGCGGTGGCCTGGGACACATGGCGTTGTGGCTGGCCGAGCAAGGTCACCAGGTCACCCTGAGCGAACCGGCCGAACCGATGCTCGATGGCGCCCGCGAGCGTTTCGCCGCCGCAGGCCAGGACGCCACCTTCATCCAGGCGTCCTGGCAGCAGTTGCCCGAACTGGGGCTGCCTGCCTTCGACCTGGTGATCTGTCATGCGGTGCTGGAGTGGCTGGCCGAACCGCACGCCATTTTGCCGGTGCTGCATTCGCTGACCGCCGCCCATGGCTGGCTGTCGCTGGCGTTCTACAACCGCGATGCGCTGGTCTACCGCAACCTGCTCAAAGGCCATTTCCGCAAGCTGCACAGCAATGAGCTGGCGGGCGAGAAGCAGAGCCTGACGCCCCAGCAGCCGCTGGACCCGCGCGAGCTGGCCGCGCAACTTGAGGGCACGTGGCGTGTCGAATCCATGAGCGGTGTGCGGGTGTTTCACGACTACATGCCCATCGACTTCCAGAAGCGCGCCGACCTGGAACAACTGGTGGAAATGGAGCTTGCCCATCGGCGGCATCCGGCGTTTGCCGGCCTGGGCCGTTACCTGCACTGGATCTGCCGCCCCGCCTGATCGGTATTTCGGAGACTGCCATGCGTCGCCTGTCACTTTGCGCTATTTGTCTGGCCCTGGCGGCCTGCCAGAGCCCCAATCCCTATGTGGCCAGTTCCAGACCGTTGCCGCCGGCACCGGCGCAGGCCGCGCAGACCTTCGACGCCAGCGCCTACCCCGCGCCTGCGCGTGACTATGCCCAGTACCGCAATTGGGCTTGGGTCAACGGACAGTTGCCGGCCGGGACCAGTTGGGCAGATTCGGCGCAGATCGCCGAGGCTGTGAGCAATGCGCTCGACCAGCGCGGCCTGCGCCCGCAACGCAGTGGCGGCACTGCCGATCTGCGGGTCGGCACCAGCCTGCGCATGGAGACGCGCCTGCAACAGACCCGTGACGACGTTGGCTACGGCGCCGGGTATGGGCGTGGTTACGGGCCGTACGATCGCTATGATCGCTTCGGCGGTTACGGCAGTTATCCGGTGGTGCGCACCTACCAGATCCAGGTCATGGTGGTGCGCATCGACCTGTTCGACGGCAAGAGCGGCCAGCCTGTCTGGAGCGCGAGTGCTGAAACCAGCAGCCAGGGTAGCCTGAGCGATCGTAACGAGGCGTTACGCAACGCGGTAGAAAAGGCGCTCACGGCTTATCCTCCTTCCTGATCCACAGGAGATTTCATCATGTTGCGTCGTCTTGCCGTTCTACCCCTGGCCTTGTTGCTGGCCGCATGCCAAACCCCTCAGGTCAATCACGATTTCGATGCCAGCCGCGACTTTGCGGCCTACCGCAGCTGGGCCTGGAAAGAACCGGCCGTGCAATACCGGCCGGACGATCCGCGGGTGCGCAGCGACCTGACCGAGCAGCGCATTCGCCAAGCCGTCAGCAGTCAGCTCGACCAGCGAGGTCTGCGGCCGGCCGCCGCCGGTGGCCGTGCCGACGTGACCGTGCAGGCGTACCTGATCGTCGATAACCGTCAGCAGCAGGTCACCACCAACTACGGGGGTGGCTGGGGCGGTGGCTACTGGGGGCCGTACTGGGCCACGCCAGCGATGAATGAAACCCGTAGCATCGATTACAAGGTCGCGACCTTGCAGTTGGATATGCTCGATGGACGCGACGGCAAGCTGGTCTGGCGCGGCAGCACCGAGCAACTGGTCAACGACAGTGCGGTGTCGCCGAGTGAACGCAACAGTGTCATTCAGAAAGCGGTGAGCGACATCCTCTCCACCTACCCACCCCGCTGAGCGGCTCAGCCTGCCAGAGAAAAAAAGTCCTGCAGTCACCCCTTCGTCGTGCGCGAGGCGTCTAATCTGAAAGCAGAAGGCCTGTTTCAGAAGTGATCCACTGTCGTACTCAAGCGGGTGCTGCCATGCCAAGTCTCGTTCTTCTCCTCTGGTTTACCCTGTGCGCCGAGCAGGATATTCGGCACAGGCGCATCGCCGATACGTTGACCGTCGGTGCGGGGGTGCTGGCGCTGGCGTGCCTGTTTTCCACCGGGCACACCTGGATCGGATCGAGCATGGTGGAAGCGGCAGCGGCGCTGGTGTTGAGCATGGCATTGACGTTGCCCGGCTACCTCAACGGTCGGCTGAGCTGTGGTGAGGTCAAGCTGCTCTGGGCCCTGGCCCTGGCTTCGGACAGCAGCCATCTGGTCGGAACCCTCATCGGCGGCATCGTGGCCCTGGTGCTGTGGGTGTTCGTCACGCCGCTGATCTGGCAGCGCATGAGCATTCGCTACCGGCGCAAGGCGGTCTATCTGGACCCCAATGCAGCGACCGTGCTGCCCCTTACCCCCTTCTTGCTCGCCGGTTTCGTGATGACGCTGTTCTGGCTGAGCTGATTGCTTTTTCAAAGGCCCTGATCCGATATGGTTAGTTCGACACGGTCAGTTCGACCTTGGCCGTTTGCCCTGCTTCATCCAGCACACTGACCTGATACCGACCCGGCCGCTCGAACACGGCGTTCAGGCTGCCGTCTTCGGCGACATTCCCTTGGGGCTTGCCATTGATGAACCACCAATACGGCCCCTGCCCGCCGAGCGTGGAGAGCTGCAGCCGCAAGGGACCGCTGCTGGGCGTTGGCTGGCGCAGGCGGTCGCTGTTGCGGGCACCGACGATGGACAGCGATGCCATGGACGGCAAAGGAGGTGCCGGGCATTGCGGGTCTTCCTGGGGCAAACGCATTTCCCGGCGCTCGGCTTTGGGCAACCAGGGTTCGAGAGCTGCAGGCCACAATGCGATGGATCGCGCCTGGGCATCCGGGCAAGAAGCGCTGGTTCGCAGCCCCTGCGGCGAGAGCCAGACCTGTTGCAGCAAACCAGTGCCAAGGGGCTGATCCAATGCCTGGAGGGTAGGCGGGACGGTGTTGTCCAGGGTCCAGGCAAAGCGTTGGCGGCGGCAGTTGGGGTCGCCTCGATCCAGGGGTTGCCCCTGAGGCCAGCAGATCGCGGCGACGCCGACGCTGGCGGGCATGGGCTGGACCGGCACGGCAATGGCCCGCTGTGCATCGCGATTGCTCAGCACATCGTGGACCTGCAGCATCAATGGCGCGGCCGAGGCCAGACCGAACTGACCGGGTACCGGGGTGCCATCGGGCCGACCGATCCACACGCCGATCAGATAGCGCGGCCCGACGCCGATCGACCAGGCATCGCGAAAGCCGTAGCTGGTGCCGGTCTTCCAGGCCAGCGCGGGACGCTGGACCAGATCGGCGTGCCGGTCCTGATCCGGTCGGGCCTGACCGCTGAGGATACGCCGCACGATCCAGGCGGCACCTGCCGACATCATGGGCCGCTCGCGCAATGCATCCTGTGGCTGCCAGCGCAGGACGGCGCTGTTGCCGCTACGCGCGAAGGCGCTGTAGGCGGCGACCAGATCGTCGAGTCGACTGCCCACGCCGCCCAGGACCATGGCCAGATTGGGCTCGGCGGCCAGCGGCCAGCTCAGGTTCAGGCCACCGTTGCGCAACTGCGCGGCAAAGCGTTTGGGACCCAACGCTTCGAGCAATTGCACGGCGGGCAGGTTGAGCGAGAGGGATAACGCCGAGCTGGCCGCGACCGGACCGCTGAACCCCGCAGAGAAGTTGCCGGGGCGGTAGTCCCCGTACCTTCGCGGGACATCCTGCAACAGCGATTCGGAGTGAATCAGTCCGGCGTCCAGGGCCATGCCATAGAGAAACGGCTTGAGCGTGGAACCCGGCGAGCGGATGGCGCTGACCATGTCGACATGGCCAAAGCGCCGGGCATCGGCGAGGTCCACCGAGCCCAGGTAGGCACGCACGGCCATGGTCTGGGCATCCACTACCAGAATCGCCGCCGACGTACGCTCCGGCAGACGTGCACGCCAGCCCAGCAGCAGGTCTTCGAGACGCCGCTGCAGGCTGGCGTCGATCAGGGTGTGAATGAGCGGCGGGCTGTCGCTGCGGTTCAGGCGCCGAGCCAACAACGGGGCCAATGCCGGTTCCTGCCGCGGGGCCAGCAACAAGGGCTCCTGTTGCGCTTCGCGCACTTGAGCGGCGGGCCACACGCCTTGGTCGGCCATGCGTTGCAGCACTTTATCGCGAGCGGCCTGCGCCAGCTGCGGATGCCGGTCAGGACGCAGGCGGCTCGGCGCCTGGGGCAGCACCGCCAGCAAGGCGGCTTCGCTGCGGGTGAGCTGCGCGGGCGGCTTGCCCAGATACGCCCAACTGGCTGCCGCCACGCCTTGCAGGGTGCCACCGAACGGTGCGCGATCCAGGTACAGCGTCAGGATCTGCCTCTTGCTCAGGTGCCACTCCAATTGTGCGGTTCGCCATAATTGGTGCAGCTTGCCGGAGAAGGTCCGCGAATGCGGATCGAGCAGCCGCGCCACCTGCATCGATAACGTACTGCCGCCCGAAAGCACTCGCCCACCGCTGAGGTTGAGCCAGGCCGCGCGGACCAGCCCCAGCGGATTGATACCTGGATGTTCGTAGAACCAGCGGTCTTCGTAGGTCAGCAAGGCTTCCAGATAATAGGGGGACACCTGCTCCACGCTGGTCGGATAGCGCCACACGCCCTCGGCATCGGCGAAGCGCCACAGCGGTGTACCGTCCTCGGCCAGCACCACGCGCGCCAGGTCATCCTGTGGCAACGGCAGCGGCCAGAGCCGATCGGCCAGCCATAGGAGCACCATCGGTACACCAAGCGCCAACAGCGCGTGGCGAATGAATCTACGTCGAGGCGACTTCGGAAAAACGAGAATGCTGCGGATCAAGTGCGCCAACCTTGCTGGCGCTGTCGGGAACTTGGTTCGCTGGCGCATGGCCAAAGGGGGCACAATGGCGTGAATGCCACTAACCGAATCAGGACGCAGCTATGCATGTAGAAGGCTTTTTCGAGTGGTTGGGACAGGCCCTGGGCGCCATCATCCGCTGGGTGGTCGACAGCCTGAGCTGGCTGTTCAGCCTGCTCGGCAACGCAGGAGGCAACTTCGTCGACGGCCTGTCGCGGACCTTGGGCATGGACACCAACATCGTCACCATCGCGGCCCTGATCGTGGGCCTGCTGTTTCTGTATTCCGCTGTCCGAGCGTTCATGCGTGCGTCGATCATCATGGGTGTCATCTGGGCCGTGCTGGGCCTTTGGTTGCTGAGCTGGATCATTCAGTAAACCCTCTGGCGAATGGCAAAGGCAGCCAGTGGCTGCCCTTGCACATGGTTACCTGGGCCGAACCGTAAGATCCGCTGGCGTAGCACCGACCGCATGCCAGCCTGGCCGGTACATCGATTCCACCTGCGGCGGCGGGACCTTGTAGGTACCGGGGGTCACTGCACGAGCCAGGTACAGCAGGTGCGTGCTGCCATAACCATCGAGTTTGAGCGCCGCCACGTAGCGGTCATCGCGAAACTCCTGATGCTGCAGGCTGGCGTTCTGCATCGATTCGCGCCACTGCCTGACGTTGCTGCTGGCGTCGTCCAGGCTGGCGGCACTTTGCGCCAGATTCTGATTCTCGATTTCCAGGCCGGCAGGCAGCAGATCCACCACCAATGCATCCGCTACACGCTGCTTGGCGCCCACGACCAGATGCACCAGCACCAGATCGCCGCTCTTGAGGGCGTCGAGCTTGAGCGGCTCGCCGTCCAGGCTCAGGTATTGGCGACGGATCGACAGATTGTCTGCAGAGGGCGCCGGTGGCTGTGCCGGATAGCCCGACAAGGTCAACTGCTGGTACAGCGGCTGTTGCGTCTGGCTGGTGACGGTGAGCGCCTCGGACAGCGCGCCGTCGGCCAGCTTCAGCGCCGGCTGGGCGTCAGTCAGCGCGTGGCTGGTGCCGGCACTTTGCAGCTGGGCGGCCCAGGGTTGCTGAGGCGAAGCCAGTGCCGTGCGACCGGCCAGATACAGGGCGTTGCGCTCTTGGGTGGAGAGCCAGCTGCTGCTGGCGAGCAGATCAGAAAGAGTGAACAGACGCTCTTCGAGCGTCGCTTTGCTCAGGTCATTCTCCTGCAGCAAGGCGAGTACCAGGGCCTGGTCGCGCAGCGGGCTACCGTAGTCGCCGAGCCAGTCAGCATCGCTGCGACTGGCCGCCAGACCGGCTTGCAACGCCTGGTCGGCACGAGGCTGGTCGCCCATCTTCTGCAGGGCGATCGCCAACTGCACCAGGGGCAAACCCGACCGTGCATCGCTGCGCCGGTCGAACAGGCTGCGCAGCGCGCCCAACGGCGCCTGTTGGCTGCGCGCGAGCACCAGACCGGCATACGCCTGAACCGCGAAGCGGGTGTATTCCAGGTTGTCGCTGTAGTCGGCCTCGATCAGGTCGCGCTCCTGCAGGTAGCGCAGCAGCCGCTCATTGGCCTTCTTCAACGGCTCCGGGGGTACAGCATAGCCTTGATCGCGGGCGCGCAGCAGGAAGTCGGTCACATAGGCCGTTAGCCAGTACTCCTCCTCGCCATCCGCGCCCCACAGCCCGAAGCTGCCGTTGTAGCGCTGCATGCCCAGCAGCCGTTCGATGCCGATGTCCATCTTGCGTTTGCGCTCGGCATCCGTATCGCTCTCCACACCCAGCTTCTTCAGGCTGGCGGCATCGGAATACAGCGACGGGTACAGGCCACTGACGGTCTGCTCCAGGCAGCCGTAGGGATATGTCCTGAGCGCCTTGATCTGCTCGCCGATGTTCAGCGGCGGCCGACTCGACAGAGTCAGAAGCGCCTCTCGTCCTGCGGGTTCGAAGGGTGACAGGGCACCGGTCGACAGCGTCCAGGGTTGATCCTTGAGCACGCTGCGCAGATGCCTGACCAGGGCGGGATAGGCAGGACGCACGCCCAGGGTCCAGTCCCGAGTGATGGGTGGCAAGCTTTCACCGGGCAGGTCGAGGCCTTCGATCAGCACTTTGATGTGCCCCTGGCCCAACCCGCCCGAGGCTTGCACCGGCACGTACAGCGTCTGCCGCTCGCCCTTGGCCAACTGCAGCTGCTTGCGGGGGGCGTCCCGCAGGGTCAAAGGGCCTTCGGTGTTCAACTGCACGGTTAGGGTCTGTGATCGTTCGGTCAGGTTGGTGATGTCGAGTGCAACGCGCGCCTGGTCGCCGCCAGCAAGGAAGCGCGGCGCGGACAGCTCTGCGACCAGGGGCGCGGCGACAACGGTCTTGGCCTCGGCCATGCCGAAGCGATCTTCGGTCCAGGCTTGCGCCATCACCCGCAGCTCGCCGTTGAAGTCGGGGATATCGAGGGTCAGTTGCCCTTCGCCTTGCTCGTTCAGCGTCAAGGGGGCACTTTGCAGGGCCACGATGTTGACGCTGGTCTGTGGACGCTTGCCGCCCTTGGCCAGGTTGGCGGCATCGCCACCGAAAGCCAGACTGGCGAGCCGCCCCTGCCCCGCCTCGATCAGTTGGCCGTAAACGTCCAACTGGTCGGCACCGTAGCCCTTGCGACCGAACAAGGCGGTGAAAGGATCCGGCGTGGCGTACTGGGTGATATTGAGGATACCCACGTCCACCGCGGCCAGCAGCACGTGAGCCTGACGCGGGATACTGCCGTCGCTGTTGCGCGCCTGCACCTTGACCGTGAGCGGCTGCTGGGGACGCATGGTCGAGGGCGCGTCGAGGCTCAGCACCAACTTGCGCGCAGCGCGATCGAGCGGCAGGTGCAGCAGGCCGACCGCACGCTTGGGGGTGACGTTGGCCTTGCGTTCGCCGGGGCGAATCACCAGCGCGCTGATGTAGAGATCATGCCGGGCCCATTTCGGATCGACCTTGATGTCGAAGGTCTTGCCCTCGGCGGGAACGTCGATTTCCTGCCAGAACAAGGGGCCCTCTGCAGATTCCACCAACAGATACCCGTTGCCGGCGGCCGGTGGTGTCACCGTCACCCTGGCGGTGTCGCCATCGCCGTAGTGAGGCTTGTCCAGCGCCAGCTTGACCTGATCCGGGCGTACCGCGCCGCCCTCGGTATTGTCCTGCCAGCTGTAGCCGGCCCAGAAACGCAGGCTGCTGACCAGGCCGGTTTGTGGGTCTTCGACCTCGACGCGATAGGGCCCCCACTCCACGGGGAAACTGACCTTGGTCGTACCGCCTTCGGCGACCGAGACTGTTTCCTCGCTGAGGTTCAGGTATTTCTCGTTGTAGTTGTAGCTCCAGCCGTCGCTCTCGGAGTAATTCCAGTAATAGTCGCGGCGCTCGCGCACCAGCCGTACCTTGAGCCCATCGGCCGCGAGCTTGTGGCCTTGGGCGTCGGCGACCAGCAACTCGAACTCGGCCGGCCCGTCACCGTCGACGTTCTCGCCGTCGAACATGCCGCGCACGCCGGGCAGCCGTTCAGCGGGCCAGACCGGCTGCACCAGTCTGCGCGTGATGGGACGACCACCGGACTCCTGCAGGCTGGCTTGCAGCACCAGTTGCAGGGGCGACTTGGCGTCACTCCAGCGGCTGTCGATGGCGAGGTTGGCCTTGCCCTGCGCATCGAGGGGGGATTCATCAAGCTCCAGATCCTGACTGAGTTCGCCTTCGGTCAAAGAGCCGAACTGGAAACCCGGCAGCACAGGCACCGCCTCGCGCAGCGGACGCACGTACAACTGGCCGCTCAGCCGATTGCCCGAGGCCGGAGCGCCGTACAGATAGCGGCCGGTTACGTCGACATCCAGCGTATCGGCAGGTGCGATAGGCGTGTCCTGGCCCTTGAGGTCCAGGGCCAGGCGCTCGGGGAGGAAGTCTTCCACCTGGAATTCATAGGCCTGAGGCTTGCCGTCCCCCAGGTCGAACAGCAGTTGCCAGCGCCCGGTTGGGGCTTCGCCCGCCAGTGGCAGCTGATAGCGATAGAAGCCCGCATCGTCCGGTTGCCAGACGAATTTGCGGCTGAGCTGGTCGTCCGGGCGGCGGACCTCGACGCTCACCGGCTGCGGCTTGACCAGGTGGCCGTCGTTGTCGCGCAGCAAGGCGTTGAGCAATACGGTTTCGCCAGGGCGGTACAGGTCGCGCGGACCGAAAACGAAAAACTGCAACGGATGTGCCTTGGGCCCGGCGATGTCGAACTCGGCCAGATCCAGGGCAGCAGTATTCAGCCGCAGCAGGCTGGTCTGCTCGCCGCGATGGGCCAGCAGCACCTCGGCTTTGACCGGAGAAGCCATTTCGGTATGGCCTGCAGCGTCGGTCTTGCTCTCACCGATGACACGGCCCTGAGCGTCCAGCAACTGCAGGCTGACGTCGGCCAGCGCCTGACCGCCTTCCAGGGCTTGGGTGAAGACGTCCAGGCGGTCGGCGTAGCGATGCACGGAGAGACCGATGTCACTCAGCGTGAACAGCGTCGCCGGTTGGGCATAATCGTAGGTGCCCGAGGCACGCATCACCGCCAGATAGACGCCCGGCTGCTGCAACGGCTTGATACCGCCGATGGGCAGCAGCAGGGTCTCGCGGGTATTGGCCGCCGGATCGAGATTGAAGCGACCGCCGTAGACCAGCTCGGCCATGGGCAACAGCTCGCGGGATTCATAGCTTTGCAGGCTGCTGTTGCGGCCCCAGCGACTGAGAAAGGCCGGCAGTTGCTCGGGCCGTATGCGGAAGAATTCGACATCGACCTTGTCGACGTTCAGCGCAATCACCGGCAAGCCTTCGGCCAGTCGGGTAGGCAACAGCGAGCCGCGGCTGGCGAAGCCCACGGTGGGCTGCAAGTCCCGGGTTTCCAGGCGACTACTGTACGCACTGGCCAAGGTGCCCTGGTTCACCGAGAGCAGGCCGGCATCGACCGTCAGCGCCAGTTTGCGCTTGGGCTCCAGATGGCGGAAGCGCAGCTCCATCAGGTTGTCGGACAGTTCCCAGGCGCCGTCCAGTGTGCCTCGGGTGCTGTCGACCAGGTGAACCTTGTCGGCGAAGTTCTGCTTGGGATCCAGCGGTGCGGTGAAGGTCACCGAGAGGGTGCTGGCGCCATCAAGCTGAATTTCCGAGGCATCGGCGACGGTCAGCTCACGGCCTTCGTAGCGCTTCGCCAGGGCAGGCAGATCGACGCTGGCCGCAGGTTTGGGCGCAGCCGTTGCTGCGACAGGTGGCGCGGGTTCGACGGGTTTTTCCGAGGTCGATGAATCGCACCCGCCGAGCAGGGCCAGTGCGCAGGCCAGAAACAGTCCTTTGTTCAATGCGAGGTACCTGGGGCAGTGAAAAGCAAGGCTGAGAATATATATCAATATTGACGTTTTCGTAGGCAGGGTTACCGGTTGAGACAACTGTGCCGTGGTGTTGCGAGTGTGGGCTACAACCCCCGCCCCGAATGCGGAGCTTGCATGTCTACCCTACTGACCGACTGGCGCCATCGCCTCACCCACAAGAACGTCTGGGCCCTGGCTGCACCGATGATTCTGTCCAACCTGTCGGTCCCGCTGGTGACGCTGGTGGACAGCGCCGTGATCGGCCATCTGCCACACGCTCACCAGTTGGGCGCAGTGGCCGTGGGCGGCAGCCTATTCACGTTCATGGTGTCGCTGATGAGCTTCCTGCGCATGGGCACCACCGGTTTCGCCGCGCAGGCGGCCGGGCGCCGCGACGGTGACGCGCTGCGCCAGATCCTCGTGCAGGGCCTGAGCCTGGGGCTGCTGTTTTCCCTGCTGCTGTCGATGCTGGCCCTGCCCTTCAGCCACCTCGCCCTGAGCTTCATGTCGCCGTCCGCGGCACTGGAGCAAGCCACCCATGACTTTTTCCAGACGCGCCTGTTGGGGCTGCCCGCGGCCCTGGCCAGCTACGCCCTGATCGGCTGGTTCCTTGGTACCCAGAACGCCCGCGCGCCGTTGCAACTGCTGTTGACCACCAACGTGGTCAACATCGCCCTGAACCTGTGGTTCGTGCTCGGCCTGGACTGGGGCGTCCTGGGCTCGGCGCGCGCGTCAGTGATTGCCGAATGGGTTGGCGCCCTGCTCGGTCTGGCCCTCACCCGTCCCTCCCTGCGCGCCTATCCGGGGCATATGGTGTGGACAGCACTGCAGTCGTGGCGCAACTGGCAGCCGCTGTTGGGCGTCAACCGCGATATCTTTCTGCGCAGCCTGGCGCTGTCCGGGGTCTTTCTGCTGATCACCATTCAGGGCGCACGCTTGGGCGACGCCACCGTGGCCGCCAATGCGCTGCTGCTCAACGGCCTGCTCATCACTGCCTATGCGCTGGACGGCCTGGCCCATGCGGTCGAAGCGTTGTGCGGGCACGCCATCGGTGCGCGTGATCGGCAAACGCTGCGCCGTTCGCTGGTGGTGTCCCTTGGCTGGTCGCTGATCGCCAGCAGCGGGTTTGCCGTGCTGTTTCTGCTCGGTGGCCATGTGTTCGTCAATTTGCAGACCGATATTCCCACTGTCCGTGAGGCAGCCTATCCGTTCCTGCCATACTTGGCCGTGCTGCCGCTGATTGCGGTGGGAAGCTATCTGTTGGACGGCCTGTTCATTGGTGCAACGCGGGCGCGGGAGATGCGCAATGCGATGCTGGTCAGTGTGGCGGTAATGTTGCCGATCGGCTGGTGGAGCACCGGGTTCGGGAATCATGGTCTGTGGATCAGTTTCCTTCTGTTCATGCTGCTGCGGGCGGCAACGCTGGGGTGGATTGCGTGGCGGTTGCAGCGCAGGGATGAGTGGGTATCGTAACGGATGGGTGTGAACGAGGTTTCACACTTCGTTCACAGCGTCTATACCTCGAACAGCACCCATACATCCCTACGGCAAGAATTTCAATACGATAAACTGACAATCAATCAGCTAAACCTTATTAGCTAACGCGGACACTTTCGTGTGACAGGAAGAGTCAACATCCAACCTGTATAGAACACAGCAAAACTTCGCGAGATCATTACTAGAAGTAACAAAATCTTCTTTGCACTATCACGACTCCGCCTCCAGCCAAATGTAACCATTAGTTAAAATCACGTTAACAAGCGATACATATCCATACTCCGTCTATAGACTACGCCGCCTTCCACTTCACTATCGATTGGAAATCCGTAAATAAGGAATAGGGATGTCTACACTTCGCAGTTTGTTTGCCGTCACGCTCATCGTATTGACCACTGGCTGCGCGAGCGGACTCAACTCCGCCCAGCAATCCGAACTTGCCATGCTCCGCGCCAAAAACCTCGCCGTGGAAGTCAAACAACCCGTCCTCGGTGCCGGCCTTGGCATATTGCCTGGCGGCGGGTCGTTTTATGGCCGCGCCTATGGTTGGGGCGTCGTCAACCTGCTTCTGTGGCCAGCGTCCATTCTATGGGACCCGGTCAGCGGCTACGACGCTGCCGAAACTTTGAACTATCACGCCAGCAAGGAGCATGTTGCCAGCTTGAGAAAACGTGACATGAACGAGCTTGATTCCAAACTCACCATCAATGAAATCGATCTGAAAACCTACACACTGGAAAAGCGCAAGATCGAAGATAAATACCAGTGAGCCTTTGATCTCATAGAAAAGGCCTGCAATTAAGCGGGCTTTTTCCTACAAGGATCTTGATACTAGCAGAGTGCCTGGATACCGCTCCCAAAGCTATTGCAACTGTACATTCCCCCCACCCCGAAACGCGTCGAACACCTGCTTCGATGACCTCTGCACGCAGTGCGTTCAGCACCTACTCAAATAAAATCCAAGAATAGTGTCTGCGGTGACGGGCAAGATTGATCTATTCGCGCAAACGGACTCCCGCTGTTTCAGGCTTGGCCTCGACGAACCGCACAACGTCATCCAGCACGGGTGCCAACCAGCGCAGGGGCCAGGCGAATGAGGCAACCAAGGTGCGGTGGTCCAGTCGGCGGTAATAGCGTTCCTGCACCAGGACGCCAGCGGCGCGCAGTCGGTGCGCCAAGCCTTCGCTGTTGCGTACCGGGTCCACGGTCGAGTCATGGGTCGCGGCGATGAGCAATGCCGGAGGCGAGCCCGCCAGACGCTGGTTGATGGGTTGCGATTGGGGCGGTGAATCGGGGAAGAAGAATACCGGTCTGGCTTCGGGATTCTCGATCGGCAGGAAATCATAGGGGCCGGCCAGGCCGATCCAGCCGCGCAGTGCATTGGCGGGGACCCCGGCTTTACGCAGCCACTGCGGATCGAGGGCAAGCATGGCCGCGTTATAGCCGCCGGAGCTGTGGCCCATCACGAACAAACGGCGAACGTCGCCACCGTACCGATCGATGTTTCGATAGGTCCAGGCAACGGCATCGGCGCCGTCCTCGATAAAGCTGGGATAGCGCACCTGCGGGTAGAGACGGTAGTCGGCGACCACCACCAGAATGCCGCGAGCAGCCAGCGCCTGGGCGACGAAACGATAGTCGCCTCGCTCGCCGCTGCTCCAGGTGCCCCCATAGAAAAAAACCACCACCGGCGTGGCCGGCAGTGGTCGGGTGGGACGATAGACGTCCAGCTTCTGACGCGGATCGAGGCCGTAGGCTACCCCTTGGGTCAGCTGGTAGCCACTGGACGGCGTCACGACATCCAGGGTGCGCAACCCGGAGCAACCGCCCAGCAGCCCCAGCAGGACTGCGAAGGCGAGCAACCGGGCAGCCAGGCCCATGCGTTACGAGGACAGGTACGAAGAGCGGGTCAGGCCCAGGCGCAGGGCGTCCAGGTACTGAGTGCGTTCGCGCGCAGTGATCTTGGCACTGGCGACCTTGTCGCGGTAATGGGTCATCAGCTCTTCGGGGGACAGGTGCACATAGCGCAGCATGTCTTCGATGGTGTCATGGGTTTCGATACCGGCGCTGTACACGCTGCCATCCTGACGCTGATAGATGTTCACCGAATCGGTGTCACCGAACAGGTTGTGCATGTCGCCAAGGATTTCCTGATATGCGCCGACCAGGAAGATGCCCAGCAGGTAATCCTCACCCTGGTTGACGGCGTGTACCGGCAGGCTGGTCTCGATGCTTTGCTCATCCACGTACTGCTTGATCTTGCCGTCGGAGTCGCAGGTCAGGTCCTGCAGCACGGCGCGACGCAGCGGTTCTTCGTCGAGACGATGCAGCGGCAGGATCGGCAGCACCTGGCCGATGGCCCAGGTATCGGGCAGGCTCTGGAACACCGAGAAGTTGCAGATGTACTTGTCGGCGAGCTTGTCGTTGAGCTCGTCCAGTACCTGGCGATGGGAACGCTGGCGGGCCTTGAGCGAGTTGTGGAGGCGACGGCACACGGCGAAGTAGCACTGTTCGGCCAGCGCCTTCTGCGCCAGGGTCACCTTGCCGTCGGCGTACTGCGCAGCGATGTCGCTGATGTAGTGCGTGGCGCGCCAGTAGTTCTCGGTGACCATCTCGATATCGGTCGGGCCGAGCAGGTCGACCAGCCACTGCAGGGTTTCGGGTAGGCTCTGCTTGTCGACGATCTCGGGGACTTCGTCGTTGTGACGTTCGACGTCGGTGACCTGCACCACCAGCATGGCATGGTGCGCGGTCAGTGAGCGGCCGCTTTCCGAGAAGATGTGCGGATGCGGCATGCCTTGGGCATCGCAGAACTCCTTGAGCATGCCCACCACGACACCGGCGTAGTCGTCCATGTCGTAGTTGATCGAGCTGGCGTTGCGCGAATGGGTACCGTCGTAGTCGACTCCCAGACCGCCGCCCACGTCGATGTGATCGACCGGCAGGCCGAGCGCGCGCAGCTCGCCGTAGTAGCGGATCGCTTCCTTGAAGCCATGCTGGTAGTCCGCCAGGTTGGCGATCTGCGAACCCATGTGGAAATGCAGCAGGCGAATGCCTTGATCGACCCCGGCTTCGCGGAAGCGCTCGACCACCGACAGCAGTTGCGCAGCGGACAGGCCGAACTTGGATTTTTCTCCGCCGGTGTCGGCCCACTTGCTCGAAGCCAGGGACGAGAGACGCACGCGCAGGCCGATCTGCGGCTTGACCTTGAGGTCGGCCGCTTCCTCGATGACCAGCGCCACTTCGGACTCTTTTTCGATGACGATGAAGACGTTGTGGCCCAGCTTCTGGCCGATCAGGGCCAGACGAATGAACTCGCGGTCCTTATAGCCGTTGCAGACGATGGTTCCGCCTTTCGGCGCCAGAGCCAGCACGGCCAGCAGCTCGGGCTTGGAACCGGCTTCCAGGCCGATCGAGACGTCCTGGGTGGCGATGATGTTTTCCACAACCGCTTCCTGCTGGTTGACCTTGATCGGATACAGCGCGGTGTAGCGATTCTGGTATTCCAGGCGGGCGATGTTGGCATCGAAGGCCCCGGTCAGCTGGCGCACGCGGTCTTGCAGGATGTCGGGGAAGCGCACCAGCAGCGGCAGCGACAGGCCGCTCTTGCGCAGGTGGTCGACCTGTTCGTAAAGATCGATCGGCGAGCTGTCCGGGCCGTTGGGACGAACCTCGACACGGCCGGCCTCGTTGATGGCGAAATAGCCCGCGCCCCAGTGGCGGATGCCATAAACGCTGCGGCTGTCGGCCACGGTCCATTGGCTGCCATCGTCTTTGCGTGTGCGTCGTACGGACATCGAGGTCCCCTATGAAAAAAGTCGGTTGTCACGGGCCGTCAGGCCCTGCGCAGTGTAGAGGGTAAAGATGACGGTTGCTGCGCCTGCAGGGGTAGACCCCGGCGAGTACCTCAAGTTTACAAGGCGTGTGGCTCAGCCACCGGATTTGCGGGCCTTGAAGCCCTGCTTGACCAGTTCGGCAAGCAGCAGCTCGACGTGATCGCCCTGGATCTCGATGACACCCTCTTTGAGCGCGCCACCCGTGCCGCAGCGGCGCTTGAGGGTGGTCGCCAATTCCTTGAGGGCATCGGCTGGCAGCGGCACGCCGGTGATGGTGGTCACGGTCTTGCCGCCACGCCCTTTGCTTTCCCGCCGCACGCGAGCGATGCCGTCGCCTTCGGGCACGGCCGCTTGCTTGCAGGTACAGGCGTCGATGGGCTGACGGCAGTCGGGACAATGCCGACCGCTGTCGGTAGAGAACACCAGGCCGCCCAGGGCGGCGAAGGATGCGGCTTTCTTGGCCACCGGCATGCCTCATGTGAAGTGGATCAGGCCGCGCAGTTTAGCGGGAAACGGGGTGTGTGCTAAGGGCCTGAAGGAAGCAATTGCCGAGGTTGTGCGGATTTCATGGAAGAGTGCGGGGTGTCAGGGAGTGCGCGGTGTTTTTTCGCGGCCGGTGACCGCTCCTACGTGGAATAGGCGCGCTCGGGGCTCGGTGCGGTACGGCTGCTATCAGGCGTTGTCGCGGCAAGCCAGGTAACGCAGCAACGCCGCCACCGAGTCGGGGCAATACGGTTCCGTGGCGCTCTCGTCGAGGGCCTGCTGTACAGGCATGAAGCGCGCCTCGAGGACCTCTTCGGGTTGCAGCTCCAGCGGTCCATCCCAGACGGCCGAGAACACCGCACACCACACGCGGTTGCCCGGCTGGTCGAAGAAAAACTGCTCGTGAGCGGTCAACTCGACACCGCTCACGCCCAGTTCCTCTTCGAGCTCGCGTGCAGCCGATTCAGCATAGGTTTCATCGCCCTGCACCATGCCACCGGCAGCCACGTCCCAGTAGCCTGGATAGATCGCCTTGCTCAACGTACGCCGGTGAACACAGAGTTCGCCTTCGCTGTTGAACAAGAGGATATAGGTCCCGCGCCCGATCAGCCCACGGTCACGCAACTCCGCTCTGGGCAGGGTTCCCAACAAGCGGTCGGACTCATCGACCCAGGCAATCGACTCGGCATCGGACGCTGCGCGATGTTCGACCTCCTGGGTCGAGATCGGCATGTTCTCAGCCCTGCGACAGCAGCTGGCGCAGGTCGATCACTGCAGCGTTGGCCCGCGAGATGTAGTTGGCCATGACCAGCGAGTGGTTGGCCCACATGCCGAAACCGCTGCCGTTGAGAATCATCGGGCTCCAGACCGGTGCCTGGGAAGCTTCCAGCTCGCGGATGATCTGGCGCACGCTCACGGTTGCGTTCTTCTTGGCCAGCACGTCGGCGAAATCGACTTCGATGGCGCGCAGCAGGTGCGACAGCGCCCAGGCCTGACCGCGGGCTTCGTAGAAGACGTTATCGATCTGCATCCACGGGGTTTCGACGATTTCCTCGTCCACCTGCGGTGCCTGACCAGCGATCACGCTTTCGGTCTTGAGGGTCGTGTTCAGTTTGACGCGACCAACGCTGGCAGACAGTCGTTGCGACAGCGAACCCAGACGGGTACCGACATCGCCCAGCCAGTTGTTCAGGTTGTCGGCGCGGGTGTAGAACAGCGCGTTGGTCTGGCTTGGATCAGACAGACGATTCTGGTAGCGCGTCAGCAGGTTGATGCCTTCCTGAAATTCCGATTCGCTGGAGGGCAGCACCCAGCTCTTGTTGTCGAAGTTGAAACGCGGCTCGGCACGCGCCAGATCGCCGTCTTCGGCCGACTGCGACTGCGAACGGGCGAAGTCCTTGCGCAGGGCGCGGCTCAGGTCACGCACCTGTACCAGCACGCCGTATTCCCAGCTGGGCATGTTGTCCATCCACAGGCCGGGTGGAAAACGGTCGTTGGAAATGTAGCCACCTGGCTTGTTCAGCAACGTCGATGCCACAGTCTTGAGGGTTTCCACCGTGGTATAGCCCACTACCATCTGACGTCCGTCACGCTGCGCTGCGGCCTGTGCGTTCTGCTGCACCGGGAACAGTTCGGGCTCTTCACTCCAGTACCAACCCAGCAACAGGGTCCCGACCAGATAGACAGCCAATGCGCCCAGTAGCGCTTTGCTCAGCAACAGGCTTTTCACAGCGCTGCGTGTTCTGCCACTGGTGTCGGCACGCTCGCGCGCATCGCCTGTGCCCGCACGATTCTTCCAGTCCAGCATGGCTTATGTCCTTTCTATCGCGGAATTCATGGGTTCTGACCTCGTCACCCGCCTAACGTGCCTCGCTCGGGGAAAGTTTTCCGGGTGAGATAGCGCAACGGCACTATAAAGGATGCGCAACCCGGCTGCAGCCGCGGCAAAGGCATCCGGATGTGTCAGGCCAGGTCCAAGTGCCGATCGACAATGAAAGCCATGTGCCATCTTTTTAACGCCCACGTCACGAGCCTGTAACAGATCGGCCATACCTTCACGCACTGACCATTTCGCTGTTGGTAGTGCCCTATGCGCCTGAAACTGCTCACCAATCTGAACACATTGTTGCTGGTCGCCGTGTGCACTGCACTGGCGGCGACCCTGTGGTGGTCGCAAAAGGCGCTGGAACAGCCTTATCGACTGATGGAGCGCTACCTGCAACTGTCACGGCAGTTTCAGGATGAGGTCGTGCGCAATGTCCAGGATTACCTGAACAGCGGCGATGCGTTGCGCCATGCCGAAGCCACCCAAGCCTTGACCCGGCTGCGCGAGGGCATCACCGGGCTGCCGGCAGAGCTCACCGGCCCCCTGCTGCAGGAAGTGGATGCGCTGATGACGTTCACTGCCGAGCAACTGCTGGCGGCCGGCAAGCTGGCGGGCGACCCTCAGGCCCTGCTGGTGCAGGCCGAACGCGAACTGGGCGGCACGCTGGAACAGCTGGCCCGGTATGCACAGGGTGACAGCGCTTATCAGGCAGCGCTGCTGAGCGCCAGCCAGCAATTGCCCAAGCTGACCCTGGCGCGGGAGAAGATGGTCAGCAGCGGACGCAGTGAGCTGGCCGCCGACGTGGAGCGCGAACTGGCCGGCATCAGGACCCAAGCCACCACCTTGCAAGGCTTGCCGCTGCTGGGGGTTTCCAGCACCAGCGCATCGAGTGCCGATGATTTCGCTTCTTTGATGGGTTTGCAGAATGAGAACACCACGGCCACTCAGGACGACGGCGTGGACCTCAAACGCGAGTTGGCCAGCCTGTTGACGCGGTACCCGGCCGAATTGAGCCGCACCCGTGAACTGATCCAGCGTAGGACCGAGCTGGCCGAGGCCGCGCAGCAACGCATCGGCGCGGTCCAGCAGGGCCTGGGAGCGCTGGAACCCGGCGTACGCAGCCAGCACGCTCGAATCCAGAGCGAAGTACGGCTTCTGCAAGGTGCCATGATCGGCCTGATTCTGTTGATCGCACTGCTGATCGACGTCTTGCAGCGGCGCCTCGCCGGCGTGCTGACGCGGCTGGATCCGGCCCTCTCGACCTGGGCCGAGGGTGACTTTGCCCGGCCCATTGCCTTGGGCCGGACCAATCATGAATTGCAGGCCATTGAAGCGTCCCTCAATCGCCTGCGCCTGTATCTGGTCGAGTTGGTCGGCACCATTCGCCAGAACGCCGAGCAGGTGGCCGGGAGCAGCCATCAACTGGCCGAGCTCAGTGGTGGCCTGCATCAAGGGGCGCTGCGCCAGGCTGGCGATACTGCGCAGATTCGCGATGCACTGGGCGAGCTGGAAGCGACCATCGGCCAAGTGGCCGGTGACGCCAGTCAGGCTGCGGCGGCCAGCCGCCTGGCGGGTGATGCGGTGGAGCATGGTCAGCAGGTCATCGGGCAGAGCCTGAGAGGACTGCATGCGCTGGTGGGTGAGGTGCAGGGCAACGCGCAGATGATCGAACAGCTCGCCGAGGAATCGGCCACCATCGGCGAAGTGCTGACCGTGATTCGCTCGATCGCCGACCAGACCAACCTGCTCGCCCTCAATGCCGCGATCGAAGCGGCCCGCGCCGGCGAAATGGGTCGCGGTTTCGCGGTGGTGGCCGAAGAGGTGCGTTCGCTGGCGTCGCGCACCACCGGGGCGACCCATCAGATTCAGACCTTGATTGCCGGCCTGCAGACGGTTGCGCGCGATTCCGTGCAGGGTATCCGCGCGCAGGTGGTTCATGCCCAGGCCACAGCGAGTCAGGCCGAGGCGGCGGACGGCGCGCTGGCGCAGATCGTCACGGCGATCCAGACCATCTCCGACACCGCCGTGCGCATCGCCGACTCGACTGCACAGCAAAGTGGCGCGGTAGGCGAGATTCGCGAGCACGGCGAGCGCATTCATGGCCTGGGTGAAGACAACCTGCAACTCATTGACCAGGGACGGGCTCAAGGCGAGCACCTGTTGCAACTGGGGGGCGAGCTGCGCACGGCGGTGCAGGCGTTCAGGGTCTAGCGCGGGCGACCCTGTCCAGGCGACCCTATCCGGGCGACCCATCCTGTTACATGAAATTGCCCCCTGCCGATTCGGCAGTACCGCACGGCTCCAGTATGATGCGCGCTCAGTTGCTGTTCGAGAAACGTCATGCGCCGCCTGCTCTGCCTCCTGTTGTTGGTTTTCGCACTGCCCGTCGCGGCTTCCGGCCTGCTCGACACACGGCCCAGCGCCACCCTGGGAGGCGCATCGCTGAACAACAGCGCCGACTTCCTTCCGGTCGGCCAGGCGTTCCAGCTCGAACAAGTGCAGTCGTCGGCGCAAGACATCACCCTGCGCTTCGTCATCGCCGAAGGCTACTACCTCTATCGCCATCGCTTCGAATTCAAGGCCGAACCCGCCGACATCGCGTTGGGAACGGTACAACTGCCGCCTGGCGAGGCGAAACATGACGAGTACTTCGGCGATGTCGAGGTGTACCACGGCATTCTCGATGTGCACATTCCTCGCCCCAGCGGTGATCAGCGGGCCTTCACTCTAGCGGTGACCTTCCAGGGTTGTGCGGACAAGGGCTTGTGCTATCCGCCGGAAACCCAGCGCCTGTCCGTGGCGGGTATCGGTCAGGCTGCGCCGGTGGTCAGCCAGACGCCGGTCACGGATGGCTGGCAATGGCATGAACTGGCGTTGTTCTTTCTCGCCGGCATCGGCCTGACCTTCACACCCTGCGTGTTGCCGATGCTGCCGATCCTGTCCGGCGTGGTCCTGCGCGGGCAGGTCGGCGGGTGGCGCGGCTTCAGTCTGTCGCTCGCCTATGTGCTGCCCATGGCAGTCTGTTTCGCCTTGCTCGGTGCGCTGATGGGCAAGTTCGGCGCCGAACTCAATCTGCAGGCACGCTTGCAGTCGGTCTGGGTGCTGGTGCCGTTCGCCCTGTTCTTCGTGATTTTCGCCCTGGCCATGTTCGGTTTGTTCGAGCTCAAGCTGCCAGCGGCCGTGAGCCAGCGCCTCGATCGCGTGGCCGGCAATGCCAAGGGCGGCTCGCTGTGGGGCGCCGCGGTGCTGGGCGTGGTGTCGAGCCTGTTGGTGTCACCGTGCGTATCGGCGCCGCTGGCCGGGGCACTGCTCTATATCAGCGCCAGCGGCGATGCCTTGGGAGGCGGTTTGAAACTCTTCGCCCTGGGCCTGGGCATGGGCGCGCCGCTGCTGTTGGTCGCCACCGGCGGCGCGGCCTGGCTGCCCAAGAGCGGCCCGTGGCTGGTGACCGTCAAGAATGCCATCGGCGTGCTGCTGCTGGGCCTGGCGATCGCCCTGCTCGCCCGGGTATTGCCGGGCAGTGTGACCCTGCTGTTGATCGGTCTGCTGGCCGCCGGCGTCGGTGTGTTCATGGGTGCTCTGGAGTGGGTGGTGAAACCGGCACGGCAACGCTTGCAACAGGTGCTGGGGCTGGGCTTCGTGTTCTACGCCCTGGCTTGCTGGCACGGAGCCCTGAGCGGCCAATCCGATCCTTTCCAGCCGCTGGCACGTCCCACCGTCAGCGCTTCGAGTGCTGCCCCGCCGAGTGCCGCAGCCGATGCGTGGCAGACGGTGACTACCCGTGAAGGTTTCGAACTGGCCCTGCAACAGGCCAAGGCCAGTGGCCAGCCTCTGGTACTGGACTGGTACGCCGACTGGTGCATCAGCTGCAAGGTCATCGAGCATGAAGTACTGACCGATCCGCAGGTCATCGCGCGGCTGGCCGGGTATCGCAAGGTGCGCCTGGACATCACCCAGAGCAATGCCGAACAGCGCGCCCTGCTCGATCGCTTCAAGCTGTTCGGGCCACCGGCCTTGCTGTTCTTCGACGCCAACGGCATTGAACAGGTCGCCTCGCGGGTCGTTGGCGAAATCGATGCGGCAGGGTTCGTCGGGAAAATACCGTCATCAGGCGATGAATGATCGTCGGCAGTGACCGAAATCGACAAGCGAGTCACAAATTTTGCGCAAACATCGGACAACGTGCGGGCTATTGCGCTTAACTGGACAGACGCCTGGGCTTTCCGGCATAGTTCGCCCGCTCCGCATGTGAACCCGACGGTGAGAGGTCACTGAGAATGGACATGATCCGACAGCTTTTGCCGGCGGATGTCACCACCGACGTGACGCGCCGCTGTCGATGAGCATCCCACTGTTCGACGTGCGTATTTTTCACCGGCACGTTCAAGAATTTTCGCCGTCACTCGGCCCTTTTCAACGGCACATGAGTGTTCGCAGCCTTCTTTGAAAGGCGCTTGGCATAGAACACCTACTGAACGCCCCTGACCGACCCTTGGGAGTTGATGATTAATGGATATTCGTAAAGTCAAGAAACTGATCGAGCTGCTGGAAGAGTCCGGCATCGACGAGCTGGAAATCAAGGAAGGCGAAGAATCCGTACGGATCAGCCGTCACAGCAAGACCCCGGCCCAGCAGTACTATGCGCCCGCGCCGATGGCAGCCCCTGCCGCCGCGCCCGTGGCCGCCGCACCTGCTGCCGCAGCCGCCGAACCCGCTGCTGCCAAGTTGAACGGCACTGTGGCTCGCTCGCCAATGGTCGGCACCTTCTACCGCAAGGCGTCGCCAGCGTCGCCAGCATTCGTCGAAGTGGGCCAGACCGTGAAGAAGGGCGATACCCTGTGCATCGTCGAAGCAATGAAAATGATGAACCACATCGAAGCTGAAACCAGCGGTGTGATCGAATCGATCCTGGTAGAAGACGGTCAGCCGGTTGAGTACGACCAGCCGCTGTTCACCATCGTTTGACCAGCGGAGAGCCTGCGATGTTGGAAAAAGTTCTGATCGCCAACCGCGGCGAAATCGCCTTGCGGATCCTGCGTGCCTGCAAAGAGCTGGGCATCAAGACCGTTGCCGTCTACTCCAAGGCCGACAAGGAGCTGATGCACCTCGGCCTGGCTGACGAGTCGGTCTGCATCGGTCCGGCGCCTGCCAACCTGTCCTATCTGCACATCCCGGCAATCATCGCCGCTGCCGAAGTGACTGGCGCCACCGCCATTCACCCAGGCTATGGCTTTCTCGCCGAGAACGCGGACTTTGCCGAGCAGGTCGAGAAATCCGGTTTTGCCTTCATCGGCCCGACTGCCGACACCATCCGCCTGATGGGCGACAAGGTTTCGGCCAAGCACGCGATGATCGCCGCTGGCGTACCGACGGTACCCGGCTCCGATGGCCCGCTGCCGGAAGACGAGGAAGAAGCCCTGCGCATTGGCCGTGAAGTCGGCTACCCGGTGATCATCAAGGCCGCTGGCGGCGGCGGTGGTCGTGGCATGCGTGTGGTGCACAAGGAAGAAGACCTGATCGCCTCGGCCAAGTTGACCCGCACCGAAGCCGGTGCCGCGTTCGGCAACCCGATGGTGTACCTGGAAAAATTCCTGACCAATCCACGTCATGTGGAAGTTCAGGTGCTGTCCGACGGTCAGGGCCAGGCAATTCACCTGGGCGACCGCGACTGCTCGCTGCAGCGCCGTCATCAGAAGGTACTGGAAGAAGCACCGGCACCGGGCATCGACGAGGCCGCTCGCGAGGAAGTTCTGGCTCGCTGCGTCAAGGCGTGCATCGAGATCGGCTACCGCGGTGCTGGCACTTTCGAGTTCCTGTACGAGAACGGTCGTTTCTACTTCATCGAGATGAACACGCGCGTTCAGGTGGAGCACCCGGTATCGGAGATGGTCACGGGTATCGACATCGTCAAGGAGATGCTCAGCATCGCCGCAGGCAACAAGTTGTCGTTCACCCAGGATGACGTGGTCATTCGCGGTCACTCCCTGGAGTGTCGGATCAACGCCGAAGACCCGAAGAACTTCATCCCCAGCCCCGGCACCGTCAAGCATTTCCACGCGCCGGGTGGCAACGGCGTTCGCGTCGACTCGCACCTGTACAGTGGCTATGCGGTACCGCCGAACTACGACTCGCTGATCGGCAAGCTGATCACCTGGGGCAAGGATCGCGACGAGGCCCTGGCCCGTATGCGCAATGCGCTGGACGAGATCATCGTGGACGGCATCAAGACCAACATCCCACTGCACCGTGACCTGGTGCGCGATGAAGGTTTCTGCAAAGGCGGCATCAACATTCACTACCTGGAACACAAACTGGCCAGCCAGAAGTGATTCGGTAGTCTATGTGACGTTGTCATGTGAAAAGGACCCGGCTTTCGAGCCGGGTTTTTTTTGGTCCTGACGCGCCTCCTCGCGTAAACTGGCGCGCTTGTCGCAGCGACCCTGCTGCGCCCCCCCGTTTAGATCGAAGGTGCCTGCCATGCCTTGGCTGCAAGTCCGTCTGGCCATCAGCCCAGAACAAGCCGAAACCTATGAAGATGCGCTGCTGGAAGTCGGTGCCGTGTCCGTCACGTTCATGGACGCCGAAGACCAGCCGATCTTCGAACCTGAACTCAACACCACACCGCTGTGGTCGCACACCCACTTGCTGGCGCTGTTCGAAGCCGACACCGACGCCGACGCAGTATTTGCCCACTTGCAATTGCTGACCGGCACGACGCTGCCCGAGCATCACGCCGAGGTGATCGAGGACCAGGACTGGGAACGCAGCTGGATGGACAATTTCCAGCCCATGCGCTTCGGCCGCCGCTTGTGGATCGTACCCAGCTGGCACGAAGCCCCGGAGCCTGGCGCCGTCAACTTGCTGCTGGACCCGGGCCTGGCGTTCGGCACCGGCACCCACCCCACCACGGCCCTGTGCCTGGAGTGGCTGGACGGTCAGCAATTGCAGGACACTCAGGTGCTGGACTTCGGCTGCGGCTCGGGCATCCTGGCGATCGCTGCACTGCTGTTGGGTGCGCAGCAGGCGGTCGGCACCGACATCGACGTGCAGGCCCTGGAGGCTTCGCGCGACAACGCCCAGCGCAACGGCATTGCCGACGACCGCTTCCCGGTGTATCTGCCTGCCGACTTGCCTGCGCAGCAGGCGGACGTGCTGGTGGCCAACATCCTTGCCGGGCCGCTGGTCAGCCTCGCACCCCAGCTCAGCGGGCTGGTCCGGCCTGGCGGCCTGCTGGCGTTGTCCGGCATCCTCGCCGAGCAGGGTGAGGAAGTCGCCGCCGCCTACGCCCAGGACTTCGAGCTGGACCCGATCGCCAACCGTGATGGCTGGGTACGCATCAGCGGCCGTCGCCGCTGAGCCCCGACCAGCATGTTCCCCTGCCCTCCCAGGACCTGCGCATGAGCGAAAGTTTCGTCACCCAGTGCCCGCATTGCCAGAGCAGCTTCCGCGTCAACCACAGCCAGCTGAGTGTGGCACGTGGCGTGGTTCGTTGTGGCTCCTGCCTGCAGGTCTTCAACGCCGCCCGGCAGTTGCTCGAACAGAGCGCAACCCTGACCCCGGCCAACCTGCCCAGGCCGCCTGAGCTGGCGCCGCGGCCGTGGAGCAACGGTGACATCGACCTGGACCAGCTCGAACTGGGTGACGCCCCCCGAGTGGACAGCCTGAGCGCGCGCCGGGACGATGCCGAGGTGGATTCGCCAGCCTTGCCGCCGATCATCGAGCGGCAACCTGCACTGGATGACGACGAAGCAGTAGCGCCTGCGAGCCGGACCGAACCGTCGCTTTCACGCCGCGCAGACCTCGACGACACGCACATCGACGATGAACCGTCCCTGAACGGCCACGGCCGGCTGTCGGCGCTGGACGAACACGACCGGGACGAGCCACCCGCGAGCGCCTTCAACTCGCCGCGCAAGGCGCAAGCCGACCGCAGCGAACCGGCCGTGCGTGATGACGACGACCTGGCCGATCTGCTCGACGAACCGATGCAACTGGCCTGGGAGAAGCCTCGCCCGCACTGGGGCAAACGCTTGATGTGGTTGGGCCTGGCGATCGTGGCCGCCTTGGGCCTGGGCGTGCAATACGTGGTCTACCACTTCGGCGAGCTGGCTCGACAGGATCAGTATCGCCCCCTGTTTCAGGAACTGTGCCCCGTAATAGGCTGCAGCGTACCGGCCAAGGTCGATATTGCCCTGATAAAAAGCAGCAACCTGGTGGTGCGCAGCCACCCTGACTTTGCCGGAGCGCTGGTGGTGGATGCGATCATCTACAATCGCGCCGCGTTTGCGCAGCCCTTTCCCCTGCTTGAACTGCGCTTCGCCGACCTCAACGGCCAACTGATCGCCAGCCGTCGCTTCAAGCCCAGCGAATACCTCAACGGCGAGTTGGCCGGCAAGGCCGAGATGCCCCCGCAGACGCCTATCCACATTGCCCTGGACATCCTCGACCCAGGCCCTGCAGCGGTCAATTACAGCCTGAGTTTCCGCTCGCCCGAATAGCCGGATGCTTCGGTGGAGGGGCGCACTCCGCCCGTCCAAACCTGTCCGCGGGGGCAGATAACTGTTCAGATTTTATCCAAATCGATCTTTAACCCGTCATCGAGAGCGGGTATTATGCCAACCCTTTTTCGAACTCTCATGATCCGGCCCCACAACAGGGAAGTCCTATGTCGGCGGTACGCATCGGCCCATATACCTTGAACAATTCGCTGGTCCTGGCCCCCATGGCCGGGGTTACCGATCAGCCCTTTCGTCAGTTGTGCAAGCGCCTGGGCGCAGGCCTGGTGGTGTCGGAGATGGTCACCAGCGACATGAGCCTGTGGAACAGCCGCAAGTCGCGGCTGCGCATGATCCACGAAGGTGATCCCGAGCCGCGCTCGGTGCAGATCGCCGGCGGGGACGCGCAGATGCTGGCCGAGGCGGCACGGGCCAACGTCGAGGCCGGGGCGCAGATCATCGACATCAACATGGGCTGTCCGGCGAAAAAGGTGTGCAACAAGGCAGCGGGGTCTGCCTTGCTCAAGGATGAAGCGCTGGTGGCGCAGATTCTGGAGGCGGTGGTGGGGGCCGTGGATGTGCCGGTCACCCTGAAGATTCGTACGGGTTGGGACCGTTCCAACCGTAATGGCATCAGCGTTGCAAAGATTGCCGAGCAATCGGGCATCGCCGCGTTGGCGGTGCACGGTCGCACACGCGCCGACCTGTACACCGGCGAAGCCGAATACGACACCATCGCCGCGATCAAGCAGGCGGTGTCGATCCCGGTTTTTGCCAATGGCGACATCGATTCACCGCACAAAGCCCGGCAGGTATTGCAGGCGACCGGTGCCGACGGCCTGCTGATAGGGCGCGCGGCGCAGGGTCGGCCGTGGATCTTCCGGGAAATCGAGCATTACCTGCGCACCGGTGAACTGCTGCCGGCACCGCAGTTGAGTGAAGTGGAAAGCATTCTGCTGGAACATTTGCAGGCCCTGCACGCCTTCTATGGCGAGGTCATGGGCGTGCGCATCGCCCGCAAGCATGTTGGCTGGTACCTGAGTACACAGCCGGGCGGGCGGGAATTTCGCAGCCATTTCAATGGGCTGCAAGAGACGCAAGAGCAATGCGCCAACGTTCGCGAGTTCTTCGGCGAACGCCATAGAAGCCTTGGTGAAAGGGACGCGAAAGAGGTGGCCGCATGACGATGATGAGCGAGACTTTAGTGAGTGGAACAACGCCTGTGAGCGACAACGTAAACCTGAAGCAGCATCTGAACACGCCGAGCGAAGAGGGCCAGACCCTGCGCGGCAGTGTCGAGAAGGCGTTGCACAACTACTTTGCGCACCTCGAAGGCGCCTCCGTCACGGACGTGTACAACCTGGTGCTGTCCGAAGTCGAAGCTCCCTTGCTCGAAAGCGTCATGAACCACGTCAAGGGCAACCAGACCAAGGCCAGTGAGATGCTGGGCCTGAATCGCGGCACCCTGCGCAAGAAACTCAAGCAATACGATCTGCTGTAACCGAAGTATTCAAACCAGAAAAGGCGACCCAGCGGTTCGCCTTTTTTGTTGACTTCTACGCTTTGAAGATGGAAATCGTGATGACCGACCAGACCACCCGCCTGCCGATCCGCCGCGCCTTGATCAGCGTTTCCGACAAGACCGGGATCGTTGAATTCGCCCGCGAACTGGAAGCCCTTGGCGTCGAGATCCTGTCCACCGGCGGTACCTTCAAGCTGCTGCGCGACAACGCCGTGGCCGCTGTGGAAGTGGCCGACTACACCGGCTTCGCCGAGATGATGGACGGCCGCGTGAAAACCCTGCATCCGAAGATCCATGGCGGCATTCTCGGCCGCCGCGGTACCGACGACGCCATCATGGCCGAACATGGCATCAAGCCGATCGATCTGGTCGCGGTCAACCTCTATCCGTTCCAGGCCACGATTTCCAAGCCCGGCTGCGACCTGCCCACCGCCATCGAGAACATCGACATCGGCGGACCGACCATGGTCCGTTCGGCCGCGAAGAACCACAAGGACGTGGCCATCGTGGTCAACGCCAGTGACTACGCACAGGTGCTGGAAAGCCTGAAAGCCGGTGGCCTGACCTACGCGCAGCGCTTCGACCTGATGCTCAAGGCTTTCGAGCATACCGCCGCGTACGATGGCATGATCGCCAACTACATGGGCACCATCGATCAGGCTGGCGAGACCCTGAGCACCGAAGGCCGCGGCGAATTCCCGCGCACTTTCAACAGCCAGTTCGTCAAGGCCCAGGAAATGCGCTACGGCGAGAACCCGCACCAGAAAGCGGCGTTCTACGTCGAGGCCCAGCCGGCCGAAGTGGGCATCGCCACCGCGACCCAGCTGCAAGGCAAGGAACTGTCCTACAACAACGTGGCCGATACCGACGCCGCGCTGGAATGCGTGAAGAGCTTCGTCAAGCCGGCCTGCGTCATCGTCAAGCATGCCAACCCGTGCGGCGTGGCCGTGTGCCCGGAGGCCGAAGGCGGTATCCGCCAGGCCTATGAGCTAGCCTACGCCACCGACACCGAATCGGCCTTCGGCGGCATCATCGCCTTCAACCGTGAACTGGATGCAGCCACGGCCAAGGCCATCGTCGAGCGTCAGTTCGTCGAAGTGATCATTGCCCCGAGCGTCAGTGAAGAAGCCCGCGCCATCGTCGCGGCCAAGGCCAACGTGCGCCTGCTGGCCTGTGGACAGTGGTCGGCCGAGCGGGCCGACGCCTGGGACTACAAGCGAGTGAACGGCGGCCTGCTGGTGCAAAGCCGCGACATTGGCATGATCGGCGCCGATGATCTGAAGGTGGTGACCCGCCGAGCGCCGAGCGAGCAGGAAATCCATGACCTGATCTTTGCCTGGAAAGTGGCCAAGTACGTCAAGTCCAACGCGATCGTGTACGCCAAGAATCGCCAGACCATCGGTGTCGGTGCCGGCCAGATGAGCCGGGTGAACTCGGCGCGCATCGCGGCAATCAAGGCTGAACACGCCGGGTTGCAGGTACAGGGCTCTGTGATGGCCTCGGACGCGTTCTTCCCGTTCCGCGATGGCCTGGACAACGCGGCCAAGGTGGGGATCACCGCGGTGATCCAGCCGGGTGGTTCGATGCGTGATGCCGAGGTGATTGCGGCGGCCGATGAAGCCGGGATCGCGATGGTGTTCACCGGCATGCGCCACTTCCGCCACTAACTTGGCGACGGCCGCATTGAAGCGGGGATCTGCCGCGTTGGAACCGGTGTCGCTGATGCTCATTGCCAATAGGCAACTGCGCTCAGCGCCACCGGTTCCGCCTTGCATCTACCCACTCCACTGCGACCCCCTGCAGTGATGTTCCACGGGTACGCCACCCCTGTAGCAGCGGCGCGAGCCGCGTCAGGCCGTTACGCGACATACCGTGAACACCCCTAGAATTCCGCTTTACCGAGGTTTTGAACCATGAACGTATTGATCATTGGCAGCGGCGGGCGCGAACATGCGCTGGCCTGGAAAGCCGCCCAGGACCCACGGGTCGAGAAAGTCTTCGTAGCGCCGGGCAACGCCGGTACCGCTATCGAAGCCAAGTGCGAGAACGTCGCTATCGATGTGCTGGCACTGGAGCAACTGGCCGACTTCGCCGAACAGAACGTGTCCCTGACCATCGTCGGACCGGAAGTGCCGCTGGTGGCCGGCGTCGTCGATCTGTTCCGCTCGCGCAACCTGGATTGTTTCGGTCCGACCGCAGGCGCAGCCCAGCTCGAAGGCTCGAAGGCGTTCACCAAGGATTTCCTGGCGCGGCACAAGATTCCCACCGCCGACTACCAGAACTTCACCGAGATCGAGCCGGCCCTGGCCTATCTGCGTGAAAAAGGCGCGCCGATCGTGATCAAGGCCGATGGCCTGGCCGCTGGCAAGGGTGTGATCGTCGCCATGACCCTGCAAGAAGCCGAAGACGCCGTGCGCGACATGCTCGCCGGCAATGCCTTCGGTGATGCCGGCTCGCGCGTGGTCATCGAAGAGTTTCTCGATGGCGAGGAAGCCAGTTTCATCGTCATGGTCGACGGCAAGAACGTGCTGCCCATGGCCACCAGCCAGGACCACAAGCGGGTCGGCGACGGCGACAGCGGCCCGAACACCGGTGGCATGGGTGCCTACTCCCCTGCCCCGGTGGTGACTGCCGAGGTTCACCAGCGGGTCATGGATCAAGTCATCTGGCCCACCGTGCGTGGCATGGCCGAAGAAGGCAACGTCTACACCGGCTTCCTGTATGCCGGTCTGATGATCGACAAGGCCGGCAACCCCAAGGTCATCGAGTTCAACTGCCGCTTCGGTGATCCGGAAACCCAGCCGGTCATGCTGCGCCTGCAGTCGAGCCTTATTCTGCTGATCGAAGCGGCCTTCGCTCAGGCGCTGGACAAGATCGAAGCGCAATGGGACCCGCGGCCGAGCGTCGGCATCGTGCTGGCAGCCGGTGGCTACCCAGGCGACTACGGCAAAGGCGATGTGATCGGTGGCCTGGATGCAGCGGCGAACGAGCCGGGCAAGGTGTTCCATGCGGGCACCGCGCTCAAGGATGGCCAAGTCGTCACGGCAGGTGGCCGCGTGTTGTGCGCCACGGCACTGGGTGACAGCGTCGGCGCCGCCCAACGGCAGGCCTATGCGCTGGCAGCCAAGATCGATTGGTCTGGCTGCTTCTATCGTCGTGACATCGGTTACCGGGCCATTGCTCGCGAAAACGGCGAGTAAACGGTGAACGTCGAGGGCGTGACGCCCTCGACACACGTTTCACAGCGCACACGGCTATAATCAGGCATTCATCTACGAAGGGATTTCGCCTTGCGCTGGCTCAGGACTGCCATAGGATTCACCGCGGGCCTGCTGGCCCTGCTCTGTATGCTCGGTGCTCACGCAGAGTCGGCGGGCGGCTGGTCGATGCTGATGGACGAGGATGGCCGGCTGCAGTTGGGCGACGTGCGCTCCGAACGCTTCCAGAACCAGTTCTCCCCCGTGCAACTGCGCCAGGTCAACGCCGCCGGACCTAACGGCGCGCTGTGGCTGCACTACCGCCTGCCGCCGAGCGACCAGGAATTGTTGCTACGGATTTTCTGCCCCGATCTCAAGGCGCTGGATTTCTACGTGCTCGATGCCGACGCGCTCATCAGACGCGCCTCCTCGGACACCGATGTCAATACTGAAGCCCCGCTGGCCAGCAGTGATCATCTGCTGACCCTGCCGGTGAGCCAGAAGCCTCTGGACGTCTATCTGCGCATCGCTTCGGAACACCAGATTCGTCCCAGCATCGTGCTGCAATCGTCTTCCGCGGCTGCCGCCGACCAACGTGAGCCATTGCTGTTCGGTCTGCTGTTGGGCTGTGTCGCCATGCTCATCCTGCACAACCTGATGTGCTTCGCCCATCGGCGCTCCAGCAGCAGCCTGTGGCTGGCCTGCTCCCAGGCATGCCTGCTGGCATCGGCGCTGATCCTGTTCAACTTCACCGGACCCTGGGTTTCGCTCTGGCCGGGGGCGCGCACGCCGGCTGCCTACAGTGCGCTGCTGCTGGCATCGGTGACCGGGCTGCTGTTCTGCCTGCGTTTCTTTGCCGTGCGCCAACACCAGCGCTCCAACACCATCATCAAGGCCGAAGTGGCGCTGATTGCCCTGTGCGGGTTGCTGCTGCTGTTCGTCGACGGCCTGCCATTCAACTTCTTCGCCTACGGCCTGCTGGCTCTGACCAGCCTGACCATGCTGATGATCGGCGCCTGGCACTGGCTGCAAGGCTACCGCCCGGCACGCACGTTCTGCCTGGGTCTGCTGGTGTGCAACCTGGGCTGCCTGGTGGTCCTGCCAGCGCTTCTCGGCCTGACCCGTACACCTTCGCAATGGCTGATCTTTACCTTGCTCGGATTCGCCATGGTCGGCGGAGTGATCCTCAATGCCGCCTTGACCCAGCGTCTGCGCAGCATCAGTGAGGATCGCTACAGCGCCAGCCGGCAACTGGCGGCCAGCACAGCCGAGATCAACGCCAAGGCAGAATTTCTGGCCAAGCTCAGCCACGAGATTCGTACACCCATGAACGGCGTACTGGGCATGACCGAGCTGTTGCTGGGCACGCCGCTGTCGGTCAAGCAACGCGACTATGTACAGACTATCCACAGTGCCGGCAACGAGCTGCTCGGTCTGATCAACGAGATCCTGGATATTTCCAAGATCGAATCCGGACAGATCGAGCTCGACGATGTGCAGTTCGACCTGCACGCGTTGATCGAAGACTGCCTGAACATCTTCCGCGCCAAGGCTGAGCAGCAGAACATCGAACTGATCAGCTTCACCCAGCCGCAGGTGCCGCGGGTCATCAGCGGTGACCCTACACGCCTGCGCCAAGCGCTGCTGAGCCTGTTGGACAACGCCCTGAAGAAGACCGACCAGGGTGAGATCCTGCTGGTAGTGGCGCTCGACCAGCGCAGTGCCACACCGCGCCTGCGCATCGCCGTGCAGGACAGCGGCGAACCGATGCCAAGCGCCGAACGCGAAGCGCTGCTGCACACCGAGCTGCGCAGCACCAACCTGCTCGACGGCAACCGCCTGAGCGGGCATCTGGGGCTGGTGATCGCCCGTCAACTGGTGCTGTTGATGAAGGGGGATTTCGGCATCAAGAGCGGCAGCGAGCATGGCAGTACCCTGTGGCTGACCCTGCCGCTGGATCCGCAGCGACTCGAACAGCCCTGCTCGGACCTCGATCTGCCGCTCAAGAACGCACGGGTGCTGGTGGTCGACGACAACGAAACCTGCCGCAAGGTGCTCGTGCAGCAGTGCAGTGCCTGGGGCCTGAACGTCAGCTCGGTGCCGTCAGGCAAGGAAGCCTTGGCCCTGCTGCGCACCAAGGCGCATTTGCGTGACTATTTCGATGTGGTCCTGCTGGACCAGAATATGCCCGGCATGACCGGCATGCAGCTGGCAGCGAAGATCAAGGAAGATCCAAGCCTGAACCACGATATTCTGCTGATCATGCTCACTGGCATCAGCAACGCGCCGAGCAAGATCGTCGCGCGCAATGCCGGGATCAAACGGATCCTGGCCAAGCCCGTGGCCGGCTATACGCTCAAGACCACCCTGGCCGACGAGCTCAGCCATCGCGGCGACATCGAGGCACCGCCACCTGCCGCTGCCAACCTGCCGCCGATCGACCTGCCCAGCGACTTTCGCATCCTGGTGGCCGAGGACAACAACATTTCCACCAAGGTGATCCGCGGCATGCTCGGCAAGCTCAACCTGCATCCGGACACCGCCAGCAATGGTGAGGAAGCCTTGCGGGCGATGAAGGCTCAGCGCTACGACCTAGTGCTGATGGACTGCGAGATGCCGATCCTCGATGGTTTTTCCGCGACTCGGCAGCTGCGTGCGTGGGAGATGGGCAACCAGCGCGTGCGTACGCCGGTGGTGGCGCTGACCGCACACATCCTCAGCGAGCACAAGGATCAGGCGCGCCAGGCCGGCATGGACGGGCATATGGCCAAGCCGATCGAAATGTCGCAGCTGCGCGAATTGGTCGAGCATTGGGCGGCCCAGCGCGAGGCCATCGTGCCGCCTTTGAAAACCCTCTGATCCTGCACCTGCCCCTGTAGCAGCGGCGCGAGCCGCGTCAGCTGTATACGCGGTGTGTCAGGCAGGGCGCGGGGTGGCCGGACGGGGCTTGCGCCGCGGCTACAGGGGGGGGGGGGGGTCGGCGGCGGTGGGCGCGGTGTGTCAGGGAATGCGCAGGGGGGCAGCGGTTGATGTTCGTTTGCAGATCAGGGTTTGCTGCCGTACCAGCGTGGGGTGTAGACCCAGGTGCCGCCTGCGGCCTTGGCGAAGGTGCAGGTGGTGGAGGAACCCACCAGGACCATGGTGCGCATGTCCACCTGCTCGGGAGTCAACTCGCCCAAGGTGATGACGCGCAGGGTCTGGCCGGGCCGGCCGATGTCTCGCCCCAGAACGATGGGGGTAGTAGGGGCGCGATGCTGGCGAACGATGTCCAGGGCCTTGCCCAATTGCCATGGGCGCGAGCGGGAAATCGGGTTGTAGAACGCCAGGGCCAGGTCGGCCTCGCAGGCCAGGTCCAGACGCTTCTCGATGATGGCCCACGGCTTGAGGTTGTCGGACAGCGACAGCACGCAGAAATCGTGGCCCAGCGGCGCGCCGGCCTGTGCTGCGGTGGCCAGGGAGGCCGAAACGCCCGGCAGCATCTCCAGTTCCACTGCATGCCAGCGCGGATCGGTGGATTCGTGCAGCGCCTCCAGCACGGCGGCCGCCATGGCGAACACGCCAGGATCACCGGACGAGACTACCACCACCGAGCGGCCCTGAGCCGCCAACTCGAACGCATGGCGGGCACGTTGCATTTCTTCGCGGTTGTCGGTGCAGTGCAACACCTGATCGGCGCGGAACGGACCGGCCATGCGCACGTAGGTCTCGTACCCCAGCACATCGTTGGCACGCGCCAGTTCCGCTTTGACCGCCGGGACCATGAGATCGGCAGCGCCGGGGCCCAGGCCGATCACCGCCAGACGTCCGCGCGGCAGGCCGATGCTGGCAATGTCCAACGGCTGATCGGCCACGGCGATCGCCATGTGCTTGCCGATCGCGATGGGGGACGACTGCGGCACTGTTTGGAGGGCCAATTGTGCCAGCGAGCCTTGCGCCGCGGCAAAGCGCAGCGGCACGGCCAACGCTGCCGCGGCTTCATGCAGTACCGGATCAGCCATGTCGCGCTCGTTCGCCAACAGGCACGCCAGCGATGGCAGGGCAATGCCGCTGCGCTGCAGCGCGTCACGCACGGACTCGGCCAGTTCGGGCTGCGCCGCACTCACCGCGACCAGCACGTTGCGTGGATGGATGAGCAGCTCGGTGGCCGAGGGCTGCCGCGCCTCGCTGCCGACATGGATGGTCAGCCGCGCCTGGGCATCCTTGGGCAGGCGCGCATCGGCCAGCCACGGCGCTGCGCCTTCGACACGCACGGCTTCACCGGCCAGCAGGTCGGAAACGAAGCGCTTGCCCAGCTCCAGATCGGCCAGGGCGTAGCCACTGGGCGGATTGAGCAGGCAGGTGCCGAAGCGCAATTCGCCGCTGGTGGTGATCGCGGCGGCGATGCCCAGCCCTGCAGCGATTTCACGGGCCAACACATTGACCCCGGCCAGGCCTCCCAACAGCGGCACGACGGCGCTGCCGTCCTCGGCCACGGCCAGCACCGGAGGCTCGGCGCCCTTCTCCAGCAGGACCGGCGCCAGGCTGCGGATGACGATACCTGCCGCGCACAGGGCGATGATCGGCGTGTCTTGCTGATACAGCTGACGCAAGGTGGCACCGAAGTCCTGGTAGCTGCGGTCGACATCGGTCACGCGCTCGGCCAGGCCGTGGATCAGCGCCTGTGGATAGCATTGCTGCAGGCGCCGCGCGGTGGCCAGTGCGCCACTGCCGAGAATCACGATTGCTGGAGCGTTCATCAGCCTTGCCACCTCTCACCCGGAACGATGATCAAGGAAAAATACGGCGACGAGGTCGGATCGACTTCGGCCAGGGGGACGACCTTCTGATTGGCCATGGTCGCGCGCTCGACGTATAGCGCGCGCTCGGCCAAGCCGAGTTCGGCCAGCACCTGGCGAACCTTGGGAAAGTTGCGACCCAGCTTCATGATGACTGCGGCGTCGGCGTCGGCCAGACGACGCTTGAGGTCATCCGCCGGGAGCACGCCCGACAGCACCGAAAGGCTCTGATTGCGGTACACCAGCGGCGCACCCAGCACCGAGGCGCCACCGAGCATCGAGCAGACGCCGGGAATCACTTGGGCTTCATAGCGCTCGGCGAGCCGATCGTGCAGGTACATGTAGGAGCCGTAGAAGAACGGATCGCCTTCGCAGATCACTGCCACGTCGCGGCCGGCATCCAGGTGCGCGGCGACGTCCAGGCTGGCGGCGTCGTAGAAATCGCTGATCACCTGTTCATAGGACAGGGGCGCGGGCAATGCCTCGGTGGTCACCGGGTAGACCAGCGGCAGCAAGGTCTGCTGCGCCTGCAGATGGCCCTCGATGATGCCGAAGGCGTTGCCCTTCTTGCCCTTGGCGACGAAATAGGCCACCACGGGCGCCTCGCGCAACAGGCGCAGCGCTTTCACGGTGATCAGTTCGGGATCGCCCGGGCCTACGCCCAGTCCCAGCAGACGGCCACGCGGATGCATCACTCGACCTCCGTGGCCAATGCATTGACCGCTGCGGCCGCCATGGCGCTGCCGCCCTTGCGACCTTCGACGATGACGAACGGCACGCCACGGCTGTCGGCCGCGAGCATGGCCTTGGACTCGGCAGCGCCGACGAAGCCGACCGGAAAGCCCAGGATCAGAGCGGGCTTGGGCGCGCCGGCATCGATCATGTCAAGCAGGTGGAACAGCGCGGTCGGCGCGTTGCCGATGACCACCACCGAGCCGGCCAGATGGGGCCGCCACAGCTCCAGCGCTGCCGCCGAACGGGTATTGCCCAAGGCCTGGGCCAGGGCGGGCACGCTGTCGTCCTTGAGGGTGCAGATCACTGGGTTGTTGGCGGGCAGGCGGGCGCGGGTGATGCCTTCGGCGACCATGCGCGCGTCGCACAGGATGGGTGCACCGGCGGCCAGAGCATCGCGCCCGGCCTTGCCGGCACCGGGGGAGAAACGCAGGTCCTGGACGACATCGACCATGCCGCAGGCGTGAATGACCCGTACGGCGAGTTTTTCCAGGTCGGCGGGGATCTGGTCCAGCTTCGCTTCGGCACGAATGATGGCGAAGGAGTTGCGATAGATCTCCTGACCATCGCGGATGTAGTCAATCATGGGTGTCGCTCCGTGAGCGGTCGCGCAGCAGGGCAGCGGCCGCATCCAGTGAAAGATGGCGCGCGAGCAGGGTTCCGAATCCGGGTACCCCGGCTGCGCGTAGATACAGGTCGTAGTGGCCGGCGGTGCTGGCCAGCAGGGTCGCCGGAGCGACATGGGCGGCGGCGCATGAGCGAGAACAGCCACTCAGATGGACGCTCAGCGGCGCTTGACCGGGCAATAGGGCGGCCAGGCGAACGGCGTCAGCCTTGGTATCGGCCAGGCCCTTGGCACAGCCGCTGGCGCCCGTGCAGGCGATCATGGCGGCGAGGGGCTGCTGCGGACCGGTGATGAAACCCAACTCGGTCAAGGCTCGCAGCACCGGCTCGGGATCGTGTAGATCAGGCAGCAGCAGGCCTTGCCAGGGGGTCATGCGCAGGGTGCCGCTGCCGTGGTCGCGAGCGAGCTGGGCGGCGCCGCGCAGCATGGCTGGGGTCAACCGTCCCAGGGGAGCCAGGGCGCTGATGAAGCTCAGGCCTGGTTGGCGCTGTGGCTGGATGCCCAGTTTGAAGGTGGCTATGGGCTTGTCCAGTGATGCAGGGCAAACAGGCAGACCCAGGGTGCTGAGGAATGCTTGAGTGGTGTCAGTAGTGGCCTCTTCGCGGGCAGAGCCCGCTCCCACAAGATCCGCGGCGCTGCTGCTGATGCCGCTGTGTTGATGACGGGGCGGGTGGCTGAGCCCTTTGCCTGCGAAAAAGGCATCCTCATCGGCGAGCAGATCACGCATGCGCGTGTGCTCCGGTCGCGCCCGTTCGAGGAACTGCTCCAGTACTGCCACCACCAGGGTATGGCCCTGGTCGAAGGGCACCGCGCCCACGGCAGCGTCGCTCCCGGGGCAGCCGGCCAGGCCGAACGCCCACAGGCACTGCCCGTCTCGCTCGAAGGCCGACAGCCAAAGGTCATGGTGGTGATCGAGCATCGCCAGGCGCTCGCCGCCCTGCAGTTGCACGGCGAACTTGGCCGACAACGCATGAAAGCGCGGCTCGGTTTCCAAGCTGTGGATGATCTTCGCGGCCAACGGGCGTGTATCCGCCACCTGTTGAGGGTCGATGCCTGCCGTGGGGCTGAGCATGACGTTGCGCACATCGTCACCGGCCGCCTCTCGCGGGCCCAGACCGGCCTGCAGCAGATGCTCGATCAGGGCCTGCCGCTGCTCACCGATGCCACGGATCTGCAGGTTGGCGCGGTTGGTCGCCTCGATCGTGCCATGAGCATGGCGCTCGGCCGCTTCGGCTACGGCATCGGCCTGGTCGGCGCGCAACTCGCCACCGGCCAGCTTGATGCGGCAGATGCCCCCGTCCAACGCCTGAACGATACGCAGCAACCCCGGACACGCCGAGGGGCGGACAACGTTCGAGGTCTTGTTCAAAGGGGCACCGGGCACGCGCGAAAAACCACTGGAAAGGGTAAGGCGCGGTATTATGCCTGCTTTGGCCGAAGGCATGAAAAGTCTGCCCGTCGGAATAGTTTTGTATGAGGGATATTCATGTCGGCCTGGCTGACCCTGGTAGGTATCGGTGAAGACGGTTTTGCGGGGCTGGGTAAACAGGCACGCCGAGCGCTGTTGAGCGCCCGGCGCATCGTCGGCAGCCCGCGCCAGCTCGAATTGCTGCCGCGCTGCATCGTCGGTACCCAGGTCGTCTGGCCCAGCCCGTTCAGCCTCGACGCTGTGCTGGCCGAACCCGGCGAGGCGGTCTGCGTACTGGCCAGTGGTGACCCGATGCTCTACGGCGTGGGCGCCAGTCTGGCGCGACAGATTCCAGCCGCGCAGATGCACGTGCTGCCCTCGCCGTCTTCCTATTCACTGGCCGCCGCGCGCCTGGGCTGGGCGCTGCAGGGCGTGGTGACCCTCTCGGTGGTGGCGCGCCCGGTAGCGGCGGTGGCTGCGCACCTGTACAGCGGCCAGCGCCTGCTGGTCTTGAGCAACGATGGTACGAGCCCGCGGGCCGTTGCTGAGCTGCTGCGCGAACGCGGCTTCGGCCTCAGCCGCGTGACCGTGCTGGAACACCTCGGAGGAGCGAAAGAACGGCGCATCGACGGTAGCGCCACCGATGATTTTCCCGACATCGCCGCGCTGAACCTCATCGCCATCGACTGCCAGGCCAGCCCGGACGCCCCGCGTCTGTCCCCGCTGGCCGGCCTGCCCGACACTGCCTTTCGCCACGACGGCCAACTGACCAAGCGCGACGTTCGCGCGGTGACCCTGGCGCGCCTGGCGCCCCGACCGGGAGAGCTGCTGTGGGACGTGGGCGCCGGCTGTGGCTCGATCGGGATCGAATGGATGCGCGCGCATCCCAGCTGCCGCGCCATCGCGGTCGAGTCCGACGAAGGTCGACAGGCCTTTATCGAACACAACCGCGATGCCTTGGGTGTGCCCGGCCTGCAACTGGTGCGCGGGCGGGCGCCGGGCGCGCTGGCCGGTTTGCCCGCACCCGACGCGATCTTCGTCGGCGGCGGCGTGACCCGCGAGAACGTGCTGGCCGATTGCTGGGCAGCGCTCAAACCCGGCGGTCGTCTGGTGGCCAACGCGGTCACCCTGCAGAGTGAACTGGCCCTGGTGCAATGGCGCGAGCGCTACGGTGGCGACCTGACCCGGCTGCACATTGCCCAGGCGGCCCCGCTGGGCGAGTTCGACACCTGGCGCCAGGCATTGCCGATCACCCTGCTCGACACGGTCAAGCCCCTCGATGCGTGAAGAAACGGCGGAGCAACCGGCCCCGTTGCGCAGCGGCCTGACCACCGGCAGCTGCGCCACGGCGACCAGTCTGGCGGCTGCGCGGCTGTTGCTGGGCGGTGGCGCCAGCGATGCGGTGCATATCGTGCTGCCCAAGGGCAAGCAGGTGTCGATGCGCCTGGAGTTCTGTCGGCTGAATGCCGACGGTGCCGAAGCCGGTACCCTCAAGGACGGCGGCGACGATCCGGATGTCACCCACGGCGCGCTGCTGTACACCCAGGTGCGTTTGCTTGATGCGCCCGGCATCCACTTCGTGGCGGGCGAGGGCGTGGGGACCGTCACCCGACCAGGACTGGTGCTGGCCGTAGGTGAACCGGCGATCAATCCGGTTCCACGGCGAATGATCGACGAACACCTGACGCGCCTGGCCGAAGAGCATGGCTACGGCGGTGGCTTCGAGGTCACCGTCAACGTCGAGAACGGCGCCAGCCTAGCCCTTAAGACCATGAACCCACGCCTGGGCATCCTCGGCGGGCTGTCGATCCTGGGCACCAGCGGTATCGTGCGGCCTTTTTCGTGCGCGGCCTATATCGCCTCCATCCATCAGGGCATCGATGTAGCGACCACCAACGGCTACCGGCACATCGCCGCATGCACCGGCAATGCCAGCGAGGACACCATGCGCGAGGTCTACGCGCTGCCCGAGATTGCCTTGATCGAGATGGGCGACTTCGTCGGCGCAGTGCTCAAACACGTACGCAAGGTACCCTTGGACAAACTCAGCCTGTGCGGCGGCTTCGGCAAGATCAGTAAGCTGGCGGCCGGACACATGGACCTGCACAGTCGCCATTCGAGCATCGACCTGCCGCAACTGGCGGGCTGGGCCAGCGACATAGGCGCCCATGCGGATCTGCAGGCGCGTATCCGCGCGGCCAATACCAGCCAGCAAGCCTTGGCCCTGGCCCATGCCGAAGGTGTGAAGCTGGGCGATGAAGTCTGTCGTCATGCCTGGCGGTTCGCCCGCAGCGTGGTGCAGGATCGTGTTCAGGTAGAGGTGTTCGCCATCGACCGCCAGGGCGGGATCGTGGGGCAGGCGGGGGTCGCTCCATGAAGCGCATCCTGCTGCTGGGTGGCGTGACCGAAGCCTTGGCGATCGCTCGAACCTTGAGCCCGGAGCACGTCTACAGCCTGGCCGGTGTGGGTCGCGTGCCCACCGACCTGCGCTGTCAGGTGCGCGTCGGCGGGGATGGCGGGGCCGAAGGGCTGACGACGTATATCCGCAGCGAAGGTATTACGCTGCTGGTTGACGCGACTCACCCCTATGCTGCCCAGATCAGCGCCAATGCGGCCAAGGCGGCCGGCCTGGCGGACATCGAGTGCTGGGCGTTGCGACGTCCGGCCTGGCAGCCTCAGACGGGTGACGACTGGAGAGAAGTGACCGACTGGGCTGAACTGGTGCAAGCGCTGGCGCCGTTCCAGCGACCGCTGTTCACCCTGGGTCGCGAGCCGCTGGAACACCTGCAGGAGATTCCACCCCATCAGCATTGGACCTTGCGAGCGCTGGACCCCTATCCCGGCACGGCACGTTGCGAGGTGATCGGCGCCCGCGGCCCCTTCCGCCTGGAAGACGAACGCGCCTTGTTCGCCCAGCGCAGCATCGATGTGCTGATCAGCAAGAACAGCGGCAGCGGTGCGACCGAGCCCAAGCTGCAGGTGGCACGGGAGTTGGGGCTTCCGGTGCTGGTGCTCAAGCGCCCGCCCCTGCCGCAGGTGGATCGTACCTTCATGGATGCAGCAACGCTGTTGGCACACATGAATCAATACGCCCAGTAACCCACCAGATTTACTGCGTTGGCCGCCGACGCGGCTTGTACCGCTGCTACAATGGCGGCTTTCGTACCGGGGTGTCTGCGATGAAAAGGTTCTGGTCTGCCTGTGTGCTCATGCTGCTCGCTGCCGCCGCGCAGGGCGACGCCCGCCAATACAAGGCCGGTGACCTGCTGATCGTCGAACCCTGGGCACAGGAACTGCCGCCCAACGCGCCGACCGTCGCGGTGTATTTCGAATTGCGCAACCGCGGGCTGGACGACGACACCCTGACCAGCGTCGACACGCCGATCGCCGGTGACGCGCAACTGCACCAGCACATCAACCAGGACGGCATGATGAAGATGCAGCAGGTTCAGGGCGTGACCATTCCGGCCAGCGGCCACGCGGTGTTCGCGCCCATGGCATTTCACGTAATGCTGCTGGACCTCAAGCTGAGCAGCCCCTTGCAGGCGGGCCAGCATTTCCCACTGACGCTGCATTTCGCCAAGGCGGGTGATTTCGTGGTCGAGGTGCAGGTGCTCACCCAGGCGCCGGTGCAGGACGATGCCGACGAGCATGCGCATTGAGCCGATGAATTGACCCGATGAGCCACCCGAGCGCCAGGCGCCCTTCTTCTCGGCCTTCTGCCCAGGCCCGCGCCAGCTGGATCAGCCTCTTCGCAGTGCTGATGATGTTCATCGGGCCGTTGATTTCCCAGTCGATGCCGATGGACCACCAGCGGTCCGCCATGGCCATGGACGGCGCCATGTCTGCCATGCAGCACGAGGCCCATGGCGAGCACCACGGTAGCGCCACGGCTGGGGGTGAACTGCATGCTCTAATGGAGAAATGCGGTTATTGCAGCCTGTTCTTCCATTGCCCGGCGCTGCCACAGACGCTGGGTATCGCGGGTGCAACTTCGCAGCGCCCGCAGAGTGTCTTCGTTGCCCGGCCTCGCCAGGGACACGCGACCCATGCGGTGTTCCCCGGCGCACGTACGCGTGCGCCGCCCTCAATGGTGTGATCGTCGAATCCCAATGACTGTGAACTGATGCGGTGTCTGCGCAGGCCTATTCGCGGGTAGAGGACTTGCCGTCCGCCCCGCTCCCACAGGTCGGCATTGGCAGTGCATTGGTCAACGTTGAGCACAACGATACCGTTGGAACACCTTTCACCTATGAAAACCTCCTTCTACAACCTTGCCTGGCGCTGGCATTTCTACGCCGGGCTGTTCGTCGCGCCGTTCATGATCCTGCTGGCGCTGACCGGGATCATCTACCTATTCAAGCCGCAACTGGACCCGTGGATGTACCGCGATCTGCTGGTGGTGCCGGTGGCCGAACAGCGCCTGAGTGCCGACGAACTGCTGTTGCGCACGCACAATGCTTACCCGCGTGGCACCATCGGTCAGTACCTGCCGCCCAACGCCGCCGAACGCAGCGCCCAGTTCGTGGTGCATACCGATGGCCGTGAGCTGAACGTATTCCTCAATCCTTACACCGGCGAGCTGCTGGGCGAGCAGGACGCCAGATGGAACCTGCAGGCCGTGGCGAGGGCCCTGCATGGCGAGTTGATGATCGGCACCGTGGGTGATCGGCTGATCGAGCTGGCTGCCGGCTGGGGCATCGTGCTGGTGATCTCCGGCCTGTACCTGTGGTGGCCACGCGGCAATGCCGCCAGCGGTGTGCTCTGGCCGCGCTGGCGCAGTCGAGGCCGGGCGCTGTGGCGCGACCTCCACGCGACGGTCGGTTTCTGGGGCGCAGCGTTGCTGCTGATCATGCTGCTCAGCGGCATGACCTGGACCGGGTTCTGGGGCAAGCAGTATGCCCACGTGTGGAACCGCTTCCCTGACGCCATGTGGAACGCGATGCCCAAGTCCGACGAGCAGGCCGGCCAGCTCAACCAGGCCCATCGCCAGACCGTGCCCTGGGCCATGGAAAACACGCCCATGCCCGAGTCCACCGGGGCACATGCCGAGCACATGGGCCATGGCGGGCACATGCACGCCCCGGCAGCGCCGTTGGTCAGCCTGCAGAGCGTGGTCGACACGGCCACGCGGTTGCAGGTGGAGCCCGGCTACAGCATCACCCTGCCGAGCACCGCGAGCGGCGTGTTCACTGTGGCGGTTTTTGCCGACGATCCACGCAATGACGCGACCGTGCACATTGACCAGTACAGCGGTGAGGTGCTGGCCGACGTGCGCTGGGAGCACTACGGTTTGATCGCCCGCGCCACTGAAACCGGGGTGATGCTGCATGAGGGCAAGATGTTCGGACCGATCAATCAGATCATCGTGCTGCTGATTTGCCTGATGATCCTGCTCAGTTCGGTCAGTGGCTTGGTGATCTGGTGGAAGCGCCGGCCCCAGGGCAAGCTCGGTGTACCGCCGCTGCGCCATGATCTGCCGCGATGGAAGGTGGCGGTCGGGGTGATGGTTGCGATTGGCGTGGCGTTTCCGTTGGTGGGTGTGTCGCTGTTGCTGATCTGGGCGGTGGACCAGATGGTGGTGCGCCTGCGGCCGTCGATCGAAGCGATCTGAGTCATCCAGCTGTATCTGCGGTGCGCCCGGACGCGGCTTGCACCGCTGCTACAGGGAATCGAAGTGCACCCGCAACGGCAGCGCAAGCCGCGTCGGCGGTGCGCACGGTTTCTGTAGCAGCGGCGCGAGCCGCGTCGGCGGGCGGCGCGGTTCGTCGTTCGGCTGGGGATGAAATTCGGCGCACCAATACCATCCACTGAAACGCACCACCGTTCGGATCGAGCACCAATGCGGTGCGGCCGATATTCGTCCCAGCCCTCCCTCGCCCCCTATCCCGCACCGGCGCGCGCTTCGGCACACCCCTTGCAAAGCTCCGCTGAGAAGTCCCCATCTGCCTCACTAAAAAAACATTCGTACATGGAGATTGCACAATGAAGCGTCGCAGCTTGATCAAGGCGTTCACCCTTTCCGCATCGATCGCTGCCATGGGCTTGTCCTGGACGATTCAGGCCGCCGAGACCATCAAGGTCGGCATCCTGCATTCGCTGTCTGGCACCATGGCGATCTCGGAGACTTCTTTGAAAGATATGGCCCTGATGACCATCGACCAGATCAACGCCAAGGGCGGCGTGAATGGCAAGATGCTCGAGGCCGTGGTGGTGGACCCGGCATCCAACTGGCCGTTGTTCGCCGAGAAGGCACGGCAGTTGATCACCCAGGACAAGGTGGCGGTGGTGTTCGGCTGCTGGACGTCGGTGTCGCGCAAGTCGGTGCTGCCGGTCTTCGAAGAGCTCAACGGCCTGCTGTTCTACCCCGTGCAGTACGAAGGTGAAGAGATGTCGCCGAACGTCTTCTACACTGGCGCGGCGCCCAATCAGCAGGCGATCCCGGCGGTCGAGTACCTGATGAGCGAAGACGGCGGCGCGGCCAAGCGCTACTTCCTGCTGGGCACCGACTACGTCTACCCACGCACCACCAACAAGATTCTGCGCGCCTTCCTGCACTCCAAGGGCGTGGCCGACAAGGACATCGAAGAGGTCTACACCCCGTTCGGTCACTCGGACTACCAGACCATCGTTGCCAACATCAAGAAATTCTCGGCCGGTGGCAAGACTGCCGTCATCTCCACCGTCAACGGCGACTCCAACGTGCCGTTCTACAAGGAACTGGCCAACCAAGGCCTGAAGGCTACCGATGTCCCGGTCGTGGCGTTCTCGGTCGGCGAAGAAGAACTGCGCGGCATCGATACCAAGCCGCTGGTGGGCAACCTGGCAGCGTGGAACTACTTCCAGTCGGTAGAGAACAAGGAAAACACCCAGTTCGTCGCCGACTGGAAAGCCTACGCCAAGGCCAAGAACCTGCCGAATGCCGCCACCGTGGTCACCAACGATCCGATGGAAGCGACCTACGTGGGCATCAACATGTGGGCCCAGGCCGCCAACCAGGCCAAGTCCACCGACGTGGACAAGGTACGTGAAGCTATGGCCGGGCAGACCTTCGCCGCGCCGTCGGGCTACACCCTGACCATGGACAAGACCAACCACCACCTGCACAAGCCGGTGATGATCGGCGAGATCGAGGACAACGGTCAGTTCAACGTGGTGTGGCAGACCAAGGAGCCGATCCGTGCCCAGCCATGGAGCCCTTACATTCCGGGTAACGACAAGAAGCCGGATCACGCCGTGAAGAGCAACTGATCCAACCAGCCTCCCACAGCCGTCGTGTAAGCGGACTGCTGTAGGAGCGGTCATCGGCCGCGAAGGGGCACCGTGGTGTGCATGACAGACCTTGTGGCCCTTCGCGGCCGATGACCGCTCCTACAAAGGGCCGCAAGGTTTCTGTGGGGCGGTCTGCGGCCGCCATTGCCGTCAATTCAAAGGACTTGCCATGTCCCTCATCAAATTCCTCGTCACTGTCGTCCTGCTGCTGCCACTGATGGCCAGCGCCAACGACGCCAGTGATTTCACCGGCGCCTCGTCTGCCGAGCAGGTCCGCCTGCTGGAAGCCTGGGCCGCACAGCCGGACCCGGCACGGCTCGAACTGCTCGACGCCTTGCAGGAAGGCCGGGTTGCCGCCGACGCCGAGAAAAAACCGTTCATCGAAACCAATGGCCAGATGACTCCCGCCGACGGCACCGCCGCGGCCGTGGAACCGGTGCGCAAGCTGCGCCTGAACAACCGCCTGCGCGGCCTGGTGGAAACCGCCCTCGCCAGCCACCAACTGCTGAGCGAAAACGCGCAGGTTCGCCTCGCCGCTGCGCAGCAACTGCAACGCTCGGCACAGCCCAACCAACTGGCCTTGCTCGACCGCCAGAGCGCCGGGGAACAGGACGAAACGGTAAAGACCGCCCTGACCCTGGCCCTGGCCAACCTGCAACTGGTCGCTCCCGAGCCCACCGTACGCCTGGCTGCAGTGCGCCTGCTGGGCGAAACCGGTGAGCCCCTGGCCCGCACCCGTCTGGAAAACCTGCTGGCGCCGGGCGTGGAAACCGACCCGGGCGTGCGCACCGCCGCCGAGACCAGCCTGGCTCAGGTGAAGCGCAAGCTGATGATCGGCGACATTCTGGGCCAGGCCTTCAGCGGCATGTCCCTAGGCTCGATCCTGCTGCTGGCCGCCCTGGGCCTGGCGATCACCTTCGGGCTGCTGGGCGTGATCAACATGGCCCACGGCGAAATGCTCATGCTCGGCGCCTACTCGACCTACGTCGTGCAGATGCTGATCCAGCGCATCGTCCCCGGCGCCATCGAGTACTACCCGTTGATCGCCCTGCCCGTGGCGTTCTTCGTCACCGCAGGCGTCGGCATGCTTCTGGAACGCACGGTGATTCGCCATCTGTACGGTCGCCCGCTGGAAACCCTGCTGGCGACCTGGGGCATCAGCCTGATGCTGATCCAGGCGATTCGCCTGATCTTCGGCGCGCAGAACGTGGAAGTGGCCAACCCCGCCTGGCTCTCGGGCGGCTGGCAGGTGCTGCCCAACCTGGTGCTGCCGTACAACCGCATCGTCATCATCGCCTTCGCGCTGTTCGTGGTGGTCCTGACCTGGCTGCTGCTGAACAAGACCCGCCTGGGCCTGAACGTGCGCGCCGTCACTCAGAACCGCAACATGGCCGCCTGCTGTGGGGTGCCCACCGGTCGTGTCGACATGCTCGCCTTCGGTCTGGGCTCGGGCATCGCCGGCCTGGGTGGCGTAGCCCTGAGCCAGATCGGCAACGTCGGCCCGGACCTGGGCCAGAGCTACATCATCGACTCGTTTCTGGTGGTGGTACTGGGCGGCGTCGGCCAACTGGCCGGTAGCGTGTCCGCCGCGTTCGGCCTGGGCATCGCCAACAAGATCCTGGAACCGCAGATCGGTGCGGTGCTGGGCAAGATCCTCATCCTCGCGCTGATCATTCTGTTCATCCAGAAACGTCCGCAAGGCCTCTTCGCACTGAAAGGACGGGTGATCGACTGATGAATCAGCCATTGATGCTCACTGCCGCGCAGAAAGCCGGCCCGAAAGTGACCCTTGCCATCGGCGTCGTGGTCCTGGCGATCCTCATCGCCCTGCCGCTGCTGTCGCTGCTGCCGGCCAGCAACGGCTTGCAGGTCTCGGCCTACACCCTGACCCTGGTCGGCAAGATTCTCTGCTACGCCATCGTCGCACTGGCCCTGGACCTGGTCTGGGGCTACGCCGGTCTATTGTCCCTGGGCCACGGCCTGTTCTTCGCCCTAGGCGGCTACGCCATGGGCATGTACCTGATGCGCGAGGCGGCCGGGGATGGCCTGCCGGCCTTCATGACGTTTCTGTCGTGGACCGAGCTGCCCTGGTTCTGGGTCGGTACCGAACATTTCCTCTGGGCCCTGTGCCTGGCGGTGCTGGCGCCGGGCGTGCTGGCCCTGGTGTTCGGTTTCTTCGCCTTCCGCTCGCGGATCAAGGGCGTCTATTTTTCGATCATGACCCAGGCCCTGACCTTCGCTGGCATGCTGCTGTTCTTTCGCAACGAAACCGGCTTCGGCGGCAACAACGGCTTCACCAACTTCCGCAGCATCCTGGGCTTCAGCATCACCTCGCAAGGCACTCGCGCCGTGCTGTTCCTGCTCACCGTGGCGTTGCTGGTGCTGAGCCTGTACTTGGGCTGGCGCCTGGCCCGCAGCAAGTTCGGCCGGGTGCTGACCGCGCTGCGCGACGCCGAGAATCGGCTGATGTTCTGCGGTTACGATCCACGCGGATTCAAGCTGTTCGTCTGGGTGCTCAGCGCCGTGCTCTGCGGTCTAGCCGGGGCGCTGTACGTGCCACAAGTGGGGATCATCAACCCCAGCGAGATGTCGCCGACCAACTCCATCGAAGCCGCCGTGTGGGTGGCCCTGGGCGGACGCGGCACGCTGATCGGGCCACTGCTGGGCGCCGGCATCGTCAATGGCATGAAGAGCTGGTTCACCGTGGCGTTTCCCGAATACTGGCTGTTCTTCCTCGGCGCACTGTTCATCATCGTCACCTTGTACCTGCCCAAGGGTGTGATCGGCCTGTTGAAGAAGAGAGGTGAACAATGAGAATCACCGCTACCGGCGAGTTCATGCTCGAACCGATCCTCGACCCCAACAGCGACGCCGGCACCAGCCGCGATGCGATCGGCCTGGGCCAGGCCAGCGGTCCGGGGCTGAACACCCGACACGGGACGATTCTGACCCTGGAAGACATCAGCGTCAGCTTCGACGGGTTCAAGGCGCTCAACGATCTCAACCTGTACATCGGCGTCGGCGAGCTGCGCTGCATCATCGGCCCCAACGGTGCCGGCAAGACCACCCTGATGGACGTGATCACCGGCAAGACCCGACCCACCACGGGCAAGGCCTGGTTCGGCGAAACCCTGGACCTGACCCACATGAGCGAGGTGCAGATCGCCCAGGCCGGCATCGGTCGCAAGTTCCAGAAGCCGACGGTGTTCGAAGCCTTGAGCGTGTTCGAAAACCTGGAGCTGGCGCAGAAGACCGACAAGTCGGTCTGGGCCAGCCTGCGCGCGCGGCTGACCGGCGAGCAGCGCGACCGCATCGCCGAAGTGCTGGAAACCATTCGCCTGAGCGCGTCGGTTGATCGCCCGGCCGGTCTGTTGTCCCACGGCCAGAAGCAGTTTCTGGAGATCGGCATGCTGCTGGTGCAAGACCCGCAATTACTGCTGCTCGACGAACCGGTGGCAGGGATGACCGACGCCGAAACCGAGTTCACCGCCGAGCTGTTCAAGACCCTGGCCGGCAAGCATTCATTGATGGTGGTGGAGCATGACATGGGCTTCGTCGGCTCGATTGCCGACCATGTCACCGTGCTGCATCAGGGCAGCGTGTTGGCTGAAGGTTCGCTCGAGACGGTGCAGGCCGATGAGCGGGTGATCGAGGTTTATCTGGGGCGTTGATGCCACAGGCCTCTTCGCGGGCAGAGCCCGCTCCCACACAGGACCTGCGCCGCGCTGAAGATCCTTGTGGGAGCGGGCTCTGCCCGCGAAGAGGCCCACCCAGACACTGCAACAACAAGGACAAACCCATGCTCCAAGTCGACCAGCTTCACCAATACTACGGCGGCAGCCATATCCTGCGCGGCCTGTCGTTCGATGTGAACATAGGCGAAGTGACCTGTCTGCTCGGGCGCAACGGCGTGGGCAAGACCACCTTGCTCAAGTGCCTGATGGGCCTGATCCCGGCCAAGCAAGGCAGCGTGGCCTGGGAAGGCAAGCCGATCACCGCGTTCAAGCCACATCAACGGGTGCACGCAGGCATCGCCTACGTGCCCCAGGGCCGCGAGATCTTCGGCCGCCTGACGGTCGAGGAAAACCTGCTGATGGGGCTTTCGCGCTTTCCCGGCAGCGAAGCGCGCGAGGTGCCGGCGTTCATCTACGAACTGTTTCCAGTGCTGCTGCAGATGAAGCATCGCCGTGGTGGCGACCTGTCCGGTGGTCAACAGCAACAACTGGCAATCGGCCGCGCCTTGGCGAGCCGACCGCGCCTGCTGATTCTCGACGAGCCCACCGAAGGCATCCAGCCTTCGGTGATCAAGGAGATCGGCGCCGTGATCAAGCAGCTCGCTGCGCGTGGGGACATGGCCATATTGCTGGTCGAACAGTTCTATGACTTCGCCGCCGAGCTGGCCGATCAGTACCTGGTCATGTCGCGCGGTGAGATCGTCCAGCAGGGTCGTGGTGAAAACATGGAAACCGAGGGTGTGCGTGGCCTGGTAACCATTTAATCTTTGCCGCGACCCGAAAAAGAATGAAGGCCATGAATCTACCTGTCACTTCCCTGCCCTACACGCCCAGCTGGCACGCCCGGCTGGAGTTGGGCTACGCACGGTTCGGCGACAGCACGCGACCGACCCTGCGCCGCCACCTGGGTCCGTTGCGGGTGCAGAAGCATCTGTACGCCGAAGGGCCCGAGGTGTGCCAGCACATCATCGTGCATCCGCCGGGGGGTATCGCTGGCGGCGATCGGCTGGACATCAGCGCACAGGTTCACGCCAACGCCTGGGCGCAGTTGACCACACCGGGCGCGGCAAAGTGGTACCGAGCGCTCAGTCCGGCCTATCAAAGCACCGAGCTGCAGGTGGCCGCTGGCGCTACCCTTGAATGGCTGCCTCAGGAAACCATCGTCTACAGTGCCGCCCAGGCCGAACTGGATACCCGTATCCATCTGCAGGGCGATGCCCGGCTGTTCTATTGGGATATCGTGGCCGTGGGTCGTCCGGCGGCCGCCGAGCGCTTCGACCAGGGGCATTTCCAGTCACGCCTGGAGATCCGCCGCGACGGCGAGCTGATCTGGCACGAGCGCCAGCGCATCGTCGGCGACGACGGCCTGCTCGAATCGGCCGTGGGCCTGGGCGGCAAACCGGTGTTCGCCACCTTGCTGGTGACCGGCGAGATCGACCCGGCCCTGCTCGAACGCTGCCGTGCGCTGGCGACCCGCGTGCGCGGCGACCTGAGCCAGTTGCCGGGGCTGCTGGTTGCGCGCTGCCTGGCCGACGAGGCGCTGCATGCGCGTGACTGGCTGATCCAGCTGTGGACGCTGCTGCGCCCGGCCCTGCTGGGCCGCGAAGCGCTGGCGCCACGGATCTGGAGCACCTGACTGAATCCTGCCTGCCTGGCTACCTACCAAAATTCTCAAGGAACCCCCATGGACCTGACACCTCGCGAAAAAGACAAAATGCTCATCTTCACTGCCGGCCTGGTCGCCGAGCGCCGTCTGGCCCGTGGCCTCAAGCTGAATTACCCGGAGGCCATGGCGCTGATCTCCGCCGCCCTGCTCGAAGGCGCCCGCGACGGCCAGACGGTCGCCCAACTGATGCATTACGGCACCACCCTGCTCAGTCGCGAACAGGTCATGGAGGGCATCCCCGAAATGATCCCGGAGATCCAGGTGGAAGCCACGTTTCCCGACGGCACCAAGCTGGTCACCGTTCATCAACCCATCGCCTGAGGCACGCGCATGATTCGTGACGCCACCGAGCGCGACCTGCCAGGGATCTGCGCGATCTACAACGATGCGGTGCTCAACACCACCGCGATCTGGAACGAGCAGCCGGTCGACCTGGCCAACCGCCAGGCCTGGTTCGAAGCGCGCAAGGCGCAAAACTACCCAATCCTGGTCGCCGAGGAACACGGCGAGGTCAGCGGCTATGCGTCGTTCGGCGATTGGCGCCCGTTCGAAGGCTTTCGCTACAGCGTCGAGCACTCGGTCTATGTGCGCAACGACCAGCGCGGCAAAGGCCTGGGCGCGCGCCTGATGCAGGTGCTGATCGAGCGTGCCCGCGAGCGTGGCAAATACGTCATGGTGGCCGCCATCGAAAGCGGCAACCAGGCATCGATTCACTTGCACGAACGCCTGGGCTTCGTCACCACCGGGCAAATGCCGCAGGTGGGCATCAAGTTCGGCCGCTGGCTGGACCTGACCTTCATGCAACTGGCCCTCAACCCCGGCGCCGAGCCGCCACAGGAGTCGGCTTGAACCGCCGTCCTTCATCACTTCGAGGAGCTCTCCCATGATTCCCGGCCAATACCAGATCCAGCCTGGCGACATCGAACTCAATGCCGGCCGGCGCACGCTGAGCCTGACCGTGGCCAACAGTGGCGATCGACCGATTCAGGTGGGGTCGCACTATCACTTTTTCGAGACCAACGATGCGCTGCACTTCGACCGTGCCGCCAGCCGGGGCATGCGCCTGAACATTCCTGCGGGAACCGCAGTGCGCTTCGAACCGGGCCAGAGCCGCGAAGTGGAACTGGTGGACCTGGCTGGGTTGCGCCGCGTGTACGGCTTCGCCGGTCGTATCATGGGTGAGCTCTGAACACGCCCTCCTCTGTAGGAGCGGTCCGTGGCCGCGAAGGAGGCAACGCGCTCTACCCGATACACCGCAGCGGGCCATTCGCGGCCGATGACCGCTCCTACAGGGGCCACACACAATTGAATTGCAGGGCATAGCGATGAAGATTTCCAGAGAAGCCTACGCCGACATGTTCGGCCCCACCGTCGGTGACAAAGTCCGCTTGGCCGACACCGACCTGTGGATCGAAGTGGAAAAGGACTTCACCACCTACGGCGAAGAAGTCAAATTCGGTGGCGGCAAGGTCATCCGCGATGGCATGGGCCAAGGCCAGTTGCTGGCCGCCGAAGTGGTCGACACGCTGATCACCAATGCCCTGATCATCGATCACTGGGGCATCGTCAAGGCCGACGTCGGCCTCAAGGACGGGCGCATCGCGGCGATCGGCAAGGCCGGCAACCCCGACATCCAGCCCGATGTGACCATCGCCATCGGCGCCAGCACCGAAGTGATCGCCGGTGAAGGCATGATCCTGACCGCCGGCGGCATCGACACCCACATTCACTTCATCTGCCCGCAGCAGATCGAAGAGGCGCTGATGAGCGGCGTCACCACCATGATCGGCGGCGGCACCGGACCGGCCACCGGCACCAACGCGACCACTTGCACCTCTGGCCCCTGGCACATGGCGCGCATGCTCCAGGCCGCCGATGCCTTCGCCATGAACATCGGCTTCACCGGCAAGGGTAATGCGAGCCTGCCCGAGCCGCTGATCGAACAGGTCAAGGCCGGCGCCATCGGCCTCAAACTGCACGAAGACTGGGGCACCACGCCTGCAGCCATCGACAATTGCCTGAGCGTGGCCGACCAGTACGACGTGCAGGTCGCCATCCATACCGACACCCTCAACGAGTCGGGCTTCGTCGAGACCACCCTCGCCGCCTTCAAGGGCCGCACCATCCATACCTACCACACCGAAGGCGCCGGCGGCGGCCACGCCCCGGACATCATCAAGGCCTGCGGCTTCGCCAACGTGTTGCCCAGCTCGACCAATCCGACTCGCCCGTTCACCCGCAACACCATCGACGAGCACCTGGACATGCTCATGGTCTGCCATCACCTGGACCCCAGCATCGCCGAGGACGTGGCCTTCGCCGAAAGCCGCATTCGACGCGAGACCATTGCCGCCGAAGACATCCTGCACGACCTCGGTGCGTTCTCCATGATCAGCTCCGACAGCCAGGCCATGGGTCGGGTCGGCGAGGTGATCACGCGCACCTGGCAGACCGCCGACAAGATGAAGAAACAACGCGGCCCGCTGCCCGAAGACGCCGAGGGCAACGACAACTTCCGCGCCAAACGCTACATCGCCAAGTACACCATCAACCCGGCCATTACCCATGGCATCAGCCACGAAGTGGGCTCGGTCGAAATCGGCAAATGGGCTGACCTGGTGCTCTGGCGTCCGGCCTTCTTCGGCGTCAAACCAACCTTGATCCTCAAGGGAGGTGCCATCGCCGCCAGCCTCATGGGCGACGCCAACGCCTCGATTCCCACGCCGCAGCCGGTGCACTACCGCCCCATGTTCGCCAGCTTCGACGGCTCGCGCCACGCCACCAGCCTGACTTTCATCAGCCAAGCGGCGCTGGACGCCGGAGTGCCTGAACGCCTAGGCCTGAAGAAGCAGATCGCCGTGGTCAAGGGCTGCCGCTCGGTACAGAAGACCGACCTGATCCATAACGCTTACCTGCCCGACATCGATGTCGACCCCCAGACGTATCAGGTCAAGGCCGATGGGGTGTTGCTCTGGTGCGAGCCGGCCGACGTGTTGCCCATGGCCCAGCGCTATTTCCTGTTCTGAGGCAGCTTGAGCGGTCTAACTATGTAGGTCTTCACCACGCCCCGGTTTTCCTAAGGTGTCGCTCCACTCAACGAGGAGCGACACATGACCACCACACCCCCTATTGCGACCCCTGTCCCAACCCCCCTTACGGCGGCGATCGTGACGGCCGTTGCCGAGCGCTATTACCAACACTTTCCGGACGTACGCGAGTCGGCACGCGATTGGGGCATCAAGCTGCTGAAGTTCCATACTCATCTTGACCTGGATCCGGACCAAGTCTATTGGCACGACTTCGACAACGCCCAGACCAGTAGCCTGGCCTATACCGGCCAACAGCACATCGGCAAGCCGAAGGAAACGCTCACGGTCACCGAGCTGGTGCTGCGGCGCTTCAGAACCTTCTACCAGATCAACTTCGACCTGCTCGACCAGATGTCGGGCTTCTACACCGTCAAGGATGCGGGAATCTACAACGAGACCAACGAGGTACCGCTGGCGCCTTCGCAGATCATGAAGGAGTTCTGGGCGACCGATTTTTCCAGTCACTATCAGCGGCGCCTGAACGCCTTCCTGCGCGACTACGCCGACGACGGCCGGGTGCTGATCAAGATCCTGTTCTTCAGCTTCACCTGGAACGCCTACAACACAGGCGCATTGAGCAACAAACAGCTCAAACTGGTGTTCGATGCGTTCGCCGGGCCGATCGCCATACCACCTACGCTGGATGACCTGCAACGCCTGCATACTCAGCGCACCCTGGCGTCGGTCAAAAGTTTCACCCTGGGCGATCTGACCTCGTTCGACATCCTGCGCATCACCACCGCCGAAGGGCCGGAAATTCTGTACATGCCGGCGGGCTGGTTCAGAACCTTTCACAACGAGCAGCAGCTGTACGAGTGGATCGCCGAAACTGCCGCCGAAGAACCTGGCCGCGAGCGTCTGATCGGCCATTTCAATACCGCCGGAGAGTCCACGGTACCTCCCCGCAAACTGCTGCTCGCCACCCTCGAGCGCATTCGCACGACGCCTTGGCAATCAGGTCAGCGGTTGCTCAACGGCGTCAGCAAAGTGATCGACAAGGACGTGTTCACGTTCCTCTTCGACACGGTGCGCGAACGTCTCAAGCTCGATGCCAAAGAGCTTCTGGCCTCCAACCACGAACTGCGCAAGGAACTGTTCCTGATCGACCTGGAAGCCTTCATGCGCATCGTCACCCCGCTGGCTCCGGCGGATACGGGCGTCGCGCTGGTAGCGGTGGCAGCCGGTTCGATTGCCTTCGGCACGCACCTGGCCAAGGCCGTACACGGTGAGACCCGAGCGGCCCGTCAGGCCGCGTTCACAGCGGCGATACTGGATGCGTTGAACATTCTCCTGGATATGCCCATGTTGCGCGGGGTAGGCGACGATGCCATAGCCGAATTGGGAGGCTTCGAGGAACTGGGTGCTGCACTTGAACTGGATGAAACAGATCTGGCCCAGATCGACCGCATCGTTACCGGCAACTCGCAGTTGGATGCGGTGGCTACCCAGGAAGACCTGACCGGTCTGACCGAGGGCACAGGCATCTACCAAGGCATCTACACCACCGTTGAAGGCAACCACTACCTGCGCATGGACGGCAAGGTGTTTCAGGCCCTGCACATCGAAGCCCTGGACCGATGGGTGATCGTCGACCCCATTGCGCCACAGCAGATCATCGGAAGCTGGCCTGTGCAGAAGGACTGGATGGGCCGCTGGGAGCTGTTCACCCTGACCGCCCCCCAAGATCAGACGGCCGCAGCGGATGCACTGGCGGCGTTCGATACCGACCCCGGTTTTCGCGACATCACCACCATGCTCATCAGTCCCAACGCGCATCAGTTAATGACCGGACCCATCGACAGCGTTCTGCGCACCGCGCGCTCACAGCTGATCGAGCTTCGACAGACCCTGGGCAGCCAGGCCGAGGCGTTTTTCCAGGGTTCACTGCCTCAGATCAGCCCTAGATTGCCAGCGATCACCGTTGCCATGACGCCAAAAGAGTTCCTGACGCAGGTGTTCGCCATCAACAACGGTCTGGTGATCAATGAGGGGACCAACGCCGTGGGCAGCTGCCAGCTGTTGATCAAGTACATGTCAACGCTCAAGGCGCAGCAGGTCAAGACGCTGTATGTCCAGGGATTGCTCAAGGATCTGCACCAAACGGCGCTGGACGAGTTCGAGAAAACCGGCACGTTCTCCCGCGAGCTGGAAAAGCAACTGCGTACCCTGCACACCCGCGGTACCACGCTGGACACGGGGCGCTACACCCTTCGTCAGGTGCTGGTGGAGGCCCGTCGCCAGGGCATCAGTGTGAAAGCGCTGGACTGCGCGGCGAGCTTGTCCACCGACGGGCTGCAAACCCCCTCGGCGCATCTGGGCCAACGCATGCGCGTTTACTACGCGTACAAGCGCATCGAAGCGCTCCAGAGCGGCAAGCCAGATGAAAAGTGGCTGGCCTTGACCGATCAATTGCTGGCCAACCACCACAATCGCACCCCAGGGCTGGCCAACATCATGGGTACGCCGAGCCTGCGGGTCACGTGGGTGGACTTCGATCAGCCCCTGCGTTTCGCAGCAGATACGGGCGAGGTGCTGTCGCCGGGCTTGATCCCCATCCGTGGCGATATCAGCCTCAAGCTGCCATTGCCTGGCAAACCCACCGACAGCGAGACCCGGATTCGCTGACCACCCCGACTCGTGCCAGGCCTGAACGGATGCTCGATCAGCGCCCCCAGTCCTGCCGCGGGTCGAAGTCGGCATGCTGTGCCAAGGCCTGCCACGCGGCCTTGGTGCTCTCGTCGGCTGCTGGGGGCATGACCACCTTGATCTGCGCGAACAGGTCACCGCGCCCGCCCTGCTTGTTCTTCAGGCCCATGCCCTTGACCCGCAGGCGCTGACCGTTCTGGCTGTCCGGGCGGATCGTCAGGTTGATCCGGCCGGTCAAAGTGGGCACGGCGACCTTGGTGCCCAACGCTACTTCCCACGGCGCCAACGGTACCTGAATCACCAGGTCGCCGGCATCCACCTCGAACAATGGATGGGCTGCCAGACGCAAGGTCAGGAACAGATCGCCGCTGGCACCGCCGGCGACGCCCGGCGCGCCCTGGCCCTTGAGGCGAATGCGTTCGCCGTCGGCAACGCCTGCGGGAATCTTCACATTGAGGTTCTTGACCACATCGGTCAGGCGCTGACCGCCGGCGTTGTATTGCGGCACCTTGAAGCTGATCTTCTTCGACTCGTCGGCCAGGGTTTCTTCAAGCGAAATCGACAGCTCCATCTCCACGTCCTGCCCGTTGCGCGCCGGGCTGCGCTGCTGCCCACCCCGCCCGAACGGATTGCCACCGGCCGCACCGCGACCACCGCCGCTGTTGCCGAAGATGGTGCTGAAGAAATCCGAAAAATCGCCGGCGCTTTCCTCATGGAAACCACCGCCGCCACGCCCCTGCCAGCCCGGCGGCCCCTGGAACGGGCGACCGTGCTGGCCGTATTTGCGCAGCTCGTCGTATTCGGCGCGCTTGTCGGCATTGCTCAGCGCTTCGTAGGCCTCGCTTGCTTCCTTGAACTTGTCCTCGGCGTCCTTTTCCTTGCTGACGTCGGGGTGATATTTACGCGCAAGCTTGCGGTAGGCGGTCTTGATCGCCTTCTCGTCCGCCGTCGGCTCTACGCCCAGAATCTTGTAGTAGTCTTTGAAATCCATCTAAGCATCACCATCAATGAGCGAATGCGCGCCGCCCGCGCCTATTGGTCGGACTCGGCAACGCATGGGAAGTTTATCGGCTGCAGGCCACTGGATGTGAACAGTGAGTTGTACAGCCCGGTCGATGGCTAGAAGGTTGGGGCCGCCGGCGCACTTTCAAGACAGCCGCGGCTCTTGATTCTGTACGCAACTGGCATACACTGCGCGGCCGTTTTTTGAACAGACCCGCCTTGCCATGAAAAACGCATCCCCGGCCCGCGCCTGCGGCATCGACTTCGGCACCTCCAACTCCACTGTCGGCTGGCATCGCCCGGGCAGCGAGACGCTGATCGCGCTGGAAGAGGGCAAGATCACCCTGCCTTCGGTGATCTTCTTCAACTTCGAAGAGCGACGTCCGGTTTACGGTCGCCTGGCCCTGCATGAATACCTGGAGGGCTATGAAGGCCGTCTGATGCGTTCGCTCAAGAGCCTGCTGGGCTCCAAGCTGATCAAGCACGACACCAGCGTGCTGGGCACGGCGATGCCGTTCAAGGACTTGCTCGGGCTGTTCATCGGCGAACTCAAGCAGCGTGCCGAGGCCAACGCTGGTCGTGCATTCGACCAGGTCGTGCTGGGCCGTCCGGTGCATTTCGTCGACGACGACGCGGCCGCCGACCAGGAAGCCGAAGACACCCTGGCCGAGGTGGCGAAAAAGGTCGGCTTCAAGGACGTGTCGTTCCAGTTCGAGCCCATTGCAGCCGCCTTCGATTACGAGTCCACCATCGAACGTGAAGAACTGGTGCTGATCGTCGACATTGGCGGTGGTACGTCCGACTTTTCCCTGGTGCGCCTGGCGCCCGAGCGCCGTGGGCTGGACGACCGTGCCGAGGACATCCTGGCCACTGGTGGCGTGCACATCGGCGGGACTGACTTCGACAAGCAGCTCAGCCTGCAAGGCGTCATGCCGTTGTTCGGCTATGGCAGCCGGATGAAGAGCGGCGCCTTCATGCCGACCAGCCACCACATGAACCTGGCCACCTGGCACACCATCAACTCGGTGTACCTGCAGAAGTCGCAGCTGGCCCTTGGCAGCATGCGCTATGACATCCAGGACACCGACGGTATCGACCGCCTGTTCAAGCTGATCGAGCAGAAAGCCGGACACTGGCTGGCCATGGAAGTGGAAGAGACCAAGATCCAGCTGACCGAGGCGGCCAGTCGCCACGTGCCGCTGGACCGGATCGAGTCGGGCTTGAGCGTGGAGCTGACCCGGGCGTTGTTCGAGGCCGCCATCGACAACCTGCTCGAGCGCGTGCGCGGCAGTGTCGGCGAATTGCTGATCAAGGCGGGCGTAGGCGTGGAGCAGGTCGACACGGTGTTCTTCACCGGCGGTTCGAGCGGCATCCCGGCGCTGCGCAACAGCGTTGCGGCAATGCTGCCCAATGCGCGGCATGTGGAAGGCAACATTTTCGGCAGCATCGGCAGCGGCCTGGCCATCGAGGCGCGCAAGCGCTACGGCACGGAGTAAGGCAGGTTCGGCCTCTTCGCGGGCAGAGCCCGCTCCCACAGAGTTCCCACAATACCTGTGGGAGCGGGGCGGGCGGCGAGCCATCTGCCCGCGAAGAGGCCAGTAAGCTTTACACCAACTGAGCCTGCTTCAACTCACTCTTCAGATAGGCATAGTAGATCGGCCCCGCCACCACCCCGGGCAGCCCGAAGGCTGCCTCGAAGATCAGCATCGCCAGCAGCAGCTCCCACGACTTGGCACTGATCTGCCCACCGACGATCCGCGCGTTGAGGAAGTACTCGACCTTGTGGATGAGTATCAGATAACCCAGCGCCGCCATGGCCACCCAGATCGACAGTGACAGCCCGACGATGGTGATCAAGGTGTTCGAGATCAGGTTGCCGATCACCGGCAACAGCCCGAGCAGGAAGGTCAGCACGATGAGGGTCTTGGTCAGCGGCAGCTTGATCCCGCATAGCGGCAGTACCACGGCCAGGAAAATGGCCGTGAAGAAGGTGTTCAGCAGGGAAATCTTGATCTGCGCGAAGACGATGTTGCGAAAGGCCCGCACCAGCAACGCCAGACGGTCGAACAGCGCCGCCGCCAGGGGCTTGCGCTGGTCGGGATCGGGAATCGCCTGCAGCGCGATGATGGCGCCCAGCACCATGCCGATCAGCAAGGTCACGAACATGTGCGCGGCATCCTTGCCGACCAGTTGCAGATCGCTCAGGTGCTTGCTTAGCCAGCCGCTGATGGCCACGCGAAATTCGGCGGCGCTGGCCGGCAGGTAGGCGTCGATGAAGGGCGGCAACTGGCCGCGCGCACGATCGACCACGCCCATGAACTTGTTCAGCGAAGCACCCGGGTTTTCCGCTTCGTGCAAAACGAAGCTGATGACGCCAGCGAACAGCAGCGCCAGGCTGCTGACCACCAGAGTGCCCAGCAGCGCCACCGCCACCCACCGCGCACGACGCCCGGCGATCAATCGCTCCAGCTGCGGAGTCAGCATGTTGACCAGTTCGAACACCAGCAAGCCCGCCAACAGGCTGGGCAGCAGGCGCATCGGCAAGACCAGCAAAAGGCCGCCAAACACCAGAATCCAGCTGGCGATCAGCACTTGACGCGAAGAGAACATGGGCATAAAGCCTCAGAAGCGAGCGATTCGAAAGGACAGGCAGTCTGCCAGCGTTGCGAGCGAAGGGCCAGTAGACGAACGCATGCGCGGCCCCGGCTAAATTGCGTCATTTGTTTTCCAGCGTGGGCTGCCCGTGGACGGCCTGGCCAGCCAGTCGACGGGCGAAAAATTTCAGAACTATCGTCTCCTCACCACGCTCCAAACCAGCACGGGGCCACTCTCGGCCCATCGAAGGAGCGACTCCCCATGTACAAGCAATCCTTGGCTGCACTGTGTGTCATCGCCTCGCTGGCTGGCTGTTCCTCGAACACCACCGTGCAGAACCCGGTGGACTTCGTGACCTATCGCGACGCACCGCTGGTCAAGCAGGTCGAGAAAGGCATGACCATGCAGCAGGTCCTGGCCATCGGCGGCACACCGTCGACCGTCGTTGCAGGCACCGCCAACTCCGCCTACGGCACTTGCAACAACTACATCCTCAACCGTGAAGGCCATCAACAGCCTTACTACGTCAGCTTCGACAGCTCGGGCCGTGTCGCGACCAAGGGCTTCATGACCTGCGAGCAGCGCAAGCTGAACGAAACCGCGCCGTAATCCTGCTTCAGGCGGCTGACGAAAGGCCCTCCCCAGGCCATTTGTAATAAAACTTTTCGTCGCCGCCGCCACTCACATTCCTGTAGCGACATTCATGCAATGACGCATCTGCACCGATCCCGCCGGGTTCCGAATTCGGAACAACAGAGCGCGACGGCTCAAACCGTATAGCTGGAGATAGACATGCTGAACCTCGAAACTTCCCAACTGACATCCGTACAAGACCTGCGTGCCCGCGCACGTCAGAACGTCGATCAAGGCGCCGTCACCGAAGGCTACAACGCCGACCGCGAAGAGATCATCAAACTGCTCAACGGCTCGCTGGCCACCGAACTGGTGTGCGTGCTGCGCTACAAGCGCCACTACTTCATGGCCAGTGGCCTGAAGGCCAGCATTGCGGCCGATGAATTCCTCGAGCACGCCGAGCAGGAAGCCGAACACGCCGACAAGTTGGCCGAGCGCATCGTGCAACTGGGCGGCGAACCGGAATTCAACCCGGACCTGCTGAGCAAGAACTCCCACGCACAATACGTGGCAGGCAACACCCTCAAGGAAATGGTCTACGAAGACCTGGTGGCCGAGCGGATCGCTATCGACAGCTACCGCGAAATCATCCAGTACATCGGTGACAAGGACCCTACCACTCGCCGCATCTTCGAAGACATCCTGGCCCAGGAAGAAGAACACGCCGACGACATGGCCGACATTTACAACGCGCTGTAATCGTCAGTCGCAGGCCCCAAGCCAGAACTCAGGTTCTGGCTTTTTTGTGCCCGGTCATTTTGCCTGCACCCCGTAGGAGCGGTCCGTGGCCGCGAAACAGGCGACCCGATGCAATTGACACACCGCAGCGCCTGGTTCGCGGCCACGGAACGCTCCTACAGAAACCGGCTCAGGATCCAGGTACCGTCTTCGGTGCCTTGCCCGCCTTCATCTGCTGCAGCAGCGGCGTGCACTGGTTCGGCTCACCACCGCTGGGTGCCACCAGCGCCAACAGGCCTGCCGCAGGCCCGATGGTCGCGCCAAGGGCGACCATGCCAGCCCCGCGCAACAACAACGGTACCGCCTGCACGCCGGCATTGGGCTTGGCGAACGGGCCGCGCACGTACAGCGGCGAGCGCAGCGACAGCAGGCGGAAACCCTTGGACTCCGGCGAGATCTTCAGGTCCAGCTGTTCCTGCTTGAAATTCACCGTGCCATCGATGTAGATGATCGCGTTCTCGGTATCGAAGACGAACAGATCGGTGCTGGCCAGCCCGTTCTTGATGCCCAGCGATGCAGCGGCACAGTTGATGTCCACCTCCTTGTCACCGAAGATCTTGCCGACCAGGTAGTTGCCGACGTTCAACCCGGCAATCTCCATCAGGTCGCGGCTCACCGCGCCATCATTGACGAGCATTTTCAGATTGCCATTGGCCGTCCCCAGCAGCGCCGCCACCGAATTGCCGGTGCCGGCAATGTCGGCGTCGCCGTTGAGCTGACCGAAGCTGGTGCGCATGGGTTCGAACGAGGGGAACAGTTGCTTGAGCTGAAAGCCGCGCGCGGTCAGTTTGGCCCGACCCTGCAACGGCGTGGTGCGGCCGTTCAGCGAGATCTGTGCATCGAGCTTGCCGCCGGCCACGCCGAAGCGCAGCGGTTCCAGGCGCAGGTTGCCGTCGTCCAGCACGACATGGGTGTACAGGTCAGTGAACGGCAGGTCTTCGCTGTGGACGATCTTGCGCCCGGTGAACTCGACGTCGGCGTCCATGGCGCGCCAGCGGTCGGTCTTGAACTCTTCCACCGGCAGGACCTTGCCGGCCGGTTGCTTGCTCGCTCCGCCGCGGGCCTTCTGTTCTGCATTGGAGTCGGCACCGATCAACGGCTTGAGGTCGGCGAACAGCAATTGGTTGGACACCAGCGCGCCGCTCAGCTTTGGCCGAGGCTGGCTGGCGACGAAGCCCAGGTTGCCATGGATGTCGCTGTTGCCGATCTTGCCGTTGAAATCCTCATAGCGAAACGACGCGCCGCCAGGCTCGTGCAGCTTGACCAACAAGTGCCCATCGGTTTCGTACGCGGGAGAATCCGGCAGGGTCACGCCGGTCAGTGGGTAGAGATTGCCCAGGCTGCTGCCACTCAGGCGCAGGCGCAAATCGAGCGCGCCCAGGTTGCGCGGATCGGTCAGAGTGCCGGCAACCGCAGCGCGGGTGTCGGCGATACGCACATCGACCTGCACGGGAAACGGCCGAGTAGCGTCCTGCAGCGCCAACAGCCCTCCAATCTTGCCCGAGCCCGAGAGCGGCAGGTCCTTGTAGCGACCATCGACCTTGAAGCCGAACGCGTAGTCCTGCGCACTGGCACCTTGGTCGGCGACTTTCTTGGCCGCACCGCTGCCGACGATGTCGCTGAACGGAATGGGTTTACCCAATGGGTCGATCAACACCTTGACCGAAGTCTTGAGCGTCTGGTCGTCGAACGCCACCACGCCTTTGTCGAAGCCGATGGAGCCAATGTCCATGACCCACTTGGACGGTTCGGCGTCGGGGTCCTTTTCGTCGAACTGGAAGGTCCAGTTGGCGCGACCATCGGCCAGACGTTGCAGAGAGACATCGGGACCGGTCAGGTCGATACGCGGTATGACCACGCGCTGGGCCAGCAGCGGCAGTGGGGAAAGACGAAATTCGACCTTCTGCAGGCTGGCCATCTGAGGTTTCGACGACCAATCGGGGTTGCCCAGGGTGATGTCCTGGGCGACGAAACGCGGCCACGGTACCCAGGCACGCCAGCCACCTTCATCCTCTTCACGCTGCCAATGCACGGCGAGGTCACCATTGATGGCAAAGGGACGATGCAAGGCTTCGGAAACCTTTTCGTTAAGCGTGGGTTTGATTCGATTCCAATCGAAGGTGGCGATCACCACTACCACTATCAGCAGCAGGACCAACAGGCTGCCCAGGGTCCAGGCGACGATTTTACGTGGGCGCGTCATTGCGGGCTCCTTGAGACTGCGTGCTCCCGCGAGCACAGGGGGTACTACCAACAAGGGTAGGACTGATAAACGCCTTGAGGGTTTAGTTTTTGGGTTTTTCGAGCCCGGACGCGGCTTGCGCCGCTGCTACACGGATCGTGGTATGCCCCTGTAGCAGCGGCGCAAGCCGCGTCGGCGGTGCATGGGATCCGCCCGATAAAACGCGTCCAATCCGAAATATGCATGCGTCATTCACTATCAACGTTACCGATGGTGACGCCCGACAACGGTGCCCAAGCCCGCGAAAATCCCCGCACTGGTGCACTGAAACCTTCGATCTAGAGCCCTCGCGGCAAAACATCATTTTCGTTGATTGTTACCATTGCCTTTATGAACTTTTCTATCGAATTTCAAAGAGTAGCATTGGCTCTGTACCCAATTTCTGCCCTCCCAAGGAGCGCCTACATCATGAAACGCCAATTGCTGCTTTCCCTGACCCTGTCCGTCCTCGCTGCCAACGCTTTCGCCATGCCAGCGGCGGATCAAAGTGTTTCCGCCGAGCTTCGCTCCAGTGCTGCCAGCTACAGCCAGCCCTACCTGGCCGAGGATGGCTCGGACCGTACCCCACAAGGCACTGTTGCTGAGAACGGTTCGGACCGCACCCCTCAGGCCACCTTCGCTGAAGATGGTTCGGATCGCACCCCACAAGGCACCTTCGCCGAGAACGGTTCCGATCGCACCCCTCAGGCCACCTTCGCTGAGGACGGTTCGGACCGCACGCCACAAGGCACCTTCGCCGAGAACGGTTCCGATCGCACCCCTCAGGCCACCTTCGCTGAAGACGGTTCGGATCGCACCCCACAAGGCACCTTCGCCGAGAACGGTTCCGATCGCACCCCTCAGGCCACCTTCGCTGAAGACGGTTCGGATCGCACTCCACAAGGCACCTTCGCCGAGAATGGCTCGCAGCGCCTGCTCGATCGTCAAGACCAAGCCAACGCATGAGCCTGGTGTTCGAGGTCTCCGACAAAGCCCGGTTTCTCCAGACCGGGCTTTCCGATCCAGCCTGACCTGTCGTTGATGCAACCCCTCGCCCCGCCTTCCTGGTTCGACGCCCAGCCTGTCAATTTGCTCGAGTCCTTCGCTGCCCTTGCATAGAAGCACCGTCGATGTTGCCGCGCGCCGAACAGAAACAGCAGACCCGCCTTGCCCTCCTCGAAGCCACACGCCAATTGATGGCGGCCGGCCGAGGCTTCGGCAGTATCAGCCTGCGCGAAGTCGCCAAGGCTGCCGGTATCGTACCGACCGGCTTCTACCGCCATTTCGACGACATGGACCAGCTCGGTCTGGCCCTGGTCAACGAAGTCGACGCCACGTTCCGCGCCACCCTGCGCCTGGTTCGTCACCATGAAATCGTGGTCGGCGGGCTCACCGCAGCCTCGGTGCGCATCTTTCTCGATGGCGTAGCCGCCAACCGCCCGCAGTTCCTGTTCCTCGCCCGCGAGCAATACGGCGGTTCCCTGCCCGTGCGCCAGGCCATCGCCACCCTGCGCGCAGGCATCAGCGCGGACCTGGCGACAGACCTGGGCTCCATGCCCAAATGGCAGCACCTGGACAGTGCCTCGCTGCAGGTCATGGCCGACCTGGTGGTCAAGGCCGTGTTCGCCACGTTGCCGGAACTCATCGACCCTCCGGCACCCGACCTGCCGGCTCACCTGACGCCCGAAGCGAAGATCAGCCAGCAACTGCGCTTCATCTTCATCGGCGCCAAGTACTGGAAAGGGCTCACCCAGTAACCTTCGCGCCCCATACTGGTGCCGGCATATTTTCAAGGCACTGAAGTGGTGCGCGACACCGCCCCTTTTTCTGGCAACAGCCAAGCGCTGGCGTTGATCCACGGGTTGGCAAGACACTTGCTCTGCATTGGCCACTGCCTTCAAAAGGACGCCACCAATGCTGGTTATTCACCGCCGAATCGCGCCTGCGGACCAATGGGCTGCCGAGCTGCACCTGAACTTCGAGGCCCGCAGCAAAAGTCGCCTGCGCTGTTTCAGTGCCGAGGGTGAAGATGTCGGGCTGTTTCTCGAACGCGGCCAGCCTCCCTTGCACGACGGCGAATGCCTGCAGGCCGAAGACGGTCGAGTGGTACGGGTGTGCGCCCGTCCCGAGGAACTGCTGCACGTCACCTGCGCAAGCGCCTTCGAACTGACCCGCGCCGCCTACCACCTGGGCAATCGCCACGTCGCCCTGCAAGTCGGTGACGGCTGGCTGCGTCTGCTTGACGACTACGTGCTCAAGGCCATGCTCGAACAGCTCGGCGCACAGACCCAGACCCTGCTCGCTCCTTTTCAACCCGAGCACGGCGCCTACGGCGGTGGTCACCACCATTCGCGCCACGGCGAAGAAGGCTTCAACTACGCGCCCAAACTGCATCAGTTCGGCGTACGCACGTGAACAACGCCTGGGCCCTGCTGCGCCTGGCTAGCCCACAGTTGCCGATCGGTGGCTACAGCTATTCGCAGGGCCTGGAAATGGCCGTGGAAAACGGCACGGTCAACGATGCACAGAGCGCCCAGCACTGGATCGCCGACCAACTGCTGCTCAACCTGGCGCGTTTCGAAGCGCCCCTGCTGCTCGCTCATTGCATGGCCGCAGCCCAAGACGACTGGGGGCAGCTGCTGGAACTGAGCGCCGAACACCGCGCGAGCCGGGAGACCCGCGAGCTGCAACTGGAGAGTCGGCAGATGGGCTACTCGCTCAAGCAACTCCTGCTCGGACTTGCCGAACTGGATATCCCAGCCCGTCGCTACCTGGCTCAGATCGAAGAACCTCACTTGGCCCTGGGCTGGGCGCTGGCTGCACGGGCCTGGAACATCCCCGCGCAGGACGCGCTGGCCGCCTGGCTGTGGAGCTGGCTGGAGAACCAGCTGGCGGTGCTCATGAAGACCTTGCCCTTGGGCCAGCAGGCCGCCCAGCGGCTCACCACTCAACTGCTACCGACCCTGCAGCTGGCCCAGCGCAATGCCACCGAACTGGATCCTCAACACTACGGCAGTGCCGCCTTCGGCCTGTCCCTGGCGAGCATGGCCCACGAACGCCAGTACAGCCGCCTGTTCCGTTCCTAGGAGAATCACCATGAATACCCAACCCCTGCGTGTCGGTATCGGAGGCCCGGTAGGCTCCGGCAAGACCGCGCTGACCCTGGCCCTGTGCCTGGCCCTGCGCGAGCGCTACAACCTGGCGGTGGTCACCAACGACATCTATACCCGTGAAGATGCCGATTTTCTGGTACGCAATCAGGCGCTCGCCCCCGAACGCATCATCGGCGTGGAAACCGGCGGCTGCCCGCACACCGCCATTCGCGAGGACGCTTCCATCAACCTGGAAGCGGTGGACCAGCTCAATCGGCGTTTTCCGGGCCTGGACCTGATCCTCGTGGAATCGGGTGGCGACAACCTGTCCGCCACCTTCAGCCCAGAGCTTTCGGACCTGACCATCTACGTGATCGATGTGTCCGCTGGCGACAAGCTGCCGCGCAAGGGCGGCCCCGGTATCTGCAAGTCCGACCTGCTGGTGATCAACAAGATCGACCTGGCACCGCTGGTGGGCGCATCACTGGAGATGATGGACGGCGACACCCGGCGCATGCGCGGCGAAAAGCCGTTCGTCTTCAGCAATCAGAAGACCGGCCAGGGCCTGGAGCAGATCATTGCCTTCATTGAGCGCCAGGGCTTGCTCGACGCCGCCTGAGCCGTTGCCATCCTTGCTTTCATTGCAGTGAACACGACGATAAGGAAAACATCCACATGACCTTCAAGACGCTCTTCACCTGTGCAGCCCTGCTGCTGACTCCAGCTGTGGCCTTCGCCCATCCGGGCCATGGCGACAACGGCCTGCTGGCCGGTATCGGCCACCCCCTGGGCGGCCTCGATCATTTGCTGGCCATGCTCGCCGTAGGCCTTTGGGCGGCGCAGCAACAAGGTGCAGCGCGCTGGGCGTTGCCGTGCACCTTCGTCGGCACCATGCTCATCGGTGGTCTGCTGGGCTTTGGGGGCCTGCAACTGCCCGCGCTGGAAAGCGGCATTGCCGCTTCGGTGCTGGCGCTGGGTCTGGCCGTGGCGCTGGCGGTGCGGCCACCGCTGGTCCTGGCCGTGGTCGCCACGGCGCTGTTCGCCCTGTTTCACGGCGTGGCCCATGGCCTGGAGCTGCCGGACATGTCCAGCCCCGTCGCCTATGCGGCCGGCTTCGTCGCCGCCACCGCTGCACTGCATGCGGCCGGCTATGCCGTCGTGCGGTTCCTGCCCAAGGCCGCGGCGCCGCTGGTGCGCGTGGCCGGTGCGCTGTCGGCATTGACCGGCGCCTGGTTGCTGGCCGGCTGATTGCGGCACGCCCCCCTGCCTGGGGGGCCTTGCTTTAGGAGCCGTGACCGACACCTGCTACCATGTCACGCAAAACGCCTCCGATGATCCCGCCAATGCCTGACCCATCGCTGCACGCCGCCCTGGCGGCCACTCAAGCGCACTTTCGCGACATCGTCCTGCCATTGTGGCAAGGCGCCGGCTTCAACACCGAACTGGGCCTGCCGTTCGAAGCGGTGAACGCCACTGGCCAGCCGTTGCCGGCGCAGCGCTATCGCGCCATGGCGTGCGCTCGTCAGCTGTACGTGTTTTCCAGTCTGATCGACCAGCCCGGTGCCCGCGAACACGCCGCCACCCTGTTCCGCTCCCTGCAACGGCATTTCCACGATGCCGAGCACGGCGGTTGGTTCTACAGCATCGACGCGCAAGGTGCACCGCTGGATCGGCGCAAGGACCTGTACACCCACGCCTTCATCGTCTTCGCCTGTGCCCACTACTGGGAAAAGGTGCGCGAGCCGCTGGTGGAGTCGGTGCTCAACGCCGCCCTGGAAGTGATCGCCACCCGGTTTTCCACAGGCGACGGCCTCTACGAAGCCCTGCTCGGCGAAGACTGGCGCGATCAGGGCGCAGGCCCTCTGCAGAACCCCTTGATGCACCTGGCAGAAGCCTTCCTGGCAACCCTGGCCGTGCGTGACGATAAGCCCACCCAGGCGGCGCTGCTGGCCCTGTGCGAGGCCATGCAGGCGCGTTTCGTGGAACCCGAGCACGGCATCATGCTGGAGAAGCCGCGCGGTGCTGTGGATAACTGGTTCGAACCGGGCCATCAGTTCGAGTGGCTGTTTCTCGTGCAGACCTCACCGCTGCTGCAGGGCAGCGCCCTGCACCGCTCCCTGCAGCGCGCCTTCGCTTATGCACAAGGCACCGGCGTGCAGGATGGGGTGGTGATGGCGATGCTCAAGCTCGACGGCGAGGTCCTCGACGCCACTCAACGCATCTGGGCGCAGGCGGAGTACCTGCGGGCCCTGACGCTGCAGCCTGATGCCGATGTCGGCGCGCAGTTGCAGGTATTGCGCGAGCGCTTCCTGCACGGCGCCGGCTGGCACGAGTGCCGCGATGGCGAGGGGATGGTCAGCCGTACCGACATGCCATCGACCACCCCCTACCACCTGCTGACCTGCTACCAGGGGCTGCAGGCGTTCGTCTGATCCCCGGCCCGATCAGGCCTTGCCGGGACGCTCGACCGCAAAGCCGGCCCACGATTGCGTGACCGGCATGACTTCCAGGCTGTTGATGTTGATGTGGGGCGGCTGGGTCAGAATCCAGTAGATGGTTTCGGCGATGTCCTGCGGCTGGATCGGGTTGGCGCCTGCATAGGTGGCATCGTAGCGCGCCTGGTCACCGCCGAAGCGCACCAGCGAGAATTCGCTTTCGCACATGCCCGGCTCAAGGTTGGTAACACGCACGCCGGTACCTTGCAGGTCACAGCGCAGGTTCAACGAGAACTGCCCGACAAAGGCTTTGGTGCCGCCGTACACGTGGCTGCCGGGATAGGGGTAATTGCCGGCCACAGAGCCCAGGTTGACGATCGTGGCACCCTTGCCGTGGGCAATCAGGCGCGGCAGCAGCAGCCGCGTGGCGTAGATCAGCCCTTTGATGTTGGTATCGACCATGGTGTCCCAATCGTCCAGGTCGCACTTGGGCGCAGGGTCTGCGCCCAATGCCAGACCTGCGTTGTTGACCAGTCCACTGATGCTGGCGAACTCCTCGGGCAACCCGGCAATCGCCGCCTCCATGGCCTTGCGGTCACGGACGTCGAGCACCAGCGGGAGTACGCGCGTCTTCGCCGACAGCTCTTCGCTCAACGCGGTCAGACGCTCTTCGCGGCGGCCGGTCAGAATCAACGACCAGCCGGCCTCGGCGAAACGCCGCGCGCAGGCTTCGCCGAATCCGGACGTGGCGCCAGTGATGAATACCGTGGAAGTCATGCGGTTCTCCTGAGGGTGTGGCTGCGGCGCATGGGCGCGTCAGGCTCAAGCCGTGGCCACCGAGAATGGGGCTTTGCAGAATGCCCGGCCAATGGGCCGTATGCAACTGATCAATAATCGACCACCCACGCCAAACCCGCAGGGTTAAAGGCTCGCGGACGGTTACCAGCATGTTATCCACAAGCGGTTCCACAGAGACTGGGGGCAATTGTCGTTGCCGGGACTGTCGCATTCCGAAGGCCGAACAGACGCCGTTAGAACTTTTTGGCTTGACCGGCAAGGGCTATTGCGCATGCCTGCTTCGCCCGTGGTTGGCAGGGGAAATACGACCAAAGGCGCAACGCCAATGAATACGCCCCTTTTCGAGGTATTTCCAAGGCTTGTTCACAGAGTTATCCACAGGATGTTGTACTGCTGTCACTCTGGTTGGCACGGTGGATAAAACAGTTGACAAAGCTACCTGTCGATCCCTATCAAACCCCTGTACGTTTTTTGATCAGAAGCCTGCAGGCTCCGATTCTCGTGGGCTGCAGCGTGATACCACCAAGTTGTCCACAACCGGTTCCACAGCAATTGGGGACAAGCGTGGATTGTGGCATTCCGATGACTGACAGTGGTTTTATGTCGCATGCGCGCGCTGCGCCGGATTTGTTTTCCACAATTGCGCGAACCCACGAAAAACGCCCCGGACGGGGCGTTCTGCGGCGCTGGAGCTCGGTATCAGTGGCCGCCCAGGTAGGCGTTGCGCACCTCGTCGTTGCTGAGCAGCTCACGGCCCGTTCCGGTCAGACGGATCTCGCCATTGACCATTACATAGGCACGGTCCGAAAGCCTGAGCGCGTGGTTGGCATTCTGCTCGACCAGGAAGATGGTCATCCCGCTCTGCGCCAGTTCGCGCAGGGTCGAGAAGATCTGCTTGACCACGATCGGGGCCAAACCCAACGACGGCTCGTCGAGCAACAACAGCTTGGGCCGACTCATCAATGCCCGGGCGATGGCAAGCATCTGCTGCTCACCACCGGACATGGTCATGGCGCGCTGGTTGCGCCGCTCCTTGAGCCTGGGAAACAGCTCGAACATGCGCTGCATGTCTTCGCTCGAGTGCTTGTCGCCGATGGGGATGGTACCCATCATCAGGTTCTCTTCCACCGACATGTCGGGAAAGACCCGGCGGCCTTCCGGCGACTGGGCGATGCCGTTGGAGGCAATGTAGTGGGACGACTTCTGGGTGATGTCGGTGCCACGGTAGATGATCTGCCCCGCACTGGCGCGCGGCTGACCGAAAATCGACATCAACAGCGTCGACTTGCCCGCACCATTGGAACCGATCAGGCTCACCGTCTCGCCCTCGTCGATGTGCAGCGAGACCTTCTTCAGCGCCTGGATCGGACCGTAGTGAACGTCGATCTCCTTCAATTCGAGGATGGGCGTACTCATACCAGCTCCTCCTCTTCGGCGCCCAGATAGGCCGCGATGACCTTGGGGTCGCTGCGGATCTCTTCCGGTTTGCCCTTGGCGATCACGTTGCCGTGGTCCAGCACCACGATGTCGTCGGAAATGCTCATTACCATGCCCATGTCGTGCTCGATCAGCACCACCGTCATATCGTGTTCGTCACGCAGCAGGCGGATCATGCCGCTCAGTGCTTCGGTTTCCTGGGGGTTGAGGCCCGCCGCCGGTTCGTCCAGGCAGATCACCTGGGGCCGGGTGCACATCGCCCGGGCAATCTCCAGGCGTCGTTGCTGGCCATAGGAAAGCTCGCCGGCCAGGCGGTTGGCGCAGTTCACCAGGTCCACCACTTCCAGCCAGTAGAACGCGGTCTTGATGGCGTCCTCTTCGGCCTTGCGATAACCACGGGTGTTGAGGATGCCCGCCAGCATGTTACGGTTGACCCACATGTGCTGGGCCACCAGCAGGTTTTCCAGCACCGACATTTCCTTGAACAGGCGAATGTTCTGGAAGGTACGGGCCAGGCCTGCGCGGTTCACCAGGTGGGTACCGCCGAACATCTTGTACCAGACACGGCTGGCGAAGCTGCGCGGTGAGACGAAGTCCGCGGCCTGGAACGGCTCGCCCAGCAGCTTGATGACGTTGGTCTTCTGGCCGCGGGCATTAAGCTCGATGCGCCCGCCAGTGGCTTTGTAGAACCCGGTCAGGCAGTTGAACACTGTGGTCTTGCCGGCACCGTTGGGGCCGATCAGGGCAAAGATCGAATTGCGCCTGACCTGCAGGCTGACATCGCTCAAGGCCTTGATGCCACCGAAATGCATCATCAGCTTCTCGACCGACAGAATGACTTCGTTACTCATGGCGTAGTCCCCTTGGCATCGATCAATGCACCTTTCACCGGCTTGATGCCGGTACGGCTGATACGGATCAAACCCCGTGGCCGCCAGATCATCATCAGCACCATCAATACGCCAAACAGCAATACCCGGTACTCGGAGAAACTGCGCAGCAACTCCGGCGCCACGGTCAGCACGAACGCGGCAATCACCACGCCAACGGTCGAGCCCATGCCGCCGAGCACCACGATGGCCAGGATCAGCGCCGACTCGAAGAAGGTGAACGAGGTGGGGTTGACGAAGCCCTGATAACTGGCGAAGAACACCCCGGCCAGACCTGCGGTGGATGCCCCGATGGTGAACGCCGAAAGCTTGACCAGCACGTGGTTCAGGCCCATCGAGCGGCAGGCGATCTCGTCTTCGCGCAGCGCTTCCCAGGCACGCCCTACCGGCATGCGCGTGAGCCGATGCTTGATGTACAGAACGGCCAGCACAACCAGGAACAGCACGGCGTAGATGAACACGAATTTCAGGTCGGGGTTGTATTCGAAACCGAAGTACTCATGGATCGGCACCCCGCCGTCACGGGCGCGACGGCCGAACTCCAGACCGAAGAAGGTGGGCGACGGCACCGGAACGCCGTTCGGCCCGCCGGTGAACGACAACCAGTTGTTGAGCACCAGGCGAATGATCTCGCCGAAGCCCAGGGTCACGATGGCCAGGTAATCGCCGTGCATGCGCAACACCGGGAACCCCAGAATGCACCCCGCCAGCGCCGCGGCGATCGCGGCCAGCGGCAGCGCCGACCAGAAGCCCAGCCCCAGGTACTGGTAGCCCAGCGCCAGGCCGTAGGCGCCAATGGCGTAGAACGCCACGTAGCCCAGGTCGAGCAGACCGGCCAGGCCGACCACGATGTTCAGGCCCAGGCCGAGCAGTACATAGATCAGCCCGAGAATGACCACGGTGAGGATGTACTTGTTGGCGAAGATCGGGAACACGATGGCAATCACGATCAGCGCCGGAATGATGAAGCGCAGCCGCGACTTGTAGTCCGGCGGCAGCACGTGCACACCGGAGCCCGAGCTCTCGAAGCTCTGGGAGATGGCCAGCCCGCGAGGCGTCTGCAGGAACAGACTGAGCAGGAAGCGCCCGGCCATCACCGCCGCCACCAGCCACGCCACGCGTGCCGGTTGCAGGTTGAAGCTGTAGCCGTCGAGCACGATGCCGACGATGGGGCCGAACACGATCAGCGCCAGCAAGCCGGCAATGACCATGTCGACCAGGCTTTTCTTGATATCGACAGGTTTGGCAGTAGGTGCGGACATACTTATACCTTCGCCACGAGTGGGCGACCCAGCAGGCCTTGGGGACGGAAGATCAGGATCAGCACCAGCAGGCCGAAACTGAACACATCCTTGTAGTCGGAGTTGATCAAACCGGAGAACTGCGATTCGGCAACCCCCAGGATCAGGCCACCGAGCATTGCACCGGGCAACGAACCGATACCGCCCAGTACCGCTGCGGTGAACGCTTTGATGCCGATGATGAAACCGGCATAGAAGTCGAACGTGCCGTAGTTCATGGTGATCAACACACCGGCCAGGGCCGCCATGGCAGCGCCAATGATGAACACGTAGGAGATCACCCGGTCGGTGTTGATGCCCAGGATGGAGGCCATCTTGCGGTCCTGCTGGGTCGCGCGGCACATGCGTCCCAGCTTGGTGAACTTGATGATGTAGGTCAGCACGCCCATGCCCACGAAGGCAGCGATGAGGATGAAGATCTTGGTGTAGGTGATCTGTACGAAACCAGTACCCACTTCGAAGCGCCAGGCGCCTTCGAGCAGCGTCGGTACGCCTTGTTGACGAGCCCCCTGGCTGATCTGCGCGTAGTTCTGCAGGATCAGCGATATACCGATGGCGCTGATCAGCGGCGCCAGGCGGGTCGAGTTGCGCAGCGGCTTGTAGGCCACGCGCTCGATCACGAAACCGTACACACCGGTCACCACGATGGTGAACACCAGCGTACCGAGAATCAGGAACGGAAAGGATTCGAGGCCGAAGAACGACAGCACGGCCAGGCCGATGGCCGCCAGGTAGGCGCTGATCATGTACACGTCGCCGTGGGCGAAGTTGATCATGCCGATGATGCCGTAGACCATGGTGTAGCCAATGGCGATCAAGCCGTACACCGACCCGAGGGTCAGTCCGTTGATCATTTGTTGCAGGAAGATACCGTCCATCATGCACTCTCACGAACGTCTGGAACCGCGCACCGCGCAGGGTGCGGGCAGCCCTGAAGGCGCCCGCCACCCGTCAGGCGGTATGGAGGGAAACAGGGGCCACCGCAGGGGCGGCCCCGGCTGGCGTGCGCCAGCGCAAACGTCCTACTTCTGCTGCTCCAGCTGCTTGTACTTGCCTTCGGCGTTCCACTGGTAGACCACGTAGTCGGACACTTTCAGGTCGCCCTTGGTGTCCCAGGCCTTCTCGCCCATGACGGTCTTGACCGGGTTGGCCTTGAGCCACTTGGCAGCGTCCTCGCCCTTGTTCGACTTGGCGCCGTTGAAGCCTGCGGCCAGCGTCTGCAGCGAGGCGTAGGCGTACAGGGTGTAGCCTTCAGGCTCGTAGCCGGACTTGCGGAACTCGTCGACTACGGCCTTGCTGTCGGGCAGCGCGCGCGGATCGGCGCCGAAGGTCATGTACACACCGTCGACGTATTGCGCGCCGCCGGCGGTGGTGACCAGTTCGTCGGTGACGATGCCGTCATCGGACATGAACCTGACGTCCTTGAGGCCTTGCTCGCGCATCTGCCGAACCAGAGGACCGGCTTCGGGATGCAGGCCGCCGAAATACACCACGTCGGCGCCGGTGGAGCGGATCTTGGTGACCAGGGCGCTGAAATCCTTCTCGCCGCGGGTCAGGCCCTCTTCCAGCACGGGTTTGACACCCCGTGCGGTCAACTGCTTGGCAGTCGCATCGGCCAGGCCTTTACCGTAGGTGTCCTTGTCGTTGATGACCGCGACTTTCTTGCCCTTGAGCACGTCGACGATGTAGTTTCCGGCGACGACGCCCTGCTGGTCGTCACGACCGCACATGCGCAGGATGGTGTCCAGGCCGCGCTCGGTCACCTGCGGGTTGGTCGAACCAGGCGTGATCATGACGATACCGCCATCGGCGTAGATTTCCGACGCCGGAATGGTGGAAGACGAACAGAAGTGACCGACAACGCCGATCACACCATCCTGCTCCAGCTTGTTGGCCACAGCCACCGCCTGCTTGGGCTCGCAGGCATCATCGCCGGCCACCAGCACGATCTTCTCCCCGTTCACGCCACCGGCCTTGTTGATGGCGTCCGCTGCCGCTTGTGCACCCTTCATGTACTGCTCGCCGAACGATGCGTTGGCACCGGTCATTGGCCCTGCTACACCGATCTTGACGTCGGCTTGAACAATCGACGAAGCGCCCAGCGCAGTTGCCACTGCGAGAGCCAGAAAACCTTTCCTGTAGAACGTCTGCGACATGAGTGGTGCTCCTGAATTTTTTTGGTTGGCACTACAACTTCAGCGCCAACCTCCGAGCAAGCGCCGTGCCAGCGCATTTACCCGCACTGAACAGTTTTTGCTTTCCCAGGGATCGCGCAGCGCCGGGACCATTTTCTACAGGTCGTGCAACCCTCTGGCACGGGCTCGGTGACACCCATAAACAGCAGCGGTACAACCCGAGCGTGCCATCATTGCAACCAGCCGTTGTGCGCGTGGGCAACCATGCTGTAACAGCCGACGTAACCGAAGTGCACACTGTCGGTGCATTACTGCTACACCGCGCACCACAGGGTGCTCCTGCCATCTCCGGACCAGGCGACGTTGTACCTGCCCCAGGAGCCATTCGACAGGCACTGGCAGCAGGCCGCGCCGGACATCGCACGGTCGCATCCACCCCTGTCCCAAAAAGCTGGCAGAATGTGCTCTTACTGTGCGCCACCGCTGTTCCAAATGAGGCACGCGGTTCTGGAGACCCTGATGAGCGAGAGCGTATTCGCCGATCGCATCGTGCAAAACCTGCTCGACACCGATCTGTACAAGTTGAGCATGATGCAGGCTGTGCTCCACAACTATCCCAACGTCGATGTCGAGTGGGAGTTTCGTTGTCGCAACGGGGAAGACCTGCGGCCCTACCTGAATGACATTCGCGAACAGCTCGAACAGCTGTCCGAATTGAGCCTGGGCCCGGATCAGTTGAGCTTTCTGGAAGGCATCAATTTCATGAAGCCGGACTTTCTGCGCTTCCTGGGCCTGTTCCGCTTCAATCTGCGCTACCTGAGCATCGGCATCGAGAACGATCAGCTGTTCATCCGCCTGCGCGGGCCGTGGCTGCATGTGATCCTGTTCGAAGTACCGTTGCTGGCAACGGTGAGCGAGGTGCGCAACCGCATTCGCTATCCCGATGTGCTGCTCAGCCAGCCGCGGGAAAAGCTCTACCGCAAGTTCGAATGGCTGCAGGCCAATGCCAGCAGCGAAGAATTGGCGGAGTTGCAGGTGGCCGACTTCGGCACCCGTCGGCGTTTCTCCTACAAGGTGCAGGAGGAAGTGGTCACGGTGCTCAAGCACGAGTTTCCGGGGCGTTTCGTCGGCACCAGCAACATGCACCTGGCCCGCCAGCTAGACCTCAAGCCGCTGGGGACCATGGCCCATGAGTGGATCATGGCCCATCAGCAGCTGGGGCCGCGGCTGATCGACAGTCAGATCGCCGCACTCGATTGCTGGGTCCGTGAATACCGCGGTCTGTTGGGCATCGCCCTCACCGACTGCATCACCATGGACGCGTTTCTCGGGGATTTCGACCTGTACTTCGCCAAGCTCTTCGATGGCCTGCGCCATGATTCGGGCGACCCGGTGGTGTGGGCGGAAAAAGCCATTGCCCACTACCGCAAGCTGGGCATCGACCCGATGACCAAGACCCTGGTGTTTTCCGATGGGCTGAACCTGCCCAAGTCGCTGGAGATATTTCGCGCCCTGCGCGGGCGCATCAATGTGAGCTTCGGCATTGGCACCAATCTGACCTGCGACATCCCGGGCGTGGAGCCGATGAACATCGTGCTGAAGATGACCGACTGCAACGGCCAGCCAGTGGCGAAGATTTCCGACGAAGCCGCCAAGACCCAATGCCGCGACCCCAATTTCGTCGCCTACCTGCGCCACGTGTTCAAGGTGCCGGAGCAGGTGTAAGACACACCCGCGCAGTGCCTGTAGGAGCGGTCCATGGCCGCGAACGAGCCGACGCATTCAAACAGGCATACCGCGGCGCTTTCTTCGCGGCCAATGACCGCTCCTACCAGGGAGCGGTCGAGACTCAATCAACCAACGTCACCGCCCCCTTCATCATGGCAAGATGGCCAGGGAACGAGCAGAAGAACAGGTACTTCTGTTCGGCCGACAGCTTCGATACATCGAACGACACCGAGTCCTTCTCCCCGGCACCGATGACCTTGGTGTACGCGATCACGCGCTCGTCGCCTTTCTTCAGGTAGCTGTTGTCGATACCGGCACTCATGCCGTCCATGGCGATGCCACGTGCATCCTCTTCCTTGCTCAACACCCAGTTATGCCCCATGACTTCCTTGGGCAGGCTGCCGGAGTGGGTCAGGTTGACCGTGAAGGTCTTGCAGCTCTTGCTGATCTCGATGGCCTTGGTGCCGAAGGTCATCTGGTCGGTCGAATCGACGGTGGTCGAACACTCGGCCGCCAGCAACTGACCACTGGCCAACGCGAGCACCGATACCGCTACAGCTTTTGCGAACATGTGAGTCTCCAGGCAGGGGGAAAGGCTACGGCGGCCATCATTTCATGATTGACCGTACACTGCAGCTATCTGCCAGCACTCAGACATTCGCTGTAAAGATTCGGCTCACGCCATCGGCAGGACGGTCACACGGACCTCGGGATCGTGCCCGCCTCCGCCTAGAATCACCCCGCGCAGCGGCGACACATCGCTGAAATCACGGCCCCAGGCCAGGGTGATGTGTTCCAGGCCCGGCTGGACATTGTTGGTCGGGTCGAAGTCGACCCAACCCTGCATCGGACAGAACACCGACACCCAGGCGTGCGAGGCATCTGCACCGATCATCCGCGGTTGCCCTGGCGGCGGCTGGGTCAGCAGGTAACCGCTGACGTAGCGCGCCGCCAGGCCCCGCGAGCGCAGGCAGGCCAGCATCAGGTGCGCGAAGTCCTGACACACGCCACGGCGGTTTTCCAGGACCTCGACCAGCGGGGTTGCCACCTGGGTGGCCGTGGCATCGAAGGTGAACTCGCCGAAGATCTTCTGCATCAACGCCTGCGCGCCCTCCAGCATCGGCCGGCCAGGCGGAAAGCAGCTCGCGGAGAAGGCCACGAAGCTCTTCTTCAGGCGCACGTAAGGGGATTCGAAGCGGTAGCGACAGGCTTGCAGCACATCCGCCCCCACGGCCCGGCCGCTGTAGCACAGGGCATCACGGGTGAGCTCCCAGCTCGGCGAGAGGGCAAACTCCAGCGGCGTGCGCGGCAGCACCTCGACATGCAGCCGGGCCCCAACCTTGAGCTCGTCATGGGGACGTTCGAAGGCCAACCGCGTCAGCGGGTTGCCGAACACGTCGAGTTCGTCGGTGCGCCGGGTCGGCTCGGGACTGATCGCCAGCGTCTGCTGGTGACAGCGCTGCCAGGCACAGGGCCTGGGCCACAGGTGCGCCAGCTGCTTGGCCAGCGAAACCGGACTGTCGTAGCAGTAACGGGTGTCGTGGACGATCTGGTAATGCGCGCTCATCACACCGACACCGTTTGCTGGCTGACATCATCGACATGGACGAAATGGCGCAACGCCAGACGGTCCGAGACCTGCACGCTGACGCTGGCGATGTCCTCCAGCAAACCGCGCAGGCCATCGAGCACGTCGCGCACGCTGGCCTCACCGAAGAGTGCGTTTTCCAGAGTGCCCAGATCGAAGCGGGTCACGCGCTCGATGAGCGGCTCCAGGGCGCGATCCACCGGCATGTCGAATTCATCGCTCAGACGGCGCACGGCGCGCGCCACCAACTTGAGCTGGAACAGCACGGCATGAGGGTTCTGTGCGTCGAGCAGGAGCAGATCGAGCACCGGGATCAACTGCGGCACGGCCAGGTAGCGCGAGCGATAGGTAATGCTGCTGTTGCCCAGTTCGAGCAGCCAGTCCAGGCCCGCCTGATCGTCCACCGCATCGCCGGCGATGAACGCCGACAGGCCGTTGCTGAGGAACTGCAGGCGTTCGATGCGCCGTCCGATCATCAGGAAACGCCAGCCTTCGTCACGGGTCATGTCATCCAGGGCGAAGCCGGACAACGCGGCCAGGTTCATCACCAGCCGGTTGAGAAAATCGAACAGCTCACCCAGGTCCGGCACTTCGGCGTCCAGGGCCAGAGACTCGCGCTGCAACTCGCCCAGCGCCTGCCAGTTTTCTCGCGACAGCTTGCCGCGCACCTGAAACGCTGCCCACTGCAGACGCTGCAGGTTGGCGCGCAGGCTGAACGCCCAGTCTTCACCGCGCAGCGCCATCAACAGGCGCTCGCGCAGCTCGCCCTCTTCGGGCAGCAGGTTGAGCTTCTCGGCCAGGTCGACCGCAGCCTGCAACGCCTGGGGATCGTCGCCATCCAGGTAGCGGCCAAGAATGATCCGCAGCAGTCGCGCGTTACCGTCGCAACGCTCACAGTAACGACCGAACCAGAACAGGTTTTCCACCACCCGCGACGGCAGGTAGGGATCCATGCGTACCAGGTCGTGAGCACCAATGGTCCGCTGCGCGCGCCACTGCTCGCCGACCGGGGCGTGCTCGCCCAGCACCCAGGTGTCCTTGCTGGCACCGCCATGCTGCATCGACACCACGTCGGCGTCGGCGTCCGTCGCCACGCGGGTCAGGCCACCCGGCAACACCCGGTAGCCGTCGTCGGCGGCGACGGCGAACACGCGCATGCCAATCGCCCGCGGTTGCAGATCGTTACCCTGGCAATGCCAGACCGGCGCCTGGGACAGCTGCGCCATTTCCTGAGCCACGTAGGCATAGGGCCGTGCCTGAATGCGCTCGGTCAACGCCTGGCGCTGGGCCTCGTTCAGATCCCGGCCGAACACCGGGCCAAAATTCTGCGAGGGAAACGCTGGCTTGATCACCAACTCGTCGAGTCGCTCGAGGGCCTGTGCCAGCACTGGCGGCTCGCCGCACCACCAGGTGGCGATCGAAGGCAGGATCAAGCGTTCACCGAACAGGCGCTCGCAGATCCTGGGCAGAAAGCCCAGTAATCCGGGCGATTCGAGCACACCGCTGCCCAAGGCATTGGCCACCATCACATTGCCCTGGCGTACCGCGTCCAGCAGACCGGGCACGCCCAGGGCCGAGTCGGTGCGCAATTCCAGTGGATCGCAGAAATCGTCGTCCAGCCGCCGCATGATCGCGTGCACCCGGCGCAGGCCGCTCAAGGTCTTCAGGTACACCGTGGCTTCGCGCACGGTCAGGTCACTGCCCTCGACCAGCGGATAGCCCAGCTGCCGCGCCAGGTACAGATGCTCGAAGTAGCTCTCGTTGAAACGTCCCGGTGTCAGCAGCACTACCAGGGGTGCTTCGTGGCCGCTGGGTGCCAGGCGGCTCATGGTGTCCTGCACGGTCCGGAAGAAACCGGCCATGTGCTCGACCTTGAGGTCGCGATACAGCTCGGGGAAGGTCCGCGACAGGCTCATGCGGTTTTCCAACGCATAGCCGGCGCCGGAAGGCGCCTGGGTGCGGTCGGCGGTGACCCACCAGCGTCCATCGGGCGTGCGAGCCAGGTCCGCGGCATACAGGTGCAGGAACGTACCCAGCGGAGGCTGCACGCCTTGGCACGGCCACAGGTAGTTGTTGTGCCCGAAGATCAGCTCGGCGGGCAACAGGCCCTCGGCAATGAGCGTCTGCGGACCGTAGACGTCGGCCAGCACGGCATTGAGCAGGCGTGCCCGCTGGGCGATGCCGGCGGCCACCTGACGCCACTCGTGGGCAGGAATGATGTGCGGCAGCAGGTCCAGCTCCCACGGCCGATCGGCACCCTTGGGGTCGGCATAGACGTTGTAAGTGACGCCGTTTTCCTGAATCTGCCGCGTCAACGAGGCCTGGCGCTGCGACAACTGGCCCGGGGCGCTGCGTTGCAGCTGCTCGAACATGCGCCGCCAGTGCGGCCGCACGCCGCCATCGGCTTCGAGCATTTCATGATAGGACCCGCCGGACAGCGAGTATCGGTCAAGCAGGTCAGACATGGCGAAGCTCGGAAGCAGCGTTTAAAGGAACGATTATCGCAGCCTGAACGGTGCACGGATACCGCCCAGGGGTCGCACTTCACCTTATGGACGGCGGCGCATGTCCAGGGTCATCGGCCAGTCATCGTCGACCTTGAGCGGTGGCAGCACCAGTGGGCCAGGGCTATGGCCAATGCGGAAGAAACGCGCCAGGCGCCTGCTCTGCGCTTCGTTGGCATTCACCGGAAGGCTTTGGTAATTGCGGCCACCAGGATGAGCCGCGTGGTATTGGCACCCGCCCAGCGAGCGCTGCGTCCAGGTATCGACGATGTCGAAGGTCAGGGGCACATCGGGCTGGCCAGTGGCATGCTCGTCATGAACGGGCTGCCAGGCGCGGTAGCGCACTCCGGCAACGAACTCGCCTGCACGCCCGGTCGCGGTCAGCGGCAAGGGACGACCATTGACGGCCAGTCGGTAACGATCCGACAGCCAGCCATTGACCCGCACCTGCAGACGTTCCAGCGCGCCACTGGCACTGCCGCGCGCAGGGCCGGGCTCCAGCGCGTGGCGCAATTCCAGTTCGATGCCGGCCACCGCGTAGTCACCGATCGTGGGAAAGCGAAATGCCTGTTGCGCAGCGAACCACCCGCTGTCTATCCCGTAGCCCGCCGCGTTGAGATCGTCGATCACCTCGGCGAAATCGCGCTCGATGAAATACGGCAGCATGAAGCGGTCGTGCAGTTGCGTACCCCAGCGGGTCAACCGGACCGGTGCGTAGGGCGTGCGCCAGAAACGTGCCACCAGGCAGCGCAGCAGCAATTGCAAAGCCAGGTTCATGCGCGCATGGGGCGGCATTTCAAGCCCCTGCAGCCGCAGCAGTCCCTGGCATTCGCTGGGGCCCTCACCCTCCAATCTGACGATGCAGAACTGTGCACGGCGGGGGTCGCCGGCGACATCCACCAGCAGAGGGCGCAAAAGGCGGTCGATCAACCCTGGCGGGCATGGCGTACCGGGTTCGGGCAACTGCGCCAGGGCGATTTCCAGCTCGTACAGTGCATCGCCACGGGTCTCGTCCACTCGCGGGATTGGCCAATCCGAGCCGCTGAACAGATAGGTCAGCGCCGGGTGGTCATGCCAGTAGCCGATCAGGCTGCGCAGCAGGTCGGGCCGACGCAGGAACGGTGAATCCTCTGCAGTCTCGCCACCGAGCAGCAGCGCATTGTCCGCACCGGTCCCCACTTGCCGGCCGTCGACCCTGAACCGCTGGGTCTCCAGGCCGCTCTGCCGGGCCTGCTCATACAAGTGATCGATCTGCTCGACCGACTGCGCCCAACTCGTCGACGACGGCAGGTCGACCTTGAACACGCCTGGCGTCGAAGCGCTTTCGAACCGGCTTGGAGGCGGATCGTTTTTCGCGTCCAACTGCCCGTCACCCGCGCCTTGGATGGCCACGAAGGTCGGCTCGCTACCGATGTTCAGGCGCACATCCAACGCTTGCAGATCGGCATCGAGCCGCTGCCCCAACGCCTGCATGTCCGCCCATTGCAGCTCGCTGACTGGCCAGGTGACACGCGGCGTCTGCCAGATGCGCTGCACCGACATCCGGTGCGAAAACGTCACCTCGCACGGCTCCACTCGCCCGCTGATGGGCGCTGCCGACGAGGGCTCGGGGCTGCACGCCAAAGGGATATGGCCCTCGCCTGCGAACAAGCCGGAGGTGGCGTCCAGACCAATCCAGCCAGCACCAGGCAGGTACACCTCGCACCAGGCATGCAGGTCGGTGAAGTCGACCTCGGTCCCGGACGGGCCGTCCAGCGCCTGCTCGTCGGCCACCAGTTGGATCAGGTAGCCGGACACGAAGCGCGCCGCAATCCCCAACCGGCGCATCAGCTGCACCAGCAGCCAGGCAGAGTCACGGCACGACCCCGCGCCGGTCATCAGGGTGTGCTCGGGCGTCTGCACGCCTGGCTCCATGCGCAGCAGGTAGCGAATGTCCTGGCTGAGCTGCTGATTGAGCCTGACCAGGAAGTCGATACTGGGGATTGGCGTGCGGTCGATGCCGTTCAGGTACGCTTCGAACCGGGGCGCCAGGGCCAGGGTTTCCAGGTAGGGGGCCAGCTCGTGCTGCTCTTCATGGGTGTAGGCAAAGGGGATGCGCTGCGCGTGCGGTTCGAGAAAGAAATCGAAGGGATTGAACACCGCGATCTCGGCAACCAGATCCACCTCGATGCGCAACTGCGTAGCCTTTTCCGGAAACACCAGACGGGCCAGGTAGTTGCCCTGCGGGTCCTGTTGCCAATTGATGAAATGCTGCGCTGGCAAGACCTTAAGTGCATAGGAAAGCACGCGCGTACGGCTGTGCGGCGCCGGGCGCAGACGCACCACTTGAGGGCCGATCTCGATTTCACGGTCATAGCGGTAATGGGTGACGTGGTTCAGTGCGACATGAATCGACACGGCGTGCCTCCTGCGAGCCTGGAACGTGAGCAGCGCAAGACTCATGCCATACGGCCACAGCGGCCTTGGAGCGAGTCTGCGATGAAGGCTGGCTGCAAAAGAGTGCCGGGGCCTGGGCGCTGTATCAGCGTCGCATACATTGAGCGTGCCGTCTTGCGATAAACATGTATCGCGGCGCTGCGCTCCAGCGCCATTACTTTGCGGGCTCACCTCTTCAGAGACACCCGTATGACAATCGACGAACGCACCACCGAACACGAACCACTGCCGACCCCTGAAGCCGCTCGGCAAGAACCGCAGTTCGATACCCGCGACACCTGGCAGGCCTACCAACGAGAACATTACAAATGGCGAACCGGGCTGAGCACCGTCAACGACGCCGATATCCCCGCCGATGAGGGCGAACCGCCCGCGCCAGGCTTTGCCGATATCGTTCTGGAAGTGGCGCTCGGCATCCTCGGCTCGGGGCCTGGCGGTCAAGTGGGGCGAGTAACGACACGGCCCGCGGCATCTCGCCCGCCATTGCGGCCCACCTCCCTGCGACCGACCCTCACACCCAAACCACCGGCCACGGCGATCAAACCGTCAGCGACGAGCAGCGGATTCAAGACCAGCCAAAAACTGGCGAGTGCAATTGCCCGCCTGCGCAACGGCGCGCGCCTTCGGGCCAATGGCGACCTTGCCAATCAGGCCATCGCCAACCGTGCACCTCGCGAGCCTCATGCTGGAGCAACCGAGCTGTCGTTTCTCGAAGGCCTGTTGCAGCAGCGCGCCAACAGCAACGCCAGAGGTCCCGGGCAACTGCACTCAGTGGCTGAAATCCAGGCCCTGGACTTCGAAGTGCCGGAGCGGGTCTACCGTGGTCACATCGGCAACACCATTGAAAGCGCCGCAGTCAACGGGCTGGAGCGCGCGCCCGGCGGCAACCTGCAGGGCGATGACTATCTTGCGGCGATCATCATGCACACCGCTCGCCAGGGTGGGAGCAATGGAGAGGTGCTGTCGCTGAGCGCGCAGCGGGCCATCGCCAGTAAATTCGCCAAGGGCCGTGGTGCTCCTGTGTTCGAAATAGACACCACCCAGGACCCGACAGCCTTTCGCACCATCAACGATATTCTGCTGGCCGACTCGCAGCGGCTGATAGAAGCCAGAAAGGTGACACGCGCCACGGTGCTCAAGGCCATCGACAACATAGCCGTGCACCGCGAGTTCGAGGTTTTCTACGTACACGGGGACATTCCAGCCGGCTTCCTGGTGCCGTGAGAACGCCTTTCGGCGATCTCACCCGGCATCCAGAGCCATCTGCTATCTCAGCGTGGTAGCACCGGCTGGCGCGTAGGCTTCTTCTTGCCCTTGCCCGGCTTGGCTGCCTGCTGACGGTCCTTGGCGGCCTGCTTGCTGCGGGCTTCGGCGGCGGCCTTGGCCTGCTCGCGCTTGTCCCACGGCTTGGAGCCATCGCTGGCGCGCGGCGGCAAACCGGTGTGCTGGGTCAGGATGCGCGTTTCCTTGGCCACCTTGTGGCTGCCCGCAGGCGTGGAGTTCTTGCGCCGTGCGCTCTGGTAGGTGTCGGTAGCCGGCTGGTGCAACGGAATCAGCTGGTTTTTCCCCGGCCCAATCAGGTCGGCACGGCCCATGCGCTCCAGCGCCTCGCGCAGCATCGGCCAGCCCTTGGGATCGTGATAGCGCAGGAACGCCTTGTGCAGACGGCGCTGCTCCTCGCTCTTGACGATGGTCAGGTTGTCGCTCTTGTAGGTGACCTTGCGCAGCGGGTTCTTGCCCGAGTGGTACATGGCAGTCGCCGACGCCATTGGCGAGGGGTAGAACGCCTGCACCTGGTCGGCGCGGAAACCGTTGCCCTTGAGCCACAGCGCCAGGTTCATCATGTCTTCATCAGTGGTGCCCGGGTGGGCAGCGATGAAGTACGGGATCAGGTACTGCTCCTTGCCCGCCTCTTTCGAGAACTTCTCGAACATGCGCTTGAACCGATCATAAGAGCCGATGCCCGGCTTCATCATCTGGTTCAGCGGACCTTCCTCGGTATGCTCCGGGGCGATCTTCAGGTAGCCGCCGACATGGTGCGTCACCAGCTCCTTCACGTACTCCGGCGACTCGACAGCCAGGTCATAGCGCAGGCCCGAGGCGATGAGGATCTTCTTCACGCCCGGCAGTGCCCGCGCGCTGCGGTACAGCTGGATCAAGGATGAGTGATCGGTATTGAGGTTCGGGCAGATACCCGGGAACACACACGACGGCTTGCGGCACGCGGATTCGATCTCCGGGCTCTTGCAGGCGATGCGGTACATGTTCGCGGTCGGCCCGCCCAGGTCGGAGATCACCCCGGTGAAGCCCGGCACCTTGTCGCGGATCTCTTCGATCTCGCGAATGATCGATTCTTCGGAACGGTTCTGGATGATCCGCCCTTCGTGCTCGGTGATCGAGCAGAAGGTACAGCCACCGAAGCAGCCACGCATGATGTTCACCGAGAAGCGAATCATGTCGTAGGCCGGGATCTTCTGATTGCCGTACGCCGGGTGCGGGACCCGGGCATAGGGCATGCCGAACACGTAGTCCATTTCCTCGGTGGTCATGGGAATGGGCGGCGGATTGAACCACACGTCCACTTCGCCATGACGCTGCACCAGTGCGCGGGCATTGCCGGGGTTGGTTTCCAAATGCAGCACGCGGTTGGCGTGGGCATACAGCACGGCATCGCCACGCACTTTCTCGAAGGACGGCAGACGGATGACCGTCTTGTCCCGCGTCATCCGCGGGCTGGCGAGGATCTGCACCACCTTGGCTTCGTTGGGGTCCTCGACATTGCCCTTTTCCTGCTCGATGGCGCAGGCCTGGGTGTCCTGGGTGTTCACGTACGGGTTGATGATCTTGTCGACCTTGCCCGGCCGGTCGATACGGGTCGAGTCGACTTCGTACCAATCCTTGGGCGTATCGCGGCGAATGAACGCGGTGCCGCGGATATCGGTGATCTCTTCGATCTTCTGGCCATAGGACAGCCGCTGGGCCACTTCGACGATGGCGCGTTCGGCGTTGCCGTACAGCAGAATGTCGGCGCAGGCGTCGATCAGGATCGAATGACGGACCTTGTCCTGCCAGTAGTCGTAGTGCGCAATCCGGCGCAGCGACGCCTCGATCCCACCCAGCACGATCGGCACGTGCTTGTAGGCTTCCTTGCATCGCTGGCTGTACACCAGGCTGGCGCGATCAGGGCGCGAGCCGGCCAGGCCGCCGGGCGTGTAGGCGTCGTCGGAGCGCACCTTCTTGTCGGCGGTGTAGCGGTTGATCATCGAGTCCATGTTGCCGGCCGCGACACCGAAGAACAGGTTCGGCTCGCCCAGCTTCATGAAGTCATCCTTGGACTGCCAGTTCGGCTGGGCAATGATGCCCACGCGAAACCCCTGGGCTTCCAGCAGCCGGCCGATAATGGCCATGCCGAACGACGGATGGTCGACATAGGCATCACCGGTGACGATGATGATGTCGCACGAATCCCAGCCAAGCTGATCCATCTCCTCCCTGCTCATGGGCAGGAAAGGCGCTGGGCCGAAGCATTCGGCCCAGTACTTGGGATAGTCAAAAAGCGGCTTGGCTGCTTGCATGTCGATGACCGTATGAAAAATCGCGGGCGCGGAATATAGCACAAAAAACAACCAATTCCGATGGCTTTAGTCGGAAATAGGCGGCGAAGATATTTATCCGGTAGACCTGATCAACCGCAGTGACCCTTTCGCGGGCAGAGCCCGCTCCCACAAGAAGCGGCGCTGCACACGGCTCCTGCGGGAGCGGGGTCCACCCGCGAGGGGGCGCTGTACGCAGCTCCTGTGGGAGCGGGTTCTACCCGCGAAGGGGCCGTACCTGCAGAATCACTACTCGTCGTCGTCGAAGTTGTAGCTGCCCGGCGCAAGGTTCTCGAAGCGAGTGTACTTGCCGATGAATGCCAGGCGAATGAAACCGATCGGACCGTTACGCTGCTTGCCGATGATGATCTCGGCAATACCCTTGTGCTCGGTTTCCGGGTGATACACCTCGTCACGGTAGACGAACATGATCACATCGGCGTCCTGCTCGATCGCCCCGGATTCACGCAAGTCGGAGTTCACCGGACGCTTGTTCGGCCGCTGCTCAAGCGAGCGGTTGAGCTGCGACAGCGCCACCACCGGGCAATTGAATTCCTTGGCCAGGGCTTTCAACGAGCGCGAGATCTCGGAAATCTCGTTGGTACGGTTGTCACCGCTGGAGCCGGGGATCTGCATCAACTGCAGGTAGTCGATCATGATCAGGCCGATCTCGCCGTGCTCGCGCACCAGGCGGCGTGTCCGCGCACGCATTTCCGACGGGCTGATGCCCGCCGTATCGTCGATGAACAGCTTGCGATCGTTGAGCAGGTTGACTGCCGACGTCAGCCGCGGCCAATCATCGTCGTCCAGCCGTCCCGAACGTACCTTGGTCTGGTCGATGCGCCCCAGCGAAGAGAGCATACGCATGATCAGCGAATCGCCCGGCATCTCCAGCGAGTACACCAGTACGGCCTTCTCGCTGCGCAGCACGGCGTTCTCCACCAGGTTCATGGCGAAGGTGGTCTTGCCCATGGACGGACGGCCGGCGACGATGATCAGGTCGGCCGGTTGCAGGCCGCTGGTCTTCTCGTCGAGGTCGGTATAGCCGGTGGACAGGCCGGTAATGGCCGCATCGGTATTGAACAGCGTGTCGATGCGGTCGATGGCCTTGGTCAAAAGGTCGTTGACGCTCACCGGCCCGCCGGTCTTGGGCCGTGCCTCGGCGATCTGGAAGATCTGCCGCTCGGCCTCGTCGAGAATCTCGGCCGCGTTGCGTCCCTGCGGATTGAATGCGCTGTCGGCAATCTCGGTGCTGATGCTGATCAACTGACGCAGGGTGGCACGCTCGCGCACGATCTGCGCGTATGCCTTGATGTTGGCCACCGACGGCGTGTTCTTGGCCAGCTCGCCCAGGTAGCCCAGGCCACCGACCTGAGTACCCTGCCCTTCCTTGTCGAGCTGTTCGTGCAGGGTCACCACGTCGAACGGAGTGTTCTGATCGGCCAGCTTGGCGATAGCGCGGAAGATCAGGCGGTGGTCATGACGATAGAAGTCGCCGTCCGAAACCTGATCGAGCACGCGCTCCCAGGCGTTGTTGTCCAGCATCAAGCCACCGAGCACGGCCTGTTCGGCCTCGATGGAATGCGGGGGCACCTTGAGGGCAGCGGTTTGCAGGTCGTATTGCTCGGGAGCGGATATCTCGTTCATGGCCACTTGGAATTAGGGTTGCAGAAAAACAGCTTCTTCAGAAAGACAAAGGGCACGGCCTGTAAACAGGTCGTGCCCGATGTTAAACCGCCTGGCACCCGAGGTGCCAGCCGACTTATGCAGCTACTACGACAACGCGTACGGTAGCTTCAACGTCGCTGTGCAAGTGCACGGCTACGTCGTATTCGCCAACGTTACGAATGGTGCCGTTCGGCAGACGCACTTCAGCTTTGGCCACTTCGACGCCGGAGGCGGTCAGGGCGTCAGCGATGTCGTGGGTGCCGATCGAACCGAACAGCTTGCCTTCGTCGCCAGCGGTGGCAGTGATGGTCACTTCCAGCTCAGCCAGTTGGGCAGCGCGAGTTTCGGCCGAAGCCTTCTTGTCGGCAGCTGCTTTTTCCAGCTCGGCGCGACGCTCTTCGAACGCAGCCAGGTTGGCAGCGGTCGCAGCGGTAGCCTTGCCGAATGGCAGCAGGAAGTTACGGCCGTAACCGGCCTTAACATTTACCTTATCGCCCAGGTTGCCCAGGTTGGCGACTTTTTCCAGCAGGATCAGTTCCATTTGGTATAAACCTCTTAACTTTTAACCTTCACCGTTCGCGGAATCGCTATCGGTGCCTTTCGGCCCGATTCGGCCGCGAAAATCAATCAGGCTGTCGACAATGGCCAGGACCACGAGCAACGGATAGATCAGCTGCATGAACAGCACGAGCGTGACGTACATCCCTACGAGCCAGAACTTGCCCAGCTTGCCCGCCTTGACCAGCCCATGCATCAGGGCCAGCCCGGCGAACACCAGCGGTACGCTGCACAGCGGCGTCAACATGGCCATCTGAGGTCCGAAGTTCGGACCAATGAGCATGCACGCCAGCAGCAGGACCGCTGGCCAGAGTGGAATACGTATGGCGCGAAACTCGCTGCCGAAACCACCCGGGTTGTACAACGCCGCCTGCCAGTAACGCCCCAGCATCAGGGCTGCCACGCTGACGACTTGCAACAGGGCCGCTATCAGTCCGTTGAGTACCGGTGCAATGAGGTTGCCGAGGTTTGCCCGCTCTTCCACCGACATCTGCTGGTAGAGACCACCGAGCATCTGCGGCAGGCGTTCGTTCAACGCCTGCGCCAACGCTTCGATGGGTTCGCGAAACACCACACCCAACAACACTCCGTACACCAGCCCCAGCGCTATGCTGGCCAGCAGCACGCGATTCCAGGCCCATCCCGCGCGCAACAGCGCCGCGAGCCCCAGCGCGCCCAGCAACACCATCAAGGTGCGCGGTTCGCCGAAATACCACCAGGCCAGAGCCGGCAGCAGAGCCCAGACGAGGACGCCAAAAGCGTCACTCATGCCGCGCCGCAGGTACACCAGGCACGCTGCGGCAGCACTCAACCAGAACAACAGCGGCAATGCCGCACATCCGACCACAACCAGTGTGGCCTGCATGCGACCGCGCATGATGAAATCAGCCAGGGCACGCATGCGTATCTATCCTTTTACTACTTGTCGACAACCCGGTCTCAGCGGCCGTGGCTGTCGGTGTAGGCCAGCAGGGCCAGGAAGCGGGCGCGCTTGATAGCGACGGCCAGCTGACGCTGATAACGAGCCTTGGTACCGGTGATACGGCTTGGAACGATCTTGCCGGTTTCGGATACGTAGGCTTTCAGAGTGTTGAGATCTTTGTAGTCGATCTCCTTCACATCTTCAGCGGTGAAGCGGCAAAATTTACGACGACGGAAGAAACGTGCCATGTAATGGGCTCCTCAAAAGGTCCGTGGATTACTCGTCAGCGTTATCGCTGGCGTCGCTGTCATCGCCATCGGCGTTGTCAGAGTGCTCAGGACGGTCACGACGCTCACGGCGCTCGCTGCGGTTTTCTTCTGCCTTGAGCATCTCGGACTGGTCGGTGACGGCTTCGTCGCGACGGATGACAAGGTTACGGATCACGGCATCGTTGTAGCGGAAGTTGTCTTCCAGCTCGGCCAGGGCCTTGCCGGTGCACTCAACGTTCAGCATCACGTAGTGAGCCTTGTGAACGTTGTTGATGGCGTAGGCCAGTTGACGACGGCCCCAATCTTCCAGACGGTGGATCTTGCCGCCGTCTTCTTCGATCAGCTTGGTGTAACGCTCAACCATGCCGCCGACTTGCTCGCTCTGATCCGGGTGGACCAGAAAGATGATTTCGTAATGACGCATGAATGCTCCTTACGGGTTGTAGCCTGCCGCCAGAGCGGTCAGACAAGGAGTGAATGACACTGTGTGTCTTGCTGGGTGGTGCGCCGGTAAATGCGCACAAGTGCGCCAGCCATCACGGCAAGGGGCGCAATTGTAGAGAAGGGGTTGGGGGGAAGCAAGAGGATTGGTGAATATTTGAACAGCGGTGGCAATGTCTCTGCCACCGCATTCGCGGGCGGAGCGCTCGCCGCCCGCCCCACATATCGGTCATATGTGTGGGAGCGGGCTCTGCCCGCGAAGGGGCCAGCTCGGTCGGATCACTTCTTTTTGGCGTTACGCTGCCGAACCGCTTCGAACAGGCACACCCCGGTCGCGACCGACACGTTCAGGCTGCTCACGCTGCCGGCCATCGGCAGTTTCACCAGATAGTCGCAGTGCTCGCGGGTCAGGCGGCGCATGCCCTTGCCCTCAGCCCCCATGATCAGGATGGTAGGCCCGGTCAGGTCCTGCTGGTAGATCTCGACTTCCGCCTCGCCAGCGGTGCCCACGACCCACAGGCCACGCTGCTGGAGCTTTTCCAGGGTACGTGCCAGGTTGGTCACCGCCACCAGCGGAATCACTTCCGCCGCGCCGCAGGCCACCTTGCGCACGGCCGGCGTGAGGGTGGCGGACTTGTCCTTGGGCACGATCACGGCCAGCGCTCCGGCCGCATCGGCGGTGCGCAGGCAGGCCCCCAGGTTGTGCGGATCGGTCACGCCGTCCAGCACCAGCAACAGGGGCGGGCCGTCGGTGCGGTCGAGCAACTCATCGAGCATCGCCTCGCCCCACACCTGGCTGGGGCTGACTTCCGCCACGACGCCCTGATGCACGCCTTCGACCCAGGCATCCAGCTCACGACGCTCGGCCTGGCCCACCGAAATGCGATTCTGCGTGGCCAGTTCGACCAAGGTCTGTACCCGCGGCTCGCTGCGGCCATCGGACAACCAGATCTGCTTGACCCGTTTCGGGTGATGACGCAACAACGCTTCCACGGCGTGCACGCCGTAGATCTTTTCCAGCTGACTCATGACTTGGCCTTGGGTTTGCGGCTGCCCGACTTAGACGGACCCTTGCGATGCTTGCTCGGTTTGGAATCGCCTCCAGCACTGCTGCCAGCGCTGCTGCGGCTGTTGCTGGCCTTGGCCGACCCGCCCTTGGCTGCGTCGGCCAGCAAAGCCTTCTTCATTTCCCGGCTCTTGCGCACTTCGGCATTCTTGGCCGCGGCGTCCGATGCCCGGTAGACCTCGTCGCTTTCGGCCTTGCGCTTGCTCGGTGCCGAGTTGCGCTTGGCCGAAGCAGCTGGCTTCTCGGCAACGGTTTTTTCCACGGCAGGCGTGGTCGGGTAGCTTTTAGGCTTGCCCGCTGGCGCATCGGCCTTGCGGTTCTTGCGACCGATCGGCTGATTGAGCGTCGCTTCGCCAATGCCGAAATCGATCTTGCGCTCGTCCAGGTCGACCCGCATGACCTGCACTTCGACCGTGTCGCCCAAGCGGAAATTGCGCCCGGTGCGCTCGCCGGCCAGGCGATGGTGGATCGGATCGAAATGGTAGTAGTCGCCCGGCAGCGCGGTGACGTGCACCAGGCCTTCGACGAAGATATCGGTCAGCTCGACGAACAGGCCGAAACCGGTCACTGCCGTGATCACGCCCGGGAAGGTTTCGCCAACGCGATCCTTCATGAACTCGCACTTGAGCCAGTTGACCACGTCACGGGTGGCTTCGTCGGCCCGACGCTCGCTCATCGAGCACTCTTCGCCCAACTGCTCCAGCGCGGCTTCGTCGTACGGGTAGATACGCGCCTTGGGAATGGTCGGAGCACCGGCGCGCTTGACGTGCGGGGTGTCCTGCTTGGAGTGGATCACGCTGCGGATCGCCCGGTGCGTGAGCAGGTCGGGATAGCGACGGATCGGCGAAGTGAAGTGGGTGTACGCCTCGTAATTCAGGCCGAAGTGGCCATGGTTGTCGGCGCTGTACACCGCCTGGCTCAGGGAGCGCAGCATCACGGTCTGGATCACGTGGAAATCCGGGCGACCCTGGATGGTTTCCAGCAGCGCACGGTAATCCTTTGGCGATGGACCGTCCTTGCCCTTGTTCAGCGACAGACCAAGCTCGCCGAGGAAGGCACGCAGTTTTTCCAGACGCTCCGGCGGCGGGCCGTCGTGAACGCGATACAGGGCCGGAATCTCGTGCTTCTTGAGAAACTCGGCGGTGGCCACGTTGGCCGCCAGCATGCATTCCTCGATCAGCTTGTGGGCGTCGTTGCGCACGGTCGGCTTGATCTCGGCGATCTTGCGCTCGGAGCCGAAGACGATACGGGTTTCCTGGGTCTCGAAATCGATGGCGCCACGCACATGACGAGCCGACAGCAACACCTTGTACAGCGCATACAGCTGCTTGAGATGGGGCAGCACTTCGCCGAACTCGCCGCGCAAGACCTTGGCCTCGCTGGTGCGCGAGTGCTCGAGCATGGTGCTGACCTTGTTGTAGGTCAGACGCGCGTGAGAGTGGATCACCGCTTCATAGAAGCTGTAGTCGGTCATCTCGCCGGTCTTGGAGATGGTCATCTCGCAGACCATGGCCAGGCGGTCGACCTTGGGGTTCAGCGAGCACAGGCCGTTGGACAGCTGCTCGGGCAGCATCGGGATCACGCGCTCGGGGAAGTACACCGAGTTGCCACGCACCTGTGCCTCGGCATCCAGTGCCGAGCCCAGCTTCACGTAGCTGGAAACGTCGGCGATGGCGACGTACAGAGTCCAGCCGCCATTGAACAGGCGCAGCTTGCTCTTGGCTTCGCAATAGACGGCATCGTCGAAGTCGCGGGCGTCTTCGCCGTCGATGGTGACGAACGGCAGGTGGCGCAGGTCGATGCGCTTTTCCTTGTCCTTGTCTTCCACCTGAGGCTTGAGCTTGGCGGCTTCCTTGAGCACGGCCTCGGGCCATACATGGGGAATGTCGTAGGTGCGCAGGGCTACATCGATTTCCATGCCCGGGGCCATGTAGTTGCCCAGCACTTCGACGATGTCACCCTGGGGCTGGAACCGTGCGGTGGGCCAGTGGGTGATCTTCACCCCGACGAACTGGCCGATCTTCGCGGCGCCGTGGCGACCGGGGGTGATCAGCACTTCCTGCTGCACCTTGGGGTTGTCCGGGGTCACGAAACCAATGCCGCCTTCTTCGAAGTAGCGGCCAACGATGGTTTCATGGGCACGGGACACCACTTCGACGATCACGCCTTCGCGGCGGCCGCGACGGTCCAGGCCGGAAACACGGGCCAGGGCACGGTCGCCGTCGAACACCAGACGCATCTGCGCCGGGCTCATGAACAGGTCGTCGCTGCCATCGTCGGGAATCAGGAAGCCGAAACCGTCGCGGTGGCCGCTGATGCGGCCGGCGATCAGGTCGAGCTTGTCCACCGGGGCATAGGTGCCACGGCGGGTGTAGATCAATTGCGCATCGCGCTCCATGGCTCGCAGACGGCGGCGCAAGGCTTCCAGCTGGTCCTCGGTGGTGAGGCCGAACTCGTCCACCAGCTCCTCGCGGCTGGCGGGGGGGCCGCGCTCGTCGAGGTGCTTGAGGATCAGCTCGCGGCTGGGAATGGGGTTTTCGTATTTTTCCGCTTCACGAGCGGCCTCGGGATCGAGGGTCTGCCAATCGGCCATTAGAGAGAATTCACCTTGTCTATATAGGCGTTAGTTTGGCATACGCGTATTGAAACGGGAAATTTCAGGCGCTGCCTGCCAGTTAAAAGCCCTGCCCCGAGGTCGAAAACAGTGTCCGGGACGCCACTGCAGAATTTTAGTCGATTTTTCTTGCCAAAGGGGTTTACAGCACAAAGAGCGCTCCGTATAGTGCGCGCCATCGACAACGCACAGCGTTGCAGATGCTGCCCAGATGGTGAAATTGGTAGACACGCCAGCTTCAGGTGCTGGTGACCTTACGGTCGTGGAAGTTCGAGTCTTCTTCTGGGCACCAATTCAGGACACGAGATTACAACAATCTTGCGTCACTCACAAAAACCCGCGAAAGCGGGTTTTTGCGTTTCAGGCCTCCGCGCCCCCTGCACGATGATTTGAATTAACAAAATCAAAACAGGGGTTTACAGATCAAAAAGGCCGCCGTATAGTGCGCCCCATCAACGGCGTACAACGCTGCTGATGCTGCCCAGATGGTGAAATTGGTAGACACGCCAGCTTCAGGTGCTGGTGACCTTACGGTCGTGGAAGTTCGAGTCTTCTTCTGGGCACCAATTCTTCACAAGAACCCGCGAAAGCGGGTTTTTGCGTTTTCGGGTTTCGAAAATCCGTGCCCTCTCCGTATCCACGGCGCACCCTTCGCGGCCGATGACCGCTCCTACGGCGGGCTCGCACGGCGCATGAGCACCTGAGAACCCATATCGTTTACAATTGTTTCAAGATTCCGCTGCCCTGCCGTAAGGAAGTAGTCCATGACGTCTCGAAACCCCCGGTCCCTGCTGCGTGCACTGGCTGCATGCCTGCTGAGCACCGCCCTGGTCGCTCCATTGGCGCAGGCCGCCGACAAGGTCGAGCTGACCCTCTACAACGGTCAGCACAAGGAAATCGGCGAAGCCATCGCCAAGGCCTACGAGGCCAAGACCGGCATTCACGTCAATGTCCGCAAGGGCAGCAGCAATCAACTGGCCAGCCAGGTGATGGAGGAAGGCGAACGCTCTCCAGCAGACCTGATCTACACCGAAGAATCCCCGCCCCTGAACAACCTGGGCGAAAAAGGCTTCCTGGCCAAGACCGACGACAGCACCCTGAACATGCTTCCGCCCGAGTACGTCGCCAAGGACGGCTCATGGATAGGCGTGACCGCTCGCGTACGGGTAGTGGCCTACAACCCAAAGCTGATCGACGAAAAGGACCTGCCTGACACGGTGCTGGAATTCGCCGAACCGCAATGGCAGGGCAAGGTCGGCTTCGTACCGACCAGCGGCGCCTTCCAGGAGCAGGCCGTTGCCATCATCAAGCTGCACGGGCGAGAAGCTGCCGAAGAATGGCTGACCGGCCTGCGCGCCTTCGGCAAGACCTACACCAACAACATGGTCGCCCTCAAGGCAGTGGAAAACGGCGAAATCGCCACCGTGCTGGTGAACAACTACTACTGGTTCGCACTGCAGCGCGAGAAAGGCCAACTCGACTCCAAGCTGCACTACTTCAGCAACGGCGACGCCGGCGGCCTGATCACCATTTCCTCGGCTGCGGTCCTCAAGTCCAGCAAGCATCCACGCGAGGCCCAGGCACTGCTCGCCTACATGGCCAGCGAAGAGGGTCAGCGCGTGATCACCCAGACTACCGCTGAATACCCGCTGCACAAAGGCATGGTCTCTGACCGTGGCCTCAAGCCATTCGACGAATTGCAGGCACCTGCGATCACCCCAGCTGACATCGGCAATGCCGAGGACGCCCTGGACATGGAACGGGACGTCGGCCTGAATTGATCACCCCCCCTGTCAGTGCCACGGGGCGGCGCAAGCGTCCCTCGATCTGGGTGCTCGCGCCCGTCCTGCTGCTGGTCGGACTGAGCCTGCTACCCCTGCTCTACGTCGGCCTCAAAGCGTGGCAGGCCGGCTTGCACGAAGCGATCAGGTTGCTCTGGCGCCCCTACGTCCTGCGTTTGCTGGGCAACACCCTGATGTTGATGGCTGGGGTGACCGCGGCCTGCGTGGTGATCGGTGTGAGCCTGGCCTGGCTGCTGGAGCGCAGCGACCTGGCCGGTCGGCGGCTTTGGGGCGTGATCCTGTGCCTGCCGTTCGCGGTCCCCGCCTTCGTCAGCGGCTTCACCTGGGTTTCGTTGAGCTCTGGATTCGAGGGGTTGGGCGGCGCCATCCTGGTCATGACGCTGTCGAAATACCCACTGGTGTTTCTTCCGGTCGCGGCGACGCTGCGCAATCTGGATACCTCGCTGGAAGAGTCAGCCCGTACGCTGGGGCAGAACCGCACCGGTGTGTTCTTCAAGGTGACCCTGCCGCTGCTGTGGCCTGCGGTGCTGGGCGGGGCACTGCTGATCGCGCTTCACATGCTGGTGGAGTTCGGCGCGCTGTCGATCATGGGATTGCAGACCTTCACCACAGCGATCTACCAACAGTTCGAGCTTGAGTTCAGCAATACCAATGCGGCAATGCTGTCGGCGCTGCTGCTGGTTCTGTGCCTGTTGCTGCTGTGGCTGGAGCTGAGGGTGCGGGGTACCGCGCGCCACATCCGTACCGGTCAAGGCGCAGCCCGCCGGGCAACACCGTTGCGGCTGGGGCCGTGGTGTGTAGTGGCGCAGCTGTACTGCCTGCTGCTGGTGGCCGTCGGCAGTGGCGTGCCGCTGGGCATGCTGGGGTATTGGCTGGTGAAAGGATCGTCGGCCGCCTTTCCGGTGGCGGCCATTGGCGAGGCGTTGCTGACCTCGCTGTCACTGGCGTTGGGTGGTGCGGCGTTGTGCCTGGCATTGGCATTGCCCGTCGGTTTGCTGGTCGTGCGCCATCGCGGCCGCTTGGCGATCTGGGCGGAACGTTTGCCGTACCTGCTGCATGCACTGCCCGGACTGGTGATCGCCTTGACCCTGGTGTATTTCGCCCTGCACTACGTTCCGGCGATGTACCAAACCACAGGTTTGCTGTTGCTGGCCTACGCACTGCTGTTTCTGCCCCTGGCGCAGGCGCCTGTCCGTAATGCTTTGAACAAGGCTGCGCCCCAGCTGGAAGAAGCCGCGCGCACGCTGGGTGCTACGCCCTTCACGGCGTTCTGCCGGGTGACGTTACCCATCATTTTCCCGGCCATGGCGGCGGCATTCGCGCTGGTGTTCCTGGACGGCATGAAGGAACTCACCGCCACGCTGGTTCTGGCCCCCACCGGCATGACCACCCTGGCAACCGAAGTGTGGTCACACACCTCGAACATGGAGTTCGCCGCTGCCGCGCCCTATGCGGCCTTGCTGATCCTGATCTCCGGGGTGCCGGTGTACCTGCTCACGACTCGCATGTACCTGAGCCACACACGTTAGGCCCTCCTGTAGGAGCGGTCCGTGGCCGCGAAAAGGGCAACGCGGTTCGTCAGGTAGACCGCAATGCGCCTTTCGCGGCCTATGACCGCTCCTACAGGCGGGCATCTAGGCGCGGAACTGACCCAGGCTGGCTTTCAGCTGGGCCGCGAGCTTGTCCAGCTCTCGGCTGCTGGCCGTGGTCTGCTGCACGGCGAAAGCCGCTTTCTCTGCCTGCGCATGAATCACCTGCACCCTGCCCTTCACAGCCTGCGCGCCGCGGGCCTGCTGCTCGGCGGCCTGGGTCGCCAGGCCGATCGCCGCGTGTACCTGCTCCACCGAAGTCTGCACCGCCTGCTGCAGCCGCGCGCTGTCGCGCAGCACCGCCAGACCTTCGTCCGCCTGACGTCCGGCCTGGCCGATGGCCGCCACTGCCTCGCGCGCGCCGGCCTGCAAAGCGCCGATATGGGCTTGAATGTCGCCGGTCGAACTCTGCGTCTTGCTCGCCAGCGCACGCACCTCGTCGGCCACCACGGCGAATCCACGTCCGGTTTCACCGGCTCGTGCCGCTTCGATGGCGGCGTTGAGCGCCAGCAGATTGGTCTGCTCGGCGATTCCGTGGATCACCGTCAACACCACCTCGATCTGCTGGCTCTGCTCGGCCAATCGCTCGATCACCTTGGACCCACTCTGCACCTGCCCGGCCAACGCTTCGATCAAGCCGCCGACCTGTTGCGAGGCCCGGGTGTTGTCGTCCGTGGCCTGACGGATCTCCACCACTTGTTGCAAGGCCGACTGCATCGCCTGACTCTCGGCCTGGGCCTCATCGGCCATCTGCGACAAGTCCTGCAGGCTCTGCGCCACTTCATCGCGCTGCAATTGAGCGGCATCGTCGGCGCCAGCGTTGCGCTGGGCCATGCTGCCGATCTCGACCCCGGTCTTGTGCGCCACCTCACCCGCTTCGCGAACGATGGGCTGCAGCTTGTCGACGAAACGGTTGACGGCCGACGCCATGTCGCCGATCTCGTCGCGGCTGTGAATCGCCACCCGCTTGGTCAGGTCGCCCTCACCTGCGGCCAAGTCATCCAGCGCGCCGACCAGCAGGCGCAGGCGATGCACCACACGACGGCCCAGCACGGCGGCCAGCACCACCAGCATGGCCAGCCCTACCAGGGCCAGGCACAGCCCGATGCGCCAGCGCAACTGCGCCGCAGCGTCCTGCACAGTGCTGTGGGTATTGGCCTGCATGGTCGCTGCCGCCGATTCCGCCGACTGCAGACGGGCCTGCAGAGCCTTGGCGCTTTCGGTCGAGGCGCCTTGCAGACTTTCGCCCACCAGTTGCCCGGCACTGGCAATCAGCGCAGCAAAACGCTTGTCCAGTTCGGCCACCTGCGCTTCGACGCCCGTGCGCGAAACGGCCATCAATACACGACCGATCTCCACGCCGTTGGGATTGATCGAGGCTTCGACATAGATCACCCCCGGATCATTCCTGGCCGCATCGAGCACCTTGTCCAAAGCACGCTCACCGGCTCCCTTGGCCATCAGCGCCTGGTTGATCGGGTTGTCGCGATTCAGGTAACGGGTCAGGTGCTCGCCCTGCGCGTCGTTGTAGATCACGAACAGCACGTTGGGATTGCGCTGAGCGCGGCGGGCGAACTCGGACAGCGTCGGTACATCGTTGTCCCACATGGCCCGCGGCGCGACCGAGGCCAGCAGCTCGGCCATATCGGTGGCCGAATCCTGCAGATCCTTGTCCAGGGTCGCTCGAATCTGCGCCTGTTCCTGGGTCAGGCGTGTCGATAAACCGGCACTCAGGCGCTGACGCGTGTTCGCGGAAAGACTTTCAAGCCCGGATGACACCTCCGCACTGGCGCTTTGCAGCTCCCCTGTCAGCCGCTGGCTGTCCTGGGCCATGCGCTGATCCAGGTCGGCTTCAAGTGCAGTGACGGTGCTTCGGGTCAGCGCAATGGCGGCCAGCACCTGCACCAAAAGAGCGATACCCAAGGCAATGAAAACCGGACGCAGCAAGCGGCTGCGCAGAAGAGAAAGGACAGCGGACATGTGAATCCCTTTTTATTGACGCCATCGTAATACTGGCACCTGATTCGGAATCACACAGCAAACGCCGTGCCGGACGGCCGACCTGTCCCTGAAACGACAAAAGACCCCGAAGGGCCTTTTGCTTTGATGCACGAACCGCTATCAGCCGAACGGATGACGCAGCACGATGGTTTCGTTGCGGTCAGGACCGGTCGAGATGATATCGATCGGTGCGCCGATCAGCTCTTCGACACGCTTGATGTAGGCACGGGCGTTGGCCGGGAGTTCTTCCAGGGTTTTGGCACCCACGGTCGACTCGGTCCAGCCCGGCACTTCTTCGTACACCGGCTGCAGGCCGACGTAGCTGTCAGCGTCGGTAGGGGCAACGTCCTTGCCTTCTGCGTCTTTGTAACCGATGCAGATATTGATGGTTTCCAGACCATCGAGCACGTCCAGCTTGGTCAGGCAGATGCCCGAAATGCTGTTCACATCGATCGCGCGGCGCAGGATGACAGCGTCGAACCAGCCACAGCGACGGGCACGGCCGGTGGTTGCGCCGAATTCATGGCCCTGTTTGGCCAGGTGCGCGCCGACTTCGTCGAACAGCTCGGTCGGAAACGGCCCCGAACCTACACGGGTGGTGTAGGCCTTGGTGATGCCCAGGATGTAGTCCAGGAACATGGGGCCTACACCGGAGCCGGTCGCCACGCCACCTGCGGTGGTGTTGGAACTGGTCACGTAGGGGTAGGTGCCGTGGTCGATGTCCAGCAACGAACCCTGGGCGCCTTCGAACATGATGTCTTTGCCAGCGCGACGCAGTTCGTGCAGCTCGGCCGTCACGTCCAGCATCAGCGGCTTGAGCAGCTCAGCGTATTCCTTGCACTCGGCCAAGGTCTTTTCGAACTCGATGGCCGGCTCTTTGTAGTAACCGACCAGCATGAAGTTGTGGTAATCCACCAGTTCACGCAGCTTGTCTTCGAAGCGCGGCATGTTGAGCAGGTCGCCCACGCGCAGGCCGCGACGTGCAACCTTGTCTTCGTACGCCGGACCGATGCCGCGACCGGTGGTGCCGATCTTCAGCTCGCCACGGGCCTTTTCACGGGCCTGATCCAGCGCCACGTGGAAGGACAGGATCAACGGGCAGGACGGGCTGATACGCAAGCGCTCGCGCACCGGTACGCCCTTCTCTTCCAGCTTGGTGATCTCGCGCATCAGAGCGTCGGGTGCAACGACCACGCCGTTGCCGATCAGGCACTGCACGCCTTCGCGCAGCACGCCCGAAGGAATCAGGTGCAAGACGGTTTTCTCGCCGTCGATCACCAGTGTGTGGCCAGCGTTGTGACCGCCTTGATAGCGCACTACCGCGGCAGCATGTTCGGTCAGCAGATCAACGATCTTGCCTTTGCCCTCATCACCCCATTGGGTGCCCAGGACTACGACATTCTTACCCATAACACTTGTCCTCATTCGCGCAAACTTGGTGCCGGCAGCGGCCGGCAGGAATACTCAAGAGGCCAGTGGCAGCACTTGCCATTGCCCGTTCTGCTGAATCAATTGACGGTCGCAATCTGCCTCGCCAGCAGCCTCGATCGTCTGGCCCGGCAGGGCCTGGACCACGCGCTGGCCCTCGCGGCGCAGCTGGCAGACCGCCTGCCACAGTGCTGCATCAGTGCTATCGGGCATCCAGACGCCACCGCACGGCAGTTCGATTCGAGCCTGGCCCAGGGTGACCAGGGACTTGAGGTCCGTGGAAAATCCGGTAGCCGGGCGAGCGCGGCCGAAATCCGCGCCGATGTCGTCGTAGCGGCCGCCCTGAGCGATGGACTGGCCCATGCCTGGAACGAACACGGCAAACACCACGCCGGTGTGATAGTGATAACCGCGCAGTTCGCCCAAGTCGAAGTACAGCGGCAATTGCGGAAAACGCAACGCCAGGCGCTCGGCGATCGTCAGCAGGTCGTCCAGCGCGGTCAGCACCGCCGCCGGGGCATTGGCCAGGCGTACCTTGGCCTGGGCCAGCACTTCCCGCCCGCCACACAGCCCGACCAGAGCTCGCAGCATCTCGGCCAGATCGGCCTGCAGCCCTTCGGTCAGGGTGATCACTTCGTCGATGGCCTTGCGCTGCAGGGCATCGAACAGCTGTTGCTCGACATCCCCCGACAGGCCCGCCGCGCGAGCCAGGCCACGGTAGATACCGACATGCCCCAGATCCATGTGCACGTCTGGCACATCGGCCATTTCGAGCATGGTCAGCATCAGGCTGATGACTTCCACGTCGCTGCTGGGGCTGGCATCGCCATACAGCTCAGCACCCAACTGGATAGGGCTGCGCGAGCTGGACAGGGCGCGAGGCTGCGCATGCAGGACACTGCCGGCATAGCACAGACGGTTCGGCCCTTCACGACGCAAGGTATGCGCATCGATACGCGCCACCTGGGGCGTGATATCGGCACGGAAACCCATCTGCCGACCCGATTGCGGGTCGATCACCTTGAAAGTGCGCAGGTCAAGGTCCTGGCCGGCGCCGGTCAGCAGCGACTCGAGGTATTCGATATGCGGAGTCACGACGAACTCGTAACCCCAGCTCTGGAACAGGTCCAACACCTGGCGCCGCGCGACTTCGATGCGCGCAGCCTCAGGCGGCAGTACTTCTTCGATGCCATCTGGCAGCAGCCAGCGGTCTACCGTTGCCATTACGCCTTTCCCCTATGATCCGGGTGGCCTGCCGTCGGGCTAGCCTTGAGTGAAGCAGAAATCGCCCACCGCAAGCACGTCGCGGGGCAATGTCCTCATAAACCGGGCCTATGAATCGGCCAATCGATCTTGCAGACGCAAAAAAGCCGGGAATTTCCCGGCTGCCGCATCATACACACGTTTTGCCGATCGTTCACCCCGCCGAACGGTTAAACCGCCCGGCGGGGAAAGCCGATCAGGGCTTGTACTTCTCCATGAAGCGGAAGAAATCGCTCTTGGAGTCGAGCACCATCACGTCGCTCTTGTTGGCGAAGCTCTGGCGGTAAGCCTGCAGGCTGCGGAAGAAGGAGTAGAACTCCTGATCCTGACCATAGGCCTGGGCATAGATGGCTGCGGCCTGGGCGTCACCGTCACCACGCGCTTCCTCGGACTCGCGATAGGCTTCGGCCAGCAGGACGCGACGCTGACGATCGGCATCGGCACGGATACCTTCGGCCAGCTCGTTACCCTTGGCACGATGCTCGCGCGCCTCGCGCTCACGCTCGGTGCTCATGCGCTCGAACACGCTGCGGTTGACTTCCTTGGGCAGGTCGATGGCCTTGACGCGCACGTCGATGACTTCGATACCCAGCTCCTTGTCGGCCATGCGGTTGAGTGAGGTGGTGATGTCGGACATCAACGCATCCCGCTCACCCGATACCACTTCGTGCAGCGTGCGCTTGCCGAACTGGTCACGCAGACCCGATTCGAGACGACGCGACAGACGCTCGTCGGCGATCTGCTTCATGCCGGAAGTGGCGGTGTAGTAGCGCTCGGCATCCTTCACACGCCATTTGGCATAGGCGTCGACCATCACCGCTTTCTTCTCCAGGGTCAGAAACCGCTGGGTCGGCGCGTCGAGGGTCATCAGCCGCGCATCGAACTTGCGCACCTGGTTGACGTACGGCAGCTTCACATGCAGGCCAGGCTGGACATCGGCCTGAACCACGCGGCCGAATTGCAGCAGAACCGCACGTTCGGTTTGCGCCACGATGTAGAAGCAGTTCCATGCTGCCACCGCCAGAACGACGGCGACGATCAGGGCGATCACAGATTTATTGCCCATCAGCGACTCTCCCTTGAACGCATTTCACGCTGTTGCTGCTGCAGGTCGGCCGCGGCGCGGGCGCCGGCGGCGTCGCTCGCCGATGACGGCGTGCTGGCGGCAGGCGTGCTGCTGTTGTTGCGGTCACCACCGACCATCTTGTCCAGCGGCAGGTAGATCAGGTTGTTCTGACCTTCCTTGCTGGCCACCAGCACCTTGCTGGTGTTGCTGTAGACGTCCTGCATGGTTTCCAGGTACAGACGCTGGCGGGTCACGTCGGGCGCCTTGCGGTACTCGGTGACCAGCTTGGTGAAGCGATCGGCCTCACCCTTGGCACGCGAAACCACTTCGTCGCGGTAGCCGTTGGCATCTTCGATGATGCGCTGGGCCTGACCGCGAGCCTCGGGAATCACGCCATTGGCATAGCCTTCGGCCTGGTTGCGCGAGCGTTGCTCGTCTTCACGGGCACGGATCACGTCGTCGAAGGCTTCCTGCACTTCACGCGGGGCTGCCGCGCTCTGTACGTTGACCTGGGTGACGGTGATACCGGTCTGGTAGGTGTCGAGGAACCGCTGCAGGCGCTCCTTGATCTCGCCAGCCATCTGCTCGCGGCCTTCGGTCAGCACCTGGTCCATGGCGGTGGAACCCACCACATGGCGCAGCGCACTGTCGGTGGCGTGCTGCAGGCTGATTTCAGGCTGGTCGACGCGCAGGACGAAATCCTGCAGGTTGGTGATCTTGTACTGCACGGTCAGCGGCACCTCGACGATGTTCTCGTCTTCGGTGAGCATCTGGCCCTGCTTGGTATACGAACGCTCGCGCGTGACGTTTTCCAGGTACTTGCGGTCGATCGGCGGGAAGTAGATGTTCAGACCCGGACCCACGGTTTCGTAGTACTTGCCGAAGCGCAGTACAACGGCCTGTTCCTGCTCGTCCACCACATACACCGCGCTGTACAGCCAGATAGCGCCGAGCACGGCAAGGCCGATGCCCAACAGGCCGAGACCACCGCCCTTGGACGTGCCGCCCCCGTCGCCACCACCACCTGTGCGTTTCTTTCCACCACCGAACAGACCGTTCAGGCTGTCCTGCAGTTTGCGGAAGGCCTCGTCGAGATCCGGTGGCCCCTTGCGGTCGCCTCCACGGCGTTTTCCACCCCAAGGATCTTGATTGTTCGAGTTGCCACCCGGCTCATTCCAAGCCATAGCGCTCTCCATCTGATAAAGCAAAGACGCACCCACGGCGCGCCGACCAATGCTACAGAATGCCCGACACGACAGCACAGCTGCCACGTCAGGCTTTTATTGCAAAGTGTGTTGCTCGATGAATTCAGCGGGCTCCATGCCTTCGCGACTGACCAGGCGATTGAGTTCCGCACGTGGCAGGCGGATTGCCAGCAGACTGCCACCTTGCTCATCATGCGCTTCGCTTTGCACCGCGCCCAGCGAAAACAGCTGGGCACGCAGACGGCCCAGTTTCTGGCCCAGCTGCAACGTCCCGACGAACAGGTCCTCGCCCAGCAGTTCGGCGACCGCCTGCTTGACCAGCTCGAGACCGCGACCGTCGCGCGCCGATACCCAGACCCGGACCGGCTTGCCGTCCGCATCGCGCTGTATCTGCGGCTCGACGTTTTCGAGCAGATCGAGTTTGTTATACACCTCGAGGATCGGCAAGCCTTGTGCGCCGATCTCGGTGAGCACCGCCATGACCTGCTCGATCTGCGCCATGCGCTCGGGCTCATGGGCGTCGATCACGTGCAGCAGCAGGTCGGAGTTGCTCGACTCTTCGAGGGTGGCGCGAAACGCTTCGACCAGCTTGTGCGGCAGGTGGCGTATGAAGCCCACCGTGTCGGCCAGAATCACCGGCCCCAGATCGTTCAACTCGAGCCGGCGCAAGGTCGGATCGAGCGTGGCGAACAACTGGTCGGCTGCGTACACCTCGGAACGAGTGATCGCGTTGAACAAGGTCGACTTGCCGGCGTTGGTGTAGCCCACAAGGGACACCGACGGGATGTCGGCACGCCGACGCCCCCGCCGAGCCTGCTCGCGCTGGCTGCGGACCTTCTCCAGGCGTTGCTTGATCTGGCGCAGGCGTACACGCAGCAGGCGCCGGTCGGTTTCCAGCTGGGTTTCCCCGGGACCGCGCAGGCCGATGCCGCCACCTTGGCGCTCGAGGTGAGTCCAACCGCGAACCAGCCGCGTGCTCATGTGCTCGAGCTGGGCCAGTTCGACCTGCAGCTTGCCTTCATGGGTACGGGCGCGTTGCGCAAAGATGTCCAGGATCAGACCGGTACGGTCCAGCACGCGGCACTCGAAGATCTTCTCGAGGTTGCGTTCCTGGCTGGGTGTGAGGGTGTGATTGAAGATCACCAGATCCGCGTGTTCGGTCTTGACCTGATCACGCAGTTCCTCGACCTTGCCGCTGCCGATCAGAAATTTGGCACTGGGCCGATGACGGGCGACATTGACGAATGCGACAGTTTCGGCGCCGGCCGAGATGGCCAGCTCCTGAAACTCCTGCGGGTCTTCGCGCGCCTCAGGGTCCTGACCATCCAGATGAACGAGGATCGCTCGTTCACCACCACCGTGGCGCTCAAAGAACAAGGCAGACTCCTATCAAGCGTTACCTGGGTCGGTGTCGCCCTGCTCGGATTCGGTCGCGCTTGGCAGACGAATCGGACGCACCGGTACAACTGTGGAAATCGCGTGTTTGTAGACCATCTGGCTGACAGTGTTCTTCAGCAGGATGACGAACTGGTCGAACGATTCGATCTGGCCCTGCAACTTGATACCGTTCACCAGATAGATCGAGACGCCGACCTTCTCTTTACGCAAGGTGTTCAAGTAAGGGTCTTGTAGCGAATGCCCTTTTGACATGTGCCGCACTCCTTTAAGGATCAATAGTGGAAAAGCTGTAAAAAGATGAAGGCTTTGACCGTCAGACCCAAGGATAGACGGCAATTGCGGGACTCAGCTCAATATGGAGGCCGAGCCCAGGTATTTCAAGGTGCGAGGCAGATTGTCGCCCGCCAGGCTGTCGAGCCAGTGCAGATCGGCCCAACCGCGCAACCAGGTGAACTGCCGTTTGGCCAATTGGCGAGTGGCGATGATGCCGCGTTCGCGCATCTGCACCTCGGTCAGCTTGCCATCCAGATGATCCCAGACTTGCCGATAGCCCACCGCTCGTATAGACGCGAGCCCAGCATGCAAGTCACTTCGAGCACGCAAGGCAGTGACCTCCTGGACGAAGCCTTGTTCCAGCATTTGTTCGAAACGCATGGCAATTCGCTCATGCAGCACCGAGCGATCGGCGGGCGCGATGGCCAGGTTGGCCACAGTATAGGGCAATTGCCCGCTTGCCAATGCGCCTGGTTCGGTACTTTGCGCAGATTGTCGCGCGCGCAGCTCGGTCATGCTCGAACCACTTACGCGATACACCTCCAGCGCCCGGATCAGGCGTTGCGGATCGTTGGGATGAATGCGCGCGGCGGACACCGGATCGACCGCCGCGAGCTGGTCGTGCAATGCCTGCCAGCCTTCGCGGGCGGCCTGCGCTTCCAGGTCAGCGCGCACCTGGGCGTCGGCGCTGGGCATGTCCGCCAGCCCTTCTAGCAACGCCTTGAAATACAGCATGGTGCCGCCGACCAGCAGCGGGATATTGCCGCGCGCGGTGATCTGCGCCATGGCTTGCAGGGCGTCGCGCCGGAAGTCGGCGGCGCTGTAGCTCTGCGCAGGGTCGAGGATGTCGATCAAGGCATGCGGGTGGGCCTTGAGCACCGCGGGCGACGGCTTGGCGGTGCCGATGTCCATGCCGCGGTAGACCAGCGCCGAGTCGACGCTGATCAGCTCGCAGGGCAACACCTTGCTCAGCTCGATGGCCAGGTCGGTCTTGCCGGCGGCGGTGGGTCCCATGAGGAAGATCGCCGGAGGTAGGCCACTCATCGATCAACGCCCGCGCAGGAAGAGTTTGTCCAGATCGTCCAGGCCCATCTGGGTCCAGGTCGGTCGGCCATGATTGCACTGGCCGCTGCGCTCGGTGTTTTCCATGTCACGCAACAGGGCGTTCATCTCCGGCAGGGCCAGCCGCCGGTTGGCGCGAATCGCCCCGTGGCAGGCCATCGTACCCAGCAATTCGTTCAAGTGTGCCTGGATACGGTCACTGGTGCCGTACTCCATGAGATCGGCGAGGACATCGCTGACCAGGCGATTGGCTTCGGCCTGTTTGAGCAGCGCCGGAATCTGGCGGATGGCCACGGTTTCCGGCCCCAGACGCTGCAACTCGAAGCCCAGGCGCTGGAACCAGGTCGCGTGTTCTTCGGCGCAGTCCGCTTCCCGCTGGCTCATGGCCAGCGACTCGGGCACCAGCAACGGCTGCCCGCTCAGTCCCTCACTGGCCATGGCGATCTTCAGGCGCTCGTACATGATCCGTTCATGGGCCGCATGCATGTCCACCAGCACCAGCCCTTGTGCGTTTTCGGCCAGGATGTAGATGCCCTTCAGTTGCGCCAGGGCATAACCCAGCGGGGGAATGTCACCCTGGCTCTGCGGCAGGCTCGGGATCGGTGCGGTACTGCTGCCTGCGGTCGGCAACGGCGCGAAGAATTCCCGGTAGGCGCTTTGCACCTCGGCCACCGGCAAGGCGGCGGTCGGCCGCGGCGTGTACGAGTAACCGCCACCGGAACCACCGTTCGACTGCGGCGCAGCCATGGGCGGCTGCAGCAGATTCGCCGACAGGCCCATTTCACCCTGAGGACCGAACTCGCCGGCCTGCGCGCCACTGGGTCGCGGCGCCTGCGATTGCGTCGGCGCGGTTGCCAACTGGTCTTCGGGACGCACGTCGGCCAGGGCACGGTGCAATGTGCCGTACAGGAAGTCATGCACCATGCGCCCGTCGCGAAAGCGCACTTCATGTTTGGTCGGGTGCACGTTGACGTCGACGACCGCCGGATCCACTTCCAGAAACAGAACGAAGGTCGGATGACGGCCATTGAACAGCACATCGCGGTAGGCCTGGCGCACCGCATGGGCGACCAGCTTGTCGCGCACCGCTCGACCGTTGACGAAGAAATATTGCAGGTCGGCCTGACTCCGGGAAAACGTCGGCAAACCGACCCAGCCCCACAGACGCAGGCCATTGCGCTCGACCTCGATCGGCATCGCCTGTTCGAGAAACGCCGGGCCACAAACCGCAGCGACCCTTCGGGCGCGGGCGGTTTCGTCATGCGCTTCGTGCAGGCCGAGAATGCTCTTGCCGTTGTGCCGCAGGTGGAAGCCGACGTCGAAGCGCGCCAGCGCCAGGCGTTTGATGACCTCCTGCAGGTGGTCGAACTCGGTCTTCTCGGTCTTGAGAAACTTGCGCCGCGCCGGGGTATTGAAGAATAGGTCGCGGACCTCGACCGAAGTGCCTACCGGGTGCGCGGCAGGCTGCACGCGGGCATCCATGTCGCGACCTTCGGTTTCGACCTGCCAGGCCTGGTCGGCAGAGGCTGTGCGCGACGTCAGGGTCAGACGGGCCACCGAACTGATCGAGGCCAGCGCTTCCCCACGGAAGCCCAGGCTCATCACCCGTTCCAGATCCTCAAGGTCACGGATCTTGCTGGTCGCATGGCGTGCCAGCGCCAGGGGCAGGTCGTCGGCGGAGATACCGCTGCCGTCGTCGCGCACGCGCAGCAGCTTGACGCCACCCTGTTCGACCTCGATGTCAATGCGGCGAGCGCCCGAGTCCAGGCTGTTTTCCAGCAGTTCCTTGATCACCGAGGCTGGGCGTTCGACCACCTCGCCGGCGGCGATCTGGTTGGCGAGCCGCGGGCTGAGCAGCTCGATACGGGCCGATTCAGTCATTACTGGGACGCCAGGGCAGTGCTGGGAATAGTGACTTCCTGGCCAATTTTCAGTTCGTCGGTCTTCAGGTCGTTGGCGCTGCGCAGGGTGGCGATGCCCAGGTCGTAGCGCGCGGCCAGCATGGCCAGCGTTTCGCCGGGACGCACTACGTGGGTGCTGGGGCCCCGTGCGATCTTGCCGGTGTCACGCAGCCAGGCCATGTAGGTCCCTGGCGGCGGATTCTGCTGGAAGAACTGCTTCACACCGGTACGAATGGAGCGAGCCAGAGCCTGCTGGTGACCCGAGCTCTGCAGTTTGTTGGCTTCATTGGAGTTTGAGATGAATCCGGTTTCCACCAGGATCGAAGGGATGTCCGGCGATTTCAGCACCATGAACCCGGCCTGCTCGACACGACGCTTGTGCAGCGGCGTTACCTGGCCGATGTTGCTCAACACTTTCTGGCCCACGTTGAGGCTGGAGGTCAGCGAAGCGGTCATCGACAGGTCCAGAAGTACACCGGCCAGCATGCGGTCCTTGTCGTCCAGGCTGACGTTGCCAGCACCGCCGATCAAGTCGGAACGGTTTTCAGTATCGGCCAGCCAGCGCGCGGTTTCCGAGGTGGCGCCGCGCTCGGACAGCGCAAACACCGAGGCACCGAAGGCAGCCGAGGACGGCGCGGCGTCGGCGTGAATGGAAACGAACAGGTCGGCGCCCTTCTTGCGGGCAATTTCGGTACGTCCGCGCAGCGGGATGAAGTAGTCGCCAGTGCGCGTCAGCTCGGCACGAAAGCCTTGTTCGGCGTTGATCTGGCGTTGCAGTTCCTTGGCGATCTGCAACACCACGTCCTTCTCGTGCTGGCCTCGCGGGCCCGAAGCGCCGGGGTCTTCGCCACCATGACCGGCATCGATGGCGATGACGATATCGCGCTTGCCGCTGGGCACTGGCGTCAGTTTGATAGCTGGGCGCGTTGGCGTGACTGGCACCGCCGGTGTGGTGGCCACGACCGGCTGAGGCGGCGCTGGTTCGGCATCGGCGGCCGAGTCAAACAGGTCGACCACCAGTCGGTTGCCGTATTGCTGGTTGGGCGCCAGGGTGAAGCTTTTTGGGGTGACGGCCTTTTTCAGGTCCACCACCACACGCAAATCGTTGGGCGTGCGCTGGGCCGAACGCACGCTGGTAACGGGCGAGTCGCCTGGAGCGACGCTGAGCGGGGCGGACGCAGTGGCGCCGTTGATGTCGATCACCAGCCGGTCGGGCGATGTGAGCGTGAACACGCTGTGCTGGACCGGGCCGGTGAGGTCGAAGACCAGCCGGGTATTGTCCGGCGCTCGCCACAAGCGCACGCTCTTGACTTGTGTAGCGGCCACGGCATTGACGACAAAACCCGTCAACATCAGACCAACGACCGCGACCAGCGCGCGAATGCGCATACCTAACCCCATCAAATTATTTGGATTTCTGTGCCACAGCGGCACACCAGGACACACCGCGCGGGCCCTGTGGCGATAACTTCAACAGCCTTCCGGCCGCTTGCGGGCTTATGGTAATGGTCAGGTCAGGCTTTGGCAAAAAGCCCGCACCCTGCTGGGGCCACTCGATCAGGCACAAGGCGTCCTCTTCAAAGTAGTCGCGGATGCCCAGATACTCCAATTCCTCAGGATCAACAAGGCGATACAGGTCGAAGTGAAAGGCTTTTATAGTTCCGATTTCGTAAGGCTCGACCAGGGTGAAGGTCGGACTCTTGACCGCCCCGACGTGCCCGAGGCCGCGGATCAAGCCCCGGGAAAAGGTGGTCTTGCCGGCGCCCAGATCACCTTCCAGAAAGATCAGTCCATGGCCTTGAGTGACCTCTGCCATGCGTGCACCGAACGCAACCATCGCGTCCTCGCCCTCGATGAAAATCTCTACTTCTGACACGGGTAATGCTCCTCGAGCAACTGACGAATGGCAGGGATCAGATCGCTGGCGGCCAGGCCGCGGCCGCCCTCGCCCGACCGTTCTCCGGCACAGGCGTGCAGCCATACGCCCAGACACGCCGCATCGAAGCCGTCCAGACCCTGGGCACGCAGTGCGCCGATCAGCCCGGCGAGGACATCGCCCAGCCCGCCGGTGGCCATGGCCGGATGACCGTGCTCGCAGATCGCCAGGCGACCGTCGGGCGCCGCGATCAGGCTGCCGGCGCCCTTGAGTACACACACCGCCGCGTATTGCCGGGCCAGGCGCCGGGCTGCCGCCGGGCGATCTGCCTGCACTTGCTGAGTAGAAATGCCCAGCAGCCGCGCCGCTTCGCCAGGATGCGGGGTCAGTACCGCATCGGCGGGCAGCGTAGCGGCGCCCTGAGCCAATTGGTTAAGCGCATCGGCGTCCCACACCTGGGGTTTGTCCTGGCTGGCCGCCACCGACAGCAGGCTGCGCCCCCAACCGGCCTGGCCCAGGCCGGGCCCGACCACCAGCACGCTAGCGGCCTCGGCCATTGGCAGGAGCTGATTGGCCGAGGCGATATCGGCCACCATCACTTCCGGCAGGCGCGCCAGCGCCGGCGCCACGTGCTCGCCGCGGGTGGCCAGCGAGACCATGCCGGCCCCGCTGCGCAGGGCACTCTGGGCGCTGAGCAGTGCCGCGCCGCCGGTGCCGTGGTCGCCGCCGATCACCAGCACACGGCCGTACATGCCCTTGTGCGCATCCATCGGCCGCGCCGACAGGGCTGGCAAGGTGGCCGGGGTGAGCGGCACGGGGGCCGCTGGCTGGCTGTGCACTACGTCGGGTATTTGCGTGTCTGGCGGCATGCTTGAACCTTTGCTGTCGATGTCTGGCAGAATTATACCCACCTCCGCACCGGTTTCCTCGCTCGCATGTCTGCTCTCACCATCGACCTTCCGGCCCTGGCGCTCTCCATCAAGCAATGGGGGCGCGAACTGGGTTTCCAGCAAGTCGGCATCGCCGGCCTGGACCTGGCCGAGCATGAACAACACCTGCAACGTTGGCTGGAGGCTGGCTACCATGGCGAAATGGACTACATGGCCGCCCACGGCAGCAAGCGCTCACACCCCGAGCAACTGGTACCCGGCACCTTGCGCGTCGTTTCGCTGCGCATGGACTACCTGCCTGGCGACACGCACATGGCGCAACGCCTGGCCGAGCCGGAAAAAGCCTACGTCTCGCGCTATGCCCTGGGTCGCGACTACCACAAGCTGATCCGCAAACGGGTGCAGCACCTGGCCGAGCGCATCCAGCAGGACATCGGCCCGTTCGGCTTTCGCGCCTTCGTCGACAGTGCACCGGTGCTGGAGAAAGCCATCGCGCAGGAGGCGGGGCTGGGCTGGATCGGCAAGAACACCCTGGTCCTCAACCGCAAGGCGGGCAGCTACTTCTTCCTCGCCGAACTGTTCGTCGACCTGCCGTTGCCGGTCGATGAGGCGCACGCCAGCGAACACTGCGGACGCTGCACGGCCTGCCTGGAGATCTGTCCCACCGCTGCCTTCGTCGGGCCCTATGTGCTGGACGCCCGCCGCTGCATTTCCTACCTGACCATCGAGCTCAAGGGCCCCATTCCCACGGAGTTGCGGCCGCTGATCGGCAACCGCGTGTTCGGTTGTGACGACTGCCAGATCGTCTGCCCCTGGAACCGCTTCGCTCGCCCCTCGGGCGAAGGCGATTTCCAGCCGCGGCATCAGTTGGACAACGCCGAGCTGGCCCAGCTGTTCCTGTGGGATGAAGAGCGCTTCCTGAGCAGCACCGAAGGCTCGCCCCTGCGCCGCGCCGGTTACGAGCGTTTCCTGCGCAACCTGGCAGTGGGATTGGGCAACGCACCATCGAGCATTCCGGTACTCGAAGCTCTGAAGACGCGCCGCGAACACCCCAGCGAGCTGGTCCGCGAACACGTCGAATGGGCCCTGGCGGCCCATGCTCAACGGTCGTCGTAGACGAACTTGGGCATTTCCCAGTGGAAACGGATCGCCAACAGGCGCAGCAGGAAGCCACCGAACAAGGTGATCGACAGCGCCTGGATCGGCACCAGTTCCAGGTAGGTGCAGCCCAGAAAGCACCAGGCCGAGGCAAATGAAACGCTGGCATACAGCTCACGGCGGAACACCAGGGGAATGTCGTTGCAGAGGATGTCACGCAGGATACCGCCGAACACCCCGGTGATCATGCCGCTGATGGACGCCACCAGATAATCGTGACCCAGCTCCAGCGCGGTCATGGTGCCGATCAGCGTGAACGCCACCAGCCCCAGCGCATCGAGCACAAGAAACAACGACCGCAAGCGGCGCATGAGCGGCGCGATGAAGATCGTGACCAACGCCGCAACACTGGTCAGCACCAGATATTCAGGGTGCTTGACCCACGTCAGCGGGTAGTGACCCAGCAACACATCGCGCATCGACCCGCCGCCCAATGCCGTCACACAGGCGATCAGCACCACGCCGAACCAGTCCATCCCACGTCGTCCTGCGGAAAGGGCACCGGTCATGGCTTCAGCGGTGATGGCGATGAGGTAGAGGGTCAGTAGCATGGGAACCGGAGGACAGAAGACACGTAGTGTGATGGGCGCGGTATGAAGTGGAACATGGGTGCCGCGGTGGACGCCCATCATACCGGGCGCCCCCATGTGCTGTCCGCTTCACGAGGCCTAGATGCACAGAGTGAGCTCATTGCCCATAGGATAAGTACAGCACGCCAAGGCGTATCCATCTGCGCGCTCCTTCGCACTCAGGGCGAAATCCGCGTCGCGACGACACTCGCCATTCAGAACCTTGATCTTGCAGGCACCACAGATTCCAGCACGGCATTGACTGCGCACTTTCTGGCCCTGGGCTTCCAGCTGCTCAAGCAGCGTCAACGACTGGACCGCGTCGAACTCGACACCTGCCGCAGGTATCTTCAAACGCACCGTTCCAGTGTTGCCCTGAGCCGCGGGCAGCGGCGAGTCGGACGAGCTGAATGCTTCGATGAAGTACCGGGCAGCACCATGTCGAATCGTCATGGCCCGGTGCATTTGGTCGGCAAATGCCTGGCTACCGCAAATCACTACACCCTGCGGCGCTTGCAGAGCATCCAGTGCGGCCTGGCTTGGCCGCCCTCGCAACAAGCATCCATTGTCTTGGTACAACGACTGACGGGTTATATGGATGCGCAAGGTGAACCAGCGCTCGGCAAGCTCCAGAATCATGAGTTCGGCGAGGCAAGGTACAGTGTCCAGAGAGGGCGTGCACAACAGCAAAGTGGTCCGAGGCACTGGGCCACCTTGCCGTACCCGATGCCTGAATTCGCGTATCAATGCCAAGGGCAAGGTAAAACCGATACCACCGGCCAACAGCGCCACGCTATCGAAGCCGGACAGCTGCTGTGCGGTGATGTCCCCTGCAATGCCCACGCAGCGCACCAGAGCGCCGACCATCAGATGACCGAACATCGCCTCTGAAACTCCCTTGGAAGGCACACGCTGGACAATTATCTCGACTTGCAGCGGCCCAGGGCATGCCACTATCGAATAGCAGGCCCTACGCACATGGCCGTTCACGTCTGCGTATTCCAGTATCAGATACCGACCTGGGACACACTCCTCTGCCTGTTGCTCATTAAGTACCGTGAGAACGAACCTTCTTGCGTTCTCGGCAATATCGCACGCCACATCACAGCGCAGAAAACCTGGCTCAAGAGGCTTCTGAGCAGTGGGGCCTTCCTTGACCGAAAGGGCCATCTATTCCAGACCTATACGTGCGAGCAGACTGAAAACCGACTCCGTGTAAACTTCTACCTCGCTAGATCGGGAACAATCCACCAGCATGGCTTCATGGCCTTGGAATCCGGCCAGAGAAAGTGCCTGAGCCCAGGCACCCATTTCGTTGTCGGCAAACATCTCCACGGTCTTGGCAATGACCGCCTGCAAGTACGCCCGCTCGCGAACGCTGAGCGTATGAACGATATCGCACGCCACAAAGCTGAAAACGCTTGAATGACTCCACTCGTCCACTGCGTGAGTGCGGGTTACCTCATGGCACACCTGCTGGATGGAATCATCCTCGGACAAGGTTTTGAGATAGTCGGTAATCAAGGTTTCGCTAGCACAGGCAATACCGAATCGAGTCAGCCGCCGCTGCCACTCAGCCGTGCACGTGGCCAATATCTGATCTCGCCAGCGGATAAGATTGAAATCAGTGAAATCGAGATAGGGCAGCTTTCGGTTCAGATAGATGTAATTGCATGCCGTGACCGACATCTTGGTATGGAGCGCTTCATCGAGCAGCGCCTCCGACATCACGCGTTGCAGGATGTCACGGTTGCTAGACTCGACAGGCGGCCTTTTGATGATGTCCTCGCAGGCCGGTGTCACGATGTCGCATTCGATATAGATGGTTTTGAGGTTATAGATAATCCAGCCGTAGGACAGACATCTGGATTTCATCTCAGCCGAAGCCGCCTGCCAGTTTGGATGGCTTCGAAAAGGAACGAGCGACTCGCTAAAGTCCAACCTGCCGTGCTCGAAGAGCAATTCACTGTACGGGGTCGCATCATTATTGACTGCTGCCCGTACGTCCCATAAAGAAGACAACTTCTCCAGCATGTTCCTGACGCCATCATGGCTTTGCGGACCAACTTCCATATTCACGTGCTGCGTACCTCTTTACCTGTGATGTTCAACCAATGACGCCATTACTGGCATTCAAGTCTTTGCAAACATGCCCTGCGCATACAGCAACCGAATCCCGTCGGGCGTGGATTCCAGCAGCCGGCGCTCACCCGTCTTGCGTTGTATATCGAGGGTGTAGCCCTCGCCTTCGGGGAAGCGGCGGACTACATCTGCCAATGCATGCTCGGCAGCGGCATGCTCGATATCGAACTGGCACCAGTACGCCCGGTGCAATTGAACGATGACGCGAAAGTGCTGCATGGTTTCTATTCTCCAGGAGGGGGACCCAGCACTCGGCTGGCCCAGTTCTCGATCTGGCCCGTTGCCAGGCGTCGCTCCACCAGTGCGCGCCAGGAAGGTACGAGCGGCAACTGCGCGAATTGGCTCAATTCATCGAAGTCCAGCGAGCGCTCGTACAACAGCGCGATGACTTTGCGCAGTGGCCACCGAGGGATTGGGCGATCCTGAAGCACGATGGGGTCGCCTGCCTGCAGGGCACCGCTTTCGAGCACCCGGTAATACCAGCCGGTCATCGCACTGGCTTGCATGCGCAAGGCCATATCGCTCACTTCGAAGCGATCGTTGAGCTTCCAGCAAGGCTGCCGGGTCTGGCTGACTTCCAGCAACACGCTGCCACATCGAAAGATGTCGCCGAGGCACACCTGGGTTTCGTCTACACCGACAGTCGACAGGTTCTCGCCGAATGCACCTGGCTGTGCCAGGCGTGGATGCTCGCCGATGAGCCGCTTCCATGCGTGGTAGTGCTCGAACGGATAATGGTGGATGGCTTTGTCGGGGCCGCCGTGAATGCGGCGATCCCCCTGCTCATCGCCCATGATTCCCAGTGTTCCCACTTCAACCGGCCCGGGAAGCAGGACCTTGTCGATGCCGGTGAAACTGCCTGGGCGCGTGAAGGGGCGCGACGTGCCGGCGAGCACGTGCCGCAATTCGATGGTGGGCAGCTCCTCACTCATCGCAGCCGTGCCAGCCAGTCGGTCAGGATCACGCTGGCTACCTGTGCGCCTGTGCAGCCTAGTGCCTGCGCCTGGGCGCGCAGTTCGCGGGGGTCGATACGCTGCTGATGCAGCTCGTTGGCATGGCCGACCAGCCATGCTTCGAGCATCTGCGGTGCCACCTCGAGATGAAATTGCAGGGCCAGGACCTGATTGCCCAGGCTGAACGCCTGATGGGGACAGGCGTCGGTGGCGGCGAGCGCCACAGCCTGAGCGGGGATGTCGAACTGATCGCCGTGCCAGTGCAACACGGGGGTTCCCTGTGCCAAGGGCGCGAGGACAGAGTTGTGTCCGGCGTCAGTCAACGTGATGGGGCCGAAACCGATTTCCTTGTGGCCCATGGCAGCGACGCCCGCACCCAGGGCGCGGGCGATCAGCTGTGCGCCCAGGCAGATACCCAACAAAGGTTTGCCGCTTTCCAGGCGTTGGCGAATGAGTTCGAGCTCGTCCAGCAGGAATGGGTACAGCGCCTCATCGAAAGCGCCGATGGGCCCGCCCAGAATGATCAACAAGTCTGCCGAGATCACATCGAGGGACGCCAGCGGGTGCAGTGGCGCTTCTATTATTTCGATTTCATACCCCTCGGCTTTTAGCACCGGGGCCAGACTGCCCAGGTCTTCGAAGGCAAGATGCCGCACTACCAACGCACTTTTCATTTATGTACCAATACAATAATATGAATGTATGAATACATTATTGACGAATGCGTCCACTGCCGTCGAGATCGCTGAGGCCATTGAGCGGCAGATACGCCAAGGTGATTTGCTTCAAAACGCTTCACTGCCTTCGGTGCGCGACCTGGCCGTGCAGCTAAAGGTCAGCCCCAATACCGTCGCGGCGGCGTACAGAAGGTTGCGTGACAGCGGCATCGTGGTGACCCACGGGCGTCGCGGGACTCGGGTCAGCGCGCCGGCTTCGGAAATTGTCGAGTACGGCTTCGTGCTTCCTGAAGGGCTGTACGACATGGCCAGCGGCAACCTCGATGCCTCGCTGCTGCCAGCGCCCGATCCCGAATGGCTGCTGCGCAACGTCACCCAGAGTGGTTTCGACCCGTTCGGCGATGACCCGCAGTTGTCGAGCCTGGCCCGCGACTGGCTCGACAGCCAGCAACTGCCCAGCGAGCAGGTGGGTGTGTATTGCGGCGCGCTGGATGCGGTCGAGAGAGCGCTTCGTGCACGCTGCCGCCCGGGCGCCACGGTGCTGATCGAAGACCCATGCTGGCCACCGTTGCGCGACCTGCTGACCGGACTACAGCTCAAGCCAGGGGGATTGAGCATGGACGAGCATGGCGCGGTGGCCCCGGCGCCGGAGGTGCTGCGTGGTGCGGCGGCCGTGGTATTGACGCCCCGTGCACAGAACCCGACCGGCTGCTCGTTCGATACCCCGCGCTGGCAGCAATGGTCAGCGGCCTTGCAGGACGCACCGCACACGCTGCTGGTGATCGACGATCATTGGGGGCCGTTGAGCCAGGCCCCGGCCATCGACCTGCAACCGCCTCCGCAGCATTGGCTCTATGTGCTGTCGACCAGCAAGTTCATCGGGCCCGACCTGCGCGTCTCGATTGCGGGCGCCAGCGCGTCCCTGCATGGCGAGATGCAACGCCAGCAGCGGGTCGGGCCGCGCTGGGTCAGCCTGCTGCTGCAGCGACTGACCGCCCATCTGTGGAGCAGGATGTTGCAAGCGGGCCGCTTGACGGAAGTGGGTGCGGCCTATCGAAGCCGTCGACAATCGCTGGTCGAGGCACTCGAACTCATGGGTGTGAGCCTGTCCAGCTCAAGCGAAGGCCTGCACCTGTGGCTACCGGTCATTGACGAAACATCGACGGTGCAGGCCCTGGCCTCCGCAGGCTGGGCAGTCCAGGCAGGCAGTCCGTTTCGATTGCAGAGTGGGCCGGCGGTGCGCGTCAGTGTCGGTAATCTGGCCGAGGCCGATACCGCGCGACTGGCTGCCGATATCGCCAGTGCCATGCAGGCACGGCGGCGTCGAGTGTATTGAGGGAGGTTGGCTCGAGGGCCTCTTCGCGGGCAGAGCCCGCTCCCACAAAGGGCTCGTCATGGGCTGAGAGCCCGCTCCCACACCGGCCTCTTCGCGGGCAGAGGGATCGCCGCCCGCTTCGTTTTCACTGCGGGGTTCTACGGGCGTCAGAACTTGATGAAGTGCTTGCGGTAGTGCTGCAGTTCGGCGATCGATTCGCGGATGTCGTCCAGGGCCAGGTGAGTGCTGCCCTTCTTGAAGCTGTCCTTGACCTCGGGGGCCCAGCGCGCGGCCAGTTCCTTGAGGGTCGAGACGTCGAGGTTGCGGTAGTGGAAGTAGTTTTCCAGCGCACGCATGTGTCGGTAGAGGAAGCGGCGATCCTGGCAGATGCTGTTGCCGCAGATCGGCGACTTGCCCTTGGGCACCCACTGCTCCAGAAAGGCGATGGTCTGTGCTTCGGCCTGAGCCATGCTGACGGTGCTTTCGCGAACGCGCTGGGTCAGGCCCGAGCCGCCGTGCTGGCGGGTGTTCCACTCGTCCATGCCGGCCAGGATCTCGTCGCTCTGGTGGATGGCGATGACCGGGCCTTCGGCCAGGGTATTGAGGTCGCTATCGGTGACGATGGTGGCCATTTCGATGATGACGTCATGGTCCGGGTCCAGACCGGTCATTTCCAGGTCGATCCAGATCAGGTTCTGTGGGTTCTGCATTGGGGGTCTCCTCGGCGTAGCTGCGCAGTCTAGCGTAGCCGGGCGTGCTAGTATCCCGCCTTCGTTCACGCTTGAACTCATTTACACGGAACACACATGGCCAAACGCCAACTGAACCGCCGCCAGAACTGGCGTATCGAAAAAATCCAGGGCGAGCGCGCCGCACGCGCCGCCAAGCGCGAGTCCCAGGCCCTGGAGACCCTCGAAGGCGGCGATCTGGGCCCAGAGCAGACAGGGCTGGTCATCGCCCACTTCGGTGTTCAGGTGGAAGTCGAAGCACTGGAAGGCGAGCACGCCGGTCAGGTCTGCCGTTGCTATCTGCGGGCCAACCTGCCCTCGCTGGTCACCGGCGACAAGGTGGTCTGGCGCGCCGGCAACCAAGGCATCGGGGTCATCGTCGCGCAGCTGCCGCGCAGCACCGAACTGTGCCGTCCCGACAGCCGCGGGCAGCTCAAGCCGGTCGCAGCCAACGTCGATCTGATCGTCATCGTGTTCGCGCCCATGCCCGAACCCCATGCCAACCTGATCGACCGCTACCTGGTGGCCGCCGAACACGCCGGCATCCATCCCCTGTTGCTGCTGAACAAGGCCGACCTGATCGACGAGCAGAACGCGCCCGCGCTCAACGCGCTGCTGGCGGTCTATCGACAGTTGGGTTATCCATTGCTGGAAGTATCGGCGCATCAAGGCGATGGCATGCAGCAGTTGCAGGCACGTCTGGACGGCCATATCAGCGTGTTCGTCGGTCAGTCGGGGGTGGGCAAGTCGTCGCTGGTCAACAGCCTGCTGCCCGAAGTGCAGGCGCGGGTGGGTGCGCTGTCGGAATGGTCCGGCCAGGGCACGCACACCACCACCACCGCACGCTTGTTCCACTTCCCGGGCGGCGGCGAGCTGATCGACTCACCCGGCATCCGTGAATTCGGCCTGGGCCACGTCAGCCGGGCGGATGTCGAGGCCGGCTTCATCGAGTTCGCCGACCTGCTGGGCACCTGCCGTTTCCGCGACTGCAAGCATGACCGCGAACCGGGTTGCGCCCTGCTTGGGGCGCTGGAAGACGGCCGTGTGCAGCAACAGCGCATGAACAGCTACCGCTCGATCATCGCCAGCCTGACCCAGGACACCTACTGACCGGTCCTGTCCTGAGGCCCCAGCGCCTGGACGATGTAGTCCACGAAGGCGCGCAGCTTCGGCGAACGGTAGCGCGCCTGTGGATAAAGCAGGTGCATGGGTCTGCCGGGCAGTGCGTATCGAGCCAGCACCTGGACCAGCTTCCCCTCTTCCAGGTCACGGCGCACCAGCACATCAGGGAGCATGACCAGGCCCATGCCCGCCAGGGCGGCCTGACGCAGTCCCGCGCTGCTGTTGGTGACCAGTCGCCCTTGCACCTCGACGCCAATCGATCCATCCGGCCCCTGCATGGACCAGCGTTTCTGCGTCCCGCGCCACTCATCGCCCGGGTTGTACATGAATTGCAGGCACTCATGCGCAGCCAACTCCTCGGGATCGCAAGGCGTGCCATGGCGGCGCAGGTAGTCCGGGGACGCACAGATACTCAATCGATAGTCGTCCAGCGGACGGGCGATCAAGGTCGAGGGTTCGAGATTGCCCAGCCGTAGTGCGGCGTCGAACTGCCCGTCGAGCATGTCGTGTACCTGGTCACTGAGGCTGAGACTGACGCTGATCTGTGGATAACGTTGGAGAAATCCCGCCAGTGCGGGTGTCAGGCACTCAGCGCCGAAGGTCGGCGGCGCAGTGATGCGTAACAGTCCCTGCGCAGTGCCTTGGGCGCGTTCGGCCCAGCGCTCCGAATCGGCAACCAGCCCCAGCACCTCAAGACAACGCTGATAGTAGGCCTGCCCGGCGTCGGTCACCTGCTGGCGGCGCGTGGTGCGCAGCAACAGGCTCACGCCCAGACGCTGCTCCAGTGCCTGCAAGTGGTTGCTGACCATGGTCGTGGACAGATCGCACGCCTTGGCCGCTGCAGTCATGGTGCCCAGCTCCACCACTTTTACGTACACCTGCATCGCCTGGAACAGGTCCATTATCAACTCCGGGTGAAAGGTGCATCCAGCTTAACGCCATTTATCCACCTGGGGTTGAAAGGAATACTGCGCATTCATTTTACCGCCGAGACTTCCATGATGAGCGCAAGCCACCTGATGCCCACCTATCAACCGTTGCCGCTGACGTTCAGCCATGGTAGCGGCACTCGCCTGTGGGATATCGCCGGTCGCGAGTACCTCGATGCGCTGGCCGGGGTGGCGGTGACCAACGTGGGGCATAGCCATCCGGAGGTGGTGGCCGCCATCGTCGAGCAGGCCGGGCTGTTGCTGCACACCTCCAACCTGTACGCCATCGACTGGCAACAGCGGCTGGGCGCGAAGCTGGCCGAGAAGTCCGGTCTCGCCCTGGCGTTCTTCAACAATTCCGGCGCGGAAGCGAACGAGACCGCGTTGAAGCTGGCCCGTTTGCAGGGACATAGCCGCGGTATCGCCAAGCCCCTGGTGGTGGTCATGGACAACGCCTTTCACGGCCGCACCCTGGCCACCCTGGCGGCCAGTGACGGCGCGCACCTAAGCGCCGGCCTGGGCCAACTGCCTGGAGACTGCATCAAGATTCCCTTCGGCAATCTGGATGCGCTGACCACTGTCACCCAGGCATTCGGCCAGCGCATCGTGGCGGTGCTGCTCGAGCCGATCCAGGGCGAAAGCGGTGTGCACGTCGCCTCGACATCCTACCTGCGGGCCTTGCGCGAGCATTGCGACAGTCACGGCTGGTTGTTGATGCTCGATGAGATCCAGACCGGCATCGGCCGCACTGGTCAATGGTTTGCCTACCAGCATGCCGACATCCAGCCCGATGTGGTCACTCTGGCCAAGGCCTTGGCCAATGGCATTCCGATCGGTGCCTGTCTGGCCACCGCGACCGTGGGCCGCCTGTTCCAGCCCGGAGGCCATGGCAGCACCTTTGGCGGCAACCCCCTGGCGTGCCGGGTCGGTTGTACGGTGCTCGACATCATCGAGCGCGAGCAACTGCTGGATAACGCCGCGCGCCAGGGGCACGCGCTGCTCGAACGGCTGCGTAGCGAAGTGGGAAGCATGCCTGCCGTCAAAGCCGTCCGGGGCCTGGGCCTGATGATCGGTGTGGAGCTGGACCGGCCCTGCCGCGAACTGATGCAGCGGGCCGCACAAGAGCATGGCCTGCTGATCAACGTGACCCGGGGCACCACCATTCGGCTGCTGCCACCCTTGACCCTGAACCGTGCCGAAGTGGAGCGCATCGTCGGCACCGTGCGTGCGCTGGTGCAGAAGCTATAGGCTTCGTCTGTAAGGATAATTACCGGCAGCAGTAGGGCTTGTCTCTTTTCGATGACATCCCTTGCCGCTTAAACGGCATTGAACAATCTTTCAGCCTTCAACACCCACGATGAAGGCTTTCCATGTCCCACCTGCCCGTTGCTTGCCTGCGACTTGCTCGATTCATTGCCGGCGGACCTGGGCGATGAGCGTGTTCATTGGCTATCAGCATGTCGATCTACCCCAGGCCTTGCGGATCAGGAAATACTTGCGCAGGGCCGGGATCGAGGTGGGCATGGACGTGATGGACTTCGATTCGTTGACCACGCTGCACGTCACCGAAACGCTCACTGCGCATATCCGCGACTGCACCCACGTGATCCTGATGATCTCGCACTGCAGCGCGCGGCGCTGGTGGATACCGTTCTGCATCGGCGAGGCCACCTCGTGGGATCGGCGCCTGTGCCTGTATCGGCTGGGCGATCAGGCACTGCCCGAATACCTGGCGCATTGGCCGACCCTGACGCGCCCGCAGCAGCTGGACTTCCTCATCGAGGCCTATCACCGCGAGGCGGCCATGCGCATGCCGACCGCCCAGCGCGAGACGCCGCTGCCGGTGCAAGCGCGAGATATCCACAGGGGCCTGCGCGAACGCATCGGCCGGGGTTTCTAACGGGCTTTTCGTCTCAGGGCGCAGGCTTGCCCGGCTCGACCAGCTTGGCCGAGCCGTCTTCGAACAGGTTCAGGCGCTGCTGCAGTTCGCGCGGCTGCACCGGTGCGCTGGGGTCGCCGATCGAAGCGCCTGGTGGCGCAGCACCGGGGGCCGTACCGGGATTGGGCGCTTCCAATGCCGGCTGATCGCCTTCGATGTCGCGCTGGGCCTTTTTGGTCAGCACCACGATGTCGATGCGGCGATTGATGGAGTTCAGCGGATCCTTGCGGTCGAACAGCGACGATGAACCATAGCCGACCACGCGAGCGATCTGATCCTCCGGATAGCTGCCCGCCACCAGGGCCCGGCGCGCGGCATTGGCGCGGTTGGACGACAGCTCCCAGTTGCCGAAGCCGCCCGACGCACTGCCGGCGTAGGGCTTGGCGTCGGTATGGCCGCTGATGCTGATCTTGTTCGGCACCGCCTTGATGGTGTCGGCCATGGCCAGCAGGATGTCCTCGAAATAAGGCTTGAGCCGCGCACTGCCCAGGTCGAACATCGGCCGGTTCTCGGCATCGGTGATCTGGATGCGCAAGCCGTCCTGCGTGATTTCGAAAAGGATCTGGTCCTTGAATTTCTGCAGCTGGGGATTTTCGTCGACCTTGTTCTGCAGCTCCTGCAACAGCAGTTCCAGGCGTTCCTTCTCGACCTGCTCAGCCACTTGCTGGGCCTGTTCGGCTTCCACCTGGTTCGAGGTTTCGGGCTTGGGCGGCGAGACCTCGACGTCCGGATTCAGGGTTTTCTCGGGCGAGAGCTGCGGAGAGCCGCCCAGGTCGATGACATACGGCGTGCCGCTTTCGGAGAAGCCGATCGGGTCCTTGAAGTAGCCGGCAATGGCAATCTTCTGCTCGGGTGTGGCGTTGGACAACAGCCAGAGCACCAGGAAAAACGCCATCATCGCCGTCGCGAAGTCGGCGAAGGCGATCTTCCAGGCGCCACCGTGGTGGCCGCCGCCAAAGCGCTTGACCCGCTTGACGATGATGGGCTGGTTGTTTTCCATGAATCAGCGCCCGCGTACGGCTTGTTCGAGTTCGGCGAAGCTTGGACGGTGCGCCGGGTACAACACCTTGCGACCGAACTCCACGGCCAGCGACGGCGGCATGCCCGAAGCCGAAGCCACCAGCGACGCCTTGATGGCTTCGTAGACGTTCAGCTCTTCCTTGGCATCGTGGCCCAGGCAGGTCGCCAGCGGGCCGAAGAAACCGTAGGCCGCCAGGATCCCCAGGAAGGTACCGACCAGTGCAGCGCCGACGTGACCACCGATCGCCGCCTTGTCGCCGTCACCCAGCGACGCCATGGTCACCACGATGCCCAATACCGCCGCAACGATACCGAAACCGGGCAGCGCATCGGCGATACCGGTCACGGCGTGGGACGGATGCTCGAGCTCTTCCTTCATGCTCAGCAGTTCCATGTCGAACAGGCCTTCGAGTTCGTGCGGCGCCATGTTGCCCGACGACATGATGCGCAGGTAATCGCAGATGAACGCGATCATCTGCTCGTCCTTGAGGATGGTGGGGTACTTGGCGAAGATCGGGCTGGCGGCGACATCTTCGATGTCGGCCTCGATGGACATCATGCCCTCGCGACGACTCTTGTTGAGAATCTCGAACAGCAGGCTCAGCACTTCCAGATAGTAGGCATGGCTGAAGCGCGACTTGAACATCTTCAACGACTTCTTCAGCACGATCATGGTGGTGCTGCCGGGGTTGGCCTGCAGAAACGCGCCCAGGGCCGCACCGCCGATGATCATCACCTCGAAGGGTTGGACCAGGGCGGCCAGTTGACCATGTGAAAGAACGTATCCGCCCAGCACGCTCGCGAACACGACAATGATGCCAATGATTTTAGCCATGGATAAAAAACACTTCAGAAGTCGGGTTCAAGGACGAAAAAGGTGGTGTGGAATCTGTTGTTCTCCTTATCGGCAGAACTGCGCCAGACTATAGGCAGCGGTTTTCAAAAGCCAGTTTGGTCCGTTCGTGTAGTCGGCCTGCATTCAGGCATGCATCAGGATAAGCATAGTGTCCAACGCCAAGCCTCAAACCCTAGACACCTGGCTCGCACTGCTCGACGGCGTGCGTCTGCCCATTCCTAAGCTGTACCACGACAAGGTTCGCGCTGCGATCAAGGATCGACGCCGTTCGCTGCGCGACATCGCCGACCTGATGCAACACAGTCCGGCGCTGGTCCTGAGCGTGATGCGCGAGGCCAACCGGCATGCCAGCAACAGCCTGACGGAGCCGGCGGAAAGCCTTGAAGTGGCACTGAACCGGCTGGGCCTGTCGCGGGCCGAAGAGTTGCTGATGCGCCTGCCGGCCCAGGAGCCGCAGCAGATGCCCCTGACCTTGCGCCAACTGCAGATGATCAGCCAGCACGCCAGCCAGCAGGCCAATGGTCTGTTCGCCGCAAGGCTGGCGCGGCTGTGGCAGGAAATCCACTGGGGCAGCCTGCTGTTTCTTTCGCCGCTGTGGCCGTTGGCGGCGACCTACCCCGAGCTGCTCGATGAATGGCAGCGGCGCGTCACCGGTGAAGGCGAAGCGGCGGTCAAGGTCGAGCAGGAGCTGTTCGGTGTGCCGTTGCTGGTGCTGTGTCAGGCACTGGCGCAGAAATGGCGCCTGCCCGCCTGGGTGCTGCATGGCTATCGGCTGCTGCTGGCGGAACGTCGGGCGCTGGTGCAGGCGCTGCACATTGCCCGCGACAATCAGCATCGCTTGCGCCAGCAACAGCAGTTGGACGACGAGCCGGCCTTGCGGCGCTGGTTGAACCAGCCCGCCAACACCATTCTGATGGCCAACGGCCTGGCCCTGGCCGCGCAACAGGGCTGGTTCACGCCGCACCTGCAGCGCTGGCAGTACCTGAGCTGCCTGTATCTGCAAGTGCCGCTGGAACAGGTTCAGCAGCAGGTCCATCAACACGCGGTGCACAGTGCGCGGGTGCACTGCGCCGCCGACCTGTGGCATCCGGCACGCAACCTGCTGTGGCCGCCACCACACAAGGGTCCGGCGCCCGACACCGATCCAGCCCCGGCACCGAGCGAAGAGGCGCTGGCGCATTGGCGGCAGCTGTGCACGCAACTGCTGACCACGCCGACCCCGTTCAACAATGCCTTGCACCTGACCACTTGCGCGCGCGATGCCCTGCTGGCGTGCGGCATGCAGCGCGTGCTGCTGCTGATGGTCGACCGCAATCACGGCAGCCTGCGCGTGCACCAGAGCGCCGGGCTGCCCAAGGAAGTCGCGGCGCTGAGCCTAGGCATCGAGCACAACGGCCTGCTGCAGCGGCTGCTCGCGCAACCGACGCAACTGCGCATGGGCACCGCCAACAGCGCGCAGTTGCAGGCCCTGTTGCCGGCGACCCTGCGCGCGCTGTTCCGCGGTGAGCACCTGCTGCTGCGCTCGCTGGGTGTCGATGGGCGAGTGCATACGCTGCTGGTGGCCGACCAGGGCGGGCGCCCGTTCTCCGAGATCAGCGTGCAGGGCTTCGGCAAGAGTGCGCAGTGCATCGAGCGCGCCCTGGACACCTTTACCAACCGCAGCCGCTGAGGCTTGCGCTACAATCGCCGTTCCGTTTCGTCTGGAGACCCGAATGCCTGACTTTTCCGGCCTGCCCCTGGTGATCGAGCCCGATGAGCTGAACGCCCGGCTCGATGCCGTCAACCTGATCGTGGTCGACTTGACCAGCGCAGCACGCTACGCGTCCGGGCACATTCGCGGGGCGCATTTCGTCGATCCCAAGCGTACCCAGCTGGGCCAGCCGCCGGCGCCGGGGCTGCTGCCTGGATTGTCGTCCCTGGAACAGCTGTTCGGTGAGCTGGGGCATACGCCCGAGGCGACCTATGTGGTCTACGACGATGAAGGCGGCGGCTGGGCCGGGCGCTTCATCTGGCTGCTCGACGTCATCGGCCATGAACGCTATCACTACCTCGACGGCGGCATCCTGGCCTGGGAGGCCGCCGGCCTGCCGCTGAGCCAGGACACACCGGCCAGCGCAGGCGGTCCGGTACCGCTCACCCTGCACGACGAGCCCATCGCCACCCGCGAGTATCTGCAGAGCCGTCTGGGCGCCGCCGACCTGGCCATCTGGGATGCCCGCGGCCCGCTGGAATACACCGGTGAAAAGGTACTGGCAGCCAAGGCAGGGCACGTTCCCGGCGCAATCAACCTGGAGTGGACCGCGGCCATGGATCCGGCGCGTCAGTTGCGCATTCGCAGCGACGTCGCACCTATGCTCGATGGCCTGGGCATCACCGCCGACAAGGAAATCATCACGCACTGCCAGACACATCACCGCTCTGGTTTCACCTATCTGGTGGCCAAGGCGCTGGGCTATCCACGCGTCAAGGGCTATGCCGGTTCCTGGGGCGAATGGGGCAACCACCCCGACACCCCTATCGAAGTTTAAGGACACTCAATGAAAGATCGCTTGTTCATCATCAGTCAGTACCTGCTGCCCCATCACCTGCTCTCGCGCCTGGCCGGCTGTGTGGCCGAATGTCGTTCGCGCTGGTTCAAGGATGCGTTCACCCGCTGGTTCGCCAAGCGCTACGATGTCGACATGTCCCTGGCCGAGGTCGAGGACCTGAGCGCCTACGAGAATTTCAACGCGTTCTTCACCCGCGCCCTGAAACCCGACGCACGTCCACTGGACCCAACGCCCGGTGCGATCCTCTCCCCAGCCGACGGAGCCGTCAGTCAGCTGGGTACCATCGAACACGGTCGCATCTTCCAGGCCAAGGGCCACAGCTTCAGCGTGCTCGAGCTGCTGGGCGGCGATCCAGCCAACGCAGCGCCCTTCATGGGTGGCAAGTTCGCCACCATCTACCTGTCGCCACGTGACTACCATCGAGTGCACATGCCGCTGGCCGGCACCCTGCGCGAAATGATCTACGTGCCAGGGCGTATCTTCTCGGTCAACCAGACCACCGCCGAGAACGTCCCCGAGCTGTTCGCGCGCAACGAGCGCGTGGTGTGCATCTTCGACACCGAGCGCGGGCCGATGGCCATGGTGCTGGTGGGTGCGATGATCGTCGCCTCGATCGAAACCGTCTGGGCCGGTCTGGTAACGCCGCCCAAGCGCGAACTCAAGACCTTTCGCTACGACGAAGCGGCACGGGCGCCGATCCATCTGGAAAAAGGCGCCGAGATGGGCCGTTTCAAACTGGGTTCGACCGTGGTCATGCTGTTCGGCCCGGAACAGGTCGAGTGGGCTCACCACCTGGCCAACCTGTCACCCGTGAACATGGGTCAAGGCCTGGGGCGCCCGGCCATTGCGCAGGACGTGGCGCCAGCGACACCTGCAACTGTTGTCTGATATCTGAGCCGCTTGCGGCTGGCACGGCGCAGCCTTGGCGACATCGAGGCTGCGACCGTTATCCAATGCTGTTAGAGTCTTCGCATACGGCCAAATGAATGGCCTGTCTTTCGTCATCGTTCACGCTGTCGCACGATGACCTGAGTCGAACCAGGAAACGACCGATGTCGCCACGCCCCCATCTGTTGTTGCGCGCTCCGACGCCATCGCAGTTGAGCCTGACCTTCTGCGAAGCGACCCCGCGCGACCTCAAACGCTGGATTGCCACGCTGCCCAAGGCCAATCTGGGGGAAACCGCCCGGTTGCTGTACCAGGGCCTGGGCGAGCTCAACCAGCTGCTCACGCCCAGCGACAATCGCCTGCAACTGCTCGAGCTGCTCAGGCCCGAGGTGTATTTCGTCTGCAAGCACCTGGAACGACACTTCCTCAACCAGTCCATCGTGCTCGACGAACGCTCGCGCAAGGTCGCCAACCTGTGCCAGGCCCTGCAGAACCATCTGGCGATCGGCTACAAGCAGATCGTGCTGCGTATCTCCGCAACCGCTGCCAAGGATCGTGTTGCCAAGGAGCGGGCCACCCTTCTGGCCACCGCTGCACAGCGTGCCCTGCACTGCCTGAACGGGCCTGTGCTGCGCGCCAGTCTGCTGTACTGTCCGGTGCCCGATGGAGTCTGGCTGGAATTGCATCAGTTGTATCAGGCAGCCCTGGCGCATCAGTTGCAGAACGTTCCCATCAACGATCCGCTGACTCCCCCAGGCCACAGCTCGACCGTTCAGCAAAGCTATGCCGCCTCGTTGCTGCTGGGCAGCTCTCGCTGCAACCAGATGCGTCAGCAGGCGATCCTGCGTCTGGCCGAAGTGCTGGATGCGTGGAGCCCCCTGGTCCGTGTGCAGCCGGCCAGCCTGGCTTCGAGCCTGTTCGCTATAGCGCCCGGTGAAGACAGCGGCCCCCGCTACAAGACCCTGTATGGCGACGACCAACTGCCGCACCTGATCGGGCTCGACCCGAGCGACCTGGTTCAGGCCATCAAGGCCTACCTGGACTTGCCGGTCGAGCAGCGCGCGCAGTCGCGGCTGATCCCCAGCAACTTCAGTATCGATCTGCTCCAGCACGTAGCCGCCGCCTGGGGCGATGTGGCGGAACGCACTTTTACCCGAACGCCCGGCCAAGGCAACCTGAGCCTGTGCATCGGCATGAGCGCGCTGCATTACTACATTGGCGGCGAGCGCTCCTTCAGCGAGATCCTCAAGCGCCCTGGCCCTTCGCAGAGCGCACAGTTCGTACCGGGCGCTGCCACGCAATCGTGGAGCAGGCCGACCGAGGGCGATCGCCACGGCGACTACGAGGAGATCCAGTACGACCTGCCGCGCGGCGACGGCAGCAGCGCTGGCAATGCCTCCAATCACGATCAGCACTTCCCGACCTATGCCCTGCAGATCGTCAATCACAGCCCCGGTGGCTACTGCCTGGCGTGGCCCAAGGAGGTTCCGCCGCAACTGCAGGCCGGTGAGATGGTCGGCATCCAGGACACTCAGGCCCAGGGCTGGAGCGTGGCCGTGGTGCGCTGGATTCGCCAGGTGCGCAGTGGCGGCACGCAGATGGGCATCGAGCTGGTGGCACCGCACGCCCAGCCGTGCGGCCTGCAACTGGTGCGCGTCAGCGAGCAGAACAGCCAGTTCCTGCGCGGCCTGTTGCTGCCGGAGATACGCGCCATCGACATTCCTGCCTCCCTGCTCGCCCCGCGCATGCCTTTTCAGGAAGGCAACAAGGTCATCATCAACAACCAGGGTGAGGAACAGCCTGCGGGCCTGGGCACGCGGATGGCCGGCACCGGCAGTTTCAATCAGTTCGAATACCACCTGCTGGAGGTGGCCAAACCGACGTCGACCGGTGCCGAAGATGTTGCGCCCGAAGAAGACTTCGCTTCGCTCTGGAAAGATCTGTAGACGAATCGTTGCTCAGTCGCGGCGACCGAGCAGGTACAGCACCGCATCCAACCCAAGCACACTGATGGCCTGACGCGCCGACTGGCGGACCAGCGGCTTGGCACGGAACGCCACGCCCAGCCCTGCAATGGCCAGCATGGCCAGGTCGTTGGCCCCGTCACCCACTGCGATGGTTTCGCTCAAGTCGATACCGTGCTCACGGGCCAACTGCTGCAGCAGGTCGGCTTTGCGTTGGGCGTCGACGATGGGCTCGACCGCCACTCCGGTGCATTTACCGTCGACCACCTGCAGTTCGTTGGCGAAGACATAAGTGATGCCCAGACGCTTCTGCAACTGCTTGGCGAAATAGGTGAAGCCGCCGGACAGAATGGCGGTTTTTACCCCCATGCGATTGAGTTCGGCGAACAGGCGCTCCGCGCCTTCGCTCAGGCGCAGTTGCGCACCAATGTCATCGAGCACCGCAACGTCGAGGCCGTCGAGCAACGCCAGACGGGCCTTGAAGCTGGCGCGAAAATCGATCTCGCCGCGCATGGCCTGTTCGGTGATCGCCGCGACACGTTCGCCGATGCCGGCCGCCTTGGCCAGTTCGTCGATCACCTCGGCTTCGATCAGTGTCGAATCCATGTCGAACACGGCCAGGCGCGGATGGCGGCGCTGTGCCGACTCGGGCTGGTAGACGATGTCCAGACCCAGCGCGGCGCTGAGTTCGAGTACCTGGGCACGCAATGGCAGTGGCTGCTCCAACGGGCCATTCAGGCACAGCTCGAAACAGGCATTGCCACCCGTGGCCGCTGACAGGCGCTCCAGGCTCGAAAGCGACAAGCCATGCTCGGCCAGCAGCGTGATCACCTGCCGCAGCGCCGGGTAGCCGACCTGGCGCCCCATCACGCTGACCACGTGGTCTGCCGGCTCAGCGTGCTGGGCGGTGCTGAAGGTGGTCTCGGCGGTCAGGACGTCGCCCAGTGCATCGACGATGCCCGACTGCTCCTGAGCGGTGATGTTGATCAGGACGATTTCGCGCAAGAGGCACCCCGTTTCATGAAAAAAAACGCATTCTAACCATTTTCGGTGACCATCGGGCACAGGCAGCGCTTTGCCGCTCGGGGGGCGGTCGTTATACTGCGCGCCAACTTCACGGACAAAGAGCCGCGCTCAGTGAACCGGCCTACGCCAGTCAAAACCGACAACTTCTTCCTGCTGATCTTCCGAGCCGTGCGTCACCGTCGAGTGCCGCTGGCTTTGCGCATCGCGTTCACCAACATCGTGCTGGTTGCCATCGCCCTGGTGATCTACGCCTGCGTGATGGGTCTGCAGTTCAAGCAGGCCATGCACGAGCAAGCCGATGCAGTGGGCCAGAGCCTGACCACGCAGACGGCCACGTCCGCCACCGAGCTGCTGGTGTCCAACGACATCCTCAGCCTCAACGTGCTGCTCAACAACCTGGTGAAAAACCCACTGGTGGCACACGCGGCGATCTTCAGCCCGGACAACCGCATCCTTGCCGAAGCCGGCCAGCGCCCCAAAAGTGGCCTGCTTGGGCAAAGCCAGGGGCTGTACGAGACCAAGATCAACTTCCAGGACGCCCTGGCCGGACAGCTTCGCATCAGCCTGGACATGAATCAGTTCCAGCAGCCGCTGACCATCAGCCTGCAGAGCATGGGCGTGCTGGCCGGGATCCTGCTGGTGCTTGCGTTGGCGCTGAGCCTGCGCCTGGGTCGCTACATCTCGACGCCGCTGCTGCAGTTGCGGGTCTGGCTGCGCAACCCCGACGAGTACACGCCGGCGACCCAGCGCACCGACGAGATCGGCGATCTGGCGCGCCAGCTGCACGCGCAGTTGGCTCCAGAGCCCCGTGAGCCCGAAGTCGAACCCGACGACATCGACGAAGACGATGAGCCGCAGCCAGCCTTGCCCGTGCGCACCGCCAGCAAGCCCGGCCCATTCCCGCCGTTGGCCGCAAAGCCAGCGAAACCGGTCATGCGTCAGATCCAGGCCGACGAGGACGAGGAAGACTTCGGCGACGATCCGTTCGCGGATCTGCGCGAAACTCCGGTGGCGGTGATCAAACAACCCGTCACTGCCGTGGCCAAGGTGCACACCGACAGCGCCGTGCTGGCGGTGCAGCTGGGTGCTCAGGAACAACTGCGGCGCCTGCCCAAGGCTCGCCTGGCAGAGTTGCTGGAGCGCTACCACGACTGCCTGCAGCAGGCCGCCTCGCTCTATGAGAGCGAAGTGCACATGCTCCAGGATGGCAGCACCTTGATGCTGTTCCACAGCGAAACCAGCGGCGATGACTACCTGACCAATGCGATCTGCTGTGGCGAACTGTTGCGCGCCCTGGGTCATGCCTTGCAGATCCAGGTCGCCGACAGCGGTATCACCCTGCAATTGCAGTTGGGTCTGGTGCTCAGCGACGAGGTCCATGGCCTGAACTCCATCGACCTGCTGCTGACCGAATCGGCGCAGGATGCACTGGCGCTCTCGCAGCACAGCCGCAACCTGTTGCTGGTGGTACGCGAGATCGGCGAAGACCCGCTGATCCGCCAGCGCGCGCGCATCCGCTCGATCGCCAGCCCCGAAGGCGCCTGCTGCGTCGAACGCCTGCTGGAGCCCTACCCGTCGCTGCTGGAACGGCAGTTGGCACGCATCGGCTGACTGGCAGCCGACTTGACGTCATTGTACAAAGCATTGTACATTTTCAGCTCGACCGAACGAGGCTGCCGGCTGTGCCGCAGCCTCTTTCCGTTTCGCCGCAGATGCGGCTGATCTCGTCAGGGGTATGCTATGCACTGCCTTGGCGTTCTCCCTTGGGATGTTCCCGGGAAGGAATCGATATCCATGAATGTACTTACCTTTAGCCAGGCCCGTGCCGGTTTGAAGCAGACAATGGATGATGTGTGCCGTGATCACGAGCCGGCAGTCATCACCCGCCAGCGTGGTGAACACGTAGTCATCCTATCGCTGGAAGACTACAACGCCATGGAGGAAACCCTGTACCTGCTTGGTTCAGCGGAGAACGCCAAGCGCCTGCGCGAATCCATTGCTCAGCATAAGGCCGGGGGAGCCGTCACCAAGGAGATCTCCTTGAATGTCGCAGAGCAAGAAGCAGCAGAACAAGACTAAAGCTCGCACCAGTGTCGCCGTTTCATTCACTGCCAATGGTTGGGCTGACTATCAGCACTGGTCCGAGAATGACCCCGGTAAACATGAAGCTGTCGATAACCTCATTTCCCATATCCTGCGTGATCCCTTCAAGGGAATAGGTCGCCCCGAACCACTGAAAGGTGACCTCACCGGATACTGGTCGCGGCGCATCGACAAGGAGCACCGGCTGGTCTACTTCTACGACAATGATGTGCTTACGGTGCTTGCCTGTCGCTACCACTACGGCTGAACACCCAACAAAAAGCCCGCATCCAGTGCGGGCTTTTTGTTGGGTGTCGCTCTAGAAGCGGAACACTTCCAGGTCGGTACGGATGGGGGTCGCCAGCGGAATCTGTGGTTTTTCTTCTTCCCGGCGCACCTGCGCCGGCGCTGGCTTGCGCTCTTCGACCAGTGCCGGTTGGTTGGCCAGCGGTTTGAGCGCCGCGGTCAACTGCGCAGCCAGACGCTGCAACAGCACCCCTTGCGCCTGGACTTGAGCGGCGGTGCCGCCGTCGTGCTTTTCTTCGAGGTGGACGATGCGGTTGTCGCGCACTTGTCCGCGACGGTCCAGGACGCGCCACTGGGCATCCAGGATCGCAGGCTGGCGGCTGCCTGAATCGAGCCGGGTGATCGACAGCAGCACCTGAGCATCGGGCGTGAAGTTGGCGGGCGTGGGCGCCAGTACCACGCGCTGGCTGTCCAGGCGCCAGGCCATCTGGCGCAACAGCAGTTGGTCGATGTCGGCGGAAAGGCTGCCGGCCCAACGGCCGTCGGTGGACGCTCTCAAGCTGCCGTCGGCCTGGCGCTGCAGCAGCGTTTCGCGCTGCAGGTAGTCGGCCACCGACACCGGCCCCAGCAGCACGGCCATGCCGCGGCTTTCCTTGGGCAGGCCGGGGTTGCCGCTGTCGAGCTGGTACAAGGCCACGGGTTGATGCGTGCTGCATCCGGCCAGGCCCAGCACGCCGCCGAGCAATAAAATCACGGGAAGACGCAACAGTTTCATCATTTCATCCAGGCGGCTGCCACACGGCAACCACAGCAATACTTGACCGAGTCGTCTGGACGCTGCCGCTTGGCGGCGCCGCGAAAGGGCCTATCATCCGTGAATCCGCGCCCTGACTCCAGTGCTTGCGTCGAACGGCAGCCATGCCGCCGTCCGCACGCGGTTCGCAGTCAGGGGGTTTCCACGACCAGAGCGTCGACGCGCTGGAAACCGCGAGGCAGCTTGTTGCCACGGCGGCCACGCTCGCCACGGTAGTGCTCGAGGTCGTCGGGCTTGAGCGACAACGTGCGCTTGCCTGCCTGCAACACCAACGTCGAGCCTTCGGCAACGACCGCAAGGTCGGTGACGAATTCTTCACGGCTGGCGACTCGATCGCCGGGAATGCCGATGATCTTGTTGCCCTTGCCCTTGCCCAACTGCGGCAGGTCGCTGATCTTGAACACCAGCAGACGTCCTTCGGTGGTCACGGCGGCCAGCCAGTTCTGCTCACGGTCCGGCACGGCGCGGGGGTTGATCACCTTGGCGCCCTTGGGCAGGCTGAGCAGCGCCTTGCCGGCCTTGTTCTTGGCTTGCAGGTCTTCGCCCTTGACCACGAAACCGTAGCCGGCGTCCGACGCGATGACATACAGCGCGTCGTCGTCGGGCAGCATCACGCATTCGAACGTCGCACCCGGTGGCGGCGTCAGGCGGCCTGTCAGCGGCTCGCCCTGGCCACGGGCCGAGGGCAGCGTGTGGGCAGCCACCGAGTAGCTGCGCCCGGTGGAGTCGATGAACACCGCGAACTGATTCGAGCGCCCGGTCGCTGCCGTCTTGTAGCCGTCACCGGCCTTGTAGGACAGCCCGGTGGCATCGATGTCGTGGCCTTTGCCACAGCGCACCCAGCCCTTCTCGGACAGCACTACCGTCACCGGCTCGGTGGGCATCAGCTCGTTTTCCGACAGCGCACGGGCTTCGCTGCGCGCCACGATCGGCGAGCGGCGATCGTCGCCATAGGTTTCGGCGTCCTTGATCAGCTCGGCACGCACCAGTTTCTTCAGCTTGGCCTCGCTGCCCAAAAGGGCCTGCAGCTTGGCGCGTTCCTTGGCCAGTTCTTCCTGTTCGCCACGGATCTTCATTTCTTCCAGACGCGCGAGCTGGCGCAGGCGCGTATCGAGAATGTAGTCGGCCTGGATCTCGGTCAGCGCGAAACGCTCGATCAGGCGTGCCTTGGGATGGTCCTCGGTGCGGATGATGTGGATCACTTCGTCCAGGTTGAGGAAGGCAATCAGCAAGCCGTCCAACAGGTGCAGGCGGCGCTCGACCTTGTCCAGGCGGAATTGCAGGCGGCGGCGCACGGTGTTGACGCGGAACTCCAGCCACTCGACCAGCAACGCGCGCAGGTTCTTCAGCTGCGGGCGGCCGTCGAGGCCGATGATGTTGACGTTGACCCGGTAGGTCGACTCCAGATCCGTGGTGGCGAACAGATGCTGCATCAGTTCGTCGACTTCGACCCGATTGGAGCGCGGAATGATGACGATGCGGCACGGATGCTCGTGGTCGGATTCGTCACGCAGGTCGGCCACCATCGGCAGCTTCTTGGCCTGCATCTGCGCGGCGATCTGTTCCAGCACCTTGGCACCGGACACCTGGTGCGGCAGAGCGGTGACGACCACGTCGCCGTCTTCCAGACGATACACCGCGCGCATGCGCACCGAACCGCGACCGGTCTGGTAGATCTTCAGCAGCTCGGCGCGCGGCGTGATGATTTCCGCTTCGGTCGGATAATCCGGACCCTGGATGTGCTCGCACAACTGCTCGACCGTGGCCTTGGGCTCGTCGAGCAGGCGGACGCAGGCGCTGGCCACTTCGCGCAGGTTATGCGGTGGCACGTCGGTGGCCATGCCCACGGCAATGCCGGTGGTGCCGTTGAGCAGGATGTTGGGCAAGCGCGCCGGCAGCACCGCAGGCTCGTCCAGGGTGCCGTCGAAGTTCGGTACCCAGTCGGCAGTGCCCTGGCCCAGTTCGGTGAGCAGCACTTCGGAATAGCGCGACAGGCGCGCTTCGGTGTAGCGCATGGCAGCGAAGGATTTGGGATCGTCCGGCGCGCCCCAGTTGCCCTGACCATCGACCAGGGTGTAGCGATAGCTGAACGGCTGCGCCATCAGCACCATGGCTTCGTAGCAGGCCGAGTCGCCATGGGGGTGGAACTTGCCGAGCACGTCACCCACGGTGCGCGCGGATTTCTTGTGCTTGGCGTCGGCGTCGAGCCCCAACTCGCTCATGGCATAGACGATGCGTCGCTGGACCGGCTTGAGGCCATCGCCGATGTGCGGCAAGGCGCGGTCCATGATCACGTACATGGAGTAGTTGAGGTAGGCCTGTTCGGTGAAGTCAGCCAGGGAGCGGCGTTCTACGCCGTCGAGACTGAGATCGAGGGAGTCGCTCATGCAAGCCTCATCGTTTCGTGGTCTGGCGCAGCAACAAGTTGCCGCCGCGCTGAGTGAATTCAAGTTGTTTCAAGGCGCTCATGCCCAGCAGCACCTGGTTGCCTTCGAAGCCCGGCACTACAAGGGCGCGGACATTGCTCAGACGAATGTCGCCCAATTGCAGGCTGGCGATCTCGGTGCGATAGCCTTGGGTCTTGCCATTGGCGGTGGTGAGCAGCACCGGTGCCCCGCGCGTCAATTCAAGCTTGCGCGCCACGGCTTCGGGCATCGCCACATCGGTGGCGCCGGTGTCGAGCATGAACTGCACCGGCTGGCCGTTGATGAAGCCGCCACTGACGAAGTGTCCCTGGCCATTGCCGGCCAGCTGCACTTCCACATAGCCGTCGCCGTGCTGGGACACCGGCACGGCATTGGGATTTTCCCGACGCTGTTCCCAGTCGCCGAAGAACTGCGTGGCCAGGTACAACGCCGCGGCCCAGGCCAGCAGCATCAGCAGTTTGCCCGCCCGCTTGCCGGGTGCCGCCTGGCTCATGGTGCCGCACTCCAGCCACCGGCCGGGGCTGCGAAGCGCCAGACCACCGGACGGCGTTCGCCATCGGCGCGGGCCCATTGGTTGTTGTCGGTGCCGATCCAGGCGCCGTCGGCGTCCACGCTCAGCGCTTCGGTCAGGCCGTAGGGCGCATCATAGCGGCGCGCGGGCAACAGGGCTTCGGCGGCGAACGACCAGCAACGTTCCCGCTTCGCCGTATCGGCGTCTCGGCGGCAGATGCGGTAGGCATTGCGTTCCAGGGTGAACAGCTTGCCGTCGAAGTAGGCCAGGTCAGCGAAGTCGCGCGGCATGGTCCTGGTGCGAGGCACCTGCACCGGCAGCGTTTCCGCACCGCCTTCGGCGAGCAGCACGCAACGCCCCTCGCAGCTCCAGCTCACCGGCCGCTTGCGAACAGCCAACAGACCGCGCTGCTGACGTTCGGCGGCCAGCCACAGGCGGTCGCCGGCCGGGGTGACGGTCAGCCCTTCGAACAGGGCATTGAAGTGCAACAGCAAGTGGCTGGCGCGCGCCTGACTGACCAGCGTCGGATCCAGAGGCAACCATTTCGGCTCGCCTGAAACGGGAATCTGCAAGACCGCGACGTGGGCTTCGCTGACCAGGTATTGGTTGCCTTGGGCATCACAGCTGATGCCTTCGAAATCCAGATCGCCGCCGCGCACGAAAGACGCGGCCCAACTGCTCATGCGCAGACGAGCGGGCAGCCCGCTGGGCGGGACCGGCGGTGCCTTGAACGTCACCGCCCTCGCCTGCCAGACGGGCGTCGAGGTATCGAGGCGATAGACCGTCCCGTCTTCGCGGTCGGACACGGCCCACAACGCCTTGCCGCACAGCGCCAGACCGGACAGATTGCCCGCGGGCATGCCATCGACCGCATGCTCGCCGATCAACGTCAATTCGGGCACAGCGGGCTGCGCCGACGCCTCGGCCAGCGTCGGCAGGGCCAGGGCGAACAGGGCTGTCAGCAGCGCTGCGATCAAGCCAGCACCTCGGCCAGATTACCCTTGGACTCGAGCCACGCCTTGCGGTCGCCCGCACGTTTCTTGGCCAGCAGCATGTCCATGATCTCGGTGGTGCCGGCGAAGTCGTCCAGGGTCAGTTGCACCAGGCGGCGGGTGTTGGGGTCCATGGTGGTTTCGCGCAGCTGCGGTGGGTTCATCTCCCCCAGGCCCTTGAAGCGCGTGACCTGCGGCTTGCCGCGTTTCTTTTCGGCCACCAGGCGGTCGAGGATGCCATCGCGCTCGGCCTCGTCCAGGGCGTAGAAGATCTCCTTGCCCAAGTCGATGCGGTACAGCGGCGGCATGGCGACATAGACGTGCCCGGCGTCCACCAGGGGACGGAAGTGCTGGACGAACAGCGCGCAGAGAAGAGTCGCGATGTGCAGGCCGTCGGAGTCGGCGTCGGCGAGGATGCACACCTTGCCGTAGCGAAGCTGGCTGATATCGGCGGCACCGGGATCAACGCCGATGGCCACGGCGATGTTGTGCACTTCCTGGCTGGCCAGGACCTCGCTGCCGTCCACTTCCCAGGTGTTGAGGATCTTGCCGCGCAACGGCAGGATCGCCTGGAATTCCTTGTCCCGCGCCTGTTTGGCCGAGCCACCTGCCGAGTCACCTTCGACCAGGAACAGCTCGGAGCGGGCCGGGTCCTGGCCGGCACAGTCGGCCAGTTTGCCGGGCAATGCCGGGCCTTGGGTGATGCGCTTGCGCTCGACTTTCTTGCTTGCCTTGAGGCGGCGCCCGGCGTTGCTGATCGCCAGCTCGGCCAGCTGCATGCCCAATTCAGGATGCGCGTTGAGCCACAGGCTGAAGGCATCCTTGACCACGCCGGACACGAACGCTGCGGCTTCACGCGAGGACAGCCGCTCCTTGGTCTGGCCGGAGAACTGCGCATCCTGCATCTTCATCGACAGGACGAAGGCGATGCGTTCCCAGATGTCTTCGGGCGCCAGCTTCAGCCCACGCGGCAGCAGGTTGCGGAACTCGCAGAACTCGCGCATGGCATCGAGCAAGCCCTGGCGCAGGCCGTTGACGTGGGTACCGCCCTGGGCCGTCGGAATCAGGTTGACGTAGCTTTCCTGAACGCTGTCGCCGCCTTCGGGCAACCACAGCAGCGCCCAGTCCACGGCTTCCTTGTTGCCCGCCAGGCTGCCGCAGAACGGCTCGTCCGGCAGGCGGGCGAATTCGGTGACCGCATCGATCAGGTACGAACGCAGGCCGTCTTCATAATGCCACTCGACCTTCTCGCCGCTGCCCTTGTCCTCGAAGCTGACCAGCAGGCCGGGACAGAGCACCGCTTTGGCCTTGAGCACATGCTTGAGGCGGCTGACGGAAAACTTGGGGGAATCGAAGTATTTCGGGTCCGGGGCGAAGTACACGCTGGTGCCGGTGTTGCGCTTGCCGACCGTACCGATGACTTCCAGGTCGGTGGCCTTGAAGCCATCGGCGAAGGTCATCTGATACTCGTTGCCTTCGCGCTTGACCCTGACCCGCACCTGATTGGACAGGGCGTTGACCACGGAGATACCGACCCCGTGCAGGCCGCCGGAGAACTGGTAGTTCTTGTTGGAGAACTTGCCACCGGCGTGCAGCTTGGTAAGGATCAGCTCGACGCCGCTGACGCCTTCCTCAGGATGGATGTCCACAGGCATGCCGCGGCCGTCGTCGGACACTTCCAGGGAGTGGTCGGCGTGCAGGATGACCTGGATCGACCGTGCGTGGCCCGCCAGGGCTTCGTCGACACTGTTGTCGATGACTTCCTGGGCCAGGTGGTTGGGCCGACTGGTGTCGGTGTACATGCCCGGGCGCTTGCGCACCGGGTCGAGGCCCGAGAGGACTTCGATGGCGTCTGCGTTATAGGAGCTAGCGCTGGGATTGGCCATGGGGTCTCGTCGTCAGTCGTTCGTGAAATGAGTGATCAAAGCTGGGCAAGGTCGATGCCATCCAGGCGCTCGGCGTCGATGCCGGCGAATGCCAGCAGCGCCGGCAACTTCTGCGCAAAGCCCTGGAAGCCGTGGTCGCCGCCGTTTTCGATGTGCACGCTGCAAGCTTGGTAGAAGGCCGCCGCCTGGCGATAGTCGAGGGTCTCGTCGCCGGTCTGCAGCCACACCTGGAGCCGCTCGCGGTCCGTGGGGGCCGGCACTTCCAGCTCGGCCAGGGCCGTGACGTGGTCGTGGGTCAGCTGCCAGCGCTCGCCCGTGTAATGGTTGGTCTGTTCGCCCAGGTAGCCATCGAACAGGCGGTGCGGGTTGACCACCGGGTTGATCAGCACTGCCTTGAGCCCAAAGCGCTGGGCCAGGTGTGTCGCATAGTAGCCGCCCAGTGAGCTTCCCACCAGCAAGGGTGCGTCGAGCTGCGCCAGTGCCGCTTCGAGTTGGGCGATGGCCTGGCGCGGATGGTGGTGCAAGGCGGGCGCGCGCAGTTGATCAGCCAGGCCGATGCGTTGCATCAGCGCACTCAACTGGCGGGCTTTCTGCGAATCCGGCGAGCTGTTCAGACCATGAATGTAGAGGATCGAACCGGGCATGGGGGCCTCCGGGCATAGAGATGGCGCGCAGTTTACCTTGTCGGGGATGCTGTTGGGGTGTTGGTGCGTCGGTATATGGGCGGTGCGGCCTTCGTAACCAGAAGGCTCGCCGCCCGCTCCGCTCCGGCAAGCCACAATCCTGGCACGAAACCCTGTGGAAGCGGGCTCTGCCCGCGAAGGCCACGCTACCGCCCCTGAATCAATAACCCGCCGCGTCCAGATCCGGGGTGAAGCTGAAGTCCGCCAGGCGCGAGACGCCGGTTTCGATCTGTCCGTCCGGCATCAGACGCAGCCAGCGGTAGCCCGGCGCACGGTCATCCAGGGCGAAGTCCTCGCTGCACGGCAGAAACTGGATGCAGGTCGAGGGCGATGCCAACAGGCGCACGCCATGAGCCTGCCGGTCGATCTCCTGATGCACGTGCCCCCAGAGCACGCCCCGCACCTGCGCAAAGCGGGCGAGCAGTTCGAACAGGGCATGCCGGTTGCGCAAGCCGATGGGCTCCATCCAGGAGCTATCGATGGACACCGGATGATGGTGCAGACACACCAGGTGATGCTTGTGCGGTGCCTCGGCAAGCGACCGTTCGAGTAACTGCAACTGCTCGTCGGCCAGATGACCCGCCGCCGAACCTGCGATGGCGGAATCGAGCAGTGTCACTCGCCAGGCACCGATGTCCACCACCGGCTCCAGCCACTGCGTGCCCTGCGCGGCCTGCTGCATGACCGCCGGTTCGTCGTGATTCCCGGGCAGCCAGCGCATCGGCGCGGCAATGCCCGCTGTAGCCTGGGCAAACGCCTGGTAGGAAGCCAGCGTGCCGTCCTGAGACAGGTCGCCGGTGGCGACCAGCAAATCGATGTGCGGCTGTTCCAATTGCACCTGGCTGACGACCTGCGCCAGGCTCTGCCGGGTATTCAGGCCGAACATGGCTCCGTCGGCTTCGGCCACCAGGTGGCTGTCGGACAGCTGCACGAGCAGCACCGGGGCATCGACAGCGCGATCAGATGGGCTCGACAAGGCCGTCTCCAGGCAGGGGTTGATCGAGGAATTATGCGCAGCCCGGATGACGAGGGCAATGCAGGGGCCAGCGCCAGGGGCCGGTCGGCGCTCAGCGCACCGCTTCGTACTCGTGGCCGCAGGCCAGGCAGTGGCTGAGCCATTCGCCGAGAAACAGGTTGAGCTGGGCCTTTTCGTCGGGTTGGTGCATGGCCTCGTTGGGATAGGGATAGACGCTGCGGAAACGACGCGCATGCTCGGCGCTGATGACCTCGGCCATGCGCGCATCGTGGTACACCTGCACTTCCATCTGCGGCACGGGCAGCCAGGGCAGGCTGTGTTCCTGGCGCACGCGCAGGGTGGTGGTGTACGGACAGGCCAGCATCACCTCAAGGGTCAGCACGCCGAGCATCTGGTCGGCCTGGGTCATGGCGATGCGGCGCGACAACTGCTGGCTGCGCATGTCCGGCAACAGCCGCATGAGTCGCGCATAATTGGCCTCGCAGGCGGCTTGCAAGCCAACCAGATCGACGCGGTAGCGCTCGCGCAACGGACTCACGACCACAGCCCCCTGACTTCGTCGCGGTTCAGCGCCAGCCATTGAATGGCGATGATCGCTGCCGCGTTGATGATCCGACCGTCGCGCACGGCCTGCAGGGCATCGTCGAACGCCCAGACCTTGACGCGGATGTCCTCGCCCTCCTCCTCCAGCCCATGCAGGCCGCCCGCGCCTTCGCTGCTGCAGCGGCCCAGGTACAGATGCACGTATTCATCGCTGCCGCCGGGCGAGGGGAAGTACTTGGTGACTGGCCACAGCGCTTCGATCTGCAGCCCCGCTTCCTCGTCGGCTTCGCGATGGGCGACTTCCTCGGGCTGCTCGTCCTTGTCGATCAACCCGGCGACCATTTCGATCAGCCAGGGGTTGTCGACCTTGCCCACCGCGCCGACCCGGAACTGCTCGATCAGGACCACTTCGTCGCGAACGGCATCGTAGGGCAACACGCACACGGCGTCGTGGCGCACGAACAGTTCGCGGCTGATCTGCTTGCTCATGCCACCGTTGAACAGCTCGTGGCGCAGGAACAGCTTGTCCAGTCTGTAGAAGCCCTGGAAGCAACGTTCGGTCTTGTCGATCTCGACCGCCTTGGGGGTGGATCGGGATGAATCTGGCATGGAAAAACCTCGTACTCGTGCGTGCAGCATGGGGCCATCCTAACCGCGATGCGCCCGTATTGCAGCCCCCTTCGAAGGTAAGCCGTAAGCCTCGGGATAGGCGGTTGGGCGAGCAGGCATTAAGATTGCGCTACGTGCGAACCGACGGTTCGACCGGCAGTCCAAGCACGACAATTCAATCATCCGCCAAGGACCATCATGTCGTTTCTCAAGTTCACCTCCGTGGCCTGCGTCGCCTTGACCCTGGGTGCCTGCGCCAGTGTCTTCCAAACCAACTACCGGGCGCCGCTGGAGACCAAGCGCGAGGCTTTCGAGCACATCAAGCCCGGCTGCGACAATCAGGACTGCCCACTGGTGAACATCGACGTGGTGCATTTTCCCGACGAGCCCGGCCTGGATGCAGCCATCGACAAACGCTTGCGCGAGATGACCGTCAACACGCCCGACGCCCGCGTACCGGCGACCCTTAAGGCCTATGAAGATCAATTCATGCGCGAGGCCCAGCCGCGCTACAGCAGCTACCTGCAAGCCAAGGTACGCGAGCAGCATGACGGTATCGTGGTGGTCGAGCTGTCCAGCTACGTCATGACCGGTGGCGCCCACGGCATGCCGGGACGGGGTTTCATCAACTGGTCACGTCGCGAGCATCGCGAACTGACCCTGAAGGACATGCTGGTACCGGGTCAGGAACGCGCGTTCTGGCAGGCTGCCGAAGAAGCCCACCGTGGCTGGCTGGTCGCCAGCAAGCTGGACAAGGATGCCGACTTCATTCGTCAGTGGCCTTTCCAGCAGACGCCGAACATTGCCTTGACCTATGGGGGCGTGGTGCTCAAGTACAACGTGTACAGCATCGCCCCCTACGCCATGGGCCACCCGGAAGTGAAGATCGCCTACCCGCGCCTCAATGGCGTGATCAAGCCCGAGCTGTTCCCGGGTCGCGGTTGAGCACGCGCTCGATCAGGTAGTACAGCAACCCGGCCACCACCAGCGCGGGCAGGGTTGCTCCGATCTGCGGGTACAGATTGGCCAGCACGTGATACAGGCACACACCGCCCAGCCACGCCAGCAGTGCGCTCCAGCGCACAGCCCGTGGCTCGACCTGGATGGCGCGTTTGCGCAGCACGAAGTGGTCCATCAGGACCACGCCGAACAGCGGCGCGAAGACCGAGCCGATCAGCAGCAGGAAGTTCTGGTACTGCGCCAGCGGTGCCAGACAGGCGATCAGCGTGCAGGTGATACCGATGGCCAGGGCCAGGTGCTCCACCTTCAAGCCTGACAACAGGCTGGTCGATACCGCAGCCGAATGGATGTCGGCAAAGGCGTTCTCCGACTCGTCCAGCAGAATCAGCAGCAGCGGTATGCCCAGGCCGGCACCGGCCAGCGCCAGCAGCAGCGCATTGACTTCACCACTGGGCGCGAACGCCAGGGTGTAGGCGACGCCCAGGCTCATCAACCAGAAATTGCCGATGAAGAAGCCCACGGCGGTGCCGCCGAACACGTTGCGAGCGCGTTTGCCGAATCGCGAGTAGTCGGCAATCAGCGGCAGCCACGACAGGGGCATGGCGATGGCGATGTCGAAGCCGGTGGCCAGGTCCATGGAGCCGTCGCCCGCAGTGTTCCACAGAGCTGCCAGGTCGGCCTTGGCGAACAGGTTCCAGGTCAGCCAAAGGCATGCCGCCAGTAGCAGCCATATACCCCATTTGCGCAGCACCTTGCGCACGAAGGTCAGCGGCCCACTGACCGCCAGCAGCGTGACCAACGCGCCGAACAGCAGCGTCCACAACCACGGATTGCTGCCCAGGCTGCCTTCGCCGAAGGCGCGGGTGCCCAGCAGGCTGGCGGCATCGCGCATGACGATGATCTCGAACGAGCCCCAGCCGACCAGTTGCAGCAGGTTCAGTAGCGCCGGCACGCTGCCGGCACCATGGCCCAGGGTCAGGCGCAGGGCGGCCATGGCCGACAGCCCGGTGTCGCTGCCGATCACGCCGACGCTAGCGAGCAGCAGCACACCCACCAGGGTCCCGAGAAAAATGGCGCCCAGTGCACCGGCAAGGCCCAGGCCGGGCGCCAGCAAGGCGCCGGTCTGCAGCACCATGAGGCCGACGCCCAGGGAAAACCACAGGGAGAACAGATCACGTCCGCCCAGCACGCGCTGGGCGGTGGAGACCGCGATATCGGGGGAGTAGGAGGTTTTCAATGGATGGGCTCGAATGGGAAGGAGTCGGGGTTGTCGGAGCATTGGTGGGGTGTCAGGTCAGACGCGGTGCGGGTTTCGCGGCCGATGACCGCTCCTACGGACGAATCGCAGGAGCCTTCATCGGCCGCGAAAGCCGCACCACTGAAGGTCCTGATCAGACTTTCTGGTACAGCTGGCTGCCTTCCTGCTTGAAGCGCTGGGCCTGTTCGCGCATTCCTTCTTCCACGCTCAGGTCGACGGCTTCGATCTTCTGGTTGGCCGCATACTCGCGCACTTCCTGAGTGATCTTCATGGAGCAGAACTTCGGCCCGCACATCGAGCAGAAGTGAGCGACCTTGGCCGAGTCCTTGGGCAGGGTTTCGTCGTGGTAGGCGCGCGCGGTGTCCGGGTCCAGCCCGAGGTTGAACTGGTCTTCCCAGCGAAACTCGAAACGCGCCTTGCTCAAGGCGTTGTCGCGGATCTGCGCGCCGGGGTGCCCCTTGGCCAGGTCGGCGGCATGCGCGGCGATCTTGTAGGTGATGATGCCGGTCTTCACGTCATCCTTGTTCGGCAGGCCCAGGTGCTCCTTGGGCGTCACGTAGCAAAGCATGGCGCAACCGAACCAGCCGATCATCGCCGCACCGATGCCCGAGGTGATGTGGTCGTAACCTGGGGCAATGTCGGTAGTCAACGGGCCGAGGGTGTAGAACGGCGCTTCGTCGCAGCATTCCAGCTGCTTGTCCATGTTCTCCTTGATCAGTTGCATCGGCACGTGCCCCGGACCTTCGATCATGCACTGCACGTCATGCTTCCAGGCGATCTTGGTCAGCTCGCCGAGGGTTTCCAGCTCCCCGAACTGAGCTTCGTCGTTGGCGTCGGCGATCGAGCCCGGACGCAGACCGTCGCCCAGGGAGAAGCTGACGTCGTAGGCCTTCATGATTTCGCAGATCTCGTCGAAGTGCGTGTACAGGAAGTTTTCCTTGTGGTGCGCCAGGCACCACTTGGCCATGATCGACCCGCCGCGGCTGACGATGCCGGTGACCCGCTTGGCGGTCAACGGGACGTAGCGCAACAGAACCCCGGCATGGATGGTGAAGTAGTCCACGCCCTGCTCGGCCTGCTCGATGAGGGTGTCGCGGAACAGCTCCCAGGTCAGGTCTTCGGCCACGCCGCCGACTTTTTCCAGGGCCTGATAGATGGGTACGGTACCGATCGGTACGGGCGAGTTGCGGATGATCCACTCGCGAGTTTCGTGGATGTGCTTGCCGGTGGACAGGTCCATCACCGTGTCCGAGCCCCAGCGGATGCCCCAGGTGAGCTTGGCCACTTCCTCCTCGATGGAGGAACCCAGGGCGCTGTTGCCGATGTTGCCGTTGATCTTCACCAGGAAGTTGCGGCCGATGATCATCGGTTCGAGTTCGGTGTGGTTGATGTTGGCCGGAATGATCGCGCGGCCACGGGCGATTTCTTCACGCACGAACTCGGCGGTGATCTCCTTGGGAATGCTGGCGCCGAAGCTGTGGCCCTTGTGCTGATCCTTGAGCAGGCCGGCAGCGCGGGCCTCGGCCAGCTTCATGTTCTCGCGGATGGCGACGTATTCCATTTCGGCGGTGATGATGCCCTGACGCGCGTAGTGCATCTGGCTGACGTTGGCGCCGGCCTTGGCCCGGCGCGGGTTGCGCACGTGAGCGAAGCGAAGTTTGGTCAGTTCGTCGTCGCTCAGGCGCTGCTGGCCGAAGTGAGAACTCAGGCCGGGCAGCCGTTCGGTGTCGCCACGGTCGTCGATCCAGGCCGAACGCACGTCGGCCAGGCCCTTGCGCACGTCGATGACGACATTGGGGTCGGTGTAGGGGCCGGAGGTGTCGTAGACGGTCACCGGCGGGTTGATCTCACCGCTGCTGTTGCCGGTGGAAAAGTCGGTCGGTGTGACGTCCAGGCTGATTTCACGCATGGGCACACGGATGTCTGCCCGCGAGCCCTGGACATAGATCTTGCGCGAACGGGTGAAGGGCTGCACGGAGCCTGAATCGACTTGGGCCGATTCGCTCAAATGCACGGTGTTTTTTGCTTTTGTATTCATCACAGGCTCTCCAGACGGCATCCAGCAGGGAATGTCGGAGCGAACCTGAAAGGCACGGATGCACCCTGTGAACGGATGCTGTGCTTGTACGCGAGGTGCTGTGCAGAAATGCGCGAGACCTCGGACGAAGCACAAGAGGACTCGCCGCAAAGACGAGAAATCTTGTTCCCTACGCAGGCGTTAACCTGATCAGGTTCAACGGGATCCGGATTATCCGATCTCAGCCTCATAGCAAGGCACCCCGACAAGAACGTGCACAGCATAGACGCCCTGCACGTGGAACGCCACCCCCGCCTGCAGGTCTTGATAGTGGCCGTTGCATCGGACCGATTGTTGTGCGGCGCGCCGCGCTCTACACTCGCCCTGCCCCAAGCCTCTTTCCACAGCTGATGTCCAGACCCAGCTTACAGACCAAGGATTGCCCCATGCTGCGCAGTAGATTTCCCTCGGCAACGGCCCTCGCCCTGGCCGTGTCCGGTGCCATCCCAGGCCTGGCCCTGGCGCAGCAGGCACCGTTGGCGAGCATGACCGATCTGGTCAGCGTCTATCAGGAAGCGGTACTGAACAACGCCGACCTGGCCGCCTCGCGGGCCGACTATGCCGCGCAAAGCGAAATCGTGCCGCAGGCGCGCGCCGGTTTGCTGCCCAACCTGTCGGCCGGTTACGACATCAACGACACCCGCACGGCGCTGGACCAGCCCTCGGCGGTGTACAACCGCAGTGGCAATTCCTACCGCGCGCAATTGAGCCAGCCGCTGTTCCGTGCCGACCGCTGGTTCCAGCTCAAGGCGGCCAAGGCGGTCGACGAGCAAGCGGCGGTGCAGTTGTCAGCCACCGAACAGAACCTGATTCTGCAAAGTGCCCAGGCCTATTTCTCGGTGCTGCGCGCCCAGGACAACCTGGCCACCGCGCGCGCCGAGGAGAATGCATTCCGGCGCCAGCTCGATCAGTCCCAGGAGCGCTTCAACGTCGGTCTTTCCGACAAGACCGACACCCTGCAGTCCCAGGCCAGCTACGACACCGCCCGGGCCAACCGGATCATCGCCCAGCGCCAGGTGGAGGATGCGTTCCAGGCCCTGATCACGCTGACCAACCGCGAATACAATTCGATCCAGGGCATCGTTCACACCCTGCCCGTGCTGGCGCCGATACCCAATGACGCCAGTACCTGGGTCGATACCGCTTCGCGGCAGAACCTTGATCTGCTGGCCAGCAACTACGCCGTGGAAGCCGCCGAGCAGACCTTGCGCCAGCGCAAGGCCGGGCATGCGCCGACGGTGGATGCGGTCGCGCAATACCAGAAGGGCGACAACGACAATCTGGGTTTCAGTAACCCATCGACCCTGCCGGGCGTCAGCTATGGCAGCGATGTGTCGCAGCGCAGCATCGGCGTGCAGTTGAACATTCCGATCTACAGCGGTGGCCTGACCAGCTCGCAGGTACGTGAAGCCTACGCACGGCTCACGCAGAGCGAGCAGCAGCGCGAAAGCCTGCGTCGGCAGGTGGTGGAGAACACCCGCAACCTGCACCGCGCGGTCAACACCGATGTCGAGCAGGTGCAGGCGCGCAAGCAGTCGATCATTTCCAACCAGAGTTCGGTGCTGGCCACCGAGATCGGCTATCAGGTGGGGACGCGCAACATCGTCGACGTGCTCGACGCGCAGCGTCAGCTGTACAGCTCGGTGCGCGACTACAACAACACCCGCTACGACTATATTCTGGACAACCTGCGCCTCAAGCAGGCGGCAGGCATCCTGAGCCCGGGCGACCTGCAGGACCTGACGCGCTTCCTCAAGGCCGACTACAACCCGGACAAGGATTTCCTGCCACCGGACCTGGCCAAGGCCGCCGAAGCGTTGCTCAAGCCGCCAGCGAAACCATGACCTGACGCGACGCTGCTACACGGCTTAGGCAACCCTGTAGCAGCGACGCGAGCCGCGTCGGGCGGTGATGCGGGGTGTCAAGTGAATCGCGTCGTCGGTGACGCGGCTTGCGCCGCTGCTACAGGGGGTGTGTGAGCAGCGTCGGGCGTGGATGCGGGGTGTCAGGTGTGCGGCGTCTGGCGGCCGGCGGTGATGCGGGGAATATTCGGGAGCGGAAAAAAGAAAACCCCGCCGAAGCGGGGTTTTGCAGACTGTTTCCCATGACATCCATTTCCGTCCGCCGTCCTGGCAGAAATCCTACGTGTCCCTGTTATATCTAGGCGCATCCTGCGCAACGTCCTTGGAGAGAAGATTAACCGTGGATCCAATCCTCGGATATAGCTCAAAGACGTCGCGTAACGTAAGCCAAAGCTTACATCGTCAGAACTGCGCCTCATCCAGTAGAAACAGCGACGCACTGCCGGCCTCGACGGCGGCCGCCAGCGAGTGAACCCGCGGCAGCAAACGCGCGAAATAAAACCGCGCCGTGCCCAGCTTGCTGGCGTAGAACGCCTCGTCCTGCCGGCCCAGCGCGGCGCCGGCCATCCTTGCCCACATGTAGGCATAGGCGGTGTAGCCAAAGGCCTGCAGGTACTCGACGGACGCCGCGCCAATCTCGCGCGGATCGTTCCCGGCCCGGTCCAGAACCCCGGCCGTCAGCGCATCCAGACGGTCCAACGCCTGGATCAACGGCTGGGTGAACTCCTGCAATGCGCCTTCGGCCTGGGTCGCGTAAGCCCGTACCTCCTCGGAGAACAACTGATAGAACGCGCCGCCGTTGCCCACGACCTTGCGCCCCATCAGGTCCAGCGCCTGGATACCGTTGGTGCCTTCGTAGATCTGGGTGATGCGCACATCGCGGACCAGCTGCTCCTGGCCCCATTCACGGATATAGCCGTGGCCGCCGAATATCTGCTGCCCATGCACCGTGGTCTCCAGGCCCAGGTCGGTCAGGAACGCCTTGGCCACCGGTGTCAGCAAAGCGACCATGTCCTCGGCGCGCTTGCGCGTGGCCGGATCTTCGCTGTACTTGGCCGTGTCCAGTTGCAACGCAACGTAGGTGGAAAAGGCACGCCCGCCTTCGTTGCAGGCCTTCATGGTCAGCAGCATGCGCCGCACGTCCGGGTGGACGATGATCGGGTCGGCCATCTTGTCGGGCTGCACAGCACCAGCAGGTGAGCGACTTTGCAGCCGGTCGCGGGCATATTCCACGGCGTTCTGGTAGGAGCGCTCGGCCGACGCCAGACCCTGGATACCGACACCCAGGCGCTCGTAATTCATCATGGTGAACATGGCCGCCAGGCCCTTGTTCGCCTCGCCGACCAGGTAACCGGTGGCGCCGTCGAAATTCATCACGCAGGTGGCCGAGGCCTGAATGCCCATCTTGTGTTCGATGGAACCGCACGACACGGCATTGCGCGCCCCCAGGTTACCGTCGGCATCGACCATGAACTTGGGCACCAGCAGCAACGAGATGCCCTTGGGACCGGGCGGCGCATCGGGAAGCTTGGCCAACACCAGGTGAATGATGTTCTCGGTCAGGTCGTGTTCGCCGCCGGTGATGAAGATCTTCGTCCCGCTGACCTTGTAGCTGCCGTCGGCCTGCGGTTCGGCGCGGGTGCGGATCAGGCCGAGGTCGGTGCCTGCATGGGCTTCGGTCAGGCACATGGAGCCGGCCCAGGTGCCCGCATACATCCTGGGCAGGTAGGTCCGTTTGAGCTCGTCGCTGGCGTGAGCGTTGATGGACAGGCAGGCACCGGCCGTCAGCATCGGGTACAGGCCGAACGCCAGGCTGGCCGAGTTGACCATCTCCTCGACCTGCGCCGAAATCACCTTGGGCATGCCCATGCCACCGTGGGCGGGCTCGCCGCCGACGCCGACCCAGCCGCCCTCGGCATAGGTCTGGTAGGCCTGGAGGAATCCAGCCGGGGTGGTGACCACGGTATCGCGCCAGTGACAGCCCTCTTCATCGGCCGCACGGCTCAACGGTGCGATCGCCTGGGCCGTGACCTTGCCGGCCTCTTCGAGGATCGCCTCCATGGTTTCCACGTCGACGCTGTCGGCCAGGCCCGGCAATTGCGCCCAGTGGCTGGCGACGTCGAATACTTCATTCAGAACAAAGCGCATATCGCGCAAGGGAGCTTTGTAGTCCGCCATGGCTAACTCGCAGGAATTCGAGGGCTGAAGTTCGAAAGCCGGGCGGCGCGCTCGGGTCAACGCGCGCCGCAGGCTGGTTGGCCTGTCAGTAGGAAAGGCCGAAGTGCGCTTCGTCCATGGCCATCAGGTTGCCTGCGCCGGACAGCATGGCGGCAACGTGAGTGCGGGTGCGCGGCAGGATGCGCTGGAAGTAGAAGCGCGCAGTCTGCAGCTTGGCCGTGTAGAACGCCGCATCGCCATGACCTTCGGCCAGTTTCTGCGCCGCCACGCGAGCCATGTCGGCCCAGAAGTAGGCCAGGCAGGCGTAACCCGAATACATCACGTAGTCGACCGAGGCGGCGCCGACTTCTTCACGGTCCTTCATGGCGGCCATGCCGACCTTCATGGTCAACTCGCCCCACTCCTTGTTCAACTGCGCCAAGGGTGTGACGAACTCGGCAACCGCTTCGTTGCCTTCGTTGGCCTGGCAGAACTTGTGCACGATGCGGGTGAAGCCCTTGAGCGCCTCGCCCTGGGTCATGAGCACCTTGCGGCCCAGCAGGTCGAGCGCCTGGATACCTGTGGTGCCTTCGTACAGCATGGAAATGCGGCTGTCGCGTACGTTCTGCTCCATGCCCCACTCGGCGATGAAGCCGTGTCCACCGTAGATCTGCACGCCGTGGTTGGCGGCCTCGAAGCCCACTTCGGTCATGAACGCCTTGGCGATCGGGGTCATGAACGCCAGCAGGGCATCGGCACGTTTGCGCTCTTCCTCGTCCTGGCTGAACTTGAGCACGTCCACCAGCTTGGCGGTGAAATAGACCATGGCACGCGTGCCTTCGGCGAAGGCCTTGATGGTCAGCAGCATACGGCGCACGTCCGGGTGCACGATGATCGGGTCGGCGGCCTTCTCCGGCGCCTTGGGGCCGGTGAGCGAGCGCATCTGCAAGCGGTCGCGGGCATAGCGCAGACCACCCTGGAACGCCACTTCGGCGTGTGCCAGGCCCTGCAGAGCGGTACCCAGGCGCGCGGTGTTCATGAAGGTGAACATGCAGTTGAGGCCCTTGTTGGCAGGGCCGATGAGGTAGCCGGTGGCGCTGTCGAAGTTCATCACGCAGGTGGCGTTGCCGTGGATGCCCATCTTGTGTTCCAGCGAGCCACAGCTCACCGCATTGCGCGTGCCGATCGAACCGTCTGCGTTGGACAGGAACTTGGGCACGATGAACAGCGAGATGCCTTTGGTGCCGGCCGGCGCATCGGGCAGGCGTGCCAGGACGATGTGCACGATGTTGTCGGCCATGTCGTGTTCGCCGGCAGAAATGAAGATCTTCGTGCCGCTGATCGCATAGCTGCCGTCGGCCTGGGGTTCGGCCTTGGTGCGCAGCATGCCCAGATCGGTGCCGCAGTGCGGCTCGGTCAGGCACATGGTGCCGGTCCACTCGCCGGACACCAGCTTGGTCAGGTAGGCCTCCTGCTGCTCGGGGGTTCCGTGGGCGGAAATGGTGTTCATCGCGCCATGGGACAGGCCGGGATACATGCCCCAGGACCAGTTGGCACTGCCGATCATCTCGCTGACCGCAAGCCCCAGGGATTCGGGCAGGCCCTGGCCGCCGTGCTCGACGTCATGGGCCAGACTCGGCCAGCCGCCTTCGACGAACTGCTTGTAGGCTTCCTTGAAACCGGTTGGCGTCTTCACGCCGTCCTCGCTCCAGGTGCAGCCTTCGATGTCACCCACGCGGTTCAGCGGTGCCAGTACCTGTTCACAGAACTTGGCGCCTTCTTCGAGGATGGCATCGACCATGTCCGGCGTTGCGTCCTGGCAACCGGGCAGGCTTTGATAGTGCGCTTCGTAGCCGAGCAGCTCGTCGCGGACGAAGCGAATATCACGCAAGGGGGCCTTGTAATCAGACATAGCGATAAACCTCTGCTGAACTCCGGTGGGTTCGACCTGCGACAGGTTGTCGCTATCAAACGGGTGTTTGAAACATACGTTTACGCCTGGGCAAAGTCAATACCCGCCCGGCGCCGGTCGACGGCATCGCGCCTGCCAGTAGCAGCGCGCATCCGGTCTGCAGAAACGGGTACAGCGAGGTATTCAGCGGGTAGCGTACGGGTTAGAGCGGCGTGCCGAGCAGCACGTTGGCAGGATCGAACCAGACATTGACCGGCTCGCCCTCTCGGACCGGTCCGAGCGGAGACAGTGCGCAGAGGGTCTGCCCATTGGCCAGCCCGATGCGCATTTCACAGGGCCCCTGGTCCTGGAGCAGAACCTGCTCCAGGAGCCCTTGCAGGCAGTTGTGACCGGGGACACCGGCGACATCCACCGGCAACACGCAGAGCCAACCGGCCTTGATCAAGGCCACCACCCCGGCGCCCGGGGCCAGCGACAGGATTTGAGTGCTGTCGTGGGTGATCTGGGCACGCAAGTTCAGCCCTGCGCCAAGATCCAGGGTGATGTGGTCGTTGCGACCTTGCGCCTCGATGGCACTCACGCGGCCATGCAACTGGTTGCGCGCACTGGTGCGCAGCATCAGTCGGCCGAGCAGGTCCAGGTCGTTGGCGTCTTCGGCGGCTTCGAGGACCTGCGCCTGCAGCGCTTGAAGTTTCTGGTAGAGGCGCAGCATGCGTTGCCCTTCCTCGGACAGTCGGGCGCCCCCGCCGCCCTTGCCGCCCACGACGCGCTCGACCAGGGGCGTGTGAGCCAGGTTGTTGAGTTCGTCGATGGCGTCCCAGGCGCCTTTGTAGCTCAGGCCGGCGGCCTTGGCGGCGCGGGTGATCGAACCCTGCTCGGCAATATGCCGCAGCAGCTCGATGCGTTGCGGACGACGCGCGATGTGTTGGGCCAGCAAAGGGGACAAGGTCATGGTTCAAGGCTACTCGGCCTTGGCCGTGCGCGCCAGACAGTAGACGTCCACGCGCGCGGCGCCGGCCTTGCGCAGCAGCACCGCCAAGGCCTGGGCAGTGGCGCCAGTAGTGATCACGTCGTCGACCAGGGCCACGTGCAGCCCTTCCAGCCTCGCGTCAGGTATCACGGAAAAAGCGTGTTGCAGATTGTGCAGCCGCGCCTTGGCACCCAGTTCCTGCTGGGCTCGTGTTTCGAGCGCGCGCTGAACGAGGGTCGAATCGCAGTCGATATGCAGCGCCCTGGACAGCCAGCCAGCGAGCATTTCAGCCTGGTTGAAACCGCGCTTGCGCAGGCGTTTGCGGCCCATGGGCACCGGAATCAGCAATTGCGGGCGAGGCAGATCCTCGTTGAAACGGTGGTCGAGCCAGTGGCTGGTCAACTCTGCCAGCAGGCGTCCGTAGGGCCACTGGCTGTTGTGCTTGAAACGCGTTATCAGGCTGTCGACGGGGAAACCGTAATGCCAGGGGGTTTCCACCTTCTCGAAGGCGGGCGGGCGGCGCCGACACGGGGCGCAGGTGAATCCACTCATGGCAAGCGGCAGCGCACACACCGTGCATTGCTCATCCAGCCAAGGCAGATCGCACTCACAGGCCTCGCAGAGGGCATAGGGGTTACCCGACGCGCCGTCACACAACAGACAAACCTGATCATTTTTTATCCACTTGTAAACCGAGGTATTTGTAGCAGGTTGACAGTGCATGGCGCTTCCTTAATCATGCCCGCATTCGACTCAATAGCCACGTTGCGCCCATGGACAATCCTGCGTCCTTGCGCCTGACCGAGCATAAACAAGGAACCGCCGATGAGCGCCAGTACAACTGCAACCGTTCGTCACGACTGGACCCTGGCCGAGGTCAAGGCGCTGTTCGTGCAGCCTTTCAATGACCTGCTGTTTCAGGCGCAAAGCGTGCATCGCGCGCATTTCGACCCCAATCGGGTCCAGGTCTCGACCCTGCTGTCGATCAAGACCGGCGCCTGCCCTGAGGACTGCAAATACTGTCCGCAGTCGGGGCACTACAACACCGGACTGGAAAAAGAAAAGCTGATGGAAGTGCAGAAGGTGCTCGAAGAAGCCGCCCGCGCCAAAGCGATCGGTTCGACGCGATTCTGCATGGGCGCGGCCTGGAAGCACCCCTCGGCCAAGGACATGCCGTATGTGTTGCAGATGGTTGCCGGGGTCAAGGCCATGGGCCTGGAAACCTGCATGACCCTGGGCCGGCTGGACGAAGATCAGACCAGGGCCCTGGCCCAGGCCGGGCTGGACTACTACAACCACAACCTGGACACCTCGCCGGAGTTCTACGGCAGCATCATCACCACCCGCACCTACAGCGAGCGCCTGCAGACCCTGGCCCACGTGCGCGACGCCGGCATGAAGATCTGCTCGGGCGGCATTCTGGGCATGGGCGAGTCGCTGGACGACCGCGCCGGGCTGCTGATTCAGTTGGCCAACCTGCCGGAGCATCCCGAGTCGGTGCCGATCAACATGCTGGTGAAGGTCGCCGGCACCCCGCTCGCGAACGCCGAAGATATCGATCCGTTCGACTTCATCCGCATGCTGGCCGTGGCGCGCATTCTCATGCCGCAATCCCACGTGCGTCTGTCCGCCGGGCGTGAGGCGATGAACGAGCAGATGCAGGCACTGGCCTTCCTGGCCGGGGCCAACTCGATCTTCTACGGCGACAAGCTGCTGACCACCGCCAACCCGCAGGCGGACAAGGACATGCAGTTGTTCGCCCGCCTCGGGATCGCCCCAGAAGCGCGCGAAGAACACGCTGACGAAGTCCATCAAGCGGCCATCGAACAAGCCCTGGTCGAACAGAAGAGCAGCGACCTGTTCTACGACGCTGCCTCCGCCTGACCCTGCGCCGGCCCAAGCGGCCGGCGTTCACCCACTGCCATTCGAGGCCTGCATGCCCTTCGACCTCAGCGCGCGCCTGGCCGAGCGCCGCGCCGCCGACCTCTATCGTCAGCGTCCATTGCTGCAAAGCCCGCAAGGGCCGCGCGTGGTGGTCGATGGCCAACCGCTGCTGGCCTTCTGCAGCAACGACTACCTGGGTCTGGCCAACCATCCCGACGTGATCAAGGCTTGGCGCGAGGGCGCCGAGCGCTGGGGCGTGGGGGGCGGCGCGTCCCATCTGGTGGTTGGCCACAGCAGCCCTCACCATGCGCTGGAAGAAGCCCTGGCTGAATTCACCGGGCGCCCGCGGGCGCTGCTGTTCTCCACCGGCTACATGGCCAATCTGGGGGCGGTCACTGCCTTGGTGGGACAAGGCGATAGCGTGTTGCAGGACCGTCTCAACCACGCCTCGCTGCTGGACGCCGGGCTGCTCAGCGGCGCGCGCTTCAGCCGTTACCTGCACAACGATGCCGCCAGCCTGGAAACACGTCTGGCCAAAGCCGTCGGCAACACGCTGGTGGTGACCGATGGTGTGTTCAGCATGGACGGCGACCTCGCCGAGCTGCCACGACTGGCAGCCGTTGCGCGGGCCAAGGGCGCCTGGCTGCTGGTCGACGACGCCCACGGGTTCGGTGCCCTGGGCGCTACCGGCGGCGGTATCGTCGAGCATTTCGGGCTGGGAATGGACGATGTGCAAGTGCTGGTCGGTACCCTGGGCAAGGGCTTTGGCACCGCAGGCGCGTTCGTGGCGGGCAGCGAGGAACTGATCGAGACCCTGGTGCAGTTCGCTCGGCCCTACATCTACACGACCAGCCAGCCACCGGCGCTGGCCTGCGCCACCTTGCGCAGCCTGCAACTGCTGCGCAGCGAACACTGGCGACGCGAGCACCTGGCGAGCCTGATCACCCAGTTTCGATACGGCGCTGCCCAGTTGGGCCTGACCTTGATGGACAGTTTCACGCCCATTCAGCCGATTCTGGTCGGCGATGCCGGCCGTGCCGTTCGCTTGTCGCAGCTGTTGCGCGAGCGCGGATTGCTGGTCACGGCCATACGCCCACCGACCGTGCCTGCCGGCAGTGCGCGGTTGCGGGTGACGCTTTCGGCAGCGCACAGCAGTGCCCAGGTCCAGCAATTGCTCAATGCGCTGGCTGAATGCTACCCGCTGCTGGGAGCCGAACATGTCTGATCGTCTGATCCTGCTGCCCGGCTGGGGCTTGGGCACCGGTGCCCTGGAGCCGTTGGTCGCTGCGCTGCAGCAGCTCGCTGAACCCGTGCCGGTGCAGATCGAACCCTTGCCCACGCCAGACTCGGCGGGGCTATCTGGTTGGCTGGATGCGCTCGACGCATGCGTGCCGGACGGTGTCTGGCTGGGTGGCTGGTCGCTGGGGGGCATGCTTGCCGCCGAGCTCGCGGCGCGCCGGGGTGAACGCTGCCCCGGCCTGTTGACCCTGGCCAGCAACGCTTGTTTCGTGGCCCGCGCCGACTGGCCGGATGCAATGCCCGCTGAGACGTTCGAAGCGTTTCTGGCCGCTTGCGAGGCGGATCCGAAAACCCTGCTGAAGCGCTTCGCGTCGTTCTGTGCGCAAGGCGCTGCTGATCCGCGCGGGCTTTCTCGGCGACTGGCGGTTGCTGAGCCGGCTTCGATACAGACGTTGGTCGAGGGCCTGCACGTGCTCGCGGAGCTGGATACTCGTGCCGCGTTGCAGGCGTTTGCCGGGCCGCAACTGCACCTGTTTGCCGGGAGCGATTCGCTGGTGCCCGTCGGGGCAGTGAGTGCATTGCGCAAGCTGGTGCCGGAGGCCCAGTTCGGCGTGGTCGAGCGGGCCAGCCATGGGTTCATGCTGGAAGACCCGGATAGGGTCACCGGTGCAATTGGGGCCTTTGTGCATGAGTGAGAGGAACGGGATTGTGCTTGGCGCAGGCGTTGAGGTAGCAGATGACGCGGCTTGCGCCGCTGCTACAGGGGGTGAGGTGAGGCGGGAGACTGCGCTCGGGTTGCCGGAAAAGCGGCTGGTGGCGGCGTCGTTCTCCAAGGCGGCGGCGAGCTATGACAGCGTCGCGCAATTGCAGCGGGACGTGGGTCACTCATTGCTCACTCGACTGCCAGACGGCCTGCAACCCTGGCAATGGCTCGACCTGGGCAGCGGCACCGGCTACTTCAGCCGTGTTCTGGCCCAGCGTTTTCCAAGCGGCGTCGGTGTGGCGCTGGACATCGCCGAAGGCATGCTCAGCCACGCGCGGGTACAGGGTGGTGCCACTTGGCATGTGGCTGGCGATGCCGAGCAGCTGCCGTTGCGCGACGGCAGCTGTGGTCTGATCTATTCCAGCCTGGCGGTGCAATGGTGCAGCGACTTCGCCGCAGTGCTCGCCGAGGCTCGCAGAACCTTGCAGCCCGGCGGCGTGCTGGCCTTTGCCAGCCTGTGCGCGGGCACGCTGCACGAGCTGCGGCAAAGCTGGCGAGCGGTGGATGGCCGAGTGCACGTCAACCGTTTCCGTGAGTTCTCCGACTACCAGCGCCTGTGTGCGGACAGCGGCCTGGAGGTGCTGGGCCTGGATAACGTGCCCCATGTGCTGCACTACGCCGACGTGCGCGGCCTGACCCATGAGCTCAAGGCCTTGGGCGCGCACAACCTCAACCCCGGTCGCCCCGACGGCCTGACCGGCCGCGCGCGCATGCTCGGTCTGCTGCAGGCCTATGAAGCTTTTCGTGCACCCCAGGGGCTGCCAGCCACTTACCAGGTGGTCTACGCTGTGCTACGCAAACCCGTCGAGCAAGGACAATCCTGATGAGCGCCTATTTCATCGCCGGTACGGACACGGACATCGGCAAGACCACCGTGGCCGCCGGCCTGCTGCACGCTGCCAGCCTCAAGGGCCTGAGCACCCTGGGCGCAAAGCCCGTTGCCTCGGGTTGCGAGGTGACCCCCAAGGGCCTGCGCAACAGCGACGCGTTGGCCTTGATGGCCCAGAGCTCGCTCAAGCTTGAGTACGCGCAGATCAACCCGGTCGCCTTCGAACCCGCAATCGCACCCCACATCGCCGCCCGCGAGGCCGGCGTGGCCCTCACCGTTGGCTCGCTCTTGGCCCCCATGCGTGAGGTGCTGGCCCGGCAGGCCGACTTCACCCTGATCGAAGGCGCTGGTGGCTGGCGCGTGCCGCTGTCCGACCAGGCCAATCTGTCGGACCTGGCCATTGCCTTGAAGCTGCCGGTGATTCTGGTGGTGGGCGTGCGCCTTGGCGCTATCAGCCATGCGCTGCTGAGCGCGGAAGCCATCGCCCGCGACGGCCTGCAACTGGCCGGCTGGGTGGCCAACATCATCGAACCGAAAACCTCACGCCTGGAAGACAACCTCGCCACCCTGGCCGAACGCCTGCCGGCCCCTTGCCTGGGTCGCGTGCCCTACCTGAAGAACGCCAGCGCACAGAGCGTGGCCGAATATCTGCATATCGAGCTTCTTGGGTAGCAAGGCTCAAACCTGCAACGCGGGTGCGCCGTATTGACTCAACAGTGCGTCGGCCGTCAGTAGCTGCATGCTTTCCAGAGTGGCTTGGGCAAACAGCAGGCGGTCGAATGGATCGCGGTGAATGGGCGGCAGCTTTTCAACGGCCATGCCATGGGCTGCCGTGATCGGCAGTTCGTGGTAGCCATTGAGCAATAGCTGACGGCGCAGACCCACCGTATCGATCACTATGCCGCTGCGGCTGAGGCCGTTTTTGATAGCCACTTCCCATAGGCTTGCCGCGCTGAAGTAAACCTCGTGATCCAGATTGGCGATCAAGGATCGAGCTTTTGAGGAAAGCATTGGGCTGTCCTTGGCGACCCAGATCAGGATATGCGTGTCGAGCAGTAACTTCACACCTTGCCCTCGAAGAGATTGGTGACCTCATTGTCGAGCTCATCAAAGTCTTCCGGAACCACAAGATCAAGCATGAAACCGATACGCTTTGCTTCGCGCGGCTCTGGCGCATCATAGGCCACCAGCTTGGCAATGGGCTTGCCGGCCTTGGCGATGACCACCACTTCACCGGCTGCGGCTTGTTCGAGCAAGCGCGACAGATTGCTCTTGGCGTCGTGAATGTTGTGGATGGCCATTGGTGGCGACTCCCTTGGCAGGACAAACGATCTGTGCAAGGCAAAACCATGCGATGCATGTCAAGTCTAGCCTAGCCCGACGTGTTAGCTAATGCATTCTTGTGTGTCATTTTCAAACGCAGGTGCGAAGTCGAAGGCCGCTTTGCGTATCAACTGCTCTCCCGCGCCACCAGTTCGCAGTCGAGCAGCTCCAGATGCGGCGGCTCGCCCTCGATGATGCCCAGGCTTTGCAGGACACGAGTCGCTGCCAGCACGCCAATCTGCAGCGCAGGCGGCCTGATGGTGGTCAGGCTGGGCAGTAGCATTTCGGCGAAGGGGTAGTCGCCGAAGCCCATCACCGCGCAATCCTGTGGAATGCGCAGCCCGGCGCGCTGGGCCGCCAGCAAGCCGCCGGCGGCCAGGTTGTCGTTGGCGAAGATGATCGCATCCGGAGGGGTCGGGCTCGCCATCAGGGCATGCAGGGCCTGTTTGCCGGCTTCGAAAGGCGCCAAGGAGGGATCGGGAGCGAACACCTGGGGTTCCAGGCCCAGCTCGGCCAGCGTCGCGGCATAGCCGTCTCGACGCTCGAGTGCACTCAAGTCGCCCGCTGCGCTGTTCTGGACGAAGGCGATGCGCCGGTAGCCTTCGCCGTACAGATAGCGCACCGAAGTGACGCCCACCTGAGCATGCGAGAAGCCGACCTGCATCGGCGCGCGTTCGGGTTGATAGTCCCAGGTTTCCACCAGCGGTATCTGCGCTTGGGCCAACATCTTCTCGGTGCCGACGCTGTGGAAGTGGCTACTCAGCACCAAAGCCGCAGGCGACCAGCCAAGGAAGGCACGCACAGCGTTCTCCTCCTGCTCGGCGCTGAAATAGCTGGACGCCAGCAGCACTTGGTAGCCATGCCTGCTCAAGGTATCGCTGAAGCCTTGAATGGTATGGGCGAAGATCGGCCCGGAAATGTTCGGAATGACCATGCCGACGATCTTGCCCCGCGCCGACGCCAGCCCTCCGGCCACCAGATTGGGAACATAACCCAGCTCCGTCACCGCCTGGGCGATGCGCTGCCGATGCTCGTCCGATACCAGGTCCGGTCGATTTAAATACCGCGATACGGTCATGGCAGAGACCCCCGCGTGGGTGGCCACACTGGCCAGTGTCACGCGGCCAGCACCACGGCGCTTGCGCTGATGCTTGGGATCGGTCATCTGCCTGCCTCTAATAACTAATAACCATAAACGGTAGAAATTACGGTATTTGACCGTATAAGCGTTCATCGCCACTATTCGCCATGTTAGCGCTAACCAGCTGACCTGTCTGCTACTCGCTCGAGCGAATGCTGCGCCAATCAAAACAATGTCCAGCCCCTGTTCGAGCGACCCGCCATGCCACAGCGTCAATCTTTCGCAATCAAGACTTCCGTATTGTCCCAGGCCGTCGCTGCGGCCATCGCCCTGGGCGCAATGCCCACCTTTGCCGCTCAGGGCGATGAAGAGTCGGTCAGCCTGCAGGCCGTCACGGTCACGGCCACGAGGCGCGCCGAGTCGCTGCAGAAAGTGCCGGTGGCGGTGTCGGTGGTCGACGGCGAGCAGCTGGAACGGGACAACCGCAACGGCGTTGCGAGCATCGTGCAACAGGTGCCCAGCCTGAATTTCCGCACCGGCGCCTCGAACAAGGACACCTCGCTGTTCATCCGTGGGGTGGGCACCATTTCCACCTCACCCGGCGTGGAGCCCACCGTGGCCACGGTCATCGATGGCGTGGTGTACGGGCGCCCCGGCCAGGCCACCCTGGACCTGTTGGATCTGGAACGCATCGAAGTGCTGCGCGGCCCGCAAGGCACGCTGTTCGGCAAGAACGCCTCGGCCGGCGTGTTGAACATCGTGACCAAGGCGCCCACCGAAGCGACCCACGGCTACATCGACCAGTCGTACTACAGCGGCAACGAAAGCCGCACCCGCTTCGGCATCGGTGGCAGCCTGATCCCCGACACCCTCAAGGGCTCGCTGACCACGCTGTTCGGCAGCTACGACGGCAACGTCGACAACCGCGCCAATGGTCACGAAGTCAATGGCTACAACCGCAAGGGCGTGCGGGGGAAGCTCGAGTTCACCCCCAATGACGACCTCACGCTTACCTTGGCCGCCGACTACATGCAGAGCCACGACGACGCGCCCAATGGCGTCGTCAGCAAGGCACTGACTCCCGCGTTCGCGGGCGCCCTGGCGCCAGTCTCGGCCAGCGGCCACAGCCGTGATATCGCCAGCGACTACCGCAGCCATGTCGAGGACATCAACAAGGGTCTGTCGGCCCAGTTGGACTGGAACCTGGGCGACTACACCCTGACCTCGATCACCGCCTGGCGCGGCTGGGACAACACCCAATGGCAGGACGGCGATCGCCTGGCGACCATCACCAGCGCCTTCCCCGGCACGGAAGACAAAGGCGACCTGAGCTACGACCAGTACTCACAGGAAGTCCGCCTGGCCTCGCCCAAGGGTGAGTTCGTGGAGTACGTCGGCGGGCTGTTCTACATGCACGGCAAGGACGACGAAACCTACCGCCGCACTTTGGTGACACCGACCGGCAGCCAGCGCGGCGTGGCCGACTACACCACCACCAGCGACAGCTACTCGGCCTTCGGTGAGACCACCCTCAACTTCACCTCGCGGCTGCGCGGCATCGCCGGTCTGCGCTGGACCCACGACGACCTGGAATACGATCACCGTCGCGTGTCGACCTCGGCCACCACCGTCAGCGGCATCCAGCCGGGCACCCGCAGCTCAGGCTCGGTGGATGAGGATGGCTGGTCCGGACGACTGGGCGTGCAGTACGACCTCAGTGACGACGTCATGGCTTATGTCACCTATTCACGCGGGTACAAAGGCCCCGCCTACAACGTGTTCTTCAACATGCAGCCGCGCGACACCGACGCGCTCAAGCCGGAAACCTCTAACACCTGGGAAGCGGGGATCAAGGCCAGCGCCTGGGACAACCGCCTGACCACCAACGTGGCGGTCTTTCACAGCGAGTACGACAACTACCAGGCGAACTTCTTCGACACCGTGGCCAACCAGGTGGTGACGCGACTGATCAACGCCGGCAGCGTCAGCACCGAGGGCGTCGAGCTGGACTACGCCCTGCAGGCCACACAGAACCTCAAGCTGTCCGGCGCACTGGCCTACACCCGTGCGCGCATCGATCAGTTCAGTTGCCCGGCCGGCGCGGCCGCTTCCTGCAACGTCGACGGCAAGACCCTGCCCTACAGCCCCGACTGGAAGAGCTACGTGCGCGCCGACTACAGCATTCCATTGGCCAATGGCCTGGATGTGGAGCTGGGGACCGATTACAGCTGGCAGAGTGAAGTGCAGTACGACATCAGCCAGAACCCGGACACCAAGCAAGGTGCCTATGGCATCTGGAATGCCAGCATCGCCTTGGCCGACTACACCAATGGCTGGCGTGTCGCGCTGCTGGGCAAGAACCTGGCCGACAAGTCCTACTCGCCGATGCTGGCCAGTGGCAGCGGCTATATCTACCGCGCCGTGCCTCGTGATGACGAGCGCTACTTCGGCGTGCAACTGCGCAAGGATTTCTGACATGAGCGCCAGACAGATGAAACTGGGTGCCTTTCTGATGGCCACCGGGCACCACGTGGCTGCCTGGCGCCATCCCCAGGTGCCGGCCGATGCCGGGCTCGATTTCCAGCATTACCAGCACCTGGCGCAGGTGGCCGAGGCGGCTTGCTTCGACACCCTGTTCCTGGCCGACAGCGTAGCGGCAGCCACCGGCGACAGCGCCAGCCATATGGCCCGCTCCGACCATTTCGAACCATTGACCCTGCTCTCGGCCCTGAGCGTTGTCACCGAACGCATCGGTCTGATCAGTACGGTCACTACCAGCTACAACGAGCCCTATCACGTGGCGCGCAAGTTCGCCTCGCTGGATCATCTGTCCGGTGGCCGCGCCGGCTGGAACCTGGTGACCTCGGACGCCGCGGCCGAGGCCGGCAACTTCGGCCGCGCCGAACACATCGGCCACGCCGAGCGCTACAGCCGGGCGCAGGAGTTTCATCAGGTGGTCACGGGGCTCTGGGACAGCTGGAGCGCCGATGCCTTCGTGCGCGACAAGGCCAGCGGCCAATACTACGACCCGGCCGGGCGCCGCGAGCTGAACCATGTCGGCGAGCACTTCAAGGTCAAGGGCCCCCTCAACGTCGCCCGCTCACCGCAAGGGCGACCGGTGGTGGTGCAGGCCGGTTCGTCCGAAGCCGGCCGCGCCCTGGCGGCGCGGACAGCCGATGTGATCTTCACCGCGCAGCCTTCATTGGCCGCCGCACAAGCGTTCTACGCCGACCTCAAGAACCGCGCGGCCACGTTTGGTCGTGCCGCCGATGAGCTGAAGATCATGCCTGGGGTGTTCGTCGTGGTCGGTGAAACCCAGGCCCTGGCGCAGGCCAAGTTCGAAGCATTCCAGGACCTGGTGCAACCCGAGGTCGGGGTTGCGCTGCTGGGCCGCATGCTGGGCAACTTCGACTTGTCCGGCTACCCGCTGGACGGACCGCTGCCCGAGCTGCCCCTGACCGACAGCGGCCAGCGCAGCCGTCAGCAACTGCTCAGCGAACTGGCCGAGCGCGAGCATCTCAACCTGGCGCAACTGGGTCGCCGAATCGCCGGGGGGCGTGGGCATTTCAACCTGATCGGCACCCCCTCGCAGATCGCCGACCAATTGCAGCTATGGTTCCAGAACGGCGCCGCCGATGGTTTCAACGTGTTGGTGCCGCATCTGCCCGGCGGGCTCGAGGACTTCGCACGCCAGGTGGTGCCCGAATTGCAACGCCGCGGCCTGTTCCGCACCCACTACACAGGCACCACGTTGCGTGAGCATCTGGGCCTGCCCGAAATCAATGGGCGCTGATCGGGCGCCCTTCGACATACCTTGAAGCGAGGCTTTCCATGACCTACATCGCTGCCGAACATCGCTACCAGCGCCTGCCCTACCGCCGTGTCGGCCGTAGCGGCCTGGTGTTGCCAGCACTGTCCCTGGGGTTGTGGCACAACTTTGGCGACAGCACCCCGATCGACACCCAGCGCAGTTTGTTGCGCACCGCCTTCGATCTGGGCATCAACCACTTCGACCTGGCCAATAACTACGGCCCGCCCTATGGCAGTGCCGAGATCAATTTTGGCCGTCTTCTGCGCGAGGACTTCAAGCACTACCGTGACGAGCTGATCATCTCCAGCAAAGCCGGTTGGGACATGTGGCCCGGCCCGTACGGCCAGGGCGGCGGCTCGCGCAAGTACATCCTGGCCAGCCTGGACCAGAGCCTGCAACGGCTGGGCCTGGACTATGTGGATATCTTCTACTCGCACCGCTTCGCCCCCGACACGCCGCTGGAGGAAACCGCCAGCGCCCTGGCCACGGCGGTGCAACAGGGCAAGGCGCTGTACATCGGCATTTCCTCGTACTCCGGGGTCAAGACCCGTGAGATCGCCGCCCTGCTCAAGGAGTGGAAGGTGCCGCTGCTGATCCACCAGCCTGCCTACAACCTACTCAACCGCTGGGTGGAGAACGACCTGCTGCAGGTCACCGACGAACTAGGCGCCGGTGTCATTGCCTTCACGCCGCTGGCGCAAGGGCTGCTCACCGACAAGTACCTGCAAGGCGTGCCGGCTGATGCGCGGGTCAACCGTCCCGGCGGCGGCTCTTTGCTGCCTGGGCATTTGAGCGAGGCCAACCTGACCCACGTTCGCGCACTCAACGAAATCGCCCGTCGCCGCGGCCAGAGCCTGGCGCAATTGGCCCTGGCCTGGACCCTGCGCGACAGCCGCGTGACCAGCGCCCTGATCGGCGCCAGCCGTCCCGAGCAGATCATCGAAAACGTCGGCGCACTGGACAACCTCAGCTTCAGCGCCGAGGAACTGGCCGAGATCGACCGCCATGCGGTGGAAGGCGGCATCAACCTCTGGGAAAAACCCTCGACTGCGCAATAAGGGATCGATCACATGAAGACACTCGCTCGCGTGGGCGCCGTGCTGGCCTTGCTGGGCCTGGCTGGCGCCGCTCTGGCCGATCCGGCGGCGCTGCGCATCGGCTATCAGAAGGGCTCGATTGCCCTGGTCCTGGCCAAGCAGCATGGCCTGCTGGAAAAACGTTTCGGGCAGACCCAGGTCCAGTGGATCGAATTTCCCGCGGGCCCGCAGATGCTCGAGGCCTTGAACATCGGCAGCCTCGATGTAGCGGCCACGGGCGATATCCCGCCGCTGTTCGCACAGGCAGCGGGCGCGGACCTTGTGTACATCGGTGCCGAGCCGGCCAAGCCCCAGGCCGAGACCTTGCTGGTCAGGGACACCAGTACGTTCGCTCAGGTCGCCGACCTCAAAGGCAAGAAGGTCGCCTTTCAGAAAGGCTCCAGTTCGCACAACTTGATCCTGCGGGCGCTGAACAAGGCTGGCCTGAGCTATCGGGACATTCAGCCGGTGTACCTGAGCCCGGCCGACGCTCGGGCGGCCTTCGAACAAGGCAGTGTCGACGCCTGGGCCATCTGGGAACCCTACTCGTCGCTGGCCCTGAACCAGGGTCATGCGCGGCTGTTGGCCGATGGCAGCGGCCTGGGTCTGGGCGGACCGATCTACACCGCACGGCGTGCCTATGCCCAGGCCAACGGCGAGTTCATCCACAACCTGCTGGACCAACTCAGCAGCGCGGAGGCACTGACTCGCACCGAGCATGCACAGAGCATCGCAGTGCTGGCCCAGTCCATGGGGCTGCCGGAGTCAGTGGTCGAGCGTTATGTGGACAACCGCCCACCCTCCCCCGTACGGCCTGTGGATAACGCCGTGATCCAGACCCAGCAGGCGACTGCCGACCTGTTCTACCAGAACAAGCTGCTGCCCAAGGCGCTGGATGTTGGCCAGGTGGCGCAGTGAGCCTGTGCGAGGATTAAGCCACGGCCTGCAATCTGTTCGTCACAATCCCTCCTTAAGGTACTCGCTGACCTGAAGGGAGATCACCATGAGCCTGTTAGAAGAACACCAAGCCACCGACCTGGAAAAGATCACCGGCCTGAGCCGTCGCCGCTTCATCGGCGCTGGCGCCCTGTGCGGTGCCGCGATGTTCCTGGGCGGCAACCTGCTGACCCGCACGGCCATGGCCAACGCGGTCAGCGCCGGCAACAGCGCATTGCTGGGCTTTACCGGTATTGCCGCGGCCACCAGCGATACCATCAGCCTGCCGCCCGGCTACCAGGCCAGTGTGCTGATCAGCTGGGGGCAGCCACTGCAGGCCGGTGGCCCGGCCTTCGATCCCAGCGGCAACGGCAGCGCCGAGGCCCAGGAAGTGCAGTTCGGTGACAACAACGACGGCATGAGTCTGTTCCCCTTCCCCAACGACGCCAATCGCGCGTTGATGGCAATCAACAACGAATACACCAACTACCGCTATTTGTATGCCCACGGCGGCAGCCCGCAGTCAGCCGAAGAAGTGCGCAAGGCCCTGGCCTGCGAAGGCCTGTCGGTGATCGAGATCCAGCGCAAGGGCGGCCACTGGCATTTCGTCCAGGGCTCACAATACAACCGCCGCGTTCACGGCAACACGCCGATCCGCGTCAGCGGCCCGGCGGCCGGTGATGCCCTGCTCAAGACTGCGGCCGACAGCACCGGGCAACTGGTGCATGGCACCTTCCAGAACTGCGCCAACGGCAAGACCCCCTGGGGCACCTACCTGACGTGCGAAGAAAACTTCACCGACTGCTTCGGCAGCACCGACGCTACCCTGGCGTTCACTCCCGCGCAGAAACGCTACGGGGTGGTCGCGGCGAGCAAGGAAATCAACTGGCACCCCCACGACCCGCGCTTCGACATGGCGCGCAATCCCAACGAACTCAACCGCTTCGGCTGGGTCGTGGAAGTGGACCCGTTCGACCCGACCGCCATGCCGGTCAAGCGCACCGCGCTGGGTCGCTTCAAGCACGAGAACGCGGCCCTGGCCGAAACGCGCGATGGTCGCGCGGTGGTGTACATGGGCGATGACGAGCGTGGCGAGTTTATCTACAAGTTCATCAGCCGCGACCGCATCGACCACCACAACCCCAAGGCCAACCGTGACCTGCTCGACCACGGCACGTTGTACGTCGCCCGTTTCGACAACGGCGACGGCAACCCGGATCGTCCCAAGGGGCATGGCCAGTGGGTGGAGCTGACCCATGGCAAGAACGGTCTGGACGCCAGCAAGGGCTTCGCCAGCCAGGCCGAAGTGTTGATTCACGCACGGCTCGCCGCCAGTGCCATGCAGGCCACACGCATGGACCGCCCCGAGTGGATCGTGGTCAGCCCCAAGGATGGCCAGGTCTATTGCACCCTGACCAACAACATCAAACGCGGCGACGACGGCCAGCCGGTCGGCGGCCCCAACCCGCGCGAGAAGAACGTCTACGGGCAGATCCTGCGCTGGCGCGAAAGCGGCGACGAGCACGGTGCCATGGATTTTGAGTGGGACCTGTTCCTGGTGGCCGGCAACCCCAGTGTGCATCCTGGCCAGGCCAAGGGTGGTTCGTCCAACATCAACCCGCAGAACATGTTCAACAGCCCCGATGGCCTGGCCTTCGACGATGCCGGCCGGCTCTGGGTGCAGACCGATGGCGACACCAGCAATGCCGGTGACTTCGCCGGTATGGGCAACAACCAGATGCTCTGCGCGGACCCGGCCAGCGGCGAGATTCGCCGCTTCATGGTCGGCCCGGTGGGCTGCGAAGTCACCGGCGTGAGCTTCGCCCCCGATCAACGCACCCTGTTCATCGGCATCCAGCATCCGGGTGAAAACGGTGGTTCGACCTTCCCCGAACACCTGCCCAACGGCAAGCCACGTTCTTCGGTGATCGCCATCAGCCGCGAAGACGGTGGGGTGATCGGCGCGTAACATGCCCACCGCTACTGTCGCGTCTGCGCTACCATGGCGAGCCGGACGCGGCAGCCTGCCGCGCGCAGGAGTTCGCATGGCCCACCCTTTTGAAACACTGACCCCAGACCTGGTGCTCGACGCCGTGGAAAGCATCGGCTTTCTCAGCGATGCACGGGTGCTGGCGCTCAACAGCTACGAGAACCGCGTCTACCAGGTGGGCATCGAAGATGGCCAACCGCTGATTGCCAAGTTCTACCGTCCCGATCGCTGGACCAATGCGGCCATCCTCGAAGAACACGCCTTCACCGCCGAGCTGGCCGACTGTGAAGTGCCGGTGGTTGCGCCGATGGTGCACGAGGGCCAGACGCTGTTCGAGCACGCCGGCTTTCGCTTTACTCTGTTTCCTCGTCGCGGCGGTCGCGCGCCGGAGCCGGGGAACCTCGACCAGCTCTATCGTCTGGGCCAGTTGCTCGGTCGTCTGCACGCCGTGGGTGCCACGCGCCCGTTCGAGCACCGCGAAGCGTTGGGCGTGCAGAACTTCGGCCACGATTCGTTGCAGACCCTGCTCGAAGGCAACCATGTTCCGCGCAGCCTGCTGCCCGCCTACGAGTCGGTGGCCCGCGACCTGCTCAAGCGCGTGGAAGAGGTCTACAAGGCCACGCCACACCAAAACATCCGCATGCACGGTGACTGCCACCCCGGCAACATGATGTGCCGCGACGACGTGTTCCACATCGTCGACCTCGACGATTGCCGCATGGGCCCGGCGGTCCAGGACCTGTGGATGATGCTCGCTGGCGATCGCCAGGAATGCCTTGGGCAGCTTTCCGAACTCATGGACGGCTACAGCGAGTTCCATGACTTCAACCCCCGTGAACTGGCACTGATCGAACCGCTGCGGGCGTTGCGCCTGATGCACTACAGCGCCTGGTTGGCGCGCCGCTGGGAAGACCCGGCCTTTCCGCGCAGCTTCCCCTGGTTCGGCAGCGAGCGGTACTGGGGCGACCAGGTGCTGGCGTTGCGCGAACAACTGGCAGCGCTCAACGAAGAGCCACTGAAACTGTTTTGAGCACACATGCGAGGCGTTGTGTCTCACGGCCCGATGTGTAAAGTTGCCGACCACCGCTCAATAACAAAACCATGCAAGCAGGGAGCTCCATGCAAGTCGCCAATCCCCGCCGGGGATACATCCTGGGCCTGAGCGCCTACATCTGCTGGGGGTTCATCCCCCTCTACTTCAAGACCCTCTCGCACTACCCGGCCGTGGAAATCATTGCCCAGCGGGTACTCTGGTCGGCGCTGCTCGGCTCGTTGCTGCTGCTGGTGTGGAAGCATCCCGGCTGGCTGCGCGAACTGCGCGACAACCCCATGCGCCTGGCGATACTGGTCGGCAGCGGTTGCCTGATCGCCGCCAACTGGCTGGTCTATGTCTGGGCAGTGACCCACGACCGAGTGCTCGAGGCCAGCCTGGGCTACTACATCAATCCACTGCTCAACGTCGTGCTCGGGTTGCTGATCCTGCGTGAGCGGCTGCGTCCGCTGCAGTGGGTCGCGGTGGCGCTGGCGGCAATCGGCGTGGCGCAGCAGGTGTGGCAAGTGGGCAGTCTGCCGTGGGTGTCCCTGGCGCTGGCCCTGACCTTCGGTTTCTACGGCCTGATTCGCAAGCGCGCGCCGGTGGCAGCGTTACCGGGGCTGGTCATCGAAACCTGGCTGCTGGTGCCGCTGGCTGCGGGCTGGCTGCTCTGGCATGGCGATGCCGCCAGCGTCCAGCCGGCGTTCTGGACCACCAGCGAGGCCCTCTGGTTGATGGCCGCGGGCCCGATCACCCTGGTGCCGCTGCTGTGCTTCAACGCAGCCGCGCGCCACCTGCCCTACACCACACTGGGTTTCCTGCAATACATCGCGCCCACCCTGGTGCTGCTGCTGGCCGTTCAAGTGTTTGGCGAACACCTGGCGCCGGCAACGCTGGTGACGTTCATCTTCATCTGGGCGGGGTTGCTTATCTACAGTGTGGATATCTGGTGGAATCGGCGCCAGCGCAGCTGATCAAAAAACACTCACATGGCTGCAGGCCAGGCCATACAAGACCTGCAGCGAGTTACGCCTAGGTTATCCACAGGCTGATCCACCTGGATTGTGCACAAGCCCGGCACAACTGTCCGTTTTTTGATCAAGGTTCGCAAACCGTTGCAGGCTGTGGGCTCCAGGGCTATCGACACAGGTTATCCACAGCCACGCTCAGGATAAACGTGGATAACCTCGAGGCGCCCCATCCAGTCCCAGTTCTTCACGCGCCAGTTTGACCAACGTGTTCATGTCGATCGGTTTGAGCAGGAAATCCACCACGCTGAAGTGCATTGCCGCGATCGCATCCTTCACGCTGGCATCGCCGGAAATGATGATGATCGGCAAGGCCGCGCGCTCCGACTCACGCACTTCACGAATGAGATCCAGGCCCGACTCGGGGCCCATGCGCAGGTCGGTGATCAGCAACCCGATGCGAAGGTTGGCACGCAATTGACCCATCGCACCCATGGCGCTTTCGGCCTGCACACAGGGGATGCCGTGCGCTTGCAGAATCTGCGCGAGCACGTCCCGCGTGTCGCGATCGTCATCGACCACCAGCGCCAGTTGGGGCGGCGTATCCTGAACCTGGCCCAACTCGCTGAGCGCTTCACGCTCGGCATCACTCAACAATGATTCGTGATCGGACATACGTTTCCCGTCATCCATTACCTATCCATCGGCCTTTTGAGCGCCGTTCCACCTTTTAGACTTACGTCCAATGGGCACGTTCGCTCATGCAGTCGACCATGGCCAAACAATAAAGCCAAATCTTCAATAACAACAATTTCCGATTCGACTTATCGGGCGGTAACGGCCATGAGCAAAACCGACGCCTTCACCCAGGCGGGCAAGACCGCAGTGCTGCAGAACATTCACGGCACCGTGCAGTTCCTGCAACGCTTCCCACCGTTCAACCAGATGGAAAACGCCCATCTGGCCTATCTGGTCGAACAGTGCCAACTGCGCTTCTATGCCAGCGGTGAAAGCATCATCAAACCGGCCGACGGCGCTGTCGAGCACTTCTACATCGTCAAGCAGGGTCAGGTGGTGGGCGAACGGCCGCACAGTGCACGTCGCGGGACCGAAACCACGTTCGAGATCACCGCGGGCGAGTGCTTCCCGCTCGCCGCGCTGCTGGGCGAGCGCGCCACGCGCACCGAGCATCTGGCGGCAGAGGACACCTTCTGTCTGCAATTGAACAAACCGGCCTTCATCAAGCTGTTCGCGCTGTCCACGGTGTTCCGTGATTTCGCCCTGCGCGGGGTGAGCAGCCTGCTCGACCAGGTCAACCAGCAGGTGCAGCGCCAGGCCGTCGAAACCCTGGGTACGCAGTACTCGCTGAACACCCGGCTGGGCGACCTCGCCATGCGTCATCCCGTAACCTGCGCCGCTTCGCTGCCGCTGCGCGATGCCGTACGCCTGATGCACGAACAGCAAGTGGGCAGCATCGTCATCGTCGACGACCTGAAAGCCCCCCAAGGCATCTTCACCCTGCGCGATCTGCGTCAGGCCGTGGCCGATGCAGCCACCGATTTCGGCGCAGCCATCGAGCGGTACATGATTCCCCGGCCCTTCCACCTCAGCCCGGAAGCCAGTGCCTTCGATGCCGCCGTGGCCATGACCGAACGGCACATTGCCCACGTCTGCCTGGTCAAGGACCGGCGCCTGTGCGGCGTAGTGTCCGAGCGCGATCTGTTTTCCCTGCAGCGGGTGGATCTGGTGCACCTGGCTCGGACCATCCGCCACGCTTCGCGGCTGGAACAGCTCGTCGCTCTGCGCGGGGAAATCAGCGCTCTGGTCGAGCGCATGCTGGCCCATGGCGCCTCGTCGACGCAGATCACCCAGCTGATCACCTTGCTCAACGATCACACTGTCTGCCGGGTGATCGAACTGGTGCTGCAGGAACGCGGTGATCCGGGTGTGCCCTTCAGCTGGCTGTGTTTCGGCAGTGAAGGCCGCCGCGAGCAGACCCTGCATACCGATCAGGACAACGGTATCGTCTTCGAAGCCCGTGACGCTGCCCACGCTGCCGAGATCCGCGGCAAGCTGCTGCCGCTGGCGCATCAGATCAACCTGGCGCTGGCGCAGTGCGGCTTCAGTCTGTGCACGGGCAACGTCATGGCGAGCAATCCCGAGCTGTGTCTGTCGCGCCTGGAATGGGCGCGGCGCTTCGCCGGTTTCATCCGCGAGGCGAGCCCGGAAAACCTGCTCAATTCGAGCATCTATTTCGACCTGCGTACGGTATGGGGCGATGACTCGGCCTGTGCACAACTGCGCCGCAGCGTGCTCGAACAGGTCGCGGACAACAGCCTGTTCCAGCGCATGCTGGCGCAGAACGCCTTGCGCCAGCGGCCTCCGGTCGGGCGCTTTCGCGACTTCGTACTGACCCGCCAGGGCAGCGACAAGGCGCCCACCCTGGACCTCAAGGTGCAGGGCCTGACGCCCTTCGTCGACGGCGCGCGCCTGCTGGCCCTGGCCAACGGCATCGACACCGGGAACACTTTGGAGCGCTTGCGCCAGTTGGTCGCAAAAGAGGTCATCGACGCACAGGACGGCGCCGCCTATGAAGAGGCCTACCATTTCATCCAGCAGACGCGCATGCAGCAGCATCAAGCTCAGGCCCGGCAGCACCTGCCCTATTCCAATCGCGTCGACCCGGCCGAGCTCAACCAACTGGACCGGCGCATCCTGCGTGAATCCCTGCGCCAGGCCCAGCGTCTGCAGGCCAGTCTGAGCCTGAGGTACCAGCTGTGAGCCTGTTCGACTGGCTACGGGCCAAACCCGCCTGCGTGCTGGACGCCACTCTGCAGCAACGTATGGCAGCACTGCCCCCGGCCCAACCCTGGCAAACCTGCAGCCTGCGCGAGCAGCGCTGGGTAGTGCTGGACCTGGAAACCAGCGGCTTGAACCTGAACAAGGATCAGGTGCTGTCGATTGGCGCGGTGGTCATCGAAGATGGCGCGGTGGATTTCTCCCGGCAGTTCGAACGCACGTTGCTGCGCGAGCAACCGCGGCTGGGTGCCAGTGTCTTGATCCATGGTCTGGGCCCCGACGCGATTGCCGCCGGGGACGACCCGGCCGAGGCCTTGCTGGACTTCATGGCCTTCATCGGTGACAGCCCGCTGCTGGCCTTTCACGCGCCCTTCGATGAGCACATGCTCACGCGCGCGCTCAAGCAAAGTCTGGGCTACCGCTTGCAGCACCCGTTCCTGGACGTCGCCGCCCTGGCGCCGATGCTGTGCCCGGATGCGGCCCTGCGCGAAGCCGGGTTGGATGACTGGACCGCGCAGTTCGGCCTGCAGGTCGGTGAGCGCCATCATGCCAGTGCCGATGCGCTGGTCACGGCGGAGTTGGCCATGCTGCTGTTCAGCCGTGCCCGCCGCCAGGGCCTGGACAGCCCCAGCGCCTTGGCCGAGAAACTGGCTCAGTGGCGGCGGCGCCAGCAGACTCAGGCGTTCTGACCGGCGTGAAACTGCGTATGCACATGAACGCTGCCGACACGCCTCGATTGCGCTGGCCACTGGCCTTTTTCCCGCTGCCTGAACGTATACTGGTGCGACTACAGGTCGTAACGTCCTGACACCTGATGCTCCATGACCCAGCCAGCCCCGCGTGGACGGCTGGGTTCTTTTTGCAGGCCCTGAAATGAAAAGCACCACCATCCGCCGCTGGTCCTTCATCCACACCTGGACCAGCTTGATCTGCACCCTGTTCCTGTTGATGCTGGCTATCACCGGCTTGCCCCTGGTGTTCCATCACGAGATTGAACACCTGCTGGGCGACGAGCCACAGTTCCGCGACATGCCGGCCAACACGCCGCAGCTGGACCTGCAGCAACTGGTTCAGGCCGCTCAGGCCCACCGTCCGGGCGAGGTGGTGCAGTATTTCGGCTGGGACGAAGACGACCCTCATGGCGTGTTCGCCATCACCGCCGCCACAGCCGACACCGAGCCCAACCTGTCCCACACCTTCATGCTCGACAACCGCACCGGCGAGGCCATGGAAATGCCTTCGGCCAACGGCGGCTTCATGATGGTCATGCTGCGTTTGCATGTGGACATGTATGCCGGGCTGCCCGGCAAGCTGTTGCTGGCGTTCATGGGGCTGCTGTTCGTGCTGGCCATCGTTTCCGGGGTGGTGCTGTATTCGCCGTTCATGCGCAAACTCTCGTTCGGCACCGTGCGCAATCAGAAGTCCACCCGCACCCGCTGGCTCGACCTGCACAACCTGATCGGCGTGGTCACCCTGACCTGGGCCTTGGTGGTGGGGGTGACCGGCGTGATCAGCGCCTGTGCCGACCTGCTCATCAGCGCCTGGCGGGCGGAAAGCCTCACGGCCCTGATCGAACCCTACCGCGACGCGCCACCGCTCACGCAACGGGCGCCTGCTAGTCGCCTGTTGGACATCGCCCACGGCGCAGCGCCGGGCATGACACCCGACTTCATCGCCTTTCCCGGGACGCGCTTTTCAAGCGAACACCACTACGCGGTATTCATGAAGGGCGGCACTCACCTGACTTCGCACCTGCTGACGCCGGTGCTGATCGACGCCACCACCCTGGACGTCACGGCAGTGGTCGAACGGCCCTGGTACATGGATGCCATGGGCCTGTCGCAGCCGCTGCACTTCGGCGACTACGGCGGCATGCCGATGCAGATTCTGTGGGCAGCGCTGGATGTGCTGACCATCATCGTGCTGAGCAGTGGCGTGTACCTGTGGTGGGTCCGTCGCCGCGCCGCCAAGGCCGCTGGCGTGGAGGCCGCGGCGTGACGAAACGGAAGAAGTCGACGTTCTGGCCGGTGTTCGGCATTCCGCTGGTGATTGGATTGATCGGCGCGGCCGGATTGTTCGCAGCCCTGCTGGGAGATGGCTGGTGGGATGCCCTGGCGTGGGTGGGGTTGGGGATTCCAGCGGTGCTGGGGGGGGG
>NZ_LGIR01000018.1:0-191608 GCF_001187875.1 Pseudomonas sp. RIT-PI-a
GGGGACTCGCGGGCGGGGGTGCACTCGTAGTGTGAGGCTTCACTCTGCCCAGCGTCCCACGTCTTCGCGTGGTGCGGTGACCCGGCGGGGGGTGCTCGGCGGACAGGCGCCGTCGGTCCCCGGCCGCGCCCCCCCCCCCCCAAGGGTCCGCCATATGTTGGGGGCGTGCGGGCGCGCCCCGCGAAGGGCGCACCGCCGATCTACTGCCCTACAGCTTACTCCTCGGGCGTTTCGTCCGCGGCATCTGGCTCGACGTCACCCTGAGCCAATTCGGAATCGTCCGGCTCTACAGCTTCGACACCTTCAACGCCTTCGACACCTTCTTCCAGCTCATCTTCCTCGACTTCCGATGGCTCCTGAACCCGCTCCAGGCCCACCAGCTTCTCGTCGGTGATCAGCTTGATCAGGGTCACACCCTGGGTGTTTCGGCCAAGGCTCGACACTTCACCGACGCGGGTACGCACCAGCGTGCCCTGGTCGGAAATGAGCATGATCTCTTCGCCTTCCTGGGACTGGATGGCACCGATCAGCTTGCCGTTACGTTCCTTGGTGACCATGGCGATCACGCCCTGGCCGCCGCGACCGCGACGAGGGAACTTGCTCAGCGGCGTGCGCTTGCCGAAGCCGCGCTCCGAAGCGGTGAGGATCTGTGCACCGGATTCGGGGATCAGCATGGAGATCAGTTGCTGACCCTTGCCCAGACGCATGCCACGAATACCGCGAGCGCCACGGCCCATCTGGCGCACGACGCCTTCGGCGAAGCGGATCACCTTGCCGGCATCGGAGAACAGCATGACTTCCTTGGCGCCGTCGGTGATGGCAGCGGCGATCAGGGTGTCGCCTTCCTTGAGCTTGAGCGCGATCAGACCGCTGGAGCGCGGACGGGCGAACTGGGCCAATGGGGTCTTCTTGACGGTACCGAATGCGGTCGCCATGAAGATGTAGGCACCAGTCGGCTCGGCCACCAGCTCGGGGGTGTCGCCGTCTTCGCCTTCGGCGGCCTCGACGACTTCCTCCGGCTCGACGATCTCGCCTTCGAGCACGGTGTCGTCGGCGTCATCCAGCTCTTCGTCGGCACCGGCGGTGGCCTGCAGGGCCTCGAGGTCGATCTGCAGCATGGTGGTGATGTACTCGCCATCATCCAGCGGCAGCAGGTTGACCAGCGGACGGCCGCGGGCGGCACGGGAGGCCTCGGGAATTTCGTAGGTCTTGAGCCAGTACACCTTGCCCTTGCTGGAGAACAGCAGCAGCGTGGCGTGGCTGTTGGCGACCAGCAGGTGCGAGATGTAGTCCTCGTCCTTGACGCCGGTGGCCGACTTGCCCTTGCCCCCACGGCGCTGGGCCTGGTAGGCGGACAGTGGCTGGGTCTTGGCATAGCCGCTGTGAGAAATGGTCACCACGCGCTCTTCTTCCGGGATCATGTCACCCAGGGTCAGGTCCAGACGCGAATCGAGAATCTCGGTACGGCGCACGTCGCCGTATTCGGCGCGGATCAGTTCCAGCTCCTCGCGGATCACTTCCATCAGGCGCTCGGCGCTGTTGAGGATGCGGATCAGCTCGGCGATCTGGTTGAGGATCTCCTGATACTCGGCCAGCAGCTTCTCGTGCTCCAGACCAGTCAGGCGATGCAGGCGCAGCTCGAGGATGGCCTGGGCCTGTTCCGGCGAGAGGAAATACTTGCCGTCGCGCAGACCGTACTGCGGATCGAGGTTTTCCGGACGCGAGGACTCGGCGCCGGCACGCTCGACCATCGCCACCACGGCGCTGGATTCCCACGGCGTGCTGACCAGCGCTTCCTTGGCTTCGGATGGGGTCGGCGAGGCCTTGATCAGGGCGATGACCGGATCGATGTTGGACAGCGCGACCGCCTGGCCTTCGAGAATGTGCCCACGCTCGCGCGCCTTGCGCAGCTCGAACACGGTGCGACGGGTGACGACTTCGCGGCGGTGGCGCACGAAGGCTTCGAGCAGGTCTTTCAGGTTGAGGATGCGCGGACGGTTGTCGATCAGGGCGACGATGTTGATACCGAACACGGCCTGCAGCTGGGTCTGTGCATAGAGGTTGTTGAGGATCACCTCCGGCACTTCACCGCGGCGCAGTTCGATGACGATACGCATGCCGTCCTTGTCGGACTCGTCGCGCAGCTCGGAGATGCCTTCGAGCTTCTTCTCTTTCACCAGTTCGGCAATCTTCTCGATCAGGCGGGCCTTGTTCAACTGGTACGGCAGCTCGGTGACGACGATCTGCTGGCGACCACCGACCTTGTCGATGTCCTCGACGTGCGATCGGGCACGCATGTAGATGCGGCCGCGGCCGGTGCGGTAGGCCTCGATGATGCCCTGGCGACCGTTGATGATGGCGGCGGTCGGGAAGTCGGGGCCCGGGATGAACTGCATCAGCTCATCGATGGTGACGTCCGGGTTGTCGATGACCGCCAGGCAGCCGTCGAGCACTTCGCCCAGGTTGTGCGGCGGAATGTTGGTCGCCATGCCCACGGCGATACCGCTGGAGCCGTTGACCAGCAGGTTGGGGATACGCGTAGGCATGACCGCCGGGATCAGCTCGGTGCCGTCGTAGTTGGGCACCCAGTCGACGGTTTCCTTGTGCAGGTCGGCCAGCAGCTCATGGGCCAGCTTGGTCATGCGCACTTCGGTGTATCGCATGGCCGCGGCGTTGTCGCCGTCCACGGAACCGAAGTTGCCCTGGCCGTCGACCAGCAGATAGCGCAGGGAGAATGGCTGGGCCATGCGCACGATGGTGTCGTAGACCGCGGTATCACCGTGCGGGTGGTACTTACCGATCACGTCACCGACCACACGGGCCGACTTCTTGTAGGGTTTGTTCCAATCGTTGCCCAGTTCACTCATCGCAAACAGAACGCGGCGATGCACGGGCTTCAAGCCATCACGTGCATCAGGCAGTGCACGACCCACGATCACGCTCATGGCGTAGTCGAGGTAGGACTGTCTCAGCTCGTCTTCGATATTGACCGGGAGGATTTCTTTGGCCAGTTCGCCCATGAGAAGCCTGATTCCTTTTTCTGGTGAAACTCCGTTGCCTCCCTGTGAGAAGAACGAAGCTTGCCACCGCTGGCCGATGCCAACGGCGACTTACGACAAATCAACGAGTTACGCCTTGGACCGACGGCGCTGGGGGAGCACCTCGATGCACCCCCGAAAACCGCCGGATGTTAGCACAATCGCCGTCAGACACCTATCCCCTTAAACCCTGACAGGACCCTTGATCGAGTCGTATCGAGCCTCTGGCATGGCGCTGCGGCGCTTGCAGACCTTTTTGGAGGAAAAAAGTGAGCGTTTTGCCACTGCGGCGAATTCAATGCAGGCGCCGACGGCACATCAATTGCGCCAGCTTCGCCGCATCGGGTCGTTCGACGATGCCTTTTTCGGTGACGATCACGTCGATCAGATCGGCTGGGGTCACGTCGTGGATCGGATTGAATGCATCGACGTCCGCGCCGACGCGCGTTCCGGCCACTTCCAGCAATTCGCGACCATCGCGTTCGAGCAAGGGAATGTCCTCGCCGCTTTCCAGGGCCAGGTCGATCGCCGCGCTGCTGGCCACGACCATGAAACGAACGCCGTGATGCATGGCGCAGACCGCCAGCTGATAGGTGCCGATGGGGCCGGCGATATCGCCATTGGCGGCAATCCGCTCGGCGCCGACGATCACCCAGGTGATGCCCTTGCTCTTCATCAGGTGCGCCGCCGCCGCGTCCGCGCTCACGGTCACTGGAATGCCTTCGCTGGACAACTCCCAGGCCGACAGGCGCGAACCCTGCAGACCCGGCCGGGTTTCATCGGCATAGACGCGTTCGAGCATGCCTTCATGGAACGCCCCGCGCACCACACCGAGGGCCGTGCCGAAGCCGCCGCTGGCCAGCGCGCCGGCACTGGCGTGGGTCAGCACGGTCTGCAGATTGCCCTGGTGCCGGCGGATCACGTCGACGCCCAGCTGGGCCATGGTCAGGTTGGCTTCGCGATCGCTCTGGTGAATGGCCAGGGCTTCGGCTTCCAGGGCCGGCACCGGGTCTTCGTCGGCGCGCACTCGGCCCAGACGTTCGCGCATGCGCTCCAGCGCCCAGAACAGATGGGCCGTGGCCGGGCGGATCGCCGCCAGCAGGCGCAAATCCTGGTCCAGCGCGGCACGCCAGTCGGCTGCGGCGGTGCGGTGCAGTCGCGCGGCGAGCACCACGGCATAGGCAGCGCAGATGGCGACCGCCGAAGCTCCGGACACCACGCCTGAGCGGATCGCGCCGGCGACGCCGGGCGCATCGACGAAAGCGCGCCAGACTTCCTGACCTGGAAGCGCACGCTGGTCGATCAGGTGCAACGCGTCACCTCGCCAATCAACGGCTTTGACCCGTTCCGCCGCCAACAATCGATCACGCATGCCCCAACTCCGTACTCAGACGCCAAAAGCGCTCGATTATAGCGAGCCCCCGTCCAAGACGCTCGGGTATACTTCGCCACCACCTGCACAAGCCCGGAACTTGCCATGCTCGACGTCGATACCGCCCTGGACCTGCTGCTGCTGCCAACCTGGCTGGTACCGGTCGAGCCCGCCGGTGTCGTGCTTCAGGAGCATGCCTTGGGCATCCGTGATGGGCAGATCGTCTTCATTGGCCCGCGCAGCGCGGCTGCCCGGCTGCAGGCACGGGAAATCCGCGAGTTGCCTGGGCAACTGCTCGCGCCGGGGCTGGTCAATGCCCATGGTCACGCGGCCATGACCTTGTTCCGCGGCCTGGCCGACGATCTGCCACTGATGACCTGGCTCGAACGCCACATCTGGCCCGCCGAGGCCCGCTGGGTCAGCGAGGCGTTCGTGCGCGACGGTACCGACCTGGCCATCGCCGAGCAGCTGCAGGGCGGCATCACCTGTTTTTCGGACATGTACTTCTTTCCCGAAGTGGCCGCCGAGCGGGTGCACGCCAGCGGCATGCGCGCCCAGATCAGCGTGCCGGTGCTGAATTTCCCCATCCCCGGCGCGCGGGATGCCGACGAGGCGCTGCACAAGGGCGTCGAGCTGTTCAACGATCTCAAGCACCATGCCCGCGTGAGCATTGCCTTCGGCCCCCATGCGCCCTACACGGTGAGCGACGAGAACCTGGAGAAGATCCGCGTGCTGGCCGATGAGCTGGACGCCGCCATCCAGATGCACGTCCACGAAACTGCCGGCGAAGTGCACGATGCCCTGCAAAAAAGCGGCGAACGCCCGCTGGCCAGGCTGGCCCGCCTCGGCTTGCTCGGCCCGCGGTTCCAGGCGGTGCACATGACCCAGGTGGATGACGACGACCTCGCCCTGCTGGTGGAAAGCAACAGCAACGTCGTGCATTGCCCGCTGTCCAACCTCAAGTTGGCCAGTGGCTTCTGCCCAGTGGAAAAACTCTGGCAGGCCGGGGTCAATGTGGCAGTGGGCACCGATGGTGCCGCCAGCAACAACAGCCTCGACCTGCTTGGCGACACGCGCACCGCAGCGCTGCTGGCCAAGGCCGTGGCGGGTTCGGCGACTGCGCTGGATGCCCATCGCGCGCTGCGCATGGCCACCCTCAACGGCGCCCGCGCGCTGGGCATGGAAGCGAACATCGGTTCGCTGGAAATTGGCAAGGCGGCGGACCTGACGTCCTTCGACCTGTCCGGACTGGCCCAGCAACCGGTGTACGACCCGGTGTCGCAATTGATCTATGCCAGCGGCCGCAATTGCGTCCGCCATGTGTGGGTGGCGGGCAAACACCTGCTTGACGAAGGCCGACTGACGCGCCTGGACGAAAACAGGCTGTGCGACATGGCCGGCGCCTGGGGCGAGCGCATTGCCGCAGGGCAATGAAGACTGAAGACCCCCGGCACTCTCGAATTCTGGAATCACAACGTTTAGAGGACACCCAATGAGCAACGTCGACCACGCTGAAATCGCCAAGTTCGAAGCCCTGGCGCACCGCTGGTGGGATCGCAACAGCGAGTTCAAGCCGCTGCACGACATCAATCCATTGCGCGTCAACTGGATCGACGAGCGCGTCAACCTGGCGGGCAAGCAGGTGCTGGACGTCGGTTGCGGCGGCGGCATCCTCAGCGAGGCCATGGCCCTGCGCGGCGCCAAGGTGACCGGCATCGACATGGGCGAGGCGCCACTGGCGGTCGCTCGCCTGCACCAGCTCGAATCCGGCGTGGAAGTGGAATACCGCCAGATCACTGCCGAAGCCCTGTCAGCCGAGTGCCCGCAAAAATTCGACGTGGTCACCTGCCTGGAAATGCTCGAGCACGTGCCGGACCCTTCGTCGGTCATCCGCGCCTGTTTCCGCATGGTCAAACCCGGTGGCCAGGTGTTTTTCTCGACCATCAACCGCAACCCCAAGGCGTACCTGTTCGCGATCATCGGCGCCGAATACATCATGAAGCTGCTGCCGCGCGGCACCCATGACTTCAAGAAATTCATCCGCCCTTCCGAGCTCGGTGCCTGGAGCCGCGAGGCCGGACTGACCGTCAAGGACATCATCGGCCTGACCTACAACCCGCTGACCAAGCACTACAAGTTGGCCGCGGACGTCGACGTCAACTACATGATCCAGACCCTTCGCGAGGAATGAGCATGCGCCTTCGAGCGGTACTCTTCGACATGGACGGCACGTTGCTCGACACCGCGCCGGACTTCATCGCCATCTGCCAGGCCATGCGCGCTGCGCGCCAGCTGCCGCCCATCGACGAGCAACGGGTACGCGACGTGATTTCCGGCGGCGCCAAGGCCATGGTCCAGGCTGCGTTCGACCTGTCGCCGCAGGCGCCGGAGTTCGAAACGCTGCGCCTGGAATTCCTCGAACGCTATCAGGACGGCTGCGCGGTGCACAGCCACCTGTACGACGGCATGGCGCAACTGCTCGCCGACATCGAGCAGGCCAGGCTGATCTGGGGCGTAGTGACCAACAAGCCGCTGCGCTTCGCCGAACCCATCATGCAGCAACTGGGCCTGGCACAACGTTCGGCAATACTCATCTGCCCCGACCATGTGACCCGCAGCAAGCCGGACCCCGAACCGCTGCTGCTGGCCTGCAGCAAGCTCGAGCTGGACCCGGCCAGCGTGCTGTTCGTTGGTGACGATCTGCGCGATATCGAATCAGGCCGCGATGCCGGGACCAAGACTGCAGCGGTGCGCTACGGCTACATTCACCCCAACGACAACCCCGATCACTGGGGTGCCGATGTGGTGGTGGACCACCCGTCCGACCTGCGCCGCGTGCTGGACCAGGCCCTCTGCGGCTGCTGAGCCACCTTATTTCAGGAGATCCCATGTTCGATTACTCAGCCCGCCCCGACCTGCTGGCCGGGCGCGTCATCCTGGTCACCGGTGCCGGCCGCGGCATCGGCGCCGCCGCCGCGAAAACCTATGCTGCCCACGGCGCTATCGTGCTGTTGCTGGGCAAGACCGAGTCCAACCTGACGGCCGTGTATGACGAGATCGAAGCGGCCGGGCATCCCCAGCCGGTGGTTATCCCGTTCGATCTGCACAGCGCACACACCCCGCAGTACGCCGAACTGGCGCAGATGATCGAGAAAACATTCGGCCGCCTCGACGGGCTGCTGCACAACGCCTCGATCATCGGCCCGCGAACGCCCCTCGACGTGCTACCCGACGATGAATTCATCCAGGTGATGCAGGTCAACGTGAATGCGACCTTCATGCTCACTCGCGCACTGCTGCCCCTGCTCAAGCAGGCCGAAGATGGCTCGGTGGTGTTCACCTCGAGCAGCGTCGGTCGCAAGGGACGTGCGCACTGGGGCGCCTATGGCGTGTCGAAGTTCGCCACTGAGGGCTTGATGCAGACCCTGGCCGACGAATTGGAAGGTGTCAGCGCCGCACGCGCCAATAGCATCAACCCCGGCGGAACACGCACGGCGATGCGCGCGCAGGCCTACCCGGCCGAGGACCCAGGCCGCAATCCGCTACCCGAACAGATCATGCCGGTGTACCTGTATCTGATGGGACCCGACAGTGCCGGGATCAATGGCCAGGCGTTCGACGCCCAGTGAAATGTGTCCTCAGGACAGGCGCCATCCTGTGCCACGACCGGCCAGCCAGCCTGTCGCGTAACCATGGCGCCGCCTGAGGCGGCCCTGCGAGTGCTGCATCAGGCCGCTACGAGCCTTACGCCACCACTCTGTTGTCCAGTGTGGTGGTACGTTGCTGCTCCAGCGCCATGCAGCGTTCCAAGAACAGGAACATGAAGTCGTAGCTCTTGCAGATGGCGTTGCGCAGTTCGGTCTGCTGCGCTTCGGTGGCGTGGTTGCCGATCAGCGTGCAGATGATTTCCAGGGCTTCCCATGGATGCTCATCGTCGTACTGGGCGTGCAGGCTCAACCAGCGCATGGCGCGCTTGCGGTTCTGCTCGGGAAACGCCTGGGCATAGGTGTCGTCGGCACAGACCACCGCCGACCACTCGCCGGTGGCCCCTTCGATAGCATAGTTGGTCGCCGCCATGGCAACCGCCAGCGAATCGGTGGCGCAGCTCTGCCAGCACCAATGGCTGAGCGCATGCAGCTCGGCCGGCACATCCTGGGCGATGAGGTCCTGCAGGCTGACGCCATGGGCCTGGCTCCAGTGTACCCAGTAATCGGCATGGTTGAGCTCGACGCGAATATTGCGCATCAACCAGCGCCGCGCCATGTCCTCGCCCGGATGCCGGGCGAAGCGGGTCTTGGTCAGGTTCTGCGCCATGTACAGCGAGAATTGCTCCACCACCGGCCAGCCGCCGATCAGGTAGTGGCGCATGGTGCGCGAGCTCAGCTGGTTGTCGCGCATTCGTGCATAGACTTCATGCTCGACAACCCGCCGCTTGTTCGGCGCACAGTCTTCGATGAGTTTCTGTGCCCATTCGGGATAACTCTTTGCGTCCATCAGCGGACCCAGTCGAATAAAAGGATCGTTCACTGGCAAACCTCCATTTAATTGAGTGAAGAACAGCGGCAAATTGCCCTTATCGGAAAGTGTCGGGAACCCCGAATCGCGACGGCCGCAGTCTGCCCAGATGCCGGCGCAGACTGTCACAGGTAAATACCTGCGGTCGCTCGATCAAGTATCCCTGTGCGTAGTCCACACCAATTTCCAGCAAGGCCTGTTCTATCAGAGGCGTCTCGACAAACTCGGCAATGGTGCGCTTGCCCATGACGTGGCCAATATGGTTGATCACTTCCACCATCGCCCGATTGATCGGGTCGTCCAACATATCTTTAACGAAGCTGCCATCGATTTTCAAATAATCGACAGGTAAATGTTTCAAATAGGCAAAAGAGGACATACCGGCACAGAAGTCATCGAGGGCAAAATGACATCCTAAGCTCTTCAATTCATTGATAAATCGGATCGCGCTACCAAGATTTGCGATCGCGCTGGTCTCGGTGATCTCGAAACATATTAATTCGGCTGGAATCGCGTACAGGCGAAATTGTTCTCGCAGGAACTCGAGAAACTCCTCGTCGCCTATGCTGATCCCCGACAAGTTGATGGCGCAGACCGCCAAGGGGCCCTGATCGGGCTGATCCAGGGTCTGGCGTACCACCTTGAATACATTCTGCACCACCCACCGGTCGAGGGCGGTCATCAAGCCGTAGCGCTCGGCGGCTGGAATGAACACGTCGGGCATGATGATGCGACCGGTTTCATCGCTCAGGCGCAGGAGAATCTCGATGTGTCCACCCGGTGGGCCGTCCTGTATGCCCAGCGCGGCGATTTCCTGTGCATAGAGACAGAAGCGGTTTTCTTCCAGGGCCATGTGCAGGCGCTGAACCCAGGCCATTTCGTCGACCCGCACGGTCAGCTCGCTATCGGCGGCATGGTAGACCTGGACCCGATTACGGCCCCGTTCCTTGGCCAGGTAGCAGGCCATGTCGGCGGCGCGCATCGAAGCTTCGAGGGTGATCGGTGCCTGGGTCAGGTGCACCATGCCGACGCTTACGGTGGTCACGAAAGGCCGACCTTTCCACACGAAATGCAGGTTTTGCACGGTCTGGCGCAGCGTTTCGGCGAGCTTCTCCGATTCACTGGTGGAGCAGTTCTCGATGAGAATGCCAAATTCGTCCCCGCCCAGACGCGCCAGGGTATCGCCCTCGCGCAGCCCGGATTGCAGCAACGCGCAGATGTGGCGGAGCAGTTCGTCGCCTGCGGCATGGCCACAGGTGTCGTTGACCAGCTTGAACTGGTCCAGGTCCAGGAACATCAGGGAGTGACAACCCGGATAGCGTTGCAGCGCGGTAAGGGCCTGTTCGAGGCGGAACTCGAATTCGCGGCGATTGGCCAATCCGGTCAGTGCATCGTGGGTGGCCTGCCAGGAAAGGTTGGCGATGTACTGACGTTCCTGGGTCATGTCGTGCAGGACCAGCACGGTCCCGCTGATGTGCTGGTCGGTCTGGATGGGGGCGCCTACCAGCGTCACCGAGACCGTGCTGCCGTCCAGACGCTGGATCAACTTGGCGTGCTCGCTGCCGCCGCGCAGGTCGCCGCTGACGATGTGGTCGATAAGGGTGAAGCTGTCCTTCTCGGCGTTCTCGTCGAGCAGATTGAACAGCGCCGCCAGCGGCAGCCCGACGGCCTGGTCGGCACTCCAATGGGTGAGACGCTCGGCGGCCGGGTTCATGTAGAGAATCGCGCCTTCGACATCGGTAGTGATCACCCCATCGCCGATGGACGCCAAGGTCACTTGGGCACGGTCCTTTTCCAGCTGAAGCGCATAGGCGAAAGCATGGCGCTGATTGAGCAGCTTGTGCGTGCGCCACAGCGCGAGCACGATCAGCAGCAAGGCGACCAGCAGATTGCTCACCACCAACAGGTATTGCACCGCACGCGAGCCTTCGCCCAGGGCCACACTGAAGGCCATGGCGGCGGGTGTGACCGCGTCGTTGATGGTCATGATCTGGTGTTTCCAGCGCGCCATGTCCGCTTCGGTTGCGGTGCCGGCCTGCTGTGCGGCGTGCATGCGCTGCGCCAGTTCGTCGAGCTGGACCAGGTAGGTGTCACCGGTCTTCCAGTGCGCAATGGCCCTGGACATGTAGCTGACATCGCTGAAGTGACGGTATAGCCAGATGATGTTCTGCATGTCGTCGGGGTGATTGTTACCCTTCAGAATGCCCGCCCGCGCCGCTGCCAGATCGGGCTCGGGCTGATCCAGGGCCAGGCGCAGTTGATGACCGCCCTGGGGAATGGCGATGGCCCGCAGGTATTTCTGGAATACGTCCTCGTCACGGCTGTCGGCATACAGGTTGAGGTAATAGATCGCGTCTTTCTGACCCTTGGACCAGAAACTTTCGCCCGCGACATAACTACGCACTGCGGACAGTGCGTAAAGGCTGATGCAACCCAGCATTGCCATCAATCCCACCACGGCGATAAATGGCCAGACGATCCCCAGTAATCTCGGCGTATCGAGAGTCTGCGTGTGCTTCATGAGGTTCCTTGCTTCAGCAATCCAGGCAACGTCCAAGTCAGAACTTCAATCAAGGCTGGCACACTTTAGGCTAGTTTAGGAAAGGACCGGCACCGTTTTCTTCGGTGCCGAATGTTTTTTCCATAGCTCGTCGTGACGCCAGGGGCGAACTAAACCTGTTGCAGATAACCGTACAGACGCGCATACAACCCGCCCTCCGCGATGAGTTGCTGGTGGTCGCCATCTTCGGCGATCCGGCCGCCGTCGAATACGAGTACGCGGTCGGCCTGTTTCACCGCAGACAGCCGGTGGGCAATGATCACTGTAGTGCGTCCTCTCAGGAAGCGCCCGAGGGCCTGATGCAGGTTGTACTCGGTGGCCGCATCGAGTGCCGAAGTGGCCTCGTCGAGGATGACCACCTTGGGCTCGGCGAGCACCATCCGCGCAATCGCAAGACGCTGTCGCTGACCTCCGGAAAGACGCACGCCCGAGCGGCCGACGACGCTGTCCAGCCCCTGCGGCATGTCCCGCACCGTGCCGTCCAACTGGGCGATCCGCAAGGCGTCCCAACACGCCTGGTCACCGGCGTCGCGCCCCATGGTCAGGTTGGCGCGAATGGTGTCGTTGAACAGTGCCGGATGCTGCAGCACCACCGCGACATTATCGCGCAGGGTCTCAAGGCCAATGGCCTGCTGCAGCGCACCACCGAAACGCACTTCTCCTGCCTGCGGCGTGTAAAGCCCGAGCAGCAACTGCACCAGAGTGCTCTTGCCGCCTCCGCTGGCGCCGACGATGGCGACCTTTTCCCCGGCCGCTATGGACAGGTCCAAGCGGTCCAGTACCTTGTCTTCGGCGTAGGCGAAGCTCAGGCCACGAATGTCGATACCCACCGTCTCGCGGTCGCGGAACGGATCGCTGCCGCCCTCATACCTGGGTTCATCGGCACGGGCGAGCAATTCATTAATCCGGTTCAGTGCCCCGCCTGCCGCGTAGTAGGCGTATTGCAGGTTCAGCAGTTGTTCGACTGGCGTGATCATGAACCAGAGGTAGCTGAACACCGCCAGCATCTGACCGATGCTCAGGTCGGAGAACAGCACCGTGAGCATCGCAGCGGCGCGGAAAATGTCGATGCCGAACTGGAACAACAACGCACTGGCACGCCCCGATGCGTCGCTTTTCCACATGGAGGCAACGGCGAAGTCGCGAACTTCGCGAGCGCGCAGACCCAGCCGCCCCAGGAAATAACCCTGGCGATTGCTGGCCCGCACTTCCTGGATGGCGTCAAGGGTTTCGCTGAGTGCCTGGGTAAAGCGCGCCGTGCTGTCGTTCTCGAGTTTTTTCAGGTGCTTGACGCGCTTGCCCAGTACTACTGTGGCGTACACCACCAAGGGGTTGAACAGCAGGATCAGCAGCGCCAGTTTCCAATGCATCCACATCAGGATGCCCGCAGTGCCTGCCAGGGTCAGCATGGCGACCAGAAAGCGACTCAAGGTTTCGCCGACGAATTTGTCGAGGGTGTCCAGGTCGGTGACCAAGTGCGTGGTGACGGTACCGCTGCCCAGACTTTCGTATTCGCTGAGCGAGATGCGCTTGAGCCGCTCGATCAGGCGCAATCGCAAGCGATAGACCACGTCCTTGGCCAGTCCGGCGAACAGCCTCGCCTGCACGACGTTGAACAGCAACGCGCCGCAGCGCAGGGTGAAACTGACCACCAGCATGAGGCCGATGAAGCCGACGGGGATCTGCCAGGCGCTGGGCAGCACCTGGCTCATCCACCGTGTGGCACTGCCGGCGTGGCCGAGCAGCACTTCATCGACCAGCAACGGCAACAGCAGCGGAATCGGCACGCTGCACAGGGTAGCCAGCACCGCCACCCCATTGGCGGTCCATAGTGCCCGCTTGTGCTGCAGGGCCAGGCGGCGAATTTCACCCCAGCTCAGGCGGTCTGCCGCCCCGTGCAATCCTGTCTCCCCGACGGGGCCGGGGCGGTCATGCATGGGCAGCACGTTCCAGCCAGCGGGCCAACAGCGGCGACAGCTCGGCCAGCGGTCGATAACCATTGGTCAGCAAGGCCAGCTGACCCTCCCGCTCGGCGAGCAGCGTCGGGAAACCTGCAATGCCCAACCCCTGCGCCCAGGCGAAATCCGCTTGGGTGGCCCGCACCCTGTGATCGCTGTCGAATGCCTCGACGAATTCGATGCGCGGCACCCCTGCCCGCTCGGCCAGGCTGGCCAGTTGCGCTGGCTGGGTTACGTCCAGGCGCTCGGTGTAGAACGCCTGCTGGATCAGCTGGACCAGCGGCCACACCAGGTCGGGCGCCAGCTCGCGGACCGCCACGATCGCTCGGCACGCCGGCTCAGTGTCGTAGACGAAGCCTGCTGGCAAGGCCCCTTCGAACGTGAAGGGTTGACCGGTGGCCTCATGCACGGCGTGCCAGTGCTCGAGGATGTAATCGCGAGTGGTGGGTTCCAACGCCGCGCCGCCGCTGCGCAGTCCGCCTACCACGATGTGGGTCTTGACCCCTGCGGCCTCGGCCTGATCGATCAGGGCCTGAGCCACGGGGGCGAAGCCCCAGCACCAGGAGCACATCGGGTCCATCACGTAGATCAGGCGGTTGCGCGACATGACTCAGTCCTGAGCGGCTTTGCGGTAATTGTGCCCGATAGGGTGCGGCAGATTGCGCGCGCGAGCCAGTTCGATCTGTTTCTGACGATCAATGGCGCTCTTGCGGGTCTTCTCGCTCAGGCTGTTCCAGCAATGCGGACAACTGACGCCGGGTACATAGTGCTCGCTGGCACGGTCTTCGACACTGATCGGTGTGCGGCAGGCGTGGCATTGGTCGTAGTCGCCTTCGCTGAGGTCGTGACGTACGGTAACGCGATTGTCGAAGACGAAGCAGTCGCCTTCCCACTTGCTTTCCTGCTGGGGCACCTCTTCCAGGTATTTGAGAATGCCGCCCTTGAGGTGATAGACCTCTTCGAACCCTTCGCCCAGCATGTAGCTGGAGGCTTTTTCGCAGCGGATGCCGCCGGTGCAGAACATCGCGACTTTCTTGTGCACGGCAGGGTCGTAGTGGGCCTTGATGTAGTCGGGGAACTCACGGAACGACGCGGTCCTGGGGTCCACGGCGCCCTGAAAGGTGCCGATGGCGACCTCGTAGTCGTTGCGGGTATCGATCAGCAGGACCTCAGGATCGTCGAGCAACGCATTCCAGTCCTGTGGCTCGACGTAGGTACCCACCGTACGATTGGGATCCACACCGGGTACGCCGAGGGTGACGATTTCTTTCTTCAACTTGACCTTGGTGCGATAGAAGGGCTGTTCGTCGCAGTAGGACTCCTTGTGGTCGATGTCGTCCATACGCGGATCGAGCTTGAGCCAGGCCAGCAGCCCGTCGATACCCGCGCGGGTGCCGGACACCGTGCCGTTGATGCCTTCTTCGGCAATCAACAGGGTGCCCTTGATGCCGTTGTCGAGCATGGCCTGCAGCAGCGGCTCACGCATCTCGACGTAGTTTTCCAAGGTGACGAACTTGTACAGTGCCGCCACGACGATAGCTTGGGTCATGGGTAAAACGCTCCAGGTGGTCGACCGCGCAAGGGCCGGACCGGTATGTTTTCAGGGGACAAGCCACGAGACAGGTCGGGGAACTGGTTTCAGGGGTCCCTGAATAAAAAACCCCGCCAGCGGCATGCCGCTGGCGGGGTCTGGGTTCTAGCAAGTTTCGAAGCCCGGTGCTCAGGGCTCAGCGCCCACCGCCGGCGCAGGTGGGCGACGCCGGTGCAGCACCGACCTGCGCCCATTCCTGCGGCGTGTAGGTATGCAACGCCAGGGCATGGAACTCGCCCATCAGCTCGCCGAGCGTGCCATACACTAGTTGGTGGCGCTTGACACTGTTCAGGCCGGCGAAACGTTCGCTGACCAGAACCGCCTTGTAGTGCGTCTCGGTGCCACGGCTGTGCATATGGCTCTCGTCGAGCACGTCAAGATGCTCGGGTTGCAGCATCTGCAGCGTGGACACGATGCGTTCCTTCATCGACATCGCCAGCGACTCCGTTATGGCTTCGCAGGCTTGGCCGCACCGGCAGCAGCCTTGGCAGCGCCCTGTGGGTCCAGTTCCTTGGTCATGTCAGCCAGCAGGTTGTTGACCACGGGTACCGCGCTTTCCAGCTTCTGCTGGGTCAGCTGGGCGGACTGCTGGGTCACGGCCGGCATTTTTTCCAGGACTTTCTTGCCCAGTGGCGACTGGTAGAACTTGACCAGGTCCTTGAGCTCCTGCTCGGAGAAGTTGCTGGTGTACAGCTTGACCATGTCGGGCTTGAGCTTCGGCCAGCCGATGGCTTGATCCAGCGCGGCGTTGGCCTTGGCCTGGTAGGTTTCCAGCGTAGCCTGCTTACTGGCCGGTGCCCTGGTCTGCTCGAAGCGCTGGGCGAACATTTGCTGTACTTGCATGTACACCGGGGTGCCCAGCTTGTCCGCATGAGCCATCATCAGGAAGGCTTCGGCGCTGGCGTTGTGGCTGGCGGTGTCGGCAAGGACCTGGCCACTGGCACAGACGAGAACAGCCGCGGTGCAGATGGCGCGAAAACGAGTCATCGAGTTTCCTTATCTAGCAGGCGAGGTAGAACCCCAGAAACGATCATTCTGCGCTCATGTTCGTGCGTCACTCAACCCCGGGCTACGAACGGCAAGTACAGTTTCATGGAACCTGAAGCTGGGCGCGTACCCTAACAGCCAAGGCTGCCGGTGAACCGCAGCGAGACCCGCCCGTGCATCGTCGGGGTGTGACGCGAGATCGACAACAAGGAGCATGAACAGCATGAGTCGTATCGAAACAGACAGCCTGGGACAGGTCGAAGTTCCTGAAGAGGCCTACTGGGGCGCCCAGACCCAGCGTTCGCTGGTGAATTTCGCCATCGGCGAGGAACGCATGCCGCTGCCGGTTTCGCACGCCCTGGCGCTGGTCAAGAAGGCCGCCGCGCGGGTCAACGATCGCAACGGCGATCTGCCGGCCGATATCGCTCGATTGATCGAACAGGCCGCCAACGAAGTGCTCGCCGGCGAGCATGACGATCAGTTCCCTCTGGTGGTCTGGCAGACGGGCAGCGGCACCCAGAGCAACATGAACGTCAACGAAGTGATCGCCGGGCGGGCCAACGAACTGGCCGGCAAGGGACGTGGCGGCAAGTCGCCAGTGCATCCCAACGACCACGTCAACCGCTCGCAAAGTTCCAACGACTGCTTCCCGACCGCCATGCACATCGCTGCCGCCCAGGCCGTGCACGCCGATCTATTGCCGGCAATCTCCGTGCTGGGTGAGGGCCTGGCCGAACTGGCCGGACGACATATGCAACTGGTCAAGACCGGTCGCACGCACATGATGGACGCCACGCCGATCACCTTCGGCCAGGAAGTCTCGGCCTATGTGGCACAGCTGGAGTACGCACAGAAGGCCATCCGCAACGCCCTCCCCGCGGTATGCGAGCTGGCCCAGGGCGGTACGGCGGTGGGTACCGGGCTCAATGCACCCAAAGGTTTCGGCGAAGCGATCGCCGCCGAACTGGCGGCGCTCTCCGGGCTGCCCTTCGTCACCGCGCCGAACAAGTTCGCGGCATTGGCTGGCCATGAGGCCCTGACCAGCTTGTCGGGCGCACTCAAGACCCTCGCCGTGGCCTTGATGAAACTGGCCAATGACTTCCGTCTGCTGGGCTCCGGACCCCGTGCAGGACTGGCCGAGATCAAGTTGCCTGCCAATGAACCAGGCAGTTCCATCATGCCCGGCAAGGTCAATCCAACCCAGTGCGAGGCGCTGTCCATGCTGGCCTGCCAGGTCATGGGCAATGACGTGGTGATCGGCATCGCCGCAAGCCAGGGTCACCTGCAGCTCAACGTCTACAAGCCGGTGATCATCCATAACCTGCTGCAATCGATCAAGCTGCTTGCCGATGGCTGCCGCAATTTCCAGGAGCACTGCGTGGCAGGCCTGGTACCGGATGCGCAGCAGATGGGCGAGCACCTCGAGCGCGGGCTGATGCTGGTCACGGCGCTCAATCCGCACATTGGCTACGATAAAGCCGCCGAGATTGCCAAGAAGGCCTACGCTGAAGGCCTTACCCTGCGCGAATCCGCATTGTCGCTGGGTTACCTGAGCGAATCCGAGTTCGATCAGTGGGTGCGACCCGAAGAAATGCTTTAAGCTCTCGCCGCCAGCGCCTTCGTACTTCCTCGATGGCGCCAGCGGTGGACACACCTGATCTACGTCAAAGATCGAACCCTACACAGGATTCCCATCATGTTCGGCAAGCGTGCGCAGGACCTCGTTGAAACCACGCACTTTCGTGCCGAACGGTTCAGTACGGTCAACGGCTTCTACTTTTTCAGCACGCGTGAGAACACCCTCGAGGGTCCGTTCGCGACTCGCGAAGAGGCCGAACGCGAGAGCCGGGCTTACGTCATTCGCGTATCAGGGCGTCAATCCTACCGCTAGCCCCCCTTCAGCGCTTGGCTGCCGGATGGCGCACGGCGACTCGAGGGGCGGGTTGCTCCAGCACCGCTACCTTGGCGGGTGTGAAGATGGGCTGCAACCTGCCGCTGGCGTGCATCTGCTGCATCAGCGCGGCGAACTCCTCGGCTGTGATGGGCGCACCGGGGCGCAATAGCGCATAGTGCCGATAGATCTGATCGACTCGTTGGGAGACCAGCAACTGCGCGCCGACCTCCGGATTGTGAGCGATGAAATCCGCCAGGAACGACCGCGTCACCAAGGCGATGTCGGCACGCTTGCGCACGATCATCATCAGGTTGCTTTCATGTGAATACGTCAATACGGCGTTGAAGCGGCGCAACAGGTACTGCGGGTTGGCGTCGAAATCCGCGAACGCATAGTGATAGCCGTAGAACAACGCCATGCGCTTGCCATTCAGGTCGGCGAAGACCTCCTGATCATTGCCGTCCTTGAGTGCCACGAAGACCTCGGCATCCTCCAGCCCCAGATCGACCGCGCTGTGTTTGATGCGCTGCCAGCCCCACAGTGGGTTCTCGAACATCGCCATGTCGACCCTGCCCTTCTCGAAGTCCTGATAACGTCGAGCGATCGAGGTAGGCACCAGAACGAAGTGCCAGTTGGTCTGCACCTGGTTGAGCTGATCGATGAGCAGCGGCAGCAGGCCTTGGTCGCTCCCTTGTTCGGGGTGCACGACATAGGGTGGAAAATGGGCGGCGCCGACACGCACTTCCTGGGCCGCCTGCGCGCCCGGAACCCAAAAGGCCCATCCGGCCAGCAACAGACGTAGCAGGGCCGCCTTAAGATAACCGTACTTCAAGACAGAGAACCCTCACCAGCCGTTTTGCGAAGCACGTACGCTAGGGGTTTTACGTCGGGCTGACAACTGCTAAACCCTGTATATGCGCCTGACACCCTCGACCCCGCCTGCGGCGGCCTGCCCCGCTCTCCTGTTCCCGGATCTCGGAACTCTTTGCATCAAGTTGGGCTCTAGCCTCTAAGCGCATGTGCCTGGGAGCCTGGTATGCCGCATTGGCTGGTCATCGACCTGGAAGCCACCACCGACGAAGGTGGTTGGCCGGTCACTGAAATGGAAATCATCGAGATCGGTGCGAGCCTGGTCAATCGCGACGGGCACGAGGTCGACCATTTCCAGCGCTTCGTCAAACCGGTGCGCCGCCCCAGTCTGACGCCGTTCTGCCGCGAGCTGACGCACATCGGCCAGGCGGACGTGGACACTGCAGCGGTCCTGACCCAGGTCTGGAGAAGCTTCGAGCAGTGGCTGGCGCCTCATCGGGGGCAGCTGCAGGGTTGGGTCAGTTGGGGCGACTATGACCGCCTGCAGTTGCTGCAGGACTGGCAGCAGCACAACCTGGAGAGCGTGCTGGCGCGGGTGCCGCACATCAATCTCAAGCAGCGCTTCGCCAAGTCTCGGCAATTGCCGCGCCCGCTAGGCCTGACCAGCGCCTTGCAACTGGCCGGCCTGCAGTTCAGCGGCCAGCAGCACCGGGCCCTGGAAGACGCGCGCAATACCGCGCGCCTGCTGCCCTTGGTGCTGGCGCCCTAAAGCGGATGACGACCTGCCAGGGCTTGGGCATACTGGCCAGCCCTTTCCACCCCCTTCGCAAGGAACCGACTCATGTTCAAGGTCAACGAATACTTCGACGGCACCGTCAAGTCCATCGCTTTCACCGAAGCTGACGGCCCCGCCACCATTGGCGTCATGGCGCCGGGCGAGTATGAATTCGGTACGGCCCAGAGCGAAGTCATGCACGTGGTATCCGGCGCCCTGACGGTCAAGCTGCCCGATGCCAGCGACTGGCAGACCTTCGCCGCCGGCAGCCAGTTCGATGTACCGGCCAACAGCAAGTTTCAGCTGACCGTGGAAGTGGAAACCGCCTACCTCTGCCAGTACCGTTGATGATTCCGGCCCCCAGCCCTGGGGGCCGTCCGCTCTAACGCCCGAACTGCAGGTGCGCAAGGCGCGCGTACAGAGTATTGCTGGCCACCAGCTCGGCGTGGGTTCCCAGCGCCACCAGACACCCTTGATCAATCACTGCAATGCGGTCGGCGTTCTGCACCGTGGCCAGACGGTGGGCGATGACCAGCGTCGTGCGGCCCTGCATCAACGTAGGCAAGGCCTGCTGGATCAGGTGTTCGCTCTGCGCATCCAGGGCGCTGGTGGCTTCGTCCAGCAACAGGATGGGCGCGTCGACCAGCAAGGCCCGAGCAATCGCCAGGCGTTGGCGCTGTCCGCCTGAAAGTCCCATGCCGGCGTCGCCCAGCGGTGTCTGATAGCCCTGCGGCAGCTGCACGATGAAGTCATGGGCATGGGCAATGCGCGCAGCCGTCTCGACCTGCTCGGCGGTGGCGTCGGCGCGACCATAGCGGATATTGTCCTCGACGCTGCCGAAGAACAACGCCGGCGTCTGCGAAACGATGGCGAAATGTCGACGCAGGTCCTGCGGGTCAAGCTGGCGCAGGTCGATACCGTCGATGAGCAGGCGGCCCTGCTGCGGATCGTAGAACCGCAGCAACAGTTCGAACAGCGTCGACTTGCCGGCGCCGGAGGGCCCGACCAGGGCCAGGGTCTCGCCCGGTCGAACCGTCAGGCTCATGCCCCGGATGGCCGGTGCATCCTCCCGCGTCGGGTAGGCAAAGACCACCTCCTCGAGAGCCAACGCGCCGGTCACTCGCGACGGCAACTGCTGCAAGCCCTCGGTGGGCGGCTGAATCGCGCTGCGCGCCTGCAACAGTTCGGCGATCCGTTGCGCAGCGCCAGCAGCGCGTTGCAGTTCACCGACCACCTCACTGAGGGTGCCGAAGGCGCTACCGACGATCAGGCTGTAGAACACGAACGCAGCGAGTTCGCCGGCCGAAATGCGTCCGCCGATCACGTCCATGCCACCCACCCACAGCATCACTGCCACTGCGCCCAGCACCAGCACGATCACCAGCGCGATCAACCAGGCGCGCTGGACGATGCGCCGCCTGGCCGTGTCGAACGCCTGCTCCACGGTCACGGCGAAGCGTCGCTGGTCCTCGCCCTGGTGGTTGTAGGCCTGCACCGTCTTGATCTGAGTCAGGGTTTCGGCGACGTAGCTGCCGACGTTGGCGATGCGATCCTGGCTCTGTCGCGACAGACGCCGCACCTGGCGACCGAACATCAGGATCGGCGCCAGCACCAGCGGCAAGGCGACCACCACGATACTGGTGAGCTTGGGATTGGTGATGAACAGCAGCACCACGCCGCCGATCACCATCAGCAGGTTGCGCAGAAACATCGACAGCGACGAGCCGATGACCGATTGCAGCAAGGCCGTGTCAGTGGTCAGCCGCGACTGGATTTCTGAGCTGCGGTTGTTCTCGTAGAACGCCGGGTGCAGGTGGACCAGATGATCGAAGACCTGCTTGCGGATATCGGCGACACAGCGCTCGCCGATCCAGGACACCAGGTAGAACCGCGCAAAGGTCCCCGTCGCCAGGGCCAGTACCAACACCATGAACACCGCGATGGAGCGGTTGAGCAGGTGCGTGGACTGGGTCATGAAGCCCTGGTCGACCAGCATCCGAATGCCCTGCCCCATGGACAGGGTGATACCGGCGGTGACCAGCAACGCCAGCAGCGCGCCGATGGCCTGCCATCGATAAGGGCGTACAAAACGCCACGCCAGGCGCAGGCCACGACGTTGACTTGAAGACAATAGCTGCAAGGGGGATGATCCGTATTCAGAGGGTCCACAAGCCTACACCCGGACGCGGGATCGACTACAGTGGAACTCCATGAATCGCACAAAGTCAGCTAGGAAGCAGGCCGTAACAAACGGCGCAAACACCTGAAGAGGAGACAGGCCATGAGCTCGCATGACGACACGCAGAAAAGCATCGAAGTGGTACGGGTGCATCCCCATGAGCCCGTCGGTGGTTCGATCATCGACGAGCAGGGCCGCGAAGTGCCCATTACCGAAGACATGGTGCAGGAAGCCTGTCGCGAGCTGGAAGAGCACGTGGTCAAACCCGCTGGCAACGTCTGATCGAACCACTCGCTTCACTGCCTTTCAAACCCGGCCCTGACAGAAATGACAGACGGCCGGGTTCGTGTTTCTCGGGCTCGGCTAAACCAGGACCGCACCCAGGGCGGCGACGATGCGCTCGAGCACAGGTGCCGGGCCGTCGATACGCACGCGCAGGCCTTCGATCTCGCGGCGTGGCGGGTACTGCTTGCGCAACTGGTCGAAGGCAAGTCGCTGTCGATCGGTATCTGCATCCAGGCTGCGGCGGAAATCGGCATCATCACGACGGGGGTCGTAGACACCGCGGCACAGCATGGCCAGCGCCCAGTCCGGATCGGTGTCGGCGCTCAGGTTCACCTCTCCCAGCCAGGGTTTGGGCAACAGGTCTTGTAACTGCACGTCGGCATTGCGCCCGAGGAACTCGCACAAGGCTTGATAGATCTGCGCCGTGCCACGGCGGCGACCGTCGAGGCTGTAGCCGGCGATGTGTGGCGTGCCGATCACGCAGCAGTCGGCCAGTTCGCGATCGACCGCAGGCTCCCACTCCCAGACGTCGAGTACCGCTTGCAGGTCTTCGCGCGCCAGCAGGACGTGACGCAGTGCGACGTTGTCGATCACCGGGCCGCGCGCGGCATTGATCAGCCAGGTGCCCGGTTTGAGGGCGCGCAGACGCGCTTCGTCGAACAGGTGCCAGGTCGGATGAGCGCCGCTGCGGGTCAGCGGCGTGTGCAGGCTGATCACGTCGCAGTGTTCGACGATGTGCTCCAGGCTGACGAAGTCACCGCCTTCGCTGGTCTCGCGAAAGGGATCACATACCCGCACATCCCAGCCCAACCCGCGCAGTACCTGGACCAGTCGCCCGCCGACCTGCCCGGCACCGACGATGCCGTAGCAACGCCCGTTCAGCGGCAGGCCTTCGACCTCGGCCAGGGTCAGCAGGCTGCCCAGCACGTAGTCGACTACACCACGGGCATTGCAGCCCGGGGCGCTGGCCCAACGGATGCCGGCCTCGGCGAAGTGGTCGAGGTCCAGATGGTCGGTGCCGATGGTGCAGGTGCCGACGAAGCGCACCGGGCTGCCTTCAAGCAAGGCGCGGTCGACCTGGGTCACCGAGCGCACCAGCAGAACGTCGGCCTCGGCAACCGCCGCGCGATCGATCGACCGGCCGGGATAGCGACGGATTTCTCCAAAGCCTTCGAAAAAAGCGTCGAGCAGCGGAATGTTTTCGTCGGCGACTATGAGCATGGGGTATCCAGAAATATAGAGTGATCGGGGTAGCCTGTTCGCGGGCAGAGACCCGCTCCCACACAAGAGCGAGCGCGGTCCCTGTGGGAGCGGGTCTCTGCCCGTGAAGGCATCGCCACGGAGTCAGCTTCAGATAATGCGCTGTTCGGTCAGCTCGCGCACGAACGATGGCGCGATATAGCGCTGGTAATGCGCCTCCGAGAGAATGAAGAATTCCCGATCGATGGCATCGCGCAGTTGTGGCAGATCCCAGTCGCGGAACTCGGGCAGCAGCACCAGGCCATAGGCTTCCAGGTTGTTGATCACCCGGGCTCCACGGGCAATCAGCTGGTAGGCCCAACAGTACTCCGACTGCCGCTCGACGAAACGTATCTTGCGTTGTTCCAGTTGTTGGCGCAGCTTCAAGGGGTCGAACACTTCCAGCTTGGCCACCATGACCTGCACGAGCAACTGCTCCAGCCGCACCCACACCGCGCGTTTCTGCGCTTCGTCGTAGCCGTTCCAGTGAATGACTTCATGGTGGTAGCGCTTGCAGCCACGGCACACGAGGTCCCCGTAGACGGTCGAGCACAGGCCCACGCAGGGCGTCTTGATGGAATGGTTGGACATGGCGGATCAGCACACTGGACGGTGGAACACCGGGCGCATGTTAGTCCTTTGTCTAACAGGGGTCACCCCAGAAATCGTGGGGCTTAACTTAACTTCCTGCGCGAATTAACGTAGAATCATGCAGCCTTTTTAGGCGCCAATGTCCATTGGAAGCTGTTTTCAAAGCGTCACGAGCACAGTCGATCCAGTAGAAGGGTGTTGGCACCGTTCATCCGGTGCCAGCCCTCATCAGCTTTCCCTTCTACAGGCGTAAAACTTTGAAAACAGCTTCTGTAAGGAATACCTGCCCTCCTGGCTGAACGGCCGAAAAGTCCGTGCGCATGGATGCAGGCATTCCCTGGATGAGCGTCCCTTCCGGGACCACTGATGAGGGTAATAACTGTGCTTGAAGCCTATCGCAAACACATCGAAGAGCGTGCCGCCCAGGGTATCGTGCCCCAGCCGCTTAACGCCGAACAAACCGCAGGCCTGGTCGAGCTGCTGAAGAACCCTCCCGCCGGCGAAGAAGCCTTCCTGGTCGACCTGATCACCAACCGCGTACCACCAGGGGTGGACGAAGCCGCCTACGTCAAGGCCGGTTTCCTTTCCGCCGTGGCCAAGGGCGAAGCCACCTCCCCGCTGATCGACAGCAAGCGTGCCGTGGAACTGCTCGGCACCATGCAGGGCGGCTACAACATCGCCACCATGGTCGAACTGCTCGACGACGCCACCCTGGCGCCGGTGGCTGCCGAACAGCTCAAGTTCACCCTGCTGATGTTCGATGCCTTCCACGACGTCGCGGAAAAAGCCAAGAATGGCAACACCCACGCTCAAGGCGTGCTGCAGTCCTGGGCCGATGGCGAGTGGTTCAAGAAGCGTCCGACCCTGGCCGACAAGATCAGCCTGCGGGTCTTCAAGGTCACCGGCGAAACCAACACCGACGACCTCTCCCCGGCGCCTGACGCCTGGTCGCGCCCGGACATCCCGTTGCACGCCCTGGCCATGCTGAAAATGGCCCGCGAAGGCATCGTGCCCGACGTCCAGGGCTCGATCGGCCCGATGAAGCAGATTGCCCAGATGTACGCCGACGGCTACCCCGTGGCCTACGTGGGTGACGTGGTCGGTACCGGTTCGTCGCGTAAATCGGCCACCAACTCGGTGCTGTGGTTCTTCGGTACCGACATCCCGTACGTGCCGAACAAGCGTGCCGGCGGTTTCTGCTTCGGCACCAAGATCGCTCCGATCTTCTACAACACCATGGAAGACGCCGGCGCCCTGCCGATCGAGTTCGACGTGTCGAACATCAACATGGGCGACGTGATCGATCTCTACCCGCACCAGGGTAAAGTCTGCAAGCACGACAGCGACGAGGTGATCACCACCTTCGAACTCAAGACGCCCGTACTGCTCGACGAAGTCCGCGCTGGCGGCCGTATCCCGCTGATCGTCGGCCGCGGTCTGACCGACAAGGCGCGCGCCGAGCTGGGCCTGGGCCCGACCGATCTGTTCAAGCTGCCCGAAGCCCCGGTCGATACCGGCAAGGGCTACACCCTGGCGCAGAAGATGGTCGGCAAGGCCTGTGGCCTGCCCGAAGGCAAGGGTGTGCGTCCCGGCACCTACTGCGAACCGAAGATGACCACCGTCGGCTCTCAGGACACCACTGGCCCGATGACCCGCGACGAACTGAAAGACCTGGCGTGCCTGGGTTTCTCGGCCGATCTGGTCATGCAGTCCTTCTGCCACACCGCGGCCTATCCAAAGCCGATCGACGTGACCACCCACCACACCCTGCCTGATTTCATCCGCACCCGTGGTGGCGTGTCCCTGCGTCCAGGCGACGGCATCATCCACAGCTGGCTGAACCGCATGCTGCTGCCGGACACCGTCGGCACCGGTGGTGACTCGCACACCCGCTTCCCGATCGGCATCTCGTTCCCGGCCGGTTCCGGCCTGGTGGCTTTCGCGGCCGCCACCGGCGTCATGCCGCTGGACATGCCCGAGTCGGTGCTGGTGCGCTTCAAGGGCACCATGCAGCCAGGCATCACCCTGCGCGACCTGGTCCACGCGATTCCGTACTACGCCATCCAGAAAGGCCTGCTGACCGTCGAGAAGAAAGGCAAGATCAACGCCTTCTCGGGTCGCATCCTGGAAATCGAAGGCTTGAACGACCTGACCGTCGAGCAGGCATTCGAACTCTCCGACGCCTCGGCCGAGCGCTCCGCCGCCGGTTGCACCATCAAGCTGCCGGAAAAGGCCATCGCCGAGTACCTGCAGTCGAACATCACCTTGCTGCGCTGGATGATCAGCGAAGGCTACGGCGATGCGCGGACCATGGAGCGTCGTGCCCAGGCCATGGAAGCCTGGCTGGCCAACCCGGAACTGCTGAGTGCCGATGCCGACGCCGAATACGCCGAGATCATCGAAATCGACTTGAGCGACTTGAAAGAGCCGGTCCTGTGCGCACCGAACGACCCGGACGATGCACGTCTGCTGTCCACCGTTCAGGGCGAGAAGATCGACGAAGTGTTCATCGGTTCGTGCATGACCAACATCGGCCACTTCCGCGCTGCCGGCAAGTTGCTCGACAAGGTCAAGGGCCAACTGCCGACCCGTCTGTGGCTGTCGCCGCCGACCAAGATGGATGCCCATCAGCTGACCGAAGAAGGCTACTACGGCATCTACGGCAAGGCTGGCGCGCGCATGGAGATGCCGGGCTGCTCGCTGTGCATGGGTAACCAGGCACGCGTGGAACCCAACTCCACCGTGGTGTCGACCTCGACCCGTAACTTCCCGAACCGCCTGGGCGATGGTGCCAACGTGTACCTGGCGTCCGCCGAGCTGGCTGCCGTTGCCTCCATCCTGGGCAAGCTGCCGACCGTCGAGGAGTACATGGAGTACGCGGCCAGCATCGACAGCATGGCTGCCGATGTGTACCGCTACCTGAGCTTCGACCAGATCGCCGAGTTCCGCGATGCCGCGGCCAACGCGAACATTCCGGTGGTTCAGGCTTGATGCCACGCTGAAATGAGCTGCACAAAAAAACCCGTCATTTGACGGGTTTTTTTGTGGGTGGAGGTAAATGTCGCAGTCAGCAGGTCCGACGCTTTCGCGGGCAAAGCCCGCTCCCACAAGGACCTGCAGAAATCAACGCTGGCCTCAACTGACCTGCACCCCCCCGCTCAACGCCAGGTCCATCAGCTCACGATTCGCCACCGCATACATGGCGTAATCGGTCCCTGTTGCCGCCTTGATCTCGTCGAGCATGGCGCGCCAGCGCTTGACCATCACCTCATGCTGTTCCAGCCACAGATCCAGTCGTTCCTCGACGTCTCCAGGCGCGTCCTGCATCTTCAGCACGGAGATGGTGATCGCCCGCTGCTGCAGGTCGATGTCGTCGCGGAACGCCTCTCGGGCCAGTGCCTGCCAGTTGTTCTCCACCGGCAGGCTGCTGATCTGCTGCAGGTACCAGGTCAGGTCCAGCTTGCTGCCCACGGCGAAGAACGCCTTGGCCACTTCGGCGGCATTCTGACCGGTCACATCCGACGCCTCGATGATCGGCAGCAGCGTGTACAGGTGGCTGGTGCCGGCGACCATGCGCGCCAGCAATTCCGGCACGCCTGACTCGACGTAGCCCTGGTAGCGGGCCTGCCAGCGCTCGCGGGTCGGCCCCTCGAGCAGTTCGTCGAGCTTGAGACCCAAGGCCGCGATGTGAGGACCGAAGTGCGCCACGTCGCGACCGGCGTCCAGCTCGTTGCGGCGGCTGCGCAGGAACCAGCGGGTGGCGCGACGGCCCAGGCGCATCAGCTCGTCCATCAACGCCAACTGCACATCGGCGGAGACCTGATAGTCCAGCGCCTCGATCTGGCGGAACCAGTGCGGCAGGTGGAAGATGTCGCGCACGATGGCGTAGGCGCCGACCACGCTGGCCGGCGTCATGCCCGTGGACTCCTTCAAACGCTGGACGAAGGTGATGCCCATGTTGTTGACCAGGTCGTTGGCGATCTGGGTGCTGACGATCTCGCGCTTGAGGCGGTGGCTGCGCATGGCCTCGGCGTATTTGCTGACCAGCGACGGCGGGAACGCCGTTTCCATGTCGCGGGTCAGGTAGACGTCGTCGGGTACTGGCGAGGCCAGCAGCGCTTCGTTGAGGTCGATCTTGCTGTAGGAGATCAGCACCGACAGCTCGGCCCGAGTCAGACCCTGCTTGTTCGCGACGCGCTCGTTGAGCTGCTCCTCGGTCGGCAGGAATTCGATGGCCCGGTCGAGCTTGCCACGCGCCTCGAGGTCGGCCATCAGACGACGGTACTCGGCCAGGCGCTCATAGGCCTTGCGCGCCGCCAGCGACAACGCCTGGGTCTGCTTGTAGTTGTTGCCCAGCACCAGATGGCCGACTTCCTCGGTCATGCTGCCCAGCAGCAGGTTGCGCTGCTTCTCGGTCATGTCGCCGGCCTGCACGGCTTCGTTGAGCAGGATCTTGATGTTGACCTCGTGGTCGGAGCAATCCACCCCGGCCGCGTTGTCGATGAAGTCGGTGTTGGTGGCACCGCCGTTGAGGCCGAACTCGACACGCCCCAGTTGGGTCATGCCCAGGTTGCCGCCCTCGCCCACCACCTTGCAGCGCAGCTCGTTGCCGTTGACGCGTAGTGCGTCGTTGGCCTTGTCGCCCACATCCGCATGGCTTTCGTCGCTGGATTTGACGTAGGTACCGATACCGCCGTTCCACAGCAAGTCGACCGGTGCCTTGAGCAGCGCATTGAGCAGTTCGGTCGGGGTCAGCTTGTCGGCCTTGATGTCGAAACGCTCTTTCATCTGCGCACTGATGGCGATGCTCTTGGCACTGCGCGAGAAGATCCCGCCACCGGCGGACATGATCGAGGTGTCGTAGTCGCTCCACGCCGAGCGCGGCAGGTCGTACAGGCGCTGACGTTCGGCGAAGCTGCTGGCGGGTTCCGGGTTGGGGTCGATGAAGATATGCAGGTGGTTGAACGCCGCCACCAGTTGCAGCTTGTCGGACATCAGCAGGCCGTTGCCGAACACGTCACCAGCCATGTCGCCGATGCCGATGACAGTGATGCTGTCTTTCTGCACGTTGATGCCGCGCTCGCGGAAATGCCGCTGCACGCCCACCCAGGCACCCTTGGCGGTGATGCCCATTTTCTTGTGGTCGTAGCCTGCCGAGCCGCCCGAGGCGAACGCGTCGCCGAGCCAGAAACCGTAGTCGATGGCGATGCCGTTGGCGATGTCGGAAAAGGTCGCGGTGCCCTTGTCCGCAGCCACCACCAGGTACGGGTCATCATCGTCGTGACGCACGACGTTGGCCGGCGGCACGACGCTGCCGTCCTTGAGGTTATCGGTGATGTCGAGCAGCCCGGAGATGAAGATGCGGTAGCAGGCCACCGCCTCGTTCTGCACCTCGTCGCGGCTGCCGCCCAGAGGCAGGCGGCGCGGGACGAACCCGCCTTTTGCGCCCACCGGCACGATCACCGAGTTCTTTACGTGCTGCGCCTTGACCAGGCCCAGCACTTCGGTACGGAAGTCTTCCTCGCGGTCCGACCAGCGCAGGCCACCACGGGCGACATTGCCGAAACGCAGGTGAACACCCTCGACCCGTGGCGAGTAGACGAAGATCTCGAACTTGGGTACTGGCTTGGGCAGCTCGGGAATCAGCTTGGGGTTGAACTTGAAGCTGAAGTACGACTTCACCTGGCCATTGCTGTCCGGCTGGTAGAAGTTGGTGCGCAGGGTGGCCTTGATCAGGTCCAGGTAGCGACGCAGGATGCGGTCTTCGTTGAGCACCTGAACGTCGTCCAAGGCGGTGAGAATCGCCTGTTCCAGACGCTGCTGCTTGTCGTCCAGGTCGTCGCCGGCCAGCTTGCGTGCCAGGTAGAAGCGGGTCTTGAACAACCGCGTCAGTTCGCGGGCGATATCGGTGTGGTTGTTCAGGGTGCTGGCGATGTAGCCCAGATCGAAGCCCAGGCGAATCTGCTTGAGATAGCGCGCGTAGGCACGCAGCAGGGCGACGTCGCGCCACGGCAGGCCTGCGGTCAGCACCAGCCGGTTGAACGCATCGTTCTCGGCGTCGCCGCGCACGATATGGACGAAGGCGTCCTGCAGGGTGTCGTTGAGTTGCTGGATGTCCAGGTTCAGGCCTTCGCTGTAGGTGAAGGCGAAGTCGTGGATCCAGTACTCGCGGCCGCTGCGATGACGCAGGCGGTACGGGAACTCGCCGAGCACGCGCAGACCCAGGTTCTCCAGGATCGGCAGCACGTCCGACAGCGCCAGCGGCGTGTCGGCGTGGTACAGCTTGCAGTGCAGCTGGCGTTCACCGCTCTGCGCCAGTGGCTGATAGAAACTCATCACCAGCGGGCGGGCTTCGGACAGGGCCAGCAGGTGCTGCATGTCCACCACCGCCGAGTGCGCCGCGAAGCGCTCGCGGAAACCGGCCGGGAAGCCTTTCGGGAAATCGGCCAGCACGTTGGTGCCGGCGGCCTCGCCGAAGCTTTCGATGGTCAGGCTGGCGTAGTCGTCCTGCCACGAGCGGCAGGCCTGGATCACTTCGTTTTCCAGCTGCTGCGGGTCGATGTCGATGCGGTTCTTCGGATCCACACGCAGGATCAGCTGCACACGCGCCAGCACCGACTCGGAGAAGAACGTCCAGAACTCGCAGTCCGTGGCCTTGAGGCGCTCCATCAGCACCTGCTGGATCTTCTGCCGCACTTCGGTGGAATAGACGTCGCGCGGCACATAGGCCAGGCAGTAGCAGAAACGGCCGTAGGGGTCCTTGCGCAGGAACACGCGGATCTTGTTGCGCTCCTGGATCTGCACGATCGACATGACCGTGCTGAACAGCTCGTCGATCGGCGTCTGGAACAGGTCGTCACGCGGCAGCACTTCGACCACCTGGGCCAGTTCCTTGCCCAGGTGTGCCTTGGCATGGAAACCGGAGCGGCGTTCGATCTCGGCGACCTTGCGGCGAATGTAGGGGATCTCGCGCACGCTCTCGCCATACACCGACGAGGTGTACAGGCCCATGAAGCGGCATTCCTTGAGCACCTTGCCGTCGGCATCGATCTGGCGGATCGACACGTAGTCCGGATAGGCCGGACGATGCACGCGGCTTGGATGGGCCGCCTTGGCGAAGGACAGCAGCATCGGCTCGTGCAGGTATTGCACGGCGTAGTCTTCGATGTGCAGTTCTTCGCTGCTCAGGCCGGCGCGCAGCAGCCGGGTCAGGCCGAGGAAGGACGCGGGGTCGTAGCTGAGCTGACCGCCCTGGGCGTCGGCATCGACCACGAATTCCTCGTAGCCCAGAAAGGTGAAGTGGTTGTCGGTCAACCATTCGAGGAAGGCCTTGATCTCGGCCTTTTCCTGCTCGTCGCTGGCGAACGCGGTCTGCTCCACCAGGGTGATCATTTCACGGACCTTGGCCTTCATCGGCTCGAAGTCCTGCACCGCAATGCACACCTCGCCCAGCACCTGCTCCAGCTCGCGAGCGAGCACGTTGAGTTCGGCGGCGTTGGCGCAGCGGTCGATTTCCAGGTACATCAGCGATTCATGCAGGACGTCTTCGCCCTGGGCACCCTTGGCCAGCACTTCGAGCAGCTCGCCCTGGCTGCCTCGGCGCACGCTGAGCACGGTGGTCTGCAGGGTATGAATGCTGTAGCCGCGGCGGTTGAGCTCGGTACGCACCGAGTCCACCAGGAACGGCAGGTCGTGATGCAGCACCTCGACCGCGGTGTGGGTGGACTGCCAGCCGTGACGTTCGTAGTCGGGGTTGTAGACCCGCACCTGCGGCTTGGCATGATCGAAGCGCTGCAGCAGGCGCCACGCCGACAGGGTGCAGCCGGCCAGGTCGCTGAGGCGGCGCTGGGTGAGTTCGTCCAACGAGATGATGCCGAAGAACTGATCGGCGAACAGCGCCACTTGTGGCAGTTGCTGCTCGCTGATGTGCTGAGCCAGGGCCGATTGCAGTTGATGCTGGAAGTCGGCTTTGCTGGCTGCGGTGAAGAACGCCATCTGTGGTACTCCGCTTGGGCTTTGTTATTGGGTGAAGCGTCGCAGGTCACCCCGGTTCGGATCAACCATAGCCAATCCGACGCTGCAGGGCGACATTCAAGAGGTCCAACGACCTAGCTTACCCAGAGCCCGGCATGCACTCTTGCGGTGCGGCGACATATTCGGTCATGCAGGAGTTATCGTACGAGCCCGCTGGCACGGGCGTTCCAGCCACCTTGCAGCTTTACCGGTATAATCACGCCACTTTCCTACAATGGGACCTCCCGCATGCGCATGACCGCCTCTTTGCTGATGGCCAACCCTCGCGACGAAGAAGAAGACGACATGGCCCTGCTCTGCTGCCATGGCAGCGAAGGGGAAATGTTTCTGATGACGCGTTTTCCGGACGAAGAAGAGCTGGAAATCACCCTCGGCGAAGACCCTTACCTGCTGCGTGACCTCAAGGTGACCCTGAGCGCCAACCGCCTGTTGGTGGAGGTGGCCGCTGCAGATGCCGATGTGTTCGGTGGCGATGATCTGCTGGAAATCGAGCATGCCAGCGATGCCGCGGAACTGGCGGAGATCGGGGAGACGTTGAGGATTTTGCTGGCGGGTCTCGGGACATTGGAAATCAACTGACCTCGCTCGCCGCAGCCCTGTCTATCTGCATACGTGTAGGAGCGGCCAGTGGCCGCGAAATGGCCGGCCGACCCAACCGATCTCTCTGGCCGTGCAAGCTTGTTCGCGGCCACTGGCCGCTCCTGCTGGACTCAGAGGTGCCCGGTCGAACACGCCGATTCCTCTCCCACCCCCCAATGCATTAAAGTAGCTGCCCCCGGCCAAGACGCCCTCACCCGCGTACTCGGTCCCTTCTTCAGGAACCGTCAACGATGGAACATCGTGAAGCGCTGATCGCGCTGCGAACCTTTCTTTCCACGCAGATTCTCGGCCAGGAGAAACTGGTCGAGCGCCTGCTGATCGTGTTGCTGGCAGACGGTCACATGCTGGTCGAGGGCGCGCCGGGGCTGGCCAAGACCAAAGCGATCAAGGAACTGGCCGAAGGCGTCGAAGCGCAGTTCCATCGTATCCAGTTCACTCCGGACCTGCTGCCCGCCGACATCACCGGCACCGAGATCTATCGACCCGAAACCGGCAGCTTCGTGTTCCAGCAGGGTCCGATCTTTCATAACCTGGTGCTCGCCGACGAGATCAACAGGGCGCCGGCCAAGGTCCAGTCGGCGCTGCTCGAAGCCATGGCCGAGCGCCAGGTGAGTGTCGGGCGCAGCACCTACGACCTCTCGCCCTTGTTCCTGGTGATGGCCACGCAGAACCCGATCGAACAGGAAGGCACCTATCCCCTGCCCGAGGCACAGCTTGACCGGTTCCTGATGCACGTCAAGATCGGCTTTCCGGATGCAGCCGTGGAGCGGCGCATTCTGCAGCAGGCCCGGGGCGAGGCGCTCAATGGCGAAACCAAGCCGGAGCGGCGTGTCAGTCAGCAGGCGATTTTCGCCGCGCGCAAGGAAATCCTCGGGCTGTACATGGCCGACGCGGTGGAGGAATACCTGGTGCAACTGGTCATGGCGACGCGCACCCCGAGCAAGTTCGACGCCGAGCTCGGCGAGTGGCTGGCCTACGGTGCCAGCCCGCGCGGGTCCATCTCGCTGGATCGTTGCGCACGGGCCCACGCCTGGCTCGCAGGACGTGACTTCGTCAGCCCCGAAGACATCCAGGCCGTGCTCTTCGACGTCCTGCGCCACCGCATCATCCTGTCGTTCGAGGCAGAAGCCGCCGGTGTCGACCAGGATCGCGTGATCCAGCGCATCCTCGACGTCGTGGCCGTCGCCTGAGCCCATGAGCCAGGAGCCGAGGCCAGAGCCTGGCATTCGCATCAGCCTGGCCGAGCTGATCGAAATGCGCCACCGGGTGCGCGAGGTGCAGCTGTTCTCCACCCCGGCCCAGCGCAGCCCATTGATCGGTTTGCATCATTCCAAGCTGCGCGGACGCGGTGTGGATTTCGACCAGGTGCGGGTTTATCAGGCCGGCGACGATGTGCGCAGCATCGACTGGCGCGTCACCGCACGCACCCAGGAGCCGCACACCAAGCTGTTCCATGAGGAGCGCGAGCGGCCGATCTTCATTCTCGTCGAACAGAGCCGACGGTTGTTCTTCGGCTCCGGCCAGATGTTCAAGTCGGTACTCGCGGCCCAGGCGGCCGCCCTGATCGGCTGGGCGGCGCTGGGGCATAACGACCGGGTCGGCGGGCTGGTGTTCGGCGATGGCGAGCACTATGAAATCAAGCCCCGGCGCAGCAAGCAGAGCCTGCTGCAGCTGCTCAATCGTCTGGTCCATGTGAATCAATCACTGCACACCGAAGCGTTGCCGGAGAAGGACGCACTGGGCATGGCCCTGCGCCGGGCACGGGAGGTACTGCGCCCTGGCAGTTTGGCCATCGTCATCTGTGACGAACGGGCGCTCACCGATGGCGCCGAGCAGCAGCTCAGTTTGCTCTCGCGTCACTGCGACCTGCTATTGCTGCCAGTCTCCGACCCGCTCGACCATGCGCTGCCGGCCGCCGGGCTGTTGCGTTTCGCCCAGCGCGGCAGGCAGATGGATATCGATACACTGAATCCGGACATGCGCCTGGCCTATCGCGCCCTGAGCGAGGCACGCATCGCTCGGTGGGAACGCCTGGCGCAGAAACTGCGCGTGCTGCTGATGCCTTTGAGCACTCAAAGCGAAATGATCGAGCAACTGCGTGAGTACCTCAATCCGCAACGGCCGGGCAAACTCAAATGAGCACGCTCGAGCAACTGCAGCCCCTGATCGCGCCGCCGCCGATCGGCCTCTGGCCACCGGCGCCCGGCTGGTGGCTGCTCGCGGTGCTCCTGCCGACGCTGGCATGGGCCGGCTGGCACTGGCGTCACCGCTGGCGGCGCAAGGTCATGCTGCCTGTTGCAGCCGAGCAACCTCTGGATCCTGTGCGCCAAGGCGCGCTGGAAGAGCTGGCCCGCCTGCCCAGACCCTACGACGGCGCCCCCGCAGGCGCCTGGTTGCAGCAGATCAACGGGCTGCTCAAGCGCCTGTGCCGCAACCATTACCCGAACGCCAACAGCCATGTGCTCAATGGCCGCCAGTGGCTGGCATTTCTCGACAACCGCTGCCCCGCCGCCGGCCTCACGCGCTGGATGGTGCTGGTGGAAGGGGTCTACAAACCCGAATGCAAGCTTGACGACAAGGCCATCGCCGGCCTGCAGCAGTCGGTCGAAACCTGGATACGCAAGCATGTTTGAGTTTGCCTGGCTGTGGGTCTTCGCCCTGCTGCCGCTGCCCTGGGTGCTGCGCGTGCTGTTGCCGCCAGCCGACAGCGGCGAGGCGGCGCTCAAGGTCAGCTTTCTCGATGAACTCGAAGGGCTGGCCGGTCGCCGTGCACGGATCAGCCTGCCGACCTGGCCGCAACAGGCACCCTACGTATTGCTGTGGCTGTTGCTGCTGATCGCCGCGGCACGCCCGCAGTGGCTGGGTGATCCCCTGCCCATCGCCGCCAGCGGTCGCGACCTGCTCGTGGCGGTGGATGTGTCCGGGTCCATGGATTACCCCGACATGCGCTGGCAGAACGAGGACGTCAGCCGGCTGGAGCTGGTCCAGCGCCTGCTGGGCGACTTTCTTGAACATCGCCAGGGCGATCGGGTCGGCTTGATCCTCTTCGGCAGCAAGGCGTATGTGCAGGCGCCGCTGACCTTCGACCGACGCACGGTGCGTAGATGGCTGGACGAAGCGCGCATCGGCATCGCCGGCAAGAACACCGCGATCGGCGATGCGATCGGCCTGGCGCTCAAGCGTCTGCGCCAGCGCCCGGCGCAGAGCCGGGTATTGATTCTGGTCACCGATGGCGCCAACAACGGCGGTCAGATCCACCCCATCACGGCGGCGCGCCTGGCGGCTCAGGAGCATGTGCGCATCCATACCATCGGCATCGGCGCCGACCCCAGCGCCGATGGCGCGCTGAGCATGCTCGGCCTCAACCCCAGCCTGGATCTGGACGAGCCGAGCCTGCGAGAGATCGCGCAGATCACCGGCGGTCAGTACTTCCGTGCCCGCGACGGCGACCAGCTGCAGGCCATCGGCGCCAGCCTGGATACGCTGGAACCGGTCGACCAGCAGCCCACCCAGGCCCGTCCGGCGCAGGCCCTGTACATCTGGCCGTTGAGCGCGGCGTTGCTGCTCAGCGTATTGCTGGTGGTGCGCGAGAACTGGCCGAACAATCCGCTGCAACGGTTTCTGCGCCAGCGCCGGTTTCTGCCGACCGCACCGCAGTGGCGCGAGCGCCTGGAGCGGCTGCAGTTGCGGAGGCGCAAATGATCGAGGCGTGGCCGCATTGGTTCCGGCCCTGGTGGCTGCTGGCCTGGCCTGCGCTGGCCTGGCTACTCTGGCAACTGTGGCACCGGCAGAAACGCGCCGGGCGTTGGCAGTTGCTGCTGCCGCGCCACTTTCACGCGGTATTGCTGGGCGGTGGCAGCGGTCGCCAGAGCAAGGCGCCGTGGATCGTGCTGGGCCTGGCCTGGCTGTTGACGGGCGTAGCCCTCTTGGGCCCCAGCTGGCAGCGCATCGAGCAGCCCGGCCGAACGGTCGTCGACCCGCTGGTGGTGGTCCTGGCGCTGAATCCCGAAATGCTTGCCACCGACGTGGCGCCCAATCGCCTGGAACAGGCCCGGCGCAAGCTGCTGGACCTGCTCAACGCACGTCGCGATGCGCAGACGGCCCTCATCGTCTACGCCGGCAGCGCCCACGTGCTGGTGCCGCTGTCCGACGACCTGGGCACCAGCCGCAACCTGCTGGAGGCGATCAAGCCTTCAATCATGCCGGTCGAAGGCCAGCGCGCCGACCTCGGCGTACAACGAGCCCTCGAGCTGCTCGACCAGGCCGAACAGGGCCAGGGACGCATCCTGCTGCTGACGTCGCAATTGTCCGAAGCAGAGCGCAGGGGTATTGCCCAGCGTCTGGACAACCACTCGCCACAGTTGTTGATCCTGGGGATCGGCACCCGCGACGGTGCGCCGGTGAAGCAGGAAAACGGCGACTTCCTCAAGGACGAACAAGGTGCGATCCGCCTGTCCCGCCTCGACGGGGCCGGGCTGCGCAGCTTCGCCGCCGACGTCGGCGGCCTGTACCGCCAGGCACGTATGGATGACCTGGATCTGCGCAACCTCGGACTGTTCGATCGCCCAGCAGTGTTGCGCAGCAATGGCACCACGCAACAGCTGGACAGCTGGGCCGATCAAGGTCACTGGTTGCTGCTGCCCCTGCTGTTTCTAGCCGCCCTTGCTGGCCGTCGCGGCTGGCTGTTCTGCCTGCCGCTGTGCTTGATGATGGCGCCGCAGCCCGGCTATGCCTTCGAGTTCCAGGACCTTTGGCTACGCCGTGATCAGCAAGGGCAGGCCTTGCTCGAACAGCAGCGTCCGGCCCAGGCCGCGCGGCGTTTTACCGATGCGCAGTGGCAAGGCATGGCGCTGTACGAGGCCGGCGACTACGAGGCGGCCGCCGAGCGTTTCGCTCAGGGCGACAGCGCCCGTGACCACTACAACCGCGGCAATGCCCTGGCCCGCAGCGGCGAGCTGGAAGCGGCGCTGGACGCCTACGACCAGGCCCTGGAGCGTCAGGCGGACCTGCGGCCAGCACTGGAAAACCGTGCGCTGGTGGAACAGTTGCTGCGCCAGGCGCCGACCGAGCCTCCTGCAACTTCAGCCAGCCCCCCCGACAAACCGCAGGCACCGGGCGCCACGGCGCCAGACGGGCAGGAGCCGAATTCGTCCGCCACGGCCGACGAGCACGCCCAGGACACCGAGACCCAGAGTGGTCAGGAAAGCCCTGCCGGGCAAGCCGGGGGGGATCAGAATCAGGCACAATCCTCGCCACCGACCCAACCGCCAGACGACGATTCCACGACCCGACCACCGCCACGCCCGGCCCAGACCAGCCTGGATGCCGAGCAACGCCAGGCACTGGAGCAATGGTTGCGGCAGATTCCGGACGATCCGGCCGAACTGTTGCGGCGTAAATTCTGGTACGAACAGCAACAGCATCAGGACAAGATTCGATGAGTCGCCTCAGTGCCCTCTGCATCAGTGCAACCCTGGCCGTGCTGGCCCAATGGGCGCAGGCCGCCACGTTAGTAGCCAGCGTCGATCGCTCGCGGCTCAACTCGGGGGAAACGGTCGAGCTGACCCTGGAAACCAACGATGTCACGCAGTTCGGCAAGCCCGATCTGACGCCGCTCGAAGGTCCGTTCGAGGTGCGCGACACACGTCAGGTCAACCGCCTCACCAGCCTGGATGGCGACCACCAGGCCACGACCCGCTGGATTATCACCCTGCTTCCGCGCCAGACCGGCAGCGTGACCATCGCCCCCCTGCAACTGGGCGAACTGCGCAGCCAGCCGATCCTCTTGCAGGTGCTGCACAGTGACCAGCCGCCGCGGGCGAACATGGCGCCAGTGTTCATCGATGCCAGCCTGGATGGCGACAGTGTCTATGTGCAGGCCCAGGCGGTGTTGACCGTGCGCATCTATCACTCGGTGCCGCTGTACGACGACAGCAACCTGACGCCGCTGCAGTTGGCCGATGCACGCGTCGAGCCGCTGGGTGGGTCGCGAACGTTCGAGAAGATCATCAACGGTGTCCGCCACGGCGTCATCGAGACGCGCTATGCCATTTATCCGCAACGCAGTGGCGAGGTGTCGATTCCGGCGCTGGTGTTCACCGCCACCACGGTCGAACAGGCCGCACCGGGCGAGAGCGGCAACAACGCGCCGCAGCCAGGCAAGCAGATCCGGGTGACGTCTGCACCGATGTCGTTGACCGTGAACGGTGTCCCTGCTGCCTACCCTGCCGATGTGCCCTGGTTGCCGGCACGCAGCTTGAGCCTGACTGAAAGCTGGAACCCCGATCCGCCCAGCAGCCAGGTCGGCGATTCTCTGACCCGTACGTTGGAGGTCAAGGCCGAAGGCCTTTCCAGCGCGCAACTGCCGGACCTGCCGGATACCCAGGTGGAAGGCCTGCGCCGCTACCCGGATCAGCCCCAGCTGAGCAATCGGACCGATGAGCGAGGCCTGACCGGCACCCGCCAGGAGCGTGAAGCGTTGGTACCCGCACGCAGCGGCACCCTGCAATTACCGAGCGTCGAGGTGGTCTGGTGGAATACCCACGAAGACCATCTGGAGCGTACCGCTCTGCCGGCGCGCAGCCTGGAGGTCGCTGGCAACGCCGGCCTGATGGTCGATGCGCCGGTCGGCAACGGCGATGCCGAGCCGGACGTGGCCTGGCCTTGGAAACTGGCCAGCGTGATGCTGCTGTTCACCACGATGATTGGCTTTGCACTGTGGTGGCGGGCCCGGGGACAGCCGGCGGTGCTGCGCACAGCGCAAAGCGGACCGAGCCCGCGCACCTTGCTCGATGACCTCAAGCGCGCGTGCCAGGCCAATGACCCTCAGGCTACTCGTCAGGCCCTGGACGCCTGGGCGCGTCAGCAACCGGAGACACTGGCCGACATGGCGGCGCGCTTCGTGCCGTTGTCAGACGCCCTGGATGGACTCAATGGAGCGCTCTACAGTGAAAGCGGCCAGTATTGGCAAGGCGAGGAACTGTGGCGCGCGATCGGCAGTATCCTGCGCAGCGGCCCGGCCCTGGATCCGGCCGCTGACAACGCCGGGTTGCCGCCGCTGTATCCAAAATGATCCCCACCGGGTGGGGATCTAGGGTCTGTGTGAAAAGTCTTGAGACGAAGGTCAGGCAACGCGAAAACAGCCGAGGAAGCGGAGTTTACGGGTTGTAAATGAGCATTCCGAGGCTGTTTTCAACGCAGCATCACCGAGTATCAAGGCTTTTCGCACAGAGCCTAGAGCGGTTTGTGTTCGGTGTGGGTCCAGTCGTGCAACAGGCTATAGGCCACTGCCAGCAAGGTGGGGCCGATGAACAGGCCGATGAAGCCGAACGCCAGCAGCCCGCCGAACACCCCCAGCAGCACGATCACCAGGGGCAGGTTGCCGCCGCGACTGATCAGGTAGGGCTTGAGCACGTTGTCCACGCCACTGATGACGAAGGTCCCCCAGATGCCGAGGAAAATCGCATAGCCATAGTCGCCATGCCACACCAGCCAGGCCGTGGCTGGAATCCAGGCCAGTGGCGGTCCCATGGGAATCAGGCTGAGCAGGAAGGTGACGATGCCAAGCACCAGGGCCCCCGGCACACCGGCAATGAGAAAGCCGATCAAGGCCAGGATCGCCTGGGCGGCGGCAGTGCCGATCACCCCGTTGACCACCCTTTGCACCGTGGCGGCCACCAGGTCGATGTAATACCCCGCACGTTCGCCGATCAGGCGTTCCAGCAGCCTGAGCACGAAGGCCGCCATCCGCGGCCCGTCGCGATAGAAAAAGAACACGAAGACCAGACTCAGGGTAAGTTCGAGAATCCCGCCACCGATCTGCGCGCTACGGGCCAGCAGAAAGTTGCCGACCTGCCCCAGGTACGGCCGCACGCTGGCCAGAAGCGCCGCGCCTTGCTCGTCGAGGGTGTTCCACAGGCCGACCAGGCTGCCACCGACCAGAGGAATGCCCGCCAGCCAATCGGGCGCATCGGGTAGCCCATCGACCTGGACATCACGGATGAAGGCCGTCGCATCACGCACATGGTCGGCCAGGTTGAAACCCAGCCACACCAGCGGCAAGACCACCAGCAACATCCAGCAGCCGGTGAGAATGCCCGCGGCCAGCGACTCGCGGCCGTTGAGCCAGCGGGTCAGCAGACGCATCAGCGGCCAACTGGCATAGGCCAGGATCGCCCCCCACAGCAACGCCGAGCAGAACGGCGCCAATACCCAAAGGCAGGCACCGAGCAAGGCCAGCAAGACGATCTGTACCAGCAGGCGGTCGTTACTCAGCATTCAGGCTCCAAAGGCCGAAACAGGCTCAACGAATGATTTCCAGGTGCAGCCCCTTGACGCTCTCGCTACCGGTTTCAAGGCGGGCCGCACGCACGCCCTTGGCTACCAGGGCATCGCGCCACGCAGCCGCCGAGGCAGGCGAGACGCCGGAGACGCTCGCGCGAATCGAACTGTCGAGTTGCAGACTGCGGGCCAGCAAGGCCACCCAGGTATCGTCAGGGGTTTCGCCAAGGGCGGGATAGTCGAGATCGCCGGTGCTGCGCAGTTCGTGCAGCACCGTGGCCGGCGTAGGCAGCAAGGTACCCAGCGGCGCGTCGGCGACGAAGGTTTCGACATGCAGATAGGCGCGACGGTTACCGCGGGTGATGGCGTAGAGGGCGGTCAGGGTGTTGTCGTCCGGAGCGGCCTGGCGCAGCAGCACGAACGCCTGCTGATCGTCGGCCCCCGACAGCCGTGCGCCGTCGAAGACATCGTTGACCCACAAGCTGCTTTCTCCACAGTCGCGCGCCTGGCACCAGTACAGCGTATGCGCCCCACCCTGCTGCAAGGCCTCGCGTGCGTCGTTGAACGCCTGAGCCGCCGTCTGGGTTTCGGGAAGCTCGTAAGTGGTGGAACTGACCTGTCCCTTGGCGTTGACCTGGCCATCCATGCGCAGCTTGCCGCTGATCTTGCGCAGCGACCCCAATGGATAGATGCGTTCCTTGTCGACCGCAGGGCGCTGGTCGACGACCTTGGCGTCGACCAGCGCCGGCGCCTGGGCCGCAAACGCGGCGGTACTCAGCGCTGCGGTGCACAGCAAACCGGCGAGTACCGGCAGCAGCCGCTTGGAGGCGTTCATGAGGGCAGCAGGGCGTGGAGGGCCAAAGGGCCGTAGACGAGCGTAGCAGCGAGTTCCATCGGGGGTCTTCTCCTGTTTCAACCTGACAAGCCTCGGCAGTTGACCGCTGCAAGTCAAGGTATCGCAAAAAAGCGATTGAAACAGTCTGCGACAAGCTCGGCCCCGGTGTCGTCATTCAGGTGCAGGTGATGGCCTCCGGGCAACTGCTGCACAGGGAGCCCCAACCGGGCCAGCAGCGCGGTTTTGTTCACCAGCAGGCCCTCCTGTGCGAGGATCAACAGGCTGGGGCAGCGAATCCCCTGCACGTACGCCAGTGCCTGCTCTTCGCTCAGGCGGACCGGCGACGGTAGGGTCAGGCGACTGTCGCTGCGCCAGCTGAATCCACCGGCCACGACTTCAAGCCCTCGCGCCGCCAACAACTCGGCCGCCTCGTGGCTGACGGCGATACGCCCATGCTTGCGCGCTGACACCGCCCGGTCGATGTCGGGATACACAGATTTGCGCTTATGAGCCAACGCCTGTTGCGCCTGCAGGGCTTCGCCGAGGCGCAGTGGCCCCTCCTCGGCAGCACCGAGCGGCGGCACCACACCGTCGATCAGCGCCAGGCGCTCTATTCGCTCGGGCATGGCGCTCGCGAGCAAGGTGGCGACGATCCCGCCCAGCGAGTGCCCCATCAAGGAAAAGCGCTGCCATCCAAGCTGGTCAGCCGCCTGCAGCACGTCGTGGGCGTAGTCCCACAGGGCATAACCGGCGCCGATCGGGCGATGCCCGGAGTAACCATGCCCGGCCAGGTCGAGGGCGACGATGCGCAGCCCGGTCAGCTTCGGCGCCAGGCGGGCGAAGCTGTTGGCGTTGTCCAGCCAGCCATGCAGCGCCAGCACCGGTCTGCCGTCTTCGGGTCCGTAGACCTGGGCGGCCAGCTCGATATGGGGCAGCGACAGGCGGATTTCGCGGACCGGCGCAGACACGACTCAGCGGGCCGGAGGGTTCTGCCCCAGCGGCACGACGGCCACCGTCAGGCGTGAAATGCAGCTGGGCTTACCGTCGTCGCCTTGCAGGCGGATGTCCCATACGTGGGTGGTACGGCCGATGTGCACGGCACGAGCCACGCCTGTCACGCGGCCACTGCGCAACCCGCGCAGATGGTTGGCGTTGACCTCCAGGCCCACACAGTAGAAACGCTCGGTATCGATGCACAGAAAACTGGCCATCGACCCCAGGCTTTCGGCCAGCACCACCGAGGCGCCGCCATGGAGCAGGCCGAACGGTTGGTGGGTACGTGCGTCGACCGCCATGCTGGCGGTCAGGGACTGGCCATCGAAGCTTTCGAAGCGGATGTCGAGCAACTCGCCGATGGTGTTTTTCTGCGCGGCATTCAAGCGTTCCAGATCCGGTTCGGTGCGCCACAGGCTCATGGGTGTATTCCTGACAGGTTAGGGATGACGAACCGCTTGCAGGGACATCAGCCCCGCGAGCGGCCAGTCGCCGTGCAACTCGGCCAGGCTGGCCGTCTGCATGGGCTCGGGGTGACGCAGGTTGCCGTGCACGAGCAGGCTCAGCAGGTTGCCTACCAGCGGCTGATGGCTGACCAGCAGGACGTTGTCCAGACCCAGCGCCTCCAGGTGGCCGATGACCGCCAGAGGATCGCTGTCGGGCGTCAGCCAGGGCACGGTCTGTATCGGTGGAGCCGCCTGCAGGGCGCCATGAACCAGGGTTGCGGTCTGTTGTGCGCGCACATAGGGGCTGGCAAGGATGGCGTCCAGCGCTTGATCGTGCAGGTGCGCAGCGCTGATCAGTGCCTGCTGCTGGCCGAACGAAGTCAGGGCACGCTCGGCATCGCTGCGGGCATGGCTGACGGCCTCACCATGACGCAGGACCCAGAGCTTCATGGTTTGGGCTCGTCATCGGCCAGCGGGCGACCCGCGCCTGCCGGGTGGGCCGTTTCGCCGTCGGCTGGACGCGCTTGGGGCCAGTCGGAAAACGGCCAGGGTTTGTGCTCGGTGTGGAAGCTGCCAAAGCGGCCGATCTGGGCCAGGTATTGGCTCAGGCTGTCGCCGAAGGCCATCATGCCCGCGTTCGGCGCGCCATAGACCAGACGATAGATCAGCTGCACCAGCACCAGCGCGCCGAGCAGGAACTGGGCGACCTGCCAGACCAGCACGAACACCACCATCCAGAGCACACGCAGTACGATGGCCTCGCGGTCCGGATCGTTGAAAGAACGGTTCATGAATTGCTCCTCAGTTGAAGCCGCTGGTGGAAATGAAGTCGACATCGGTTTTGGGTTCGGCTCTCATCAGCAAGTCGATGACCTGATTCAGGGTACGCCCTTCGAAGAGGATTGCATGCAGGCCCGCCACCAGCGGCATGTACACCTGCAGCTCTTGCGCCTTGGCCTTGAGCACCTTCAGGGTGTTGACCCCTTCGGCCACTTCGCCCAGGCGCGACACGGCGTCTTCCAGGCTCAGGCCTTCGCCCAGCGCGAACCCTACCTGATAGTTGCGGCTCTTGGGCGAGGAACAGGTGACGATGAGGTCACCGACTCCGGCCAGACCCAGGAAAGTCATGGGGTTGGCACCCTGGCTGACGGCGAAGCGGGTCATTTCGGCGAGCGCGCGGGTGATCAGCATGCTCTTGGTGTTCTCGCCCATGCCCAATGCCACGGCCATGCCGGCAATGATCGCGTAGACGTTCTTGAGGGCGCCGCCCAGTTCGACGCCGAAGCGGTCACTGCTGGCATAGACGCGAAAGGTGCGCCCATGGAGAACGGCCTGGACGCGTTCGCAGAGGGCTTCGTCGGCGCTCGCCACCACGGTGGCGGTCAAGGCATGCTCGGCGATCTCGCGGGCCAGGTTGGGCCCGGACAGCACGCCGATGCGCGCGCCCGGCGCGACGTCTTCGAGGATCTCGCTCATCAGCTTGAAGGTCTGCGCCTCGATGCCCTTGGTCAGGCTGACCAGCATCTTGCCCGTCAGTTGCTCGGCGTGCACGGCCAGTACGCTGCGCAGGGCGCTGGAAGGCAGCGCGACGAAGATCAGCTCGCTGCCGGCGATAGTCGTGGGCAGGTCCGTGACCGGCGTCACCCCCGGCAGGATCTTTATACCTTTGAGGTAGCGCGGGTTTTCCCGGTTCAGCCGAATGGCCTCGGCCTGCTCCGGATCACGCATCCATTGCCGGACCGAATGGCCGTTCTCGGCCAGCAGGTTGGCCACGGCGGTGCCGAAACTACCTCCCCCCAGCACGGCTATCGGCTGCTCTTGAGTCATATCCCATCCATTTGGTCGAGTTGAAGGCGATTGACGAGATTATACGGAGGCGCCCCGACACGACCAGTCCCGGCCTGCTCCCCGGCAACATTACGACTGGAATTGTCGCCCTGACCGGTTAACATGCCTGACTGTTCAACTCGAATCAGGCCCTGTCGTGTTCGCCATTTTCCCATTGCCTCGCGCCCTGACATGAAGTTGCGCCTGAACCGCGACATTCATACGCGCACCCAGATTATCAGCGTCGGGCCGGCGCTGCTGCTGACGCTGTTGCTGATCGGCTTCTTTACCTTCGTGCGTCTGCAGGACCTGCGCCAGGAACTCAACCACACGGGCCAGTTGATCGCCAACCAGCTCGCCCCCGCGTCCGAGTACGGTGTGGTCACTGACAATGCCGCAGTGCTCGAAGGCTTGCTCGGCGCCACTCTGGCCACTCCACATGTACGCTTTCTGGAGATCCAGGACCAGACCGATCAGCGCCTGGCCTACGTCGAACGGCGTGTTGGCGACGAGCATCGCTCGGCCCATGTCGAGGTATTCCAGGCGCCGATCCAGATCCGCGGCGCGTTCATGGAAGACCATCGGGCACAGGTGCAGCAACACCTGGTGAGCGCCAGCAGTGGCGACTATCTGGGGCGGGTCATCGTCGGCATGTCCGACGATGCCTTCAGTCAGCGCCAGCAGGAGATCGTGCTCAAGGCCGGCGTACTGGCGCTGTTCGCCCTGCTGTTCACCTACCTGCTGGCCCGGCGCCTGGCGCGCAGCCTGGCCCAGCCGATCAGCGAAATGAGCCGGGTGGTCAAGGCCATCGGCCAGGGCCGCTTCGACACGCCGCTGCCGATCGTCGACGACAGCGAACTGGGTCATCTGGCCGGGCACATCAACAACCTGGCCAGCGCCTTGGCCAAAGCCAGCGACGAACAGCATCAGGCCATGCAGCAACTGATCCAGACCCGCGAGGAGGCCGAGCGCGCCAACAGCGCCAAGTCGGACTTCCTGGCGATGATGAGCCATGAACTGCGCACGCCGATGAATGGTGTGCTGGGCATGCTCCAGTTGCTTGAAACCACCACCCTGAGCGACGAACAGCGCGACTATGCCCAGGTGGCTACCGAGTCTACCGAGCACCTGCTCAAGGTCATCAACGACATCCTGGATTTTTCCCGTATCGAACGGGCAGCGATGGAACTGGAGCACATCGGCTTCAGCTTGCATGAACTGATCACCAGTTGCGTGCAGGCCTTCCAGCACACCGCACGACAGCGAAAACTGACGTTGGAGCTGGCGCTGCCCGAAGGCATTGCAGGGCTTCAGGTCGAAGGTGATCCGACCCGTATCCGACAGATTCTGGTCAACCTGATCGGCAATGCGCTGAAGTTCACCGACGACGGCGGCGTGCACGTCGGCGTGCAGTGGCAGGTACTGGATCACCAGTTGATCTGGCTGACCTGCACCGTGCGCGACACGGGCATCGGCATTGGCGAAGATCGCCTGGAAAGCATGTTCGTCGCCTTCGCCCAGGCCGACAGTTCGATCTCACGGCGCTACGGCGGTACCGGTTTGGGCTTGCCGATCGCACGCACGCTGGCCGAACGCATGGGCGGCACGTTGCGGGCTCAGAGCCAGGAGGGTAAAGGCTCGCTGTTCACCCTGGAGATGCCCTTGGCCCTGAGCCAGCAGAGTCTGGCGCGTCCGGCACCCGTGCCCAACACGTGCGCCCACGACGATGGCACCGGTCACCGCGTTTTGCTGGTGGAAGACAACCCGGTCAATCAGACCGTGATCGAAGCCATGCTGCGCAGCCTGGGGTACGACGTCGATGTGGTGAGCGACGGTGCCGAAGCAGTCGACCAAGTGCGTGAACGGCTCTATTCGGCGGTGTTGATGGACTGCCGCCTGCCGATTCTGGACGGCTATGGCGCTTCGCGGCAGATCCGCCAGATACCCGACAGGGCCGAGTTGCCGATCATCGCCCTGACGGCCAACGCTTTGCTCGGCGACCGCGACACCTGCCTGGAAGCGGGAATGAACGATTACCTGGCCAAACCGTTCAAACGTGCAGACCTGCAACAGGTACTGCTGCGCTGGACGAGCTGAAAACGCGCCGCTGAATGACCACCCGATACCCTCCAGATAACGCCCGTTGCTGGCAAGAAATGTTAAAGTGCGGCAGTCTTGTACATCCATTCGGACAAAGCCTGTCGTCTGGCATTATAATTTCAGTGAACAAGTGTACTTCCGTATCGCTTGCGCTGTGACTTTCACTACAACGCAATAGTCTATGTGTAGGCTGCCGACCCAGGCTTTGATCCTTCTGGTCGGTCGGGAAGATCTGCCCCCTGCCACCAGGGACTATTGAGGAGCTCGCATGACCAAACAAAACGCCTTTACTCGGGAAGATCTGCTGCGCTGCAGTCGTGGCGAGCTGTTCGGCCCAGGTAACGCGCAATTGCCCGCCCCCAACATGCTGATGGTGGACCGCATCACCCATATCAGCGCCGAAGGTGGCAAGTACGGCAAGGGTGAATTGGTCGCCGAGCTGGATATCACCCCGGACCTGTGGTTCTTCGCCTGCCACTTCGAAGGCGATCCGGTGATGCCGGGCTGCCTGGGCCTGGATGCCATGTGGCAGCTGGTCGGTTTCTTCCTGGGCTGGCAAGGCCTGCCGGGCCGCGGCCGTGCGCTGGGTTCGGGCGAAGTGAAGTTCTTCGGCCAGGTACTGCCGACCGCCAAGAAGGTCACCTACAACATTCATATCAAACGCGTGCTCAAGGGCAAGCTGAACATGGCCATCGCCGATGGCTCGGTCAGTGTCGACGGTCGCGAGATCTACACCGCCGACGGCCTTCGGGTTGGCGTCTTTACATCCACCGAAAATTTCTAAGGGTTATCCGCATGCGCCGCGTTGTTATCACTGGTCTGGGCATCGTTTCGTGCCTTGGCAATGACAAAGACACCGTCTCCGCAAACCTGCGGGCAAGCCGCCCTGGCATCCGCTTCAACCCGGAATATGCCGAAATGGGTCTGCGTAGCCAGGTTTCCGGCTCCATCGACCTCAATCTGGAAGAGTTGATCGACCGCAAGGTGTACCGCTTCGTCGGCCACGCCGCCGCGTACGCCTACCTGGCCATGCAGGATGCCATCAAGGATTCCGGCCTGACCGAAGAGCAGGTCTCCAATCCTCGTACCGGCCTGATCGCAGGTTCGGGCGGCGCCTCCACCTTGAACCAGATGGAAGCACTCGACATCCTGCGCGAAAAAGGCGTGAAGCGCGTCGGCCCGTACCGTGTCACCCGGACCATGAGCAGCACCGTGTCGGCCTGCCTGGCCACCCCGTTCAAGATCAAGGGCCTGAACTACTCCATCGCCTCGGCTTGCGCCACCAGCGCGCACTGCATCGGTACGGCTATGGAACAGATCCAGATGGGCAAGCAGGACGTCGTGTTCGCCGGTGGCGGTGAAGAGGAGCACTGGAGCCAGTCGTTCCTGTTCGATGCCATGGGCGCCCTGTCCAGCAAGCGCAACGACACGCCTGAGAAAGCTTCGCGCGCCTACGACAGCGACCGTGATGGCTTCGTCATCGCCGGTGGCGGTGGCATGGTGGTGGTCGAGGAACTGGAACACGCCCTGGCCCGCGGCGCGCACATCTACGCCGAGATCGTCGGCTACGGCGCGACCTCCGATGGGTACGACATGGTCGCGCCAAGCGGCGAAGGCGCCATCCGCTGCATGCAGCAGGCCCTGTCCACCGTCGACACCCCGATCGACTACCTGAACACTCACGGCACTTCCACGCCGGTGGGCGACGTAGCCGAGATGAAAGGTGTGCGTGAAGTCTTCGCTGGCAAGTATCCGGCCATCAGTTCGACCAAGAGCCTGTCCGGTCACTCCCTGGGCGCCGCTGGCGTGCACGAAGCGATCTACTGCATGCTGATGATGGAAGGCAACTTCATCGCAGGCTCCGCCAACATCGACGAACTGGACCCTGCCGTGGCCGATCTGCCGGTGCAGACCGTTACCCAGGAAAACGTCGAGATCAACACTGTGATGAGCAACAGCTTCGGCTTCGGCGGCACCAACGCTACCCTGGTGCTCAAGCGCTGGACCGGCCAGTAAGGCTCATAGCCTTGCTTGAAGACGGCGCCTGCGGGCGCCGTTTTTTTTTGCCTGCAGTCGGTCGGCTGACGACAGTTGAACCCCTTTGGCGGTACCAGCCTCTATACAGTGTGGTTTGTGCACTCAAACGAAGGGATCTCCATGTCTATCACCGTGACTACCGAACCCGGCGACGGATTTCGCCACCGCATCGACATCGATGGCCGCCACTCCTTCCATACCGACCTGCTCGAAGCCTTGGGTGGCGCAGATTCGGCCCCCTCCCCCCACGACTATTTCGACGCCGCACTGGGCGCCTGCAAGGCCTTGACCCTCAAGCTTTATGCGCAGCGCAAAAACATACCATTGACCGGGGTGAACATTGAGGTTAAGCGCGACAACAGCGAAGAGCCAACCGGCAAGTACAGCCTGCGGGTCAAACTGACGCTACTGGGCAATCTGACGGAAGCACAGCGCCATGACCTGGACCGGGTGGCCGATCATTGTCCGGTGCACAAACTGATGACCAGCGCGGTGATCGATATCGAGACGTATCTGGCGGAGGCCTAAACCAGGGTTGTTCGCGGCCGCTGACCCCTCCTACGGAAATGGCGCAGGAGCGGCCAGTGGCCGCGAACAGGCATTCCTAGTCACATGCTGACTCAGGCCTGGAACACTTCGTCGAGCAGGTTGTGCATGGCCTGGAAAGCGCGCGCCGAGACCTTGGCATCGTACATCTGCACACCTGGGTTGTTGGCCTCGGTGTCGGTGAATGAATGGTAGGCACCGCCGTAGCTGGTCAACTGCCAGTCCACACCTGCCGAGTTCATTTCGGAACGGAACGCAGGCAGTTGCTCGGCCGGCACCAGTGGGTCGGCGTCGCCGTGCAGCACCAGGACCGAACCCTTGATGTCATGAGCATCGGCCGGATTGGGCGTGTCCAGCGTGCCGTGGAACGACACGGTGGCTTTGAGCGCTGCGCCGGTACGTGCCAGCTCCAGAGCACAGCAACCGCCGAAGCAGAAACCGAAGGCTGCGGACTGTGCGGGATCGACAGCTGCGTGGGGTTGCTCGTGCAACTGCTGCAACGCCACCTGCATGCGCTTGCGCAGCAGGGCGCGGTCGTTCTTCAGCGGAGTCATGGCCGCTGCGGCTTCGTCGTTGTTGCTCGGGCGCACGCCCTGCCCATACAAGTCCACCAGCAGCACCACATAGCCCTTGGAAGCCACGGCATGGGCGATGCGCTCGGCACCCTCGCTAACACCCATCCAGTTGGGCGCCATCACCAGCCCCGGACGTGGAGAAACGATATCGGCGTCGTACACCAGACGGCTTTCGTACGCCTGCCCGTCGATCTGGTAGACCACGGATTGAACGGTCAATGTGCTCATGCTTGTACCCCCAAAAGGTCGTGACTGAAAACGAAAAAGCCCGCCGAAGCGGGCTTTTACCTGGACTGCTTAAACGGACAACTCGACCAGCAGCTTGTTCAGCCGCCGCACGTATCCGGCAGGATCTTTCAAGCTGTCACCGGCTGCCAGCGCCGCCTGATCGAATAGGATGTGGGAGAAGTCGGCGAAACGATCTTCGCTCTGCTCCACGTCCAGCTTGGCGATCAGCGGGTGGTTGGGGTTGAACTCGAAGATCGGCTTGGAATCGGGCACCTTCTGGCCGCTGGCTTCCAGGATCTGGCGCATCTGCAGGCCCAGGTCCTGCTCACCGATGGCGAGGATCGCGGGTGAATCGGTCAGACGGTGGGAAACCCGCACTTCGCTGACGGAATCACCCAGAGCCGCTTTCAGGCGCTCGACCAGCCCTTCCTTGTCCTTGGCGATTTCTTCCTGGGCTTTCTTGTCCTCCTCGGAGTCCAGCTTGCCCAGGTCGAGGTCGCCACGGGCAACGTCGACAAAGCCCTTGCCATCGAACTCGGTGAGGTAGCTCATCAGCCACTCGTCGATGCGATCGGTCAGCAGCAGCACTTCGATGCCTTTCTTGCGGAAGACTTCCAGGTGCGGGCTGTTCTTGACCTGCGCATAGGACTCGCCGGACAGGTAGTAGATCTTGTCCTGACCTTCCTTGACCCGTGCCAGGTAGTCGGCCAGGCCGACGCTCTGCTCGCCGCTGTCGTCGCTGGTAGAAGCGAAGCGCAGCAGGCCGGCGATCTTTTCCTTGTTGGCGAAATCTTCGGCAGGGCCTTCCTTGAGGACCTGGCCAAAGTTCTTCCAGAAGCCTTTGTATTGTTCGGGCTCGTTCTTGGCCAGTTTCTCCAGCATGTCGAGAACACGCTTGGTCAGAGCCGTTTTCATCGAGTCGATGATCGGATCTTTCTGCAAGATCTCACGCGACACGTTCAGGGACAGATCGTTGGAGTCGACCACACCCTTGATGAAACGCAGGTACAACGGCAGGAAGGATTCGGCCTGATCCATCACGAACACGCGCTGCACGTACAGCTTGAGGCCACGCGGGGCTTCGCGCTGGTACAGGTCGAACGGTGCACGGGCCGGCACGTACAGCAGCGAGGTGTATTCCAGCTTGCCTTCGACCTTGTTGTGGCTCCAGCTCAGCGGGTTCTCGTAGTCGTGACCGACGTGCTTGTAGAACTCCTGATATTCCTCGTCCTTGATCTCGGTACGCGGACGGGTCCACAGGGCGCTGGCGCGGTTGACGGTTTCCCACTCCTGCGCCGGAGCCTCTTCGCCTTCGGCCGGCGCGCTTTCCTTGGGCAGCTCGATCGGCAGGGCGATGTGGTCGGAGTACTTCTTGATGATATTGCGCAGACGGTAGCCGTCGGCGAATTCGTCTTCGGCGCTTTTCAGGTGCAGCACGATACGAGTACCGCGCTCGGCCTTCTCGATGTTGGCGACTTCGAACTCGCCTTCGCCCTTGGACGACCAGTGCACACCTTCGCTGGCCGGGGTGCCGGCACGACGGCTGTAGACATCGACCTGATCGGCGACGATGAAGGCCGAGTAGAAGCCCACGCCGAACTGACCGATCAGATGCGAATCCTTCTTCTGATCGCCGGTGAGGTTCTTCATGAAGTCGGCAGTGCCGGACTTGGCGATGGTGCCCAGGTGGGTCACGACATCGTCACGGTTCATGCCGATACCGTTGTCTTCGAGGGTGACGGTCTTGGCGTCCTTGTCGAAGCTGACACGGATCTTGAGCTCACCACCGCCTTCGAGCAGCTCAGGCTTGGCAAGCGCTTCGAAACGCAGCTTGTCGACGGCGTCGGAGGCGTTCGAGATCAATTCGCGAAGGAAGATTTCCTTGTTGGAATACAGCGAATGGATCATGAGGTGCAGCAGTTGCTTCACCTCGGTCTGGAAGCCCAGGGTTTCCTTTTGAGTTTCCACACTCATGGTCATCAAACTCCAATCAGATGGCAGGTGCCGCCGATGAGCGGCGGGATGACAAGGAGATGGGGCCACCGATCGGTATTTCAAGGGTGGCGTCGGTAGACGAATGAGCCAGCACCCGTGAACGGCTTCTTTCACCCAGGGCCACCGTGAAAACCGGACGAGTGCTTGAACGGTACAGCACGCCTGCGGAAAAACCTCATTGCGATCCGACACTTATATATAACCGCAGTGACGGAACTTATATCCGGGGCACACCCTCTTAGCCTCGTAGATACCCAATAAGGAGAAACACCATGCGCAAGACACTCGCTTACTCCCTGATGCTGGCTGCCACCCTTGGTTTGGCTGCTTGCGACAAGAAATCCGAAGACAAGGCTCAGGACGCTGCAGAGCATCGTCAGGAAGCGCAGGAAAAAATGGACTCGGCTCAAGAAAAAATGAACGACGCCGCCAAGGAAAACGCCAAGGCCAACGAAGCGGCTGCCGAATCGAACAAGGCTGCAGCTCAGGAAGCGACCAAGTCCGACTCGAGCATGCCCGTAGCCCCAGGCACCACCCCTGCTACCCAGGTGCCGCCTGCCAAGAACTGATTGATCGGCGGCGCCTGCTTCGCGGGCAGAGCCCGCTCCCACGGGAGCGAGCTCGACCTGGCGATGAACGCGCCGCAATCAAGACAAAAAAAATCCCCGAACCAGTCGGGGATTTTTTATGCCTGAAGACTATAGGCAATCAGTCTTCGCGATAGCGACGCAGCTTCAACTGCTTGCCAGCGACGCGGGTGTCTTTCAGCTTGCTCAGCAGACCTTCCAGACCTTCTTCCGGCAGCTCGACCAAGCTGAAGCTGTCACGCACCTGGATGCGACCGATAGCTTCGCGGGCCAGGCCGCCTTCGTTGAGGATGGCGCCCAGCAGGTTCTTCGCGGCGATGCCGTCACGAGCACCCAGGGCAGTACGGCAGCGTGCGCGGCCTTCACCCAGTGGCATGGGAGCGCGACGCTCGCGGTCACCACGGTCAGGACGATCACCGCTGCTGCGTTCGCGTGGAGCGCTGGTCGGAACCAGTGGCTGCTCTTTGTTGACAGCATCCAGGGTCAGCGCCTGGCCATTGGTGGCCTTGCGCAGCAGGGCCGCGGCCAGGGCACGCGGGCTGCAACCGATGTCGGCGGTCAAGCGATCCAGCAACTCGCCGTGGGTGCTTTCGGCATCACCCACCAACGGCGCGAGGCTGTTGGTCAGCTTGCGAATGCGCGCATCCAGCACGGCCTGGCCATCTGGCAGGCGAACTTCAGCGACCTTCTGGCCGGTGACACGCTCGATGACCTGCAGCATGCGACGCTCACGTGGAGTCACCAGCAGCAGCGCACGGCCTTCGCGACCGGCACGGCCGGTACGGCCGATACGGTGCACATAGGACTCGGGGTCGTACGGCATGTCGACGTTGAACACGTGAGTGATGCGCGGTACGTCCAGGCCACGAGCAGCGACGTCGGTAGCGACGACGATGTCCAGGCGACCATCCTTGAGCGAGTCGATGACGCGCTCGCGCTGGTTCTGGGCGATGTCACCGTTGAGTGCCGCAGCCTTGTAGCCTTTGGCTTCAAGGGCGCTGGCCAGGTCGAGGGTGGCTTGCTTGGTGCGCACGAAAGCGATCAGCGCATCGAACTCTTCGACTTCCAGCAGGCGCAGGACAGCCGAGGTCTTCTGGTCGGCGTGAACCAGCAGGTGAGCCTGCTCGATCGCGGTGACGGTCTGAGTCTTGGTCTGGATCTTGACGTGCTTGGGGTCTTTGAGATGACGCTCGGCAATGGCACGGATCGACTGCGGCAGGGTTGCCGAGAACAGTACGGTCTGGCGAGTCTCGGGCATGGCCTTGAAGATGACTTCCAGGTCATCCATGAAGCCCAGCTTGAGCATTTCGTCGGCTTCGTCGAGCACCAGGTGGTTCACCGTGGCGAGGACTTTCTCGTCGCGACGCAGGTGGTCGCAGAGACGGCCGGGGGTAGCGACGACGATTTGCGCGCCGTTGCGGATGGCTTTCAATTGCGGGCCCATCGGGGCACCGCCGTACACGGCCACTACGGTAACGCCAGGCATCTGCTTGGCGTAGGTTTCGAATGCAGTGGCTACTTGTAGCGCCAACTCACGGGTTGGCGCCAGGATCAGGGCTTGCGGCTCGCGCTTGCTCGGGTCGATACGATGCAGGATCGGCAGAGCGAAGGCGGCGGTTTTACCGGTGCCTGTCTGCGCCTGGCCGATCATGTCATGACCGGCGAGAATGATCGGGATCGATTGTTGCTGGATAGCCGAAGGCTCTTCGTAGCCGGTAGCGACCACAGCAGCAACAATGTTCGGATGAAGTTCGAGAGCGGCGAAGCCGCCGGTTTCCTGGGTCATGGGTCTGCCTCTAAGTGCATCCGCAAAGACCCATGCTCCAAAGCTGCGCATGCCTTGTAAGACTCGAGAGTCACCCTGGCAGCTTTGTCGGCGGGGATTTGCGAAAACGATTGAATGAAAGAATCGTTAGGGAGAGTCCGCGGAACGGACATGCAGCCGAAGCTGTCTTCGGGGGATTGCGCTACCTAAACGTGGCCTGGTTAAAGACCGGCGCGCACTATACCTGAAAACGGCCGCAAGGTGAGACTTTTTTGTACCTTGGTGCCGCATGCACGGCAGAGCCACGCGGGCTTTGCGCGAATCGGCATCACGGTCTATTTTAGCGAAGGCGCCTGCGCAGGTGCGGCGGCTGAAACCTTTCATCCAAAACCTTCGGAGAACGCCGTCATGCCCACCCCCTGCCCCGGCAAGGTCAGCTGCGAGCTGCGCGAACACGTCATGCTCATCGGCCTTGACCGCCCTGCCAAACGCAATGCGTTCGACCTGCCCATGCTCGATGCCCTGAGCCTGGCCTACGGCGCGTTCGAGCGCGAGCCGATGGCGCGGGTGGCGCTGGTGTATTGCCACGGTGACCATTTCACCGCAGGGCTGGATCTGACGGCGGTGAGCACGCGTCTGAGCCAGGGTTGGCAGGTACCGCCCGGCGGCTGCGATCCCTGGCGGGTGTCCGGGGGGCCGGTGGTCAGCAAACCGGTCATCGTCGCGGCGCAGGGGTACTGCCTCACCGTGGGCATCGAACTGATGCTCGCGGCCGACATCAACCTGTGCGCCAGCAATACCCGCTTTGCCCAGATGGAGGTGCAGCGCGGGCTGTTCCCGTTCGGCGGTGCCACTCTGCGCCTGCAACAGATCGCCGGTTGGGGCAATGCGATGCGCTGGCTGCTCACCGGCGATGAGTTCGATGCTCACGAGGCACTGCGCCTGGGCCTGGTGCAGGAAGTCATGGCCAGTGAGGACCTGCTGCCCAACGCGCTCGCCCTGGCCCAGCGGATTGCCCGGCAGGCGCCGCTGGGCGTGCAGGCGACCCTGGCGTCGGCGCGCCTGGCGATCAGCGACGGCGAAGTGGCCGCCAGCCGCCAATTGGCAGCGACCACGGGACGGCTGTTCGCCAGCGAGGACGCGCACGAGGGCCTGGCGGCGATGCAGCAGCAGCGCCCTGCCGTGTTCGTCGGCCAGTAGCAGGGGGCATCGGGTCGACGCGGCGTGTCAGGTCGCCGGGCGGATCAGGTCGATCAGGCTCTGCAGGGAATAGCCCAACTGCGGCGCCAGGGCATCGGCACGCTGGCGCAGACCGGGCAGGTCCAGCTGCTGCTCAATATCGGCCGGTACCATCACGATCACGTTGCCCTCCTTCACCGGCAACTCCCAGTAGTGGCGCTGGTAGAGCCCGCGCAGCAACGCAGCGCCGAGCGGCTTGCCATCGTTGCCGGCCCACTGGTTGATGATCAGCCAACCGTGCGGGTTCAGGCGCTGCTGGCACTGTTCGAGAAAGCGCCAGGCCAGGTGCGCGGGAGCCGGGCCGTGATCGGTATACAGGTCGACGAAGATCAGGTCGGCGGTTTCGGCGCTGGGCAGCAGTTCCAGCGCGTCGCCGACCCGGATGTACAGCCTGGGATCGTCTTCCAGGCCCATGTATTCGATGGCCAGCCGGGGCACGTCGGGGCGCAGTTCGATGCATTCGACGTCTTCGAGTGGCAGGAACTTGAGGCAGGCCTGGGTCAACGTGCCTGCGCCGAGGCCCAGGAACAGGGCGCTTTCGGGTTCGGCATGGCACAGTGCGCCCACCAGCATGGCCCGTGTGTAGTCGTACTCCAGCCAGCTGGGGTCGGCAGTGAAAGTGCAGCTCTGCTCGATGGCGTCGCCGAACTCCAGGAAACGGTAGTCCGCCACTTCCAGCACGCGGATCATGCCCCAGGCGTCGTGCACCTCGGCCAGTACGTGCTCGGTGCGTTCGCGGGGTTGCAGGGTGTCTTGATCTTCCACCTGAGGGCTCGTCGCGGCGAATTGAAGCGCCGATTGTGGCATTAATCCACCGAAACCGGGCACCCCGTGCGGTCGATTCGAGCTAGACCCTGAACACTAAACCTTGAACAGCAGCAGGACCGCGCAGAGCAGCAGGAATACGCAAAAGCTGCCACGCAGGACTTTTTCCGACAGGCTGTAGGCGATCTTCACGCCCCAGCTGATGCTCAGCAGGCCGCCCACGGCCATCGGTATGCCCATGGCCCAGTCGACGTGATCGTGCACCGCGTAGGTCAGCAGGGTCACGCTGGTACTCGGCGCAGCCAGGGCCAGCGACAGACCCTGGGCCATGATCTGGGTGGTGCCGAAGACGCTGGTCAGCACCGGCGTGGCCAGCACGGCGCCCCCGACGCCGAAGAAGCCGCCGATCACCCCGGAAAAGCCGCCCAGCACCCCCAGCCATGGCCAGGCATGACGCATCTCGCCCGTGCCACTGACCGGCCGCAAAAACATCTGCGCGATGTTGTAGACCACCAGCGCCAACAGGAACACCACGAAGCCCACCCGCATCGATCCCGGGTCCAACCCGGACGCGAGCATGGAGGCGAGCCAGGCGCAGACCAGGCCGCCAACCGCCAGGGGCAAGGCGTGTCGCCAGGGAATGGGACGACGCTGGTGATAGCGCCACATTGCCAGGAGCACGTTGGGCACCACCATCACCAGCGACGTACCCTGCGCCAGTTGCTGGTCCACGCCGAATAGCAGGCCCAGGGCCGGAATCGCGATCAGGCCGCCGCCGATGCCGAACACGCCGCCCAGCGTGCCCATCGCCGCACCCAGTGCAATGTAGAGCAATGTTTCGAACATACCGCCTCTCTCTATCCGGGGTGCACCCTCAAGCCGTGCATCCTACCAGTGTGACCGTCGTCGATGGGCATGCACGTCGGGCACAACCTCGAACGAACTATGGGCGATGTTTGTAGCTCGAAATCAACAGCAGCCTCATCACGGAACGAGCGAGCCGCCAGCCCTGCCATCGGCGAATCGCGCAATGCTCTCGCACTATTGGAAAAAGGATCAGCATGAACACCGAATCCACTCATGACAGGGCAGTCACCGCGGACGACAGCCTGCTGCTGGATAATCAGCTGTGCTTCTCGTTGTACTCGACATCGCTGTTGATGACCAAGGTGTACAAACCCCTGCTGCAAGCGCTTGGCCTGACCTACCCGCAGTACCTGACCATGATGGTGTTGTGGGAACGAGACGGCATGACCGTGGGCGAAATCAGTACGCGGCTGCTGACCGACCCCGGCTCGCTGACGCCCCTGCTCAAACGCCTGGAAGCCGAAGGCCTGCTCAGCCGTACCCGCAGCAAGGATGACGAGCGCGTGGTCATCGTCGAGCTCACGCCCCAGGGCCGGGCCCTGCGCGACCAGGCCGAGTCCGTGCCACTGAACATCGTCAAAGCCAGTTGCCACAGCAGTGCGGAGCTGCGTGCCTTGCAGGCCAGCCTGCTGTCGTTGCGCAAGAACCTGCAACAAGGGCTCTGACAGCCCGCCCGAATACTTGGTGCGCAGGTGCTATCATCGCGCATTACCTGCCCCAAGGACCGAACGCGCCCCATGGATTATCGCAAGCCTTCAGATCGCAAAAGCATGCACTCGCGGATCGTCCAGGAACTGGGGATGCAAATCGTCTCCGGTCGCTTCAAGCCCGACGACCGCCTGCCCGCCGAAGCCCTGCTGTGTGAAGAGTATGCGGTCAGCCGCCCGGTGCTGCGCGAAGCCACCCGAGTCCTGGTGGCCAAGGGTCTGGTGTACTCCAAGCCGCGGGTGGGCTCGGTGGTCAAGCCGCGCCGTGAATGGCACATGCTCGACCCGGACGTGTTGCATTGGGTCATGCAAAGCACGCCGCAGAACGAATTCTTCGCCCTGTTGACCAGCGTGCGCACCATCATCGAACCGGCGGCAGCGGCGCTGGCGGCCCAGCATGCCACCGACGCCGAAGTCGCATCGATCGGCGAGGCCTACCAGCGCATGGAAGCGGCCGGATCGGTCGATGACGTGCTGCAGCCCGATCTGGATTTCCACAGCCGAATCGCCGACGCCACCCACAACGACCTGCTCGCGCACCTGTGTAACATGCTGTCGCTGGCGCTGCGCGAGGCCCTGCGTCATTCCAACCAGCGGCCCAACCTGCACGAGCTGGCGCTGCCGCGGCACAAGGCGATCCTCACCGCCATCGAGAACCGCGACGCCCTGGGGGCCCGGCATGCCACGCTGGTCCAGCTGGACGACGCACGCAATGCACTCAGTGTGGTGCTGGGGCGGGCCGAAGCGCTGTAGGCCGGACCAGCAGCCACGCCAGTGCCGGTAACAACCACAAGGCGCCAAGCATGTTCCACAGCAGCAGGAAGGTCAGCATCAGGCCCATGTCGGCCTGGAACTTGATGTCCGAGAACACCCAGGTCACCACCCCGCATGCCAGGCACAACCCGGTGAACAGGACCGCTCGCCCGGTGGATCGCAACGTCTGGTAGTAGGCCTGCTGCAACGGCAGTCCGTCGCGCAGGTGGCTGGCCAGACGACTGTAGAGGTAGATGCCGTAGTCCACGCCGATGCCCACGCCCAGGGCGATCACCGGCAAGGTGGCGACTTTCACGCCGATCCCCATGAACGCCATCAACGCGTTGCCCAGCACCGAGGTCAGCATCAGCGGCAGAACGATGCACAGGGTCGCGGCAAAGGAACGAAAGATCAGCAGGCACATGACCGCGACGCACAGGTAGACCAGCATCAGGACCTGCGGCTCACGGGCCTGGATCACCTGATTGGTCGCCGCTTCGACTCCGGCATTGCCGGCGCCCAGCAGGAACTGCAGGTCGTCGCGATCATGTTGCGCGGCGAACGCCTGGACCGCGTCCACCACGCGGTCCAGGGTGAGGGCCTTGTGATCGTCGAGATAGATCAGGATCGGCGCCAGCGAACAGTCGGCGTTGTACAGACCCTCTGCCCGTGCGACGGCACTGTTGAGCACGGCCGCGTTGCGGCTCAGGGTTTCCCACTTGAGGTTGCCCTCGTTCATGCCCTTGATCGTCTGCCGCGCCACACTGACCAGGGAAACCGTCGACTGAACCCCAGGGGTGTTGTCCAGGCTCCACATCAGGTCGTCGATGGCCGCCATCGTCGGGTAGGTCGAGCAGCCTTCGACGGGCGTCTTGACCATCACCACCAGCACGTCGGCGCGGGTAGCGTAGTGCTCGATGATGAACCGGTTGTCGGTGTTGTAGCGTGAATCGGGACGCAGTTCGGGCGCGCCCTGATCGAGATCGCCGATCTGCAGGTTCTGGCCGTACCACAGGCCTGCGGCGGCCGCCAGCACTGCCATGACGATCGAGACCGCTGCCACGCGCGGGCTGGCCACGCGTGAAAAGGCGCGCCAGAAAGTTTGCTCGCGCGCACTGTCGGCCACTACGTGTGGCCGAATACCGATGTAGGAAATCACCACGGGCAGCAGGATCAGGTTGGTGAAGACGATCACCGCAACGCCTATCGAGGCACCGATCGCCAGCTCGCGGATGACGCCGATGTCGATGACCAGCAAGGCGATGAAACCCACGGCGTCGGCCAGGATGGCGACCATGCCGGGCAGGAACAGCTGCCGAAAGGTCCGTCGCGCGGCCGTCAGCGCGCCATCGGCAGTGCTCGCGTGCAGGGCGATGCCGTTGATCTTCTGCACCCCGTGGGAGATGCCGATGGCGAAGATCAGAAACGGTACCAGCATCGAATACGGATCGATCCCGAAACCGATCGCGCGCATCAGGCCCAATTGCCAGACCACGGCCACCAGGGTCGCGATCAACACGGCCAAGGTGCTGCGCACGCAGCGGGTGAATGCGTAGAGCAGCAGCGTCGTGATGAGCACGGCCACGGCGAAGAACGCGGCCACTTTCATCAGGCCATCGATCAGATCACCGACCTTCTTGGCAAAGCCGACGATGTGCACCTTGACCTGCGGATTGCGCGCCTGGAACTGCTCGCGAATGCGGTCTTCGAGCTGATGGGAAAACTGCTGGTAATCGAGCGCCAGCAACCTGCCGGGACGTTGCGGATCAGGATAGCGTTCAAGCAGCGGCACCTCGATGATGCTCGAACGAAAATCGTTGGCCACCAGGCGGCCGACCTGCCCCGAGCGCAGCACGTTGCTGCGCAGCGCCTCCAGACTCGCCGCCGTGCCGTCGTAGCGTTGCGGGATCACCTCACCGCCGGCGAAGCCCTCCTCTGTGACCTCGGTCCACCGCACGCTGGGGCTCCAGAGCGACTTCAAGCCAGCACGGTCCACACCTGGCAGGTAGAACACCTCGTCGTGGAGCTGGCGCAGGGTTTCCATGTAGGCCGCGCTGAAAATGTCCCCTTCGGTGGCCTGCACAGCGATGCGCACGCTGTTGCCCAGGTGGGCGAGATCGTCGCGGTGGGCAAGCATGTTCTCGATGAACGGGTGCTGCAGCGGAATCATCTTTTCGAAGCTGGTGGCCGGGCGGATCAATATGGCCTGCCAGCACAGCACGAGACTGATCAGCAGGCACAGGGCAATGACGGCGGGACGGTGATCGAAGATCAGCCGTTCGAGCCACGCCCCCTGCTGCTCGGCGATCGCAGGCCGAGGCTGAAGCACATCACCTTGGGAGCCCGTCACGGTGCCACCGGCGCGCCGTCGCCGTCGACGCGTTCCAACCCGCCCTGCCCGGCCAGTACCCAGCGATCCGGTCCGGCCGCTGTCACGCCTGCCAAGGCGCGACGGTCGGCTCGGCGGTAGAGGCTGAAACGGTGGCCCTGGTCACGACTGCGCAGGACGCTGCCAGCGTTGCCCACCAGCAGGATTTCGCCACTGTCCAGCCGCGCCGCCCCGGCCAGGCCGGACGCCAGCACGCCCTGGGCGTCGCTCACCTCCACCGGTTGCCAGCTGTCGCCGAAATCCTCGGAGCGATACAGGCTGCCGCGTAGGCCGTAGATCAGCAGGGTGCGCGGCTGTCCGGTGTCGATCACGCCGAACCAGGAGCCGGTGTAGGGACTGGGCACCGCGGTCCAGGTCGCGCCAGCATCGGCGGAGCGGTACAGACTGCCCTGCTCGCCGACCACGAACAGACCGCCGTCCGAAATCATGGCGATGCCGTTGAGGTGGTACTGATCGTCGTTGGGCAGGCGCTCGCTGACCTCTTTCCAGGTCTGCCCGCCATCGCGGGTCTGAAGAACCAGGCCATAGGCACCGATGGCGAAGCCGTCGTGGACATCCTGGAACCACACATCCAGCAGGGGTGCTTCACGGCCCGGATCCTCGTGCTGTTTGCGCCAGCTTAGTCCGCCGTCGGAGGTGGCCAGGATCACCGCGTCATGACCCACCGCCCAGCCATGCTGGCCGTCGACGAAGTACAGCGCGGTGAGCAGTTGTCGGGTCGGCACGCGAGCTTGCTGCCAGGTCAGGCCCCGGTCTGCCGAATGCAGGATGTGCCCACGCTCACCCACGGCAACCAACCGCTGACTGGCCTGGACGACGTCGAGCATCAGGCCGTGTTCGGCGCGGCTCGATGCGATGGCGTAGTCGTCTGCGGCGCACACCGGCTGTACGCCCTGCGAGACGATCAGGCACACACCGAGCAGGCAGCCCGCCAATCGACCCCACGACAGCGGCCCGCGCCGGGCGATCACCGACCGCGCAGCCACAGCCGAAAACGCGAGATGAACTCGGGCACGGCGCTGAAGAGGTAGGCATTGACGCCCAGGTTGGCCAGCGACACCACCAGAAACAGCTGGGGGATGGTCAGTTTGGCCATGCTGAGCAGGACGATGGACAGGATCGCCGACACCACCATGAACAGCGCGTTGAGGATGTTGTTGGCGGCGATCACTCGGGCGCGCTGGTCTGCGGCGGTGCGCGACTGGATCAACGCGTACAGCGGCACGATGTAGAAGCCGCCGAAGACACCCAAACCTAGGATGTCGAACAAGACCCACCAGGTCTGGCCCTGTCCCAGCGCCCCGATCCAGGTCTGAGGCGCCGCCGCTGGCACGTGGCCGCTCGAATGCCACCACAGCAGCAGCCCGAACAGTGTCAGGCCAAGCGCGCCCAGCGGGACCAGGCCCATCTCGACCCTGTGCCGGGACAGCCGCTCGCACAGCATTGAGCCCAAGGCGATGCCCACGGAGAACACGGTCAGGATCAGGGTGACCACGGTTTCGTCCCCGTCCAGCCACTGCTGGGCGTAGGCCGGAATCTGGGTCAGGTAGATGGCGCCGACGAACCAGAACCAGGAATTGCCGATCAGCGAGCGCGAGACCGCCCGGGTCTGGCCCAGGCCCAGGCGCAAGGTGACCCAGGTCTGCCGGGCGATATTCCAGTCCAGGACCAGCCCCGGATTGGCGGCGCTCACCGGCGGTATGGCACGGCTGGCGAGATAGCCCGCCAGCGCCACCAGCAGCACGGCGCTGGCCACGACACCGGCATGATGGGCGGACGACATCATCACCCCGGCACCGATGGTGCCCGCCAGGATCGCCAGGAATGTACCCATTTCCACCAGGCCGTTGCCCCCCACCAGTTCTTTGGGGCGCAGTGCCTGGGGCATGATCGAGTATTTGACCGGGCCGAACAGCGCCGAGTGGGTGCCCATGGCGAACAGCGCGGCGAGCATCAGCCACAGGTGGTCGAATGCGAACCCCACCGCGCCCACTGCCATGATGACGATTTCGGCCAGCTTGATGGCGCGGATCAAGCGGTGTTTGGGAAATTTTTCACCGAACTGCCCGGCCAGCGCCGAGAACAGAAAGAACGGCAGGATGAACAGCAGCGCGCAGAGATTGACCCAGACACTGCGGTCGCCTTCGATGGCGAGCTTGTAGAGGATCGTCAGGATCAGCGATTGCTTGAAGATGTTGTCGTTGAAGGCACCCAGGGCCTGGGTCACGAAAAACGGCAGGAAACGGCGCTTGCCGAGCAAGGCGAACTGCGACTGCTGACTCATCGATCCTGTCCCTGAATGATGCCGGGTGGGCTGGCCATGGGGGTAGTGTGACGTGGCGACGAGGCCCTGTACGGCATTCATGACCTGCACTTGAGAGGTGTCTTCGTCGGCGCACAGCATAACCCTATACCGTCCATCGCCCAACTGGATGACAGCGGTTGCGACCATGGTCGGCACTGACGGCGCAGCGCCTGCCGTGCGAGACTGGCGGGTGCCCGTTGCGATGGGCGCCTGCCCGTCCCGTTCCGGAGTCATCGATGTCGTTGTCCAGCGGATTGATCGCCACCGTTGCCCTGGCCTACATGGCCGTGATGTTCGCCATCGCCTTCTATGGCGACCGCCGCAGCGCGCCCTTGCCGCCACGGGTGCGCGCCTGGGTCTACAGCCTGTCGCTGGCGGTGTACTGCACCAGCTGGACGTTCTTCGGCGCGGTGGGCCAGGCGGCCGAGCAGCTCTGGGCGTTCCTGCCGATCTACCTGGGGCCGGTACTGCTGATGCTGCTGGCGCCCTGGGTGCAGCAGAAGATGGTGATGATCAGCAAGCAGGAAAACATCACCTCCATTGCCGACTTCATCGCGGCGCGCTACGGCAAGTCGCAGAGCCTGGCTGTAGTCGTGGCGCTGATCTGCCTGATCGGTGTGCTGCCCTACATCGCCTTGCAGCTCAAGGGCATCGTGCTGGGCGTGAACCTGCTGATCGGTGCCGGTGCCGACGCCACCGGCACCCGCGTGCAGGACACCGCCATGGTGGTCACCCTGGTACTGGCGCTGTTCACCATTCTCTTCGGCACGCGCACACTCGACGTCACCGAGCACCACCGCGGCATGGTCCTGGCCATCGCCTTCGAAGCGCTGGTCAAGCTGTTCGCGTTCCTGGCCGTGGGCATCTTCGTCACCTATGGTCTGTACGACGGTTTCGATGATCTGCTCGATCAAGCCATGCTGGCGCCACGCCTGGAAGCGTACTGGAAGGAAACCATCAACTGGCCCTCGATGGTGGTGCAGACCGGCGTGGCCATGATGGCCATCCTCTGCCTGCCACGGCAGTTCCACGTCACCGTGGTGGAGAACACCGACCCGCAGGACCTGCGCCTGGCGCGCTGGGTGTTTCCCGCCTATCTGATCCTGGCCGGACTGTTCGTGGTGCCGATCGCGCTGGCCGGGCAGATGCTGCTGCCCAGCTCGGTGATTCCGGATTCGTTCGTCATCAGCCTGCCCCTGGCCGAAGCCCACCCGGCCCTGGCCTTGCTGGCCTTCATCGGCGGCGCGTCGGCGGCCACCGGCATGGTCATCGTCGCCAGCGTGGCGCTGTCGACCATGGTCTCCAACGACATGCTGCTGCCGTGGCTGTTGCGTCGGCAGAGTGCGGAGCGGCCTTTCGAAGTGTTTCGCCAGTGGATGCTCAGCGTACGCCGGCTGAGCATCGTGGTGATCCTCTTGCTGGCTTACGTCAGCTATCGCCTGCTCGGCTCCACCGCCAGCCTGGCCACCATCGGCCAGATTGCCTTCGCCGCCGTGACCCAACTGACGCCGGCGATGCTCGGTGCGCTGTACTGGAAGCAGGCCAACCGGCGCGGGGTTTTCGCCGGGCTGGCGGTGGGCATCTTCCTCTGGTTCTACACCCTGGTGCTGCCGGTCGCAGCGCACAGCCTGAACCTGCCGCTGAACCTCTTTCCCGGTCTGGCCTGGATCCACGGCAACCCCTTCGGTTTGCCGATCACCCCGTTGACTCAAGGCGTGGTGTTGTCGCTGGCCGGTAACTTCATCCTCTTCGCCTGGGTTTCGGTGCTGTCGCGCACCCGTGTCAGCGAGCACTGGCAGGCCGGGCGTTTCATCGGTCAGGAGATCAACGCCGGTCCCCATGGGCGCTCGCTGCTGGCGGTGCAGATCAACGACCTGCTCAACCTGGCCGCGCGCTTCGTGGGTGAAGAGCGCGCTCGGCAGAGCTTTCTTCGCTACGCCTACCGCCAGGGCAAGGGCTTCAACCCCAATCAGAATGCCGACGGCCAGTGGATCGCCCACACCGAACGGCTGCTGGCGGGCGTACTGGGCAGTTCGTCGACCCGCGCGGTGGTGAAGGCGGCCATCGAAGGTCGTGACATGCAACTCGAAGACGTGGTGCGCATTGCCGACGAAGCCAGCGAGGTGCTGCAATTCAACCGCGCGCTGCTGCAGGGCGCGATCGAAAACATCACCCAAGGCATCAGCGTGATCGATCAGTCGCTGCGCCTGGTGGCGTGGAACCACCGCTATCTGGAGCTGTTCAATTACCCGGACGGCTTGATCAGCGTGGGTCGGCCGATTGCCGACATCATCCGCTACAACGCCGAGCGCGGCCTGTGCGGACCCGGTGAAGCGCAGGTGCATGTTGCCCGGCGCCTGCACTGGATGCGCCAGGGTCGCGCGCACACTTCCGAGCGGCTGTTTCCCAATGGCCGGGTCATCGAGTTGATCGGCAACCCGATGCCGGGCGGCGGCTTCGTCATGAGCTTCACCGACATCACTGCCTACCGCGAGGCCGCGCAGGCGCTCAAGGATGCCAACGAAGGCCTGGAGCAGCGGGTCGCCGAGCGCACCCATGAACTGTCGCAATTGAACCAGGCGCTGACCGAGGCCAAGGGTCATGCCGAATCGGCGAACCAGTCCAAGACCCGTTTCCTGGCCGCGGTCAGTCATGACCTGATGCAGCCGCTCAATGCCGCACGGCTGTTCTCCGCCGCGCTGTCGCACCAGCCCGGTTTATCGACCGAGGCCAGCCAACTGGTGCAGCACATGGACCATTCACTGCGCTCGGCCGAAGACCTGATCAGCGATCTGCTGGACATTTCCCGCCTGGAGAACGGCAAGATCAGCCCGGATCGCAAGGGCTTCGCGCTCGGCGAACTGTTCGATGGGCTGGGGCCGGAATTCAAGGCCCAGGCCCGCGAACAGGACTTGGATTTCCGCGTGCGCGGCAGCCGCTTGCGGGTGGACAGCGATATCAAGCTGTTGCGCCGCGTGCTGCAGAATTTCCTCACCAACGCGTTCCGCTACGGCCGCGGGCCGATCCTGCTGGGGGTGCGACGCAAGCCCGGCGCCTTGAGCCTCGAGGTGTGGGACCGCGGCCCGGGCATCGCCCGCGACAAGCTGGAAACGATCTTCGAGGAATTCAAGCGCCTGGACAGCCACCAGACTCGGGCCGAAAAGGGCCTGGGGCTGGGCCTGGCAATTGCCGACGGGCTGTGCCGGGTGCTCAGCCATCCGCTGCAGGTGCGCTCCTGGCCGGGTCATGGCAGCGTGTTCAGCGTGACGGTCCCGCTGGCCGGCGTCGACACCCAGAACGCCCTGCCCGCTCCGGCGCCCGTGAGCCAGCCGCTGGGCGGGGCGCGGGTGCTGTGCGTCGACAACGAAGACAGCATCCTGCTGGGCATGCACAGCCTGCTCAGCCGCTGGGGGTGCGAGGTGTGGACCGCGCGCAACCGCCAGGAGTGTGCGGCGCTGCTGGCCGAAGGCAAACGTCCGCAATTGGCCTTGGTCGACTACCACCTGGACGAAGGCGAGACCGGGACGCACCTGATGGCCTGGCTGCGTACTGCGCTGGCGGAGCCGGTGCCGGGCGCGGTGATCAGCGCCGACGTGCGCCCCGAAACCGTCGCCCAGGTGTACGCCGCGGGCTTGGATTATCTGGCCAAGCCGGTCAAACCAGCGGCCTTGCGGGCGCTACTCAACCGGTACCTGGGCCGGCACTGACACGCCGTCGGCATCGGCCTCGGCGCCGGCGTCCTGACGCGCTTCGGTCATGGCGCGTTCGAGCAGGTCGGGCGGCAGGCTCTTGCTGGCACGGGCGCCAAGCAACTTAAGCTGCTCGCTGCGGCTGACCAGGTTGCCGCGCCCTTCGGTGAGCTTGTTGCGCGCCGCGCCGTAGGCCTTGTCCAGCTGCTGCAGGCGGTTGCCGACCTCGTCGAGGTCCTGGATGAACAAGACGAACTTGTCATACAGCCACCCGGCACGCTCGGCGATTTCGCGGGCATTCTGGCTTTGCCGTTCCTGCTTCCAGAGGCTGTCGATGACCCGCAGCGTTGCCAGCAAGGTGGTGGGGCTAACGATGACGATCTGCCGGTCGAAGGCTTCCTGGAACAGGTTGGGCTCGGCCTGCAGCGCAGCGGAGAAGGCCGCTTCGATGGGCACGAAGAGCAGGACGAAATCCAGGCTGTGCAGCCCGTCCAGGCGACTGTAGTCCTTGCCGGACAGGCCCTTGACGTGGTTGCGCAACGACAGCACGTGCTGCTTGAGCGCGGCCTGGGCGATGGCACCGTCTTCGGCGGCGATGTACTGCTGGTAGGCGGTGAGGCTGACCTTGGAATCGACCACCACCTGTTTGTCACCGGGCAGCATGATCAACACGTCCGGCTGGAAACGCTCGCCGTCCGGTCCCTTGAGGCTGACCTGGGTCTGGTACTCGCGGCCCTTTTCCAGCCCGGCATGCTCCAGCACCCGCTCCAGGATCAGCTCGCCCCAGTTACCCTGGGTCTTCTGGCCCTTGAGGGCCTGGGTCAGGTTGGTCGCTTCGGTGCTCAGGCGCTGGTTCAGCTGTTGCAGACGCTCCAGCTCCTTGCTCAGCGAGAAGCGCTCGCGGGCCTCGTTCTGGTAGCTCTCTTCCACACGTTTTTCGAACGACTGGATGCGCTCCTTGAGCGGATCGAGCAGTTGACCCAGGCGTTGCTGGCTGTTTTCGGCGAAGCGCTGTTCGCGCTCGTCGAAGATCTTGCCGGCCAGCTCGGCGAACTGCGCGCGCAGTTCGTCCCGTGAACCCTGCAGGTCGTTCAGGCGCTGCTGGTGGCTGTCCTGCTGTTCGCGCAGTTCAGCCGACAGGCCGGCGCATTGCGCATCCAGACGGCGCAATTCGGTTTCACGGGTGCTGCGTTCGATGCTCCAGGCGTGGGCGGCATCGCGGGCATTGTCGCGCTCGTTCTGCAGTAGCTCGACCTCGCGGCGCAGACCGGCCAGTTCGGCCTGCTTGGCCGAGTTGGCCTGGCTCAGGTCGCTGACCTCGTCGCGGCAGGCATCGAGTTGCGCGCTCAGGCCGTCCTGAGCCAACTGCGCGTTGCTCAGGCGCTCGTCGAGCAAGGCGACCTGGGCCAGGGCGGCAGTGCTTTTGCGCTGCAACTGCCAGGCCAGTGCCAGGCACGGCAAGGCGGCCGCCAGCAGGCCGATCAACAGGCTGGTCACGTCCAGGGCCATGGTTTGCTCTCATGCAGGGTCGATGAGCGGCAGTCTGAGGCCATTGGCCTTTCGGGGCAAACCGGGTGTCAGCTGCGGCGCAGGTGGCTCAACGCGGTCTGGGCGGCCGGATCGCCAGCGCGAGCCGCCTGGCGCAGAAGTTCCTGGCCGATGCGCTGGTCGCGGGCGTTGCCGCAGTCACGGCACATCAACTGGCCAAGCCGGCTTTGTGCGACCACTACCCCTTCGCGTGCGGGTTGCTTGAGCATGCGCCCGGCAAGGTGTTTGACGTTGGCCTTGTGGCCCAGGCGGGGGCTGTCGAGCAGCCAGAGGGCGACCTTGAGAGTGAAACGCTTGGGTGCAGCGGGGGCTGAACTTTTCATGAAAAACTTTGGGCAGATCGGAAAAGCGCGCCACCTTACTCTTTTTTTTCGGCGAATGCGCGGGTCAATGACCGGCGGAACCATCGCATACCGCAGTGCGGCCTTCGCGGGCAGAGGGCTCAGCCGCCCGTCCCGCTCCCACAGGGGGTGGTGATGCCGTGCCAGCCAGTGCAGGGAGTTCAATGGTTCGACGAACGCATGTCTGCCACCTGCTGCAAGGTGTTCACAGCGGCAACTCGGTCTTGCGCCGGCGGACCTGCGCCGGGGCCGGACGCTCGCACGGCAGAAACCGGCCACGGCCCGCTTCGCCGCGAGGCTCGCCATCCCACACCACATCGCCGCGCGACAGCGTCATGGCCGGCCAGGCGCTCAGTTGCATGCCGGCGTAAGGTGTGTAGTCGACGTTGTGATGCAGCATCTCGTTGCTGATCGACACCGACTGCCCTTCATCCCAGATCACCAGATCGGCATCCGCGCCGATGGCGATACTGCCCTTGCGCGGGTACAGACCGTACATCTTCGCCGCGTTGGTCGACGTCAGCGCGACGAAGCTCTGCGGGGTGATGCGGCCGCTGCGCACGCCTTCGGACCACAACAATGCCATGCGCGTCTCGACGCCGGGAATGCCGTTGGCGATCTTGTCGAACGAGGCGTCCTCGCCGTGGGCGCGCTTGCCATCGGGGCCGCCGTAGCGAAACGGCGCATGGTCGGACGAGAAGATCTCGAACGAGCCGTTTTCCAGCCCATCCCAGATCACTTGCTGGTTGGCGGCGTCGCGCGGCGGTGGGCTGCAGATGCATTTGGCGCCTTCGAAACTGTCGTCGCAGCCCAGCGAATCGGCGGTCAGAAACAGGTATTGCGGGCAGGTTTCGGCATACACCTTCAAGCCGTGGTTCTGCGCCCAGCGAATCTGCTCGACGGCCTCGCGACCCGATACGTGGACGATAAGGATGGGCACATCCACCAGTTCGGCCAGGGCAATGGCGCGATGGGTGGCCTCACGCTCCACCAGCATCGGCCGCGAGCTGGCATGGTAGCGCGGCGCACTGAGCCCGGCCGCCAGCAGGCGCTCGGTGAGCCAGGCGATGCAGTCGCTGTTCTCGGCATGCAGCATGACCATAGCGCCCTCGCGGCGCGCCACGGAGAGGGTTTCGAGAATCTCCCGATCACCCAGTTTCAGCGCGTCGTAGGTCATGTAGATCTTGAACGAGGTGTAGCCTTCGGCAATCAGCGCGGGCAGTTCTTCACGCAACACCTCGGGCGTGGGGTCGGTGACGATCAGGTGGAAGGCGTAGTCGATCACCGGTTTGTCGCCGGCACGGCGATGGTAGTCGTCCACGGCCGCGCGCAGGGTTTCGCCCTTCTGCTGGCAAGCGAACGGAATCACCGTAGTGGTTCCGCCGCAGGCGGCCGACACCGTGCCGCTGAAGAAGTCATCGGCCATGACCGAGCCGTCGCCGGTGGGCTGATCCAGGTGCACATGGCTGTCGATGCCCCCCGGGGTCACATGCCGGCCTGCGGCATCGATTTCCTTGAGGCCTGGGGGCAGGTCCAGCGCCAGGGCGGCAATGCGCCCGTCACGAATGCCGATGTCGCTGGTAAAGGTGTCTGCAGCAGTGACCACGCGGGCGTTGCGAATAACCGTATCGAAAGGTTGCATATCAAGCCTCTTCAAGCAGTAGCCGGCCCCAACCGGTATGGTCAACATGTCCCAGCATCTACCCCGCAGGCACCGCAATCCGTGTAGCAGCGGTGCAAGCCGCGTCTGGGTTCACTGCAGTGTGTCAGGCGAACCGCGTCCATCGCCGACGCGGCTCGCGCCGCTGCTACAGAACGGCGCACGCCGTGTCCGATTAACCACGGCGTGAATTCACACCCCAGCGGCATCGCGTTCCAGCCAGGCCTCGGCGATCTGTTCGCGGGTGGCGAACCACACACCTTCATGGCCCTGAGCGTATTCGATGAACTTCTGCAGGGCGCGCACCCGGCCTGGGCGGCCGACCATGCGCGGGTGCAGGCCGACGGACATCATGCGCAAGCCATTCGCGGACTCCTCGTGCAGCACCTCGAAGCTTTCCTTCATGTACTCGAGAAAATCCGAAGCCTGGGAGAGGCCCGGTGAATTCCAGTAACGGAAATCGTTGACGTCATTGGTGTACGGCACCACCAGGTGGCGTTTGCCTTCCACGTCGACGAAGTACGGCACGTCATCGTTGTAGGCGTCCGAGTCGTAGAGAAACCCACCCTCCTCGGCCACCAGGCGACGGGTCCGCACGCTGGCGCCATAGCGGCAGTACCAGCCCACCGGGCGCTTGCCGCAGGTGCGCTGGAAGGATTCGATGGCCAGGCGAATGTGCTCGCGCTCCTGCGCCTCGGTGAGGCGGAACACTTCCTCCCAGCGATAGCCATGGCTGCACACCTCATGGCCCAGCTCGACCGCCGCGCGGGCCACGTCTGGATTCTGTTCGAACGCTACCGCGCAGGCATGGAAGGTGGACGGCACCTTGGCCTTCTGCAAGATCTCCAGAATCCGCCAGATGCCGACCCGCGAGCCGTATTCGTACATCGATTCCATGGCCAGGTTGCGCACGCCATCGGGAAACTGATAGCTGCCCCATTCGGTCATGCTTTCCTGATCGGGATCACCCATGGCCAGGGAGCGCTCGGAGCCCTCCTCGTAGTTGATGACCAGACTGATCGCCAGTCGGGCACCATTGGGCCAGGTACCTTGGGGACGTTGCTGGCCATAACCGACCAGATCTCTGAGGGGGAATGTCACGGTACGGCTCTCCAGCAGGTTGGGCAAAAAGCCGGGCCTGGGGCCTCAGCAGTCGATGTCTTTGAGGGCTTCATGGTCGCGGCCATCACCGAAGGCCAGGCCCATGGCCAGAGTCTGGGCGACGCAGAACGCCGCGGTCAGCGAGCGGAAACCGAGCAGCTCGGCGTCGTCGACTTCGATCATCACCGCAGCGCACTGGCCGATCGGGCTCAGCAGGCTGTCGGTGATGGCCACGATCGGCGTGCCGGCCGCGACCGCCTGATTGCAGGCGTCGATGGTTTCCTGGGCATAGGGCGGAAAGCTGACGGCCACCAGCACGTCGTCGCCATGCAGCGCCCCCACCTGCTCGCGCAGGCTGCCGCCCAGGCCGCTGATGTGCACGGCACGGCGGCCCACCCGGCTCAAGGCATAGCTCAGGTACGCGGCCATGGGAAACGAGCGGCGCATGCCGACCACGAAGGTGGTTCGCGCCTGTTGCAGCAGGGCGATGGACTGTTCCAGCGCCTGCACCTGCTGCCCTTCGGCGAGATGTTCGAGGGAGACGATATTGGCCCGGCTGAAGGCGCCCAGCATCGCGCCCACGTCGGTCGGATCGTCCAGCAGTTGCTCGCCGCGGTAGTGACGGATACGTTCCTTGAAGCTGCCCTGCCCGGCCATTTCCAACGGCGCCTTGCACACGCGCTGCAGGTCGCTGAAGCCACCATAGCCCAAGGCCTGAGCCAAGCGAATGAACGCCGATGCAGGAATCTGCGAACGCGCGGCCAGGGCGGCGACCGTGTTGAGCGCTACGTCATGGGGGTGCTCGATCACGTACTGCGCGGCATCGCGCATGCGCGCGGTGAGTTTGTCCTGGCCGACGGCGATGGCGCTGCGCAGCTCTTCAAGGGTGTGCGGTAATGGCATGGTTCTGTGGCTCGATAGCTCGGTGGCTGGATGACGGTCAGCGGGGACGCAAATCTGCGATGGCGTGGGCCAGGCATTCCACCAGCCGGGTCATTTCGTCGACGGTGTTGTAGTGCGCGATGGAAACACGCACTACCCCGCCCTGAGGCGCCAGGCCCAGTGCTTCGATCAAGTGACGGGCGTAGAAGTCACCAAAACGGATGCCGATTCGCGCGGCATCGACGCGACGCACGATCGCTTCGGACTGCACGCCCTCGACCACAAAACTGATGGTAGGCACCCGGTCACCTGCGGTGACGCGCGGCTTGCCGATGATGCGCACGCCGTCCGACTCGCGCAGATAGCCCAAAAGGATCTCGGCCAGCACGTTCTCCTGCACTTCGAACGCATCGAAGGCTGCCTGCATGATCTGTCGCTCGCTGCCCTCGCCGCCCAGGCGGCGGCCGATGTCCAGCAGGTAGTCGCTGATGCCCATGCAGCCATAGGACAACTCGTAGTTGACGTTGCCCGGCTGCAGTTTGTACGGCAGCACCTCCTGGCCGATGAAGAAATGGTTGAGGCTGGGCAACTCCAGCAACAGCTCGCGCTTGCCCCACAGCACGGCGAAATGGGGACCGAAGACCTTGTAGAAACTGAAGACGTAGTAGTCGGCGCCACTGGCCTGCACGTCCACCAGACGGTGCGGCGCGTACGCCACGGCGTCTACCACCAGCTTCGCACCACAGGCATGCACGCGCTCGGCGACCTGCGCGACCGGGTTGACGCTGCCCAGAATGTTCGACGCGTGGGTCATCGCCACGTAACGGGTGCGCGGTCCCAGCAGGGCTTGGAGGTCCTGCAGTTCCAGCTCCAGACTGGACGGATCCACCGACCACACGCGCAACGTGGCCCCGCGCTCTTCGCACAGACGCTGCCAAGGGCCGATGTTGGCTTCGTGATCGCTGTGGGTGACGATGATCTCGTCGCCCGCCCCGATCGAGGGTGCAATGGCCCGTGCCAGCAATTGCAGCAGCAGCGTGGTCGAGCCGGCCATCACGCACTCTTCGGAGTGGCGAGCATTGATCAACTGGGCCACCGAGGCACGGGCTTCGAGCACCTTCTCACCGGCCTGCACCGACGGCGCGTAGGAGGCGCCCAACTGCACGGCATGGTTGAGCAGGTAGTGGCTGATGCGCTCGGCCACTGGCTTGAGCACTGCCGAGCCGCCGGCATTGTCCAGGTAGCCGTAGCCGTCGGCGAGTGCAGGGAATTGGCGACGAACGTAGTCGATATCGAGGGCAGTCAAAGTGAGTCTCCCGGTTGCTTGTCAGGGGTCAAGCCTGTCAGTGATGCAGGATGGCCTGCAGGAACGCCTGGGTTCGCGGTTCCTGCGGCGCAGTGAAGAATGCCTGCGGAGCGTTCTGTTCGATGATGCGGCCGGTTTCCATGAAGATCACCCGGTCGGCGACCTTGCGCGCGAAGCCCATCTCGTGGGTCACCACGATCATGGTCACACCGGACCGGGCCAGGTTCTGCATCACGTCGAGCACTTCGCCGACCATCTCCGGGTCCAGTGCCGAGGTGGGTTCGTCGAACAGGATCACTCGCGGCTCCATGGCCATGGTCCGGGCAATCGCGACCCTTTGCTGCTGGCCGCCGGACAATTGACTGGGGTACTTGTCGGCGTGGCTGGCCATGCCGACCTTTTCCAGCAACAGCCGCGCGCGGGCCTGGGCATCGCGTCGGTTCATGCCGCGTACCCGCACCGGTGCCAGCGCCACGTTGGCCAGCACCGTGAGGTGGGGATAGAGGTTGAAGTTCTGAAAGACCATGCCCACTTCGCAGCGGATGCCGGCGAGCTTGGCGCCGTTTTCCACGCGTTGCCCGGACACCCGGATGTCGCCACCCTGATAGGGCTCGAGCAAATTGATGCAGCGAATCAGGGTGGACTTGCCCGACCCCGACGGACCGAGGATCACCACCACCTCGCCTTGGGCGACGGTCAGGTTGATATCGGTGAGGGCCTGGAAAGGTCCGTAGAACTTGTCCAGCCGTTCGATTTCGATGACGTTGCTCATGCGCGCTTGCCTCCATTGCCGTTGCGCCGCTCGACCCAGCTGACCAGTTGCACCAGGGGCAGCAGCAACAACAGGTACATGATCGCCGCCCCCACCAGCGGTGTGGGATTGGCCGAGAGCGCCTGGGCCTGGGTGGCCTGCTTGAGCAGGTCGGGCATGGCCACCACCGAAGCCAGGGCGGTGTCCTTCATGACGTTGATGCAGTTGCTGGTCATCGGCGGCAGAACGATGCGCATGGCCTGGGGCAGGATCACGTCGCGCATGGTGTTGAAGAAACTCATGCCTTGGGAAGCCGCCGCTTCGAACTGCCCCTTGGGAATGGCCTCGATGCCGGAGCGGAATATTTCCGCCGAGTAGGCACACGACACCAGCGACAGCGCGGCCGCCGCCGCGGCGAAGGACGACAGCCGAATGCCGACAAAGGGCAAGGCGTAGTAGATCAGCACCAGCAGGACCAGTAGCGGAATCGAGCGCAGCACGTCGATGTAGACCCGTGCCAGCCAGCGCACGGGGGTGTAGCCATACAGCCTGAGCATGGCCAGCAGCAACCCGCCGACCAGGCCCAGCACGATACTCACCACGCCCAGTACAATGGTCACGCCAAGGCCGCGCAGCATCAACGGCAGCGCATCGACGAACACGTCCCAGTTGAAGAAAGTGTGTAGCAACTCCATGAACGGATCCCTTGGTCGTGAGCCGGTAGCGGGCGGGGCGAAAGGCTGAACTTACTTGGGTACGTCGACGACCTTCACGGTGCTGGAATCGTCTGCGGCAGCTGCACCGAACCACTTCTTGTGCAGGTCGGCGATCACGCCGTCTTTTTTCATCTCGCTGATGATCGTGTTCACGCGTTCGCCTTCGGCCCAGCCCTTGGCGTGCATCAGCGAGTATTTTTCGCCAGTGGGGATGCGCGCGACCACGGCATACTGCGGCTTGTCCTTGATGTAATAGAGCACGGCGGGAATGTCGCTGATGTAGCCGTCCATGCGCCCGGACGCCAGGTCGAGCATGGCCGGCGACAACCCTTCGTAGCGCGAGATGTCCTTGAACTTGTACTCGCCCTGATGCTGGGCGGCCCACATGTCGCCGGTCGAACCAGTGTCCACGCCCACGACCTTGCCGCTCATGTCGGCCAGGCCTTTGATGCCGGACTTGGTCAGCACCGAGAGCGACTGGTCGCTGTCGTAGTACGGCTGGGCGAACCCGACCGATTCCAGGCGTTTGGGGGTGATGGTGATCGAAGAAATGGCGATGTCCGCCCGCTTGGACTGCACGGCGCTGAACAGACCGTTGAAGGGAATGTTGACGAACTCCACGGTCTTGCCGGCGCGCTTGGCCACTTCCTTCACCACATCGACTTCGAAACCGACGATGTCGCCCTTGGCGTCCTGGAACTCCCAAGGGACATTGCCAACGTTGGCACCGACGGTCCAATCGGCAGCCAGTGCCGAGGCCGAAAATGCAGTGGCCACAGCCATGCTCAAAAGTACTTTCACGCTCATGTTCAGCTCCCCGATTCACGTCAGTGCCAATGGCGGCCTGGGTACTTGCGCAGGCCTGTCGAGAACGAGACTAGGAGCAAGAATCAAATAATTCAAGGTTTAATTTTATTGAATTAAATGCTTCATTGGAGGGCAATCCATGTCCGCATTGGTGCGTCTGGCAGAGGTAGGAAATGTGTGGGGCGGCGGGTGTCGTTCAGGTATTGCGGGCCTCTGATGCACTCAAGCAGAGCATGGATCGCGACTGCACCGCAGCTCAACCTGACACACCGCGCTGCTTTCTTCGCGACCGATGACCGCTCCTACCGTAAAAGCGCGATCCACCGGAAGACAGCAATCTTCTGTAGGAGCGGTCAGTGGCCGCGAAAAGCGCAGCGCGGTATCAGCGATCGTCGTCAGTCTTGGCAGGATCTTCGAGCAGATCATCGAAGTCGATCTTGAGCCCCTGTTCCATCGAATCGAGTTCCACCAGCAACGAGCGGAAGCTGGTCTCGTCCTTGGGCGGTGCCTCGCCCTCACCCTCGGCACTGGCATCGGCCAACGCCTGCAGATGGGCAGGGACCGGCGCGTCTTCGTCGTGGTCGTCGAGGACCGACTCAGGTTCCATCTCGCGCAGAACCGCCAGCGGCGGCAATTCGTCGAGACTCTTGAGGTTGAAGTGATCGAGGAAGGCCTTGGTGGTGGCGAACATCGCCGGCCGGCCCGGCACGTCGCGGTAACCCACTACACGGATCCACTCACGCTCCACCAGGGTCTTGACGATATTGCTGTTCACCGCCACGCCGCGCACGTCTTCGATCTCGCCGCGGGTGATGGGTTGGCGATAGGCGATCAGGGCCATGGTCTCCAGCAGGGCACGGGAATAGCGCTGCGGCCGTTCTTCCCAGAGCCGGCCGACCCAGGGCGCGTACTTCTCGCGGATCTGCAGACGGTAGCCGGACGCCACCTCGACCAGTTCGAACGCGCGCTTTTCGCAGGATTTGCCCAGCACCTCGAGGGCCTTCTTGAACACCGCCGGCTCCGGCCGTTCGGCCTCCTCGAACAGCTCATGGAGGCGTTCCAGGGACTGGGGTTTTCCGGAGGCCAGCAGAAAGGCTTCAAGCAGCGGCGCCAGATCGCGCGGGTCAGTCAAGTTCATTGTTCGGCTCGGGCACGCACATGGATAGCGGCAAAGGCGTCATTCTGCACCAGTTCGATCAGTTGCTCCTTCACCAGTTCGAGGATGGCCATGAAGGTCACCACCACGCCGAGCTTGCCTTCCTCGACACCGAACAGCTCGACGAAAGGCACGAAGCCGCCACCGCGCAGGCGTTCGAGCACCTGGCTCATGCGCTCGCGCGTCGACAGCGCCTCACGGCTGACCTGATGGCTTTCGAACATGTCGCTGCGCCGCAACACGTCGGCCATGGACATCAGCAGCTCTTCCAGGCTGACCTCGGGCAGCAGCTTGCGTACCTTGGCCTGGGGCGCATCGAGCTTGGGCACGTAGAGATCACGGCCCACCCGCTTGAGGGTGTCGATCCCTTCGGCGGCCGCCTTGAAGCGCTCGTATTCCTGCAGGCGGCGAATCAGCTCGGCACGCGGATCGTGCTCTTCGTCCTCGACCACGGCGCTGCGCGGCAGCAACATGCGCGACTTGATCTCGGCGAGCATGGCGGCCATCACCAGGTACTCGGCGGCCAGCTCCAGGCGTACGCTCTTCATCAACTCGACGTAGCCCATGTACTGACGGGTGATTTCCGCCACGGGAATGTCGAGGATGTCGATGTTCTGCTTGCGGATCAGGTACAGCAGCAGGTCGAGCGGACCTTCGAACGCCTCCAGAAACACTTCCAGCGCATCCGGCGGGATGTACAGGTCCTGCGGCATCTGGGTGAACGCCTGGCCATAGACCAGCGCCAGTTGCAGTTGCTCGGGCGAGCCTTGGGCAAGGCTGGACGACGGCTCTTCGACCGCGCTCAGGTCACTCACGCCATGGCCGCAAACGGAGCCGGGTCGCCGCAACCCACACGTATCACCTGCGGATCGCCGTCAGCCAGGTTGATCACGGTGGACGCTTCGGTCCCGCCGAAACCACCATCGATGATCAGGTCGACGTGTTTTTCCAGCAACTGACGCATCTTGTACGGATCACTGAGCGGCTCGCTGTCACCGGGCATGATCAAACTCACACTCATCAGCGGTTCGCCCAGCTCTTCCAGTAAAGCCAGGGCGATCGGATGACTGGGCACGCGCAGGCCGATGGTACGGCGCTTGGGGTGCAACAGCAGGCGCGGCACTTCGCGGGTGGCACTGAGGATGAAGGTATACGGCCCTGGCGTATGCGCCTTGAGCAGGCGGAACGCCGCGGTATCGACCTTGGCGAACAGCCCCAGCTGCGACAGGTCGCAGCAGATGATCGCAAAGTTGTGTTTGTCGTCCAGCTGGCGCAGGCGGCGCACCCGCTCCACCGCGCTCTTGTCGCCAATCTGGCAACCGATGGCGTAGGAGGAATCAGTGGGGTAGATCACGATACCGCCCTTGCGAATGATCTCGACCGCTTGCTTGATCAACCGCGGCTGCGGATTCTCTGGGTGGATCTGAAAGAATTGACTCACGTTGGCATCCTGTTCAGGCGGAGATTGACGGATCGTGCTTGAACCGCGCGGACAAAGGCGGCAGGTCCACCGGCAAGGGTCGATAGACACCGATTTCGCCCCAGGCGCCCGGACCATGGAAATCACTGCCGGCGCTGACCATCAGGCCGAACTCGCGAGCCAGAATGGCCAGCGTGCCGACCTGCTCGGCCGCCTGCATGCCGTTGACCACCTCGATCGCATGACCTCCGGCCTGAATATAGTCGCAGATCAGCTTGCGCCGCTTGCTGCGGGTGAAATCGTAGTGCAACGGGTGCGCCAGGCTGATCCAGGCCCGGGCTTCGCGCAATGTGCGCACTGTGTCCTCGAGGGTGGGCCAGTGCTGCTTGACGTCACCCAGCTTGCCGGCGCCCAGCCACTTGCGGAACGCCTCCTGGCGGTCCTTGACGTAGCCCTGCTGCACGAGGAAATCGGCGAAGTGCGGGCGGGCCGGCGCATTGCCGCTGTCGCCCAGACCTTGCTGGATGGCGCGTGCACCTTCCAGGGCACCGGGCATGCCCTTGAGCGCCAGGCGCCGGTCGATTTCTTCGGCACGCAGCCAGCGACCGTGGTGCAGGCTGTCGAGCGCGGCGACCAGAGGCGGCGCATCCAGAGCGAAATTGTAACCGAGCACGTGGATGGTCGCGCCGCCCCAGGTGCATGACATCTCGACACCACTGACCCACTGCATGTTCAGTGCTGTCGCGGCCGCACGGGCCTCTGGCTGGCCTTCCAGGGTGTCATGGTCGGTCAAGGCCAGGGTCTGCACGCCGTGATCGAAGGCTCGCTGCACCAGGACGGCAGGCGCAAGGGCGCCGTCGGAAGCGGTGCTGTGGCAGTGCAGGTCAACATTCATAGTGGCGCTTTCGCAGTCATTGATGTTTGTTATTATGCCGCCACATCCTGCTTCTGGCTGCCATTGTGAAACAATTGATCGATTTCATCCCGCTGCTCCTGTTCCTCATCGTCTACAAGACCGACCCGCACATGGTCGACCTGGCCGGTTACAGCTTTGAACTGGGCGGCATCTTCAGCGCCACCAAAGTGCTGATCGCCAGCTCGGTGGTGGTCTACGGTCTGCTGTTCATCAAGCAGCGCAAGCTGGAAAAAGGCCAGTGGTTGACCTTGATCGCCTGCCTGGTGTTCGGCACCCTGACCCTGGCCTTCCATAGCGAAACCTTCCTCAAATGGAAGGCACCGGTGGTCAACTGGCTGTTCGCCCTGGCGTTCGCCGGCAGTCATTTCATCGGCAAGCAACTGCTGATCAAGCGCATGATGGGCCATGCCCTAACCCTGCCCGACCCGATCTGGGCGAAACTCAACGTGGCGTGGGTGGTCTTCTTCCTGTTCTGCGGCGCTGCCAACCTGTTCGTGGCATTTACCTTCGAGCAGTTCTGGGTCGACTTCAAAGTGTTCGGCAGCCTGGCCATGACCTTGCTGTTCCTGGTGGGCCAGGGCATCTACCTGTCCCGTCACCTGCATGATTCCGATCGTACAACACCGAAAACCGAGGATTGACATGCTCTACGCCATCATTGCCACCGACACGCCCAACTCCCTGGAAAAACGCCTGGCCGCACGGCCTGAGCATCTGGAGCGTCTGAAGCAGCTGGAAGCCGCCGGCCGTCTGGTCCTAGCCGGTCCACACCCAGCCATCGACAGCAATGACCCCGGCGAAAGCGGGTTCAGCGGCAGCCTCATCGTTGCCCACTTCGAGTCGCTGGACGAAGCCCAGACCTGGGCTGGCGCCGACCCGTTCGTGGCCGCCGGTGTCTACCAGGACGTGCTGGTCAAACCTTTCAAGCAGACCCTGCCTGCGCCTGAATGAAGGTTTAGATGAGCGACCTGTTACTGATCGACGACGACATCGAGCTGTGCGAGCTGCTGAACAGCTGGTTGAGCCAAGAAGGTTTCCAGGTCAGGGCCTGCCATGATGGCAGCAGCGCACGCAAGGCCCTCGCCGAGCTGGCACCGGCGGCCGTGGTGCTCGACGTGATGCTGCCCGACGGCAGCGGCCTGGAGCTGCTCAAGCAGTTGCGCAGCGAACACCCTGACCTGCCGGTGCTGATGCTCTCGGCACGGGGCGAACCGCTGGATCGCATCCTGGGCCTGGAGCTGGGCGCCGACGATTACCTGGCCAAACCCTGCGATCCGCGGGAGCTGACGGCTCGCCTGCGTGCTGTCCTGCGCCGCAGCCACCCGGTGGCGGTGGCAGGACAGATGGAACTGGGCGACCTGTGCTTCAGCCCGGCTCGCGGCGTGGTCAGTATCGATCAGCACGATATCAACCTGACCGTTTCCGAAAGCCGCCTGCTCGAAGCGCTCATGCGCCAGCCGGGCGAGCCACTGGACAAGCAGGAACTGGCGCAGATCGCCCTGGGCCGCAAGCTCACCCTCTATGATCGAAGCCTGGACATGCACGTCAGCAACCTGCGCAAGAAGATCGGCCCCCACGCCGACGGCCGGCCGCGGATCATGGCCCTGCGCAGCCGTGGCTATTTCTATGCGCAGTAGCTGGTCGGCGCATCGCACCGATCGCGCCGTCCACTTCGGCGCCTGAACGCGCAGGGATTTGTCAGTAACGACCGCGTCATCCCTTTACACAAGCTTTACGCGGCCTTGACCGCGCCTGACCTTGATCTCCCTAAACTGGCCACATCCGGTAACGACCGGGAACCAGACAGGAGATTCACCATGCGCAAGACCACCCTCGCAATGCTGTTCGCCGCTACCCTGCCGACCCTGGCCATGGCCATGCCCCAAGGCGGCCCCGAGGGTTTCGGCCCAGGCCCAGGCAAAGGCGGCCCAGGCCCTCGTGGCGGTGAGCCGTTCGCCCAGCTCGACCTGACCCACGAGCAACGCACCCAGGTCGGCAAGCTGATGGGCGAAGAACGCCATCAACAGCGCGAGATCACCAAGAAGTACCTGGACAAGCTGCCAGCGGCCGATCGCAAGGCCATGGAAGATGAAATCAAGGCCAACCACGACAAGGCTCAGGCCGACGTACGTGCCGTGCTCAAGCCCGAGCAGCAGAAGCAGTTCGACGAGATGAAGAAGAAAGAGGACGAACGCCGCGCCGAATGGGCCGAATTCCAGGCCTGGAAAGCCCAGCAAGGCAAGAAAACCCAGTAATATCGGCGCACGCCCCCAGCCCGGTACGCTCACGCGTACCGGGCTTCGTTCATTGAGGAATTTGCCTTGCGTTCACTGTTCTGGCGCATCTTGGCCAGCTTCTGGCTGGCCATCGCCCTGGTAGCCGGCCTCTCGGTGCTGCTGGGCCACATGTTGAACCAGGACACCTGGATCCTCAGTCGGCATCCGGCGGTCAAGCATTTCGCCCAGGACTGGGTGGAGCGCTATGAAAGCAAGGGTGGCGAAGCTGCCCAGGAACTGCTTGAACAACGCAAGCGGCGCTACCGCATCGACACCCAGGTGCTCAACGAGGCTGGCGAAGCGGTCGTGCCGGGAACCTTCCCCCGTCGCGCGGAAGCCTTCGAGGCGCGCCACAACGACAACGACCGCGACCTGCCATGGCGACGCCTGACAGCGGAATACACCAGCCCCACCACGGGCGACACGTACCTGCTGATCTACCGCATCCCTCACCCCGAGCTCGATTCCTGGCATCGCGACTCCCTGCTCATGCCCATCAGCGCACTGGTGATCGCACTGGTCGTGCTGACGCTGTTCAGTCTGATGGTGACCCTGTCGATCACCCGCCCGCTGAGCCGGCTGCGCGGCGCCGTGCATGAACTGGGGCAGACCACCTATCAGCAGAACAGCCTGGCGCAGCTGGCCAGTCGTCGTGACGAATTCGGTGTGCTGGCGCGCGACTTCAACCGCATGGGCTCACGCCTGCAGAGCCTGATCGGCAGCCAGCGCCAGCTGTTGCGCGACGTGTCCCACGAACTGCGCTCGCCCCTGGCTCGGCTGCGCATCGCCCTGGCCCTGGCGGAACGCGCCGAGCCCGCTCAGCGCGACCTGCTGTGGCCACGCCTGACCCGCGAGTGCGATCGCCTGGAAGCGTTGATCAGCGAGATTCTCGTACTGGCGCGGGTCGACGCGGAACAGGCCACCGCTGAAGACGTGGATTTGCCAGCCCTGCTGCACGCCGTACGCAAGGACGCGCTGGTGGCCGTGCCGGAGCAACCCATCGAACTGGACATTGCCCCGCACCTGGCGTTGCAGGGCTGGCCGACCATGATCGAACGGGCCGTGGACAACCTGCTGCGCAACGCCCTGCGCTTCAACCCCGGGCCGTTGCCGGTCGTGCTGTCGGCGCAACAGGTGGATGGCCGGGTGCGCATCAGCGTCCGCGATCACGGCCCGGGGGTGGCGGAGGAACATCTGGCGCGCCTGAGCGAGCCGTTCTTTCGCGCGCCAGGGCAGACCGCGGCGGGCCATGGCCTGGGTCTGGCCATAGCCCGCCGCGCCGCCGAACGGCATGGCGGCAGTCTGCACCTGGAAAACCATGCCCAGGGCGGCCTGATCGCGACCCTGGACTTGCCACCGGTGCCGGTGGTGGGGGCCTAGCCGAGTACGATCAGGCGCCCCACGCCTGCACGAAGTCGGCGGGAGCCAGGGCCGGCGCTTCGCGCAGTTCGCGCACAGGCGTGCCCAGGTACAGGAAGCCGATGATCTGCTCGCCTTCGCTCAGGCCCAGCTTGTCCGCGACATAAGGCGCGTAGGACAGCTCGCCGGTACGCCAGACGCCACCCAGCCCCTGAGCGTTGGCCGCAAGCAGAATGCCATGAGCGGCGCAGCCGGCCGCCAGCAGTTGCTCGCTCTGTGGCACCTTGCGATGCTCCTGCAGGCGAGCGATCACCACCACGACCAGCGGCGCGCGCAAGGGCATGTTGCGGGCTTTCTCCAATGCTGCCTCGCCGGCCTCGGGGTTAAGCGCGGTGGCCTCGGCCAGCACTTCGCCGAGCCGCTGCAGGCCCTCCCCCTCGACGGTGAGAAAGCGCCACGGCCGCAGCTGGCCGTGGTCGGGCGCGCGCAGCGCGGCCTGGAACAGCACTTCGCGCTGCGCAGCGGTTGGTGCAGGCTCCATGAGCCGGGGAGCGGAAACACGATTGAGCAAAACCTCGAGCGCCTCCATGGGCAACCTCCTGTGGAACGATAAGCCGCTATTCTAGACCCAAGCGGCCTCCGCCTGCCGGGTTTACATGCTGTGGCCCGCAGGTAGAATGGCGGCCCTTTCCTTCATGGCCAGAGCTGACCCCATGGCGTTGCCGACCCTGCGCATCATCGGTTTCATTATCGGCATCTTCCTGATCACCCTGGCCGTGAGCATGGTCGTGCCCATGGGCACGCTGGTGGTGTTCGAACGCACCGAAGACATCCAGTCGTTTCTATGGGCGAGCCTGATCACCTTCGTCGCCGGCCTGATGCTGGTACTGCCGGGACGCCCCGACAACGTCAACCTGCGGCCGCGCGACATGTATCTGTTGACGGTCAGCAGCTGGGTGGTGGTCTGCGTGTTCGCCGCCCTGCCCTTTTTGCTGACCAACCACATCAGCTACACCGACGCCTTCTTCGAAAGCATGTCGGGGATCACCGCCACCGGCTCGACGGTGCTCAGCCACCTGGACGAAATGTCCCCCGGCATCCTCATGTGGCGCTCGATGCTGCACTGGCTCGGCGGCATCGGCTTCATCGGCATGGCCGTGGCGATCCTGCCGCTGTTGCGCATCGGTGGGATGCGCCTGTTCCAGACCGAATCCAGCGATCGCTCGGAAAAGGTCATGCCGCGCTCGCACATGGTCGCCAAGTTCATCGTGCTGGTGTATGTCGGCTTCACCGCGCTGGGCACCCTGGGCTTCTGGCTGGCGGGGATGAGCCCGTTCGATGCGGTCAACCATGCGATGTCGGCGATCTCCACCGGCGGTTTCTCGACCTCCGACCTGTCCCTGGGCAAATGGCAGCAACCGGCCGTGCACTGGGTGGCCATCGTGGTGATGATCCTGGGCAGCCTGCCCTTCGCCCTCTACGTCTCCACCCTGCGCGGCAACCGCCAGGCCCTGCTGCGCGATCAGCAGGTGCAGGGCATGCTGATCCTGTTGGTGGTCACCTGGCTGGTGCTGGGCACCTGGTACTGGGCCACCACCGAGCTGCCGTGGTGGACGGCCTTCCGCCACGTGGCGCTGAACGTCACCTCGGTGGTCACCACCACGGGCTTCGCCCTGGGCGACTACAGCCTGTGGGGCAACTTTTCCCTGATGCTGTTCTTCTACCTGGGCTTCATCGGTGGCTGCTCGGGCTCCACGGCAGGCGGGATCAAGATCTTCCGCTTCCAGGTCGCCTACATCCTGCTCAAGTCCAACCTCAATCAGTTGATCCATCCGCGCGCAGTGATCAAGCAGAAGTACAACGGCCATCGCCTGGACGAAGAGATCGTGCGATCGATCCTGACCTTCTCGTTCTTCTTCGGCTTCACCGTCGGCATCATCGCGCTGGCGCTGTCGCTGCTGGGCCTGGACTGGATGACTGCGCTTACCGGGGCCGCCAGCACGGTCTCCGGCGTCGGTCCCGGCCTGGGCGAGGTGATCGGCCCGGCTGGCAACTTCGCCACCCTCCCCGACGCGGCGAAGTGGATACTGGCCGTGGGCATGCTGCTGGGCCGACTGGAAATCATCACCGTGCTGATCCTGTGCATGCCGGCGTTCTGGCGGCACTGATCGGGGTCAGCCGGGCAGCATTCAGGAAGCTGGGCGCGCAGGCTCGTTGTGGCCAAGGTCACGGGCCGGATCGATCAGGTCGCGAATGCGTTGCTTGAGCACCTTGGCTTCGGGGAAGCCACCGTCGGCCTTGCGCTCCCAGACCTGCACGCCGTCACAGGTGATGTGAAAGGTGCCCCCACTGGCCGGCGCCAGGGCGACCTGGCCCAGGTCCTCGCCGAAGGTGCTGAGCAGTTCCTGAGCCAGCCACGCGGCACGCAGCAACCACTGGCACTGGGTGCAGTAGGTGATCACCACCTGGGGCTTGGCGACGGCGGCCTCGCTCATGCCTCACCCATCCGCGCCAGCAACTGGCGTGCCGCCTGTTTGCTGGACTCGTCGCCGTCCTCCAGCAGTTCGTGCAGCAAGGCGCTGGCTTCGCCTGCATCGCCCTCGTCGAACAACTGCTGGGCCTGATCGAGTTTCTGCGCCGACGCGTGCTGCTGTTCCAGGTCATCGAAATCGACGGTCAGGGCATCCAACTCGGGCAGATCGCTGTCGGCGATGAAGCTGTCGAGGAATTCGTTGTCGATGTCTTCCTGACTCTTGCCGGCCGGGACGTCCTCGGTCTGGGGCTCTTCGATTGGCGGGAGCTCTTCGACTTCGGCGAAATCGCTGAGAAACTGCTCCTCGGGCATCTCGAAGACTTCCGGCAGTTCCTTGAGGTTGCTGGTGAACTCCGGGTCCATTGCCTCTTCGGCCATGGGCACGGCAGCCGGCTTGCTTTTGGGCGCCGGCGTGTCACCGAAGGGGCTGACCAGCGCCCAGTCGGCATCCATGGACAGGTCATCCAGGTTGAGCTGGAATTCATCGTCCTGCTGCGTCGTTGGCGCGGCTTCGGCCGGGGAGTCGAGTGCATCCAGATCGAAATCGGACAAATCGAAGTCGGCTTCCGGGGCAGATTCGGTCGCAGGCGCGGGCTGGGGCTCGGAGTGCACAGGCGCGGCAGCCGCCGCAGCGGCGGCACTGGCGGCCAGCACTGCCGCCGTGGCTGTGGGTGCCAGACTGGCAGGGGCCGTGGCGGCTGGCGACGAAGGTGCTGGAGCTGGTTGAAGATTGGGGAAGCGGCCGCGTATCTCGCTCAGCGTCTGTGGGTTGAAACCAGCCGACAGGAGCAAGGCCTCCTGTTCGGCAAAGCCCTTGGCATTGCCCTGCTGACCGAGCACTTCGAGCATGCGCACGCGCAGGTCGGTACGCTCGGGCTGCCTGGCCAGACCGTCGCGCAGAATACCCAAGGCCTCATTGAAGCGCCCGTAGGCGATATAGATGCTTGCCCCGTCCAGGGCGTCGGTGGCCGTCGGGGCTTCCCGGCGTGGCACCGGCGCAGGCTCGGCGCGCTTGGGTGGCGCGGCTTCCACGACCGAGGGTGCTGCGGCAGTGGCCGGTGGCGCAGGCTGAACCGGCTGGGTCACCACCGGTTCGAAAGCCTCAAGCAATGCCGCCGACTTGCGTTGCCGCTGGCGACGCAACAGCAGCAACAGCGCGATGATCAGCAGCAAGGCAGCCACCAGCGCCAGGATATTCAACCAACCACTACTGTCTTGCGCGGCCGTGGGCGCTGGCGTGGCGACCGGCGCAGGCGCCGAGACCGGTGCAGCGGGTGCTGGCGACGCTACGGGCGCAGGGGTCGCAGTTGCAGTCCCGGGTACGACAGCGGGGGGCGATGCGGCCGGCGTTTCAGCCAACCGCGCCTGCAACTGGGCGACCTCCTTGTCCTTGTCGGCGACCTGCGCCTCAAGGCTCTGCAGGCGCGCCTGCACGTCGTCGAAATTCTTTTGCAGTTGCTGGTTTTCCAGCGCAGCCGCTGCCAGTTGCGCAGCATCCTGCGAAGGCCCCGGCGCAGCGGCCTTGGCAGATGCCTGTCTGGCCGGCTCGTTCGCAGGCTGACTCGAGGTGCGGGGCTTGGCCGGCGCTTCAGCGGGCCGCTGGGTGTTCGCTTGTGCCACCGGCGTACGCTGCGGCGCGCGGTCGGCCAGGCCCGGGCCCATGCCCGGCGGATCGAGCAAGACCGTGAAGGCCCGCAACAACTGCCCGTTTGGCCGACCGACCTGGATCACGAAGCTCATGAACGGCTCGGTGACCACCTTGCTGGAACTGACGTGAATGACCTTGCGGCCACCACTGAAATCGGGCGTGAACTTCAGGTCGTTGAGGAAGAAGCTGCGTTCCACCCCAGCCCTGGCGAACTCTTCGGCTGTCGCCAGGCTGGCACTGATGTCGTCCTGTTCCAACCCGGCCGTGTCGAGCAAGGCGATGTCGGCGCGAAACGGCTGGTTGAGCGACGAGCGCAGTGTCAGCTCACCCAAGCCCAGGGCCGACGCGGCCGTGGAATAGCACAGCGCCAAGGCCCATACCGGTGCCATAAGACGAAGTGAGGCGAACCTTGAACGCGACGGTATACGCACTTGCATGGGAATCCCTTGAAGACCGACATCCAATAACTTTATAGCCTGTGCAACCCGCTTGCTCAAAGCGGATGACGGCCCGTTGACTTCAGGATTTCTTTTCCAGATTCGCCAGGATGCGGCTGTGTACCCGCATGGCGGTGCTCAGTTCTTCTTCGTCGACGCCCGTGAACAGTTCGACACGCAAGGCGTTGGCGATGGTTTCGATCTGCTCGATCAGCGGCCGTGCCGGCGGGCAGAGCATGAGCTTCTTGGCGCGGCGGTCTTCGACCACGGCCTGGCGCTCGACCAGGCCCTGGGCTTCGAGGCTGTCCAGCAGCCGGGCGAGGGTCGGCCCCTCGACGCCTACGCTCTGTGCCAGCTCGCGCTGGGTCGGAGGTTCGTCGAACCGCGCCAGGTGCAGCAGCACCAGCCAACGGGCCTGCGACAATCCCAATCCGGCCAGCCGGCGGTCCAGTTCGGCCCGCCACCCACGGGACATGTGCGCCAGCTGCATTCCGAAGCGATGTTGATCAGTTAACGGCATAGATCTCTCTTGAAAAAACAGCCTCGCGCAAGCAGCGCCTGCGTGAAGGCCGGAGCTGATGATTAGTCAGCTAATCATGACCTTAGCCCACAGGCAAGACTCATGCCCATTGACAGCCTCGTTCACACTTCGAATTCGGACTGCAACGCTGCGCGTACGCAATACAGCACGCCCTCGGGCACACGACCGGCGAATTTCCCTGCAATCTCGGCGACAGCGGGCAATTCCCCCTCGCCGTCGAGAAAGGCGTCCTGTACTTCGCTCATCAATTCTTCGGGAAGGTCCAGCGCCTGCTCCAGCGACAGTTGCTGTTGGCCAATCGCTTCGGCGAGCAGGCTGTAGACATTCTTCTCACTGCACTGTAACTGGCCGGCGATCTGCAGCGGCGTCATACCCGCACGGGCCAGGCTGATGAGCTCGTGGCGGATATCGGCCACCTCGCGTGGCGCTTCTCCGCCGCTGGAACCTGCCAGAACCTGCAGGAAGGCTTCGCCATAACGCTCAAGCTTGCGTGCGCCGACGCCGCTGACCCGGCCCATTTCGGCCATGCTGGTCGGCTGGCTGCGGAGCATTTCCAACAAAGTGGAGTCAGGGAAGATGACATAGGGCGGTACTGCATGCTCCTGGGCCAGGTTGCGACGCAAGGTACGCAGCGCTTCCCACTGTTCGCGCTCTTCGCCGCGCACCAGTTGGCTGGCCGGGCTGGCCGAGCCGCTGCCACGGGTGGAGGACGTCTGCGGCTTGAGCTCCTTGCGCAGCGCAAGCGTCACCTCGCCGCGCAGCAGCGGACGGCAGCTGTCGCTCAGGCGCAGACCGCCATAGCCTTCCAGGTCGATGTCGGCCAGACCGCGCGCGACCACCTGGCGATACAGCGAACGCCACTCTCCTTCCGAGCGGCCCTTGCCGACACCGAACACCGCCAGCTTGTCGTGGCCGAAACTGCGCACCTTCTCGGTGTCCTTGCCCAGCAGCACGTCCACCAGATGGCCAACGCCATAGCGCTGCCCGGTGCGGTAGATCGCCGACAGCGCCTGACGGGCCGGCTCGGTGGCGTCCCAGGTCTGCACGCCGTCGACACAGTTGTCGCAGTGACCGCAGGGCTGGGGCATGTCTTCGTCGAAATAGGCCAGCAGCGCCTGCCGACGGCAGCGGGTTTCTTCGCACAACGCCAGCATGGCGTCGAGCTTGTGATGCTCCAGACGCTTGTGCCGCTCGTCGCCTTCGGAATTCTGCAGCATCTGCTTGAGCATCAGCACATCCTGCAGCCCGTAGGCCATCCAGGCATCGGCCGGCAGACCATCGCGACCGGCGCGACCGGTTTCCTGGTAGTAGGCCTCCAGCGACTTGGGCAGGTCCATGTGCGCCACGAAGCGTACGTTCGGTTTGTCGATGCCCATGCCGAAGGCGATGGTGGCGACCATGATCAAGCCTTCCTCGTTGAGGAAGCGCTTCTGGTTGGCGGCCCGCGTCGCCGCCGGCAGGCCGGCGTGGTACGGCAGCGCCGGAAAGTTGTTCTCGCACAGGAAGGCGGCGACCTCGTCGACTTTCTTGCGTGACAGGCAATAGACGATGCCGGCGTCGCTGCGCCGTTCGGCGAGAAACGCCAGCAACTGTTTGCGCGGGCTTTCCTTGGGCACGATGCGGTAGAAGATGTTGGGCCGGTCGAAGCTGGAAAGAAAACGTTCGGCATCCTGCAGGTGCAGACGGGTGACGATCTCTTCACGGGTGCGCTTGTCGGCGGTGGCGGTCAGGGCGATCCGCGGCACGTGGGGAAACTGTTCGGCCAACTGGCCCAACTGCAGGTATTCGGGACGGAAATCGTGGCCCCATTGGGAAACGCAGTGGGCTTCGTCGATGGCGAACAGGGCAATGTCCAGGCCGCGGAGAAAATCCAGCATGCGCGGCTGCACCAGACGCTCGGGCGCCAGGTACAGCATCTTTATTTCACCACGGCGAATGCGCGCGGCCAGCTCACGCTGCTCGTCGGCACTGAGCGTGGAGTTGAGCGCCGCGGCGGCCACCCCGAGCTCCTCGAGGGTGGCGACCTGGTCGTCCATCAGGGCGATCAGCGGCGAGACCACCACCGCCAGGCCGTCGCGCAACAGCGCCGGCACCTGAAAGCACAGTGATTTGCCGCCACCGGTGGGCATCAATACCAAGGCATCGCCACCGCGGGCCACACGCTCGATAATGGCACCCTGGCGACCGCGGAAGCTGTCGTAGCCGAAGATGTCCTTAAGAACGCGTTGAGCCTGTTCGAGCATGGGTCACTCCAGAAATCGTAAAACCACCCGGGCCGCACAGGCTGGATGAAAACCGCTTTCGCTGCATCCGCCATTGCGTAAGCGCGGGTTACCACCCCGTGGATTCGGGGCCTGAGCGAAAGACCGCGGCAGTATACCCCAGTGCCTGCAGCGTCGCGCGGCAGCCGGACATCCTGCCATTTCACCCCTTGGGTGGCGCACAAGGCCTAACAAGGCCTAGAATTCACTATCCGCATAGTCTTCCAAGGTAACCTGTTAATGTCCTTCGCCGAGCAACTGACCCGCCTGCAAGCCTTCCTCGACGCCGATGAGCTGCATGACGAGGCGCTGGACTACGTCGCCGCCCATGGCTACCTGACCGCCCTGTCGATCTGTTCCGAAGACGTCCCTGAGCGTGAGTGGATCGATGCCCTCTTCGCCGAGCCGCCTCACTACAGCGACGACGCCCAGCGTGAAGAGATCGAAGGCACCCTCATCCAGCTCAAGGCGCATATCGCTCGCCAGCTGGCCAGCGACGAAGAGTTCGAGCTGCCGTGCGATCTCGATCTGGGCGATGAGCCGGACGATTCCGACCTGCGCGGTTGGTGCATCGGTTTCATGGAAGGCGTGTTCCTGCGCGAAGCCGCTTGGTTCGAAACCGCCGAGGACGAAGTCAGCGAAATGCTCCTGCCGATCATGGTCGGTTCCGGCCTGTTCGACGAGCAACCGGAGTTTTCCGACATTGCCGCCGATGCCAACCTCATGGACGACATGATCGTGCAGATCCCCGAGGCGCTGACGGCCCTCTACCTGCTGTGCAACGCCCCGGATGAAAAACCGGCGATTCTCAAGCCGCGCCATCACTAAGCAACGGCCGTGGCTCAAGCCCGGCCAGCCTGGCTGCGCTACCTGCTGCTGGGCATTGGTTGCGCAAGCGTCTGCCTGGGCGTCATCGGCATCTTCCTACCGATCATGCCCACCACCCCATTCCTCCTGCTGGCGGCTGCGTGTTTCGCACGAAGCTCGCCGCGCTTCCACGCCTGGCTGCTTGGCCATCCACGGCTGGGGCCTTTGCTCAAAGCCTATCTGAACGGCAAAGGCATTCCCTTGAAAGCCAAGGTGCTGGCGATCGGTTCGATGTGGATCAGCATCGCCGTGTCGTGCTGGCTCGTGCCATGGCCATGGCTGCGAGTGCTGATGATAGCTGTGGCGCTGGCAGTCACTGTTTATATCGCTTTGCAGAAAACACGCACATGACTCCGGTCATTGGCGACGAATGGTCATGCCCTGATAAAACCTTAATTAAATCAATTAGCTAATCTTTAATATAAGTCTGGATCAACGGTGATACAGACGCCTAAAAATGACAGTTTTCCGTCACTATTTTGACTCAAGCCTCCCGCCTTAGCTTTGGCGCAGCCTGCCACCCCCCAAAACGCTGGCCCTAAGCCTTGTACCCCACGCAACCCCGCTCCCTGCTTGCTCTTCAGCCGCTATGAAATCTATTTGCCATCATCGCAAGGAATGATGGCATAACTATTTTTTGCTCTATATCATGTGAAAATTCCGTTGAAAGCGCTGCCCTCGGTGCCTCGATTGCGCCTATCACAAACCTTAAACGGACTTTTAAACAAGTTGTTCGCCAACATTCTGGCGTATGCCTGACTTCAAACATAACGGAGAAGCACCCGAATGCGCGTTTTCACCCCCATCTGCAGCGCGATCTTGTTGGCCATGGCGTGCTCGCACGCGCAAGCCATGTCACTCACCCAGGCGATCCAGAGCACCGTGGATAACCATCCTGAGCTGGCATCCAACATCAACAGTCGCCTGGCCGCGGATGAGGACACGAAAATCGCCCAGGGCGCCTACCGCCCCAGCGTTGATTTCGTTGCCGGCTACGGTCGCGAGCGTTCGGACAACCTGAACACCCGCGCCCGTGGTGACCATAACAAGGAAACGCTGAACTACACCCAGTCGGAACTGCGTCTGCGCCAGATGCTGTTCGACGGCTCCAGCGCTTCCAGCGAAATCAGCCGGACTCGCTCCACCGCTACGTCCCGTGCCTACTACGTCCAGGCCACCGCCCAGGACCTGGCCCTGCGCGCCGTTCAGGTGTACCTGGATGTACTGCGCAACCGCGAATTGGTGACCCTGGCCAAGAACAACCTGCAGGCGCACTTGCGCGTCAACGACCAGATCGGCCTGCGCAGCGAGCGCGGCGTCGGCAGCACGGCTGACGTCGACCAGTCGCGTGCCCGTCGCGCCCTGGCTGAGAACAACTACAACACCGCCCAGGTCAACCTGGCCGATGCCGAAGCTGCGTTCTTCAGCGCCGTGGGCCGTATGCCCGACGAGCTGGAACCCCTGCCTTCGATCCGTGGTGAACTGCCAGGCGACCTGAACGCCGCGCGCCAGTCCATGATGGAAAACAATCCGTACCTCAAATCGGCCCAGGCCGACGTGCAGGCTGCCGAGAGCCAGTATGAAGGCGCCAAGTCCGCGTTCTACCCACGGGTCGATGCCGAACTGGCCACCGGAGCCAACAACAACCTGTCCGGCGAGCGCGGTCACAACAACACCGACTGGCGTGCAGGCGTGAGCATGAGCTACAACCTGTACCGTGGCGGCAGCGACAAGGCTCGCCTGCAGGGTGACGCGCACCGCATCAACCAGGCCATGGACATCCGCAACAACGCCCTGCGTCAGTTGAACGAAAACCTGGCGCTGTCGTGGAACGCGATGAAAAACGCCGGCACGCAAATCCCGTATGCCCGCGAATACGCCGAAACTACCACGCGCGTGCGTGCGGCCTATCAGGACCAGTTCGGTCTGGGCCAGCGGACCTTGCTCGACGTGCTCGACAGTGAAAACGAGCTGTACACCGCCAACACCCGCTACGCTGAAGTCCGCTACACCGAGGAATACTCGATGTATCGCGTGCTCTCCAACATGGGTGAGCTGCTGGCCAAGACTCGCGTCGTGCTGCCGGCCGAAGCCGTGGCGCTGACCGAAGTGAAGAGCGAAGCGCGTCTGCCTGAAATGCGCTGATTGCCGCCATGGCGAAACCCGTGGCCTCTCGTTCGCAGCCGGTCACGGATTTCGTCCAACGACAGCCCTGGGCTCAGCTCAGGGTTTCGTCGATCACCAGTACCACCTTCCCCGAAATCTGATTGCTTGCCAGCGCTTCGAACGCCGCTTCGGCGTCGGCGATCGGGAACGTCTTGGCCAACTGCGACTTCAAGCGCCCTTCTGTGAACAATGGCCATACCTGCTGGCCCAGGTCACTGAGCAGGTCGGCCTTGAACGCATCGTCACGGCTGCGCAACGTTGAACCCTGCAAGCGCACGCGCTTGGTCAGCACCTTGGCCAGGTCGAACTGCGCCTCGCGGCCGCCCATCAGGCCGATCATCACCCAGCGTCCATCCAGCGCTACCACGTCCAGGTTCAGCTCGCTGTAATTGGCGCCCACCGGATCGAGGATCACATCGAACGGGCCCAGGTCCTTCAACCCTTCCAGGCCGTCACCTCGCACCACGCCGCCCTGTGCACCCAGTGCTTCGCAGTAGGCCAGGCGCTCGGCGGAGCCGACGCTGACCCAGGTCGGGTTGCCGAATGCCTTGCACAGCTGGATTGCCGCCGAGCCGATGCCACTGGCGCCAGCATGCAGCAGGACCTTCTCGCCCGGTTGCAGATCGGCCAGCTGGAACAGGTTCAGCCACACCGTCGCGTAGACCTCGACGATGCCTGCGGCCTCGTGCAGGCTCAGCCCCTCGGGCACGGGCAGCACGTGACGGCCATCGACCACCACCTCCTCGGCCATGCCACCCCCGGCCAGCAACGTGCATACCCTGTCGCCAATCTGCCAGGACGAACCGACGCCGACCTCGCTGATGACGCCTGCACACTCAAGGCCCAGAATATCGCTGGCGCCCGGTGGCGGCGGGTACAGGCCGGCGCGCTGCATCAGATCGGCCCGGTTGAGACCGGCCGCGGCGACGCGAATCTTCACTTGACCTACGTCACACGTCGGGCTCGGCCGTTCGCTCCACTCCACATGTCCTTCCACGCCTTGCAATGCCTTCACGGTGCCTCCATAGTTGAGTCATGACTGAGCCCGACGCCTTGGCGCCGGGCTTTTCGCATTATGCGTCCGGCTTCAACGGAACCGGCGAATTCAAAGACGGCCTAATATGCGTGATCAATTGCCCCCACGTCGAATCAGCATGAAGCATTTCATTCCCGGCAGTGCCCTGGCGCTGTGTATCGGCCTCGGCAGTTTGTCGATGTCCGCCAATACCTTGGCCGCCAACAGCTGGGACAAACTTCAGCCGGATCGCGACGAAGTGGTGGCCAGCCTCAATGTGGTCGAGCTGCTCAAGCGCCATCATTACAGCAAGCCGCCGCTCAACGATGCGCGCTCGGTCATCATCTATGACAGCTACATCAAGCTGCTCGATCCCTCGCGCAGCTATTTCACGGCAGCCGACATCGCCGAGTTCGACAAATGGAAGACTCAGTTCGACGATTTCCTGAAGAACGGCAACCTGGATCCCGGCTTCATCATCTACAAGCGCTATCTGGATCGGGTCAAGGCCCGTCTGGACTTTGCCCTGGCTGAACTGAACAAGGGCGTCGACAAGTTCGACTTCACCACCAAGGAAACCCTGCTGGTCGATCGCAAGGACGCCCCTTGGCTGAAGAACGAAGCGGAGCTGGACGACCTATGGCGCAAGCGCGTGAAGGATGAGGTGCTTCGTCAGAAGATCGCCGGAAAAGACGCCGCGCAGATTCAGGAAACCCTGTCCAAGCGCTACAAGAACCAGCTGGCTCGCCTGGACCAGACCCGCGCCGAAGATATCTTCCAGGCGTACATCAACACCTTCGCCCAGTCCTACGATCCGCACACCAACTACCTGTCGCCGGACAATGCGGAAAACTTCGACATCAACATGAGCCTGTCGCTCGAAGGCATCGGTGCGGTCCTGCAAAGCGATAACGATCAGGTCAAGATCGTGCGTCTGGTACCTGCCGGTCCGGCCGACAAGACCAAGCAGGTCGCCCCTGCCGACAAGATCATCGGCGTCGCCCAGGGCGACAAGGAAATGGTCGACGTGGTCGGCTGGCGCCTGGATGAAGTGGTCAAGCTGATTCGCGGCCCGAAAGGCTCCACCGTGCGCCTTGAAGTGATTCCGCACACCAATGCGCCCAACGATCAGACCAGCAAGATCGTCTCGATCACCCGCGAAGCGGTCAAGCTCGAAGAGCAGGCGGCGAAGAAGTCGATCCTCAACCTCAAGGAAAACGGTCGCGACTACAAGCTGGGCGTGATCGAGATTCCAGCCTTCTACCTGGACTTCAAGGCGTTCCGCGCCGGTGACCCGGACTACAAGTCGACCACCCGCGATGTGCGCAAGCTGCTCACCGAGCTGCAGAAGGAAAAAGTCGACGGCGTGGTCATCGACCTGCGCAACAACGGCGGCGGCTCCCTCCAGGAAGCCACCGAACTGACCAGCCTGTTCATCGAGAAAGGCCCGACCGTATTGGTGCGCAACGCCGATGGCCGTGTCGACGTGCTCGAGGATGAAAACCCCGGCGCGTTCTACAAAGGCCCGCTGGCGCTGCTGGTGAACCGTCTGTCCGCTTCGGCCTCTGAGATTTTCGCCGGTGCCATGCAGGATTATCACCGCGCTCTGATCGTTGGCGGACAGACCTTCGGCAAGGGCACGGTGCAGACCATTCAGCCGCTCAACCACGGCGAGCTCAAGCTGACCCTGGCCAAGTTCTACCGGGTTTCCGGACAGAGCACCCAGCATCAGGGCGTGCTGCCGGACATCGCCTACCCGTCGATCATCGATACCAAGGAGATCGGCGAGAGCGCCCTGCCCGAAGCGATGCCGTGGGACACCATCCGCCCGGCCATCAAGCCGGCCAGTGATCCGTTCAAGCCGTACTTGGCCAAGCTGACCGCCGATCATGACGCGCGCACCGTCAAGGATCCGGAATTCATCTACATCCGCGATCGCCTGGCCCTGGCCGAGCAGTTGATGAAAGAGAAGACCGTGAGCCTGAACGAGGCCGATCGTCGTGCCCAGCACAGCGACATCGAAGCCAAGCAACTGGCGTTGGAAAACACCCGTCGCAAGGCCAAGGGCGAAGAGCCGCTCAAAGAGCTGAAGAAGGAAGACGAAGACGCACTGGGCGCCGATCCGGACAAGACCAAACCGGAAGACGACGCTTACCTGGCAGAGACCGGGCGCATCCTGCTCGACTACCTGAAACTCAATACGTCGGTGGCCAAGCACTGATCCACGGAAGTAATGACTGCAACGTGACACCTGCGTCATCAAACCGAAATGAAGCTGTCGTGAAATAGGGACCCGCTGCGTAAGCAGCGGGTCTTTTTTTGCGTCTGGCCCGGTGCTTTCAACCTGTTTCACGCATCAGTCAGAACGACCTTCAGCAAGGTAGCGTACCGATGACCGTCATTGAACAGCTCAGCGCCCTGGACACCATTCTGGCCCAAGGCGGTGTGCACAGCTTGTTCCAGCCCATCGTGTCACTGTCCCAGCGACAGATCCTGGGCTTCGAGGCATTGAGTCGAGGGCCGTCGAACAGCCCGCTGCACTCGCCGATCAATCTGTTCGCCGTCGCCCGCCAGGCCGGGCGGCTCAACGAGCTGGAGATGATGTGCCGCGAAACCGCCTGCCGCCGCTTCAGCGAACAGCGCCTGGACGGCAAGCTGTTTCTCAACGTGTCGCCTGAGTCGCTGCTCGAACCGCTGCACGAAAACGGCCGCACCTTGCAGTTGTTGCAACGCTACGGCATCAGCCCGAACCAGGTGGTCATCGAACTCACCGAACAGACCCCTACCGACGATTTCCAACTGCTGTTCAACGCCCTGCATCATTACCGTGCCATGGGGTTTTCCATTGCCCTGGACGACTTGGGAGCAGGCTATTCGAGTCTGCGCCTGTGGTCGGAATTGCGCCCGGACTACGTGAAGATCGACCGTCACTTCATCGATGGCATTCACCAGGACGCCCTCAAGCGTGAGTTCGTCGGCTCCATCCTGCAGATCGCCAAGGCCTCCAAAGCCCAGGTGATCGCCGAGGGCATCGAGCTGGAGGAGGAGTTGCTGGTGCTCATCGAGATGGGCGTCGACCTGGTCCAGGGCTATCTGCTCTGCCGTCCTCAGGAGCAGCCGCCACGGGATGCCCGGGCGCTGATTCCTGATCTGGAAGACAGCCATCCTCCCCTGGGCGGAGACGGCGGCGACCTGGCCGCGCTGATCATCGAACAAGCCGCGGTGCAGCGCGATACCTCGACCCGGCAAGTGCTGGAAGCCTTCCGCCTGCAAGCCGACCTGAACACCCTGGCCGTGGTCGATGACGAGGGCCATCCCTGTGGCATCGTCCATCGGCACGCACTGTCGGATGCACTGCTCAAGCCCCTCGCCGCCGACCTGTTCGCGCGTAAGCCGATCAGCCGACTGATGAGCAGTGAATTCCTCGCGGTCGACATCAAGCAGTCCCTGCAACAGGTCAGTCGCCTACTGACCGGGCGTGCACGGCAACGGATCGAAGAGGACTTCGTGATCGTTCAAGGTGGGCGATACCTGGGCTTGGGCCGACTGATCGACGTACTCAGACTGATCACCGGGCCGGCCTAGACCGCCGTGCTGGACGGGTACGCATACTCGAACACGCGCACCACTTCCGAGGCGTGCCAGGCGGCAGCCGCCACGCCATCCGATGGACCGGAGAAGCGCCCGAGCTTTTCAACGCACTCGAAAAAGCCGGGACGCGGCAGCCGGCTGGCGCCTTGGCTGATCACCAGCGAGCTGCGCAACGGTTGGTCCGCGCGGGCATCGAGCATGGCCAGGTATTCCAGCGCCGCCGTCAGGGTCTGCATGGCAGGCGTGGGCAATGCCAGACGTTCGAGCAGCGCGCGGTAGGTGAGCAAGTGGCGCTGGTGCCGTGCAACGTCGAGCTCGCTCAGCAAGCCCTCCCATTGTTGCCGACTGATGCGCACGCTCACGACTCGCTGCTCCAGCCCGGCACCCCCAATTCCCAGGCAAGGCTGCGGCGGATGGCAGCATCGGGCTCGCGCTCGCCGGTTTCGATCATCGACAGGTAGGAAGGACTGATGCCGACCGCGCGGGCCAGACTGTCCAGAGGCACGCCCTGGGTCTCGCGCAATTCGCGCAGGCGCTGGAAGCTGGGAGGTGGGACGTGAGCGGCCGTAGCAGCCGGTTCGCTGGACGCTTCGGTGTCTGAAGACTGCTCGACCGAGCTGCCTGCGGCGGCAGCCAGAAGCCGTTGATACTCGGCCCATGGCACCACCGCGTATTCCGGCTGGCCGTCGCGGCTTATCACCTGAACCCCCATTGCATCCTCCCGCACGATGGCTGCCTACATCGGATGATGCAAGCGTAATGCGGGGATGTTAACAGGGGATCGCCGACTTCGGGGCGTTAACTGCGCACCGAAGTCGGCAGATGTATCAGCGGTGGGATTTTTCCAGCTCGAGCTCCTGCTCCGAAGCCGGCAGGCGTTCGACGACCCGCAGCTTCTCCGGAGACTGCCGCTCGCGCCAGGCACGGAAGGTGTCCAGTTCACCGGACAGGGTTTTCATTACCCAGGCCAGGACCGCGATGTCGTCCAGCATGCCGACGCCCAACAGCCAGTCGGGAATGGCATCGATGGGGCTGACGAAGTAGACCAGGCCAGCGACGATGGACAGCAACGCCTTCGGGCTGATGTTGCGGTACTCGCCCCGCCAGTAGGCCAGGCACAGGGCCTGGAGCAGTTGCACGTCTTCCTTCAGGGCGCCCAGCCGATAGCCCTTGCCCTTGCGCGCCACGGCGAAGATCAAGGCCGGCAGGCGGCCCCGACTCAGGATGCGTTCGGCAATGGGCAGAAAACGGGTGAAATTCCAAGGTGCCTTCATGAGCCCTCCGGTGCCGAATGGTGGTTTCAGGTTATCCACAGTATTTGTGGATAACCTTGTGAACAGAGCCGCTTTTCGCGCCTGACCCGCCCGGTTTTCAAGGGCTGAGGTCAAATCGGGCGTTTTTTACTCACACAAAAAAGCCACGAAAATTCTTGACGCAGTGTTCCGAAAACGGCTAGTGCAGCTTCATCTCAGACCCATTGGCCAAGGCCCGGTTCAAACGAAAACGCCCCGTCGAGACGGGGCGTTTCATCAAGCCGTGACGCTTCGCAGCAATAGCGCTTACTTGGCGGGTGCGGCTTCTTCGACTTCGGCATCGTCGGTTTCGGCAGCAGCGTCGGCAGCAGCCTTCGCAGCGTCCTTGATGGCGATCAGCTCGAGGTCGAACACCAGCACCGAGTTGGCCGGAATGGTCGGGCTCGGGCTCTGGGCGCCGTAGGCCAGATCGGCCGGGATGAACAGCTTGACCTTCTCGCCGACGTGCATCAGTTGCAGGCCTTCGACCCAGCCTGGAATCACGCCGCTGACCGGCAGATCGATCGGGGCGCCGCGCTCGATGGAGCTATCGAAGACCTTGCCGTCGATCAGCTTGCCTTCGTAATGGACGGTAACCACGTCGGTCGGCTTGGGCTGAGCGCCGTCGGCCTTCTTGATGACCTGGTACTGCAGGCCCGAAGCGGTGGTGACCACGCCGTCTTTCTTGCCATTTTCCTCGAGGAACTTCTTGCCGGCGGTCTGGGCCTCGGCGTTCATCTTGGTCATGCGTTCTTCAGCGCGTTTCTGCAGATCGGCGAAAGCTGCGACCAGCTCATCGTCCTTGATCTTCTGCTCTTTCTTGCCGACGGCGTCTTCGATACCCAGCGCTACGGCCTTGGAGTCGAGATCGTCCATACCTTCCTGAGCCAGGCTCTTGCCCATGTTCAGGCCGATACCGTAGGAAGCTTTTTGCGCCGGGGTTTTGAGCTCGACGCTGGTCTGGGAATCGCAACCTGCGAGGACCAGGGTGACCAAGGCAACTGCCGCCGCCAACCGATGCTGTTTCATGCTATTTCCTTGTTCATGCGCCATAAGGGCAATCGAGTGAGGCCGCGAGCTTATCAGGCGGCCACGACCAATGGCTACCGGCATGAGAGAGGCAAAAAGCCGATAAGTTCAGGCCAGCAAAAGGAAAGTGGCTCGGCAGCGGCTCTATGAAAGATGTGTCATGGGAAGGTGGAGGACTGCTCATACTGCGCAGCCACTTCACGCACCACCTCACACAGCCATTGCGCCGGCATCGACAGCTGCAGCGCGGCGTTGCGGCAGATGCCCACCGAGCCGCCCGGCTCGTGCACACCCAGATCCAGTTCGTACAACTGGCCGGTGGCGATGTCGCGTTGCACCGCATCGCGTGGCGCGACCCAGATGGCATCGCTGCTGGCGACGTAGCGTCGACTGAGGGTCGGCGAAAGCGTTTCCAGACGTTGCGCAGACGGGGTGATCGCGCATTGCACGAACAAGCTGTCGGCGTGCTTGCGGATGGTCGTCCCAGCCAGCGGCAGTACCCACGGGCAGGCGCCGACCTGTTCGGCGTCCAACGGGCGCACTTCGAGCAGCGGATGGCCCGGACGTACCACCAGGGTCATCGACTCGCTGTACAGGTGCTCGAACGACAGGCCCTGGATCTGCGGGCTGTCGGTCATGCGGCCGATCACCAGGTCCAGTTCGCCCACGTGCAGTTGCGCCAGCAGGTAGGCCCCCGGCCCGGTCGCGACGCTGACGACCAGCGCGGCATGGCGCGCGTGCAGGCGGCAGAGCACTTCCGGCAACAATTGGCTTTCGACGGTGGACAGCACACCGATGCGCACCTGGGGCGCTTCGTGCGGCTCGCCGCGCAGGCTGCTGACGCCGTCGCGCAGGGCCTGCACGCAGGGGCCGGCGTAGCGCATGAAGCGCACGCCTGCGGCCGTCAGCTCGACCCCGCTCTTGTCGCGCTCGAACAGGCGGGTCTGCAACAGGTCTTCGAGTTCCTTGAGGGTCTTGGAAATCGCCGGCTGGCTGATGGACAAGGTGTCGGCGGCCTTGGCGAAGCTGCCCTGACGGGCAATTTCGAGAAAGCACAGCAGGTGGCGGAATTTGATGCGGCTGTCGAGGTTCATGGCGCCAATCGTAGCATTGGGCCTTGGGGTTTGCTTTGGTAGTGAGGGCCTCTTCGCGGGCAGAGCCCGCTCCCACAAAGAACTCGAGTGCAACGAAAATCCAATGTGGGAGCGGGGCGGGCGGCGAGCTCTCTGCCCGCGAAGAGGCCAGCAAGACCTACCTACAACCTGCCAATCTCCACCCGATCCCCATTCAAGCGCACCGGCCAGACCCTGACATGCTGATCCGGCGCTTCCAGACAGCGCCCGTCGCTGAAGCAGTAATGCTGCTTGTACAGCGGCGCCGCCACCACCAACTCCCCCTGCAGGTACCCGACGATTCCACGGCCCAGTACGTTGGCGCCCGAGCGCGGGTCGTGGTTGTCGATGGCGTGCAGTACCCTGCCCTCGCCTGCTTCGGGCAGGTAGAACAATGCGATCTGGTCACCGTCCAGCCACACCACCACACCGGAATTGGCGATCAGGTCCGACCGCTCGCACACTGCTTGCCAAGTCATCGCCTGCACAGCTTCGATTGCCTGCATCACACCACCTCCTCGACCATCGGGATCAACGTCACGACATCGCCCGCATGGGCGGGGCGGCGTTGGCCGCGTTCCTTGACGAACTGCACGCCGGGGTCCGCGCGTTTGTCATTGACGAAGGTGCGGAAGCGCTTGAGCTTTTCCGGATCCTTCAGGGCGTTGGCCCATTCGCATTCATAGTGATCGACCACCCGCTGCATCTGCGCTTCGAGCTCAGCGCCCACGCCCAGGCTGTCTTCCAGGACCACCTGCTTGAGGAATTCCAGGCCGCCTTCCAGATTCTCGCGCCACACCGAGGTGCGCTGCAGCTTGTCGGCGGTGCGGATGTAGAACATCAGCACGCGGTCGATGTAGCGGATCAGTTGCTCGTCATCCAGGTCGGTGGCGAACAGCTCGGCGTGACGCGGCCGCATGCCACCGTTGCCGCAGACGTACAGGTTCCAGCCCTTTTCCGTAGCGATCACGCCGATGTCCTTGCTCTGCGCCTCCGCGCACTCGCGGGTGCAGCCCGATACCGCGAACTTGAGCTTGTGCGGCGAACGCAGGCCCTTGTAGCGGTCCTCGATGCGCAGGGCCATGGCCACGCTGTCTTGCACGCCGTAGCGACACCAGGTGCTGCCCACGCAGGACTTCACGGTGCGGGTCGACTTGCCGTAGGCATGCCCGGTTTCGAAGCCCGCTTCGATCAGTTCGCTCCAGATCTCCGGCAGCTCGTGCAACTGCGCGCCGAACAGGTCGATGCGCTGGCCACCGGTGATCTTGGTGTAGAGGTCGTATTTCTTCGCCACCACGCCGATGGCGATGAGCTTGTCCGGGGTGATCTCACCGCCGGGAATGCGCGGCACCACCGAGTAGGTGCCGTTCTTCTGCATGTTCGCCATGAAGGTGTCATTGGTGTCCTGCAGCGGCACCAGCGAGGGGTCCATGATCGGCTGGTTCCAGCACGAGGCGAGGATATTGCCGACGGTGGGCTTGCACACGTCGCAGCCCACGGCGCCGCGGCCGTGGCGGGCGAGCATGTCCTCGAAGCTGGCGATGCCTTCGACACGGGCCAGCGCGTACAGCTCGGCGCGGGTGTAGGCGAAGTGCTCGCACAGGCTCTTGTCGACCGTCACGCCACGGGCCGTCAGTTCATGCTCGAAGACCTGCTTGAGCAGCGCCGCGCAGCCGCCACAGCCGGTGCAGGCCTTGGTCTGCGACTTGAGCGCCGAGAGATCGCCGCAACCGCCGTCGATGGCGGAACAGATCGCACCTTTGCTGACGTTGTGGCAGGAGCAGATCATGGCCGTGTCGGGCAGCGCGTCGGCGCCGAGAACCGGTGCGCCGTCGGACAGCGGCAGGATCAACGTCGACGGGTCGGCCGGCAGGGCGATGCCGTTCTGCGCGTATTGCAGCAGGGTGTCGTAGTAGCTGTTGTCGCCGACCAGCACGGCGCCGAGAACCCGTTTGCCGCTGGCGTCCACCACCAGGCGCCGGTAGCTGGCGTTGGCTTCGTCGATGAAACGGTAGCTCTTGGCGCCCGGCGTGCTGGCATGGGCGTCGCCGATGGAACCCACGTCGACCCCGAGCAGCTTGAGCTTGGTGGACATGTCGGCACCGCTGAACGCCCCCGGCGCTTCCCCGGCCAATTCGCAGGCGACGTTGCGGGCCATGCTGTAACCGGGCGCTACCAGACCGAAGATGCTGCCGTTCCAAGAGGCGCACTCGCCGATCGCATACACCGCCGGGTCGCTGGTGCGGCAGTGCGGGTCGATGACGATACCGCCACGAGCGGCGATCTCCAGCCCGCTGGCGCGGCCCAGTGCGTCTTGAGGGCGGATACCGGCCGAGAACACGATCAGGTCGGTTTCCAGACACTCGCCGCCGTCGAAATTCATCCGATAGCGATGGGTTTCGCCGGCCTCCACGTTCTGCGTGGCGCGCGAGGTGTGCACGCCTACCCCCAGGGCTTCGATACGCGCGCGCAATGCTGCGCCCCCTTCGCCGTCCAGCTGCACCGGCATCAGCCGCGGGGCGAACTCGACCACATGCGCTTCCAGCCCCAGCGACTTCAAGGCGTTGGCCGCTTCCAGGCCCAGCAGCCCGCCGCCGACCACCACACCACGGCGCGCCCCGGCTGCCGCGGCGCGGATCGCGTCCAGATCATCCAGGGTGCGGTAAACCAGTCGCGCGTTGCCCTCACAGCCTGGAATCGGCGGCACGAACGGGAACGAACCGGTGGCCAGCACCAGCACGTCGTAGGCATGCCGCCCGTTGGCGGTGACCACTTCTCGGGCCTGACGGTCGATCTCGATCACCGGCTGGCCCAGGTGCAGGGTGACGCCGTGCCTGCCGTACAACTGGGCGTCGCCCAAGGCCAGGGTTTCAGCACACGAGCCGCCGAAGTATTCGGACAGGTGCACCCGGTCATACGCCCGCTGCCGCTCTTCGCCGAAGACGTGGATCTCGTAGCGATCGACCGCGTTGCGCTCGATCAACTGCTCGACACAGTGATGCCCCACCATGCCGTTGCCGACCACGATGAGTTTCTGCCGGGGCTTGAGGTTCACGAGCGCGTTCATGGGTATCTCCTGGCACGTTGCGGTGTCTTGACCATCGGGCAAAAAAAAACGCCTGGAGCGAATGCTCCAGGCGCCTTTGCCTGATCGTCGAAATGAGGGTGTCCGGTGGGGTGATCGTCGTTGAGCACCGGGGACTTGTCAGGGTGGAAGCAGGTTGCGTGCCAGGGTTTGTCTGGGGAGTGTCAGTTGGGGCCTCTTCGCGGGCAGAGCCCGCTCCCACAAGGATTTCAGTGTGGGAGCGGGCTCTGCCCGCGAAGAGGCCCTCCCTGATACAAAGCCCCACCCCAGTGCACACCGCACCCTTTCAGTACACATCCCGCACATAACGCCGATCCCGGCTCAACTGCGCCAAGTAAGCCTCGGCCTGCTGCGTGCTCATGGCGCCGTGTTCCGCCACCACGTCGCGCAGCACTGTGTCGACATCCTTGGCCATGCGGCTGGCATCGCCGCAGACATAGAAATGCCCGCCCTGCTGCAACCATTGCCACACCTGGGCGCCCTGCTGGCGCAGGCGGTCCTGGACGTAGATCTTTTCTGCCTGGTCACGGGAGAACGCCGTATCCAGCCGGTGCAGATGCCCGCTGCGCAGCCAGGCGTGCAGTTCGTCGCGGTAGTAGAAGTCGCTGTGTTCGCGTTGCTCGCCGAACAACAGCCAGTTGCGCCCGTGATGACCCAGCGCCTGGCGCTCGTGAAGGAAGGCGCGAAACGGCGCTATGCCGGTGCCCGGGCCGACCATGATCATCGGCGTATCGGCCTGGCTGGGCACGCGGAACTGACGGGTCTTTTGAACGAAGATCGGCACCAGCGCCGCTGCCGAGCGATCGGCCAGGAAGCCCGAGCAGACGCCACTGCGCACGCGCTCGTTGCACTGGTAACGCACGGTCGACAAGGTGATGTGTACCTGATGCGGGTCGGTGCGGGCGCTGGAGCTGATGGAGTACAGCCGCGGCTGCAAGGGCTTGAGCAGGCCGAGCAGTTCCTGGGTGGTCAGCGTCACCGGAAAGGCTTCGAGCAGGTCGATCAGTTGCCGCCCCCACAACCACTGCTGCAGTTGGCCTGCATTGTCCGGTTCGAGCAACGAGACCAACAACGGATCAGCGCAGCGCTCGCTCAGAAATGCCAGCCACTGCGGCGTGATGCGCGTGATGTCCAGATGCTTGTGCAAAGCCACCGCCAGCGGCTGCTCGCCGTGCCCCTTGAGCAGTACCCGCTCGCTGCTGTCCAGGCCGAGGCAGGCCAGCAGTTCCTCGACCAGGCTCATGCAGTTGCTCGGCCATACGCCAAGGGCATCGCCCGCTTCATAGACCAGGCCGCTGTCCTTCAAGTCGAACACCACATGGCGCACTTCCTTCTCGGTGCCAGCGGCGTTGAGCACCTGATTGTGCAGGACCCGCGCCAGCCAGGGTCGCTGACGGGTATACAACGCAGCTTCTGCCGCAACCGAACCGGCCACCGATTCAGCCACTGAACTGGACGCGGGTCCGGCAAGCAGCAGACTGGCGTCCTGTATCCAGCGCTCGGCAGGTGCCTGATCGTCAGGCTCGCACTCGACGCGTTCGAGCAGACGCTCACCGCCCAATTGGGTCAGCCGCTCGTCCAGCTTGCGGGCGAAGCCGCAGAACTGTGCGTAACTGGAGTCGCCCAGCGCCAGCACGGCATAGCGCAGGTCTGCACAGGGCTCGGTCTGCGTGGCCTGCAACTGGGCCCACAGGCGCGTGGCATTGTCCGGTGCATCGCCATCGCCGAAGGTGCTGGTGATCAGCAACAGGTCACGGGCGGCGAGCAGCTCGGCCGGGGTGATCTCGTGCAGGCCACGCAGAGCGACCGATGCGCCACGCTCGCGCAGGGTCTGCGCGCAGCGTTCGGCGATGGCCTGCGCGGTGCCGGTCTGCGAAGCCCAGAGCACCTGGATGGCCACCTGCCCGTCGCTTGCCGCGACACCGTCAGGCGCGTCGGCATCGAGGTTCTGCAGGGCGATTTTCGGCGAGCCGACGCGTTGCAGCGCCACGGCGGCGAACTTGAACGCCGGCTGGTGCGACAGCGGATCGGTGGCGTCGCTGGTCACGGCATTGATCGCCAGATCGCTGCCGTACACGTCGTTCCAGTGAAACGGCGCGAAGCAATTGCCCGGCCGTACCCGGTCGCTGAGACGGGCCGGCAATACCGCTTGGCCGCGCCGCGAGCGGACCTGCACCTGATCGGCCTCGCCGATGCCCAGACGCTCGGCGTCGTCGGGATGAAGCTCGATGAACGGCCCAGGGTCGAGCCGGTTCAAGGTGGCGACCTTGCCGGTCTTGGTCAGCGTGTGCCACTGATGCTGCAAGCGACCGGTGTTGAGCACCATGGCGAACTCGGCGTCGGGCTGATCGGCCCCTTGCAGGTGCGGACGGGCGAAGAACCGAGCACGACCGCTGGCGGTGGGAAAGCGCACACCTGCCTCGGTGAGGTAGCGAATCGGGCTGCGCACACCCTCCTGCCCTGGCAGCGCGGGCCATTGGCGTGGCTGCTGGCGCAGTTGCGCGTAGCTGGCGCCGCGGATGTCGTAACCGCTCTGCGGGTTGTCGAAGCGTTGCAGCTCTTCATAGACCTGCTCGGCGCTGGTGTAGTCGAAGCCCTCGGCGAAGCCCATGGCGCAGGCGATCCTGGCGATGATCTGCCAGTCCGGCAGGGCTTGCCCCGGTGCGTCGACGGCCTTGCGCATCAGGGTCATGTTGCGCTCGGAGTTGATCATCACCCCTTCGGCCTCGGCCCACAGCGCGGCGGGCAGCAGCACGTCGGCATAGCGGTTGGTCTCGGTGTCGAGAAAGGCATCCTGGGTGATTACCAGCTCTGCGGCCTGCAGGCCATCGATGACCTGCTGGCGATTGGCGACACTGGCCACCGGGTTGGTGCAGATGATCCAGCACGCCTTGATCGCGCCCTCGCCCATCTGCCGAAACAGGTCGACGGTGCCGGCGTTGCCTTCTTCACGCAAGCTGCCGGGGGCAATGCCCCAGAGTGTTTCGACGTAGGCCCGATCGGCCGCCACCAGCAGCGAACGCTGGCCCGGCAGGCCTGGGCCCATGTAGCCCATTTCGCGCCCGCCCATCGCGTTGGGCTGGCCGGTCAGGGAGAACGGTCCGCTGCCCGGACGGCAGAGGGCGCCGGTGGCCAAGTGCAGGTTGCACAGCGCGTTGGTGTTCCACGTGCCGTGGATGCTCTGGTTCAGCCCCATGGTCCAGCAACTCATCCAGTTGGCCGCGCCACCGATCCACTGCGCGGTCTGACGGATCGCCTGTTCGTCGAGGCCGGTGATCTCGGCGACTCGGGCTGGCGTGTAATCGGCCAGAAAAGCCGGCATGTCCTCCCAGCCTTCGGTGTGCGCGGCGATGAACGCCGGGTCGGTCGCGCCGTTGGCGTGCAGCAGGTGCAGCAGGCCGTTGAGCAGCGCCAGGTCGGTGCCCGGCTCGATCTGCAGGAACAGGTCGGCCTTGTCGGCAGTGGCGTTGCGCCGTGGGTCGACGACGATCAGTCTGGCGCCGGCCTTGAGGCGATCGAGCAGGCGCAGGAACAAAATCGGATGACAGTCGGCCATGTTCGCGCCGATCACCAGAAACACCTCGGCCTGATCGAAATCATCGTACGAGCCGGGCGGGCCATCGGCGCCCAACGACAGCTTGTAGCCACTGCCAGCGCTGGCCATGCACAGCCGCGAGTTGGATTCGATATGCCGCGTGCGCACGTAGCCCTTGGCAAGCTTGTTGACCAGGTACTGGGCTTCCAGCGACATCTGCCCGGAAACGTAGAAGGCCAGGGCATCGGGGCCATGCTCATCGAGGACCTGCCGCAAGCGGCTGCCGGCTGCCGCGATGGCGGCGTCCATGTTCGACCGTACCGGCTCGTGGTCACGGTTCTCGCGCAGGTAGGCGTGCTGCATGCGCCCCGGATCGCTCAGCGGCTGGGCGCAGGTGCTGCCCTTGGTGCACAGGCGTCCGGCGTTGGCCGGATGCAGCTTGTCGCCGCTGACCTTGACCACGCGGCCGCTCTCGACAGTCATGACGATACCGCAGCCGACGCCGCAGTAGGGGCACACGCTACGCACTGAAGTGGCGGTCATCGACCCTCCTCGCTGCTGGCGACAAAAACAAAAACGGCGCCAGCTGCCTGCGCTCATCAGAGCGGGCAGCACGGCACCGTTGTCGTGTGGGAGGCAATCGGCATCGATTGCATTGTGTAGTGCGCAGGCTTGCAATCCATGCGCCACAATCACCTGAACCGTAGCGAAGAAAGGAAGGAGCCGGTCGCAGGTCCGGCGTATCGACCGCGACCTGCACCCTTTATGTGCGTCGCGCACCACCGGCTGGCACCGATGCGACGGGCGCCTGCGCTCTATGGAAAGATTGCCGGGACTAGACTAAAGGCCAGTTGCCATCACTGGGTTTTTCAGGCATAAAGCCGCGCTTATCACAAGGACCGTGCCCATGCGCTTGCTCATTCGAGGCGTGATGATCGTGCTGGTGGCCGCGCTGTTGGCCGTCGCCGTCATCGCCTACTACATCGCCTACCCCAACCTGCCGGCCTACAGCCCTGCGCGCGACCTGCACTACCTGCAGGACTGGAGCGACGCCGACCGCGACACCTACTACTTCACCCCCCAGGGGACCCAGGTCAAGGGCCTGCACTACGACTGGTTCGTCAACCTGGAACAGCCGTTTTCCACGCAGCGTTTCGCGGCGCCGGAAAACCTCGGCCGTTTCGGCTTCCTGATCGAACCGGGCCACGCCCAGAATCCGCACGACTTGCCCATAGGCTTCACCCGGCACCCCGGCGAAAACGGCGACACGCAGTTTCTCGACATCAGCTGCGCCGCCTGCCACACCGGTGAGTTGCGCTTCAACGGTACGGCGCTGCGGGTAGACGGCGGCACCGCGCAGCACGTGCTACCCGCCACGGTGCCGACCCTGCGCGGCGGCGACTTCGGCCAGGCCCTGGCGGCGAGCATGGCGGCCACCTACTACAATCCCTGGAAGTTCAAGCGCTTCGCCCTGGCGGTGCTCGGCGAGCAAGGCTACGAGGCCGGGCACGACGCCCTGCGTGCAGCGCTCAAGGCCTCGCTGAACAGCATCCTGCACACCGCCTGGAACGACACCCATCGCGGCCTGTACCCCGTCCAGGAAGGGCCCGGCCGCGCCGATGCGTTTGGCCGCATCGCCAACGCCACCTTCGGCGACGCCATCAGTGCCGACAACTATCGCGTCGCCAACGCGCCGGTCGACTATCCACACTTGTGGGACATCTGGACCTTCGACTGGGTGCAGTGGAACGGTTCGGCCCAGCAGCCGATGGCGCGCAACATCGGTGAGGCGCTGGGCGTGGGGGCGACCCTGGAGTTCTTCGACGCCCACGGCCAGCCCCTGATGGGCGACGAACGCTACCCCTCGAGCGTGCGGGTCATGGACCTGTACCGCATCGAACAAGCCGTGGAGCGTCTGCCCGCGCCGCAGTGGCCCGAAGCGGTGCTGGGCCAGGTCGATCTGACCCGTGCCGCCCAGGGCCGGCAGCTGTTCCAGGAAAACTGCGCGGCCTGCCACGTGCCCCCGGTGGACCACAGCGGACCGCGCCCCGTGGCCAAGCTGCAGATGCGCTCGGTCGACTACATGGGCACCGACCCTACCGCTGCCAACAACATCGCCGATCATCGTTTCGATGTCAGCGCGCTGAACTGGGACGTGCAGGCCCTCAAGACCATGAACGTGCAGTTGGAAGACCCCAACGAGCCGCTCGACCTCAAGCACATTTCCGTGGCCAAGGCACTGGCCTACGTCACTGCCTTCGTCGAGGCGCGGGCCTACCGCCAGGCCGGCATCGGCCCGCAGGAACAGGCACGGCTCAACGGCTTCGGCATGGACATCGGCGTGCGTGAACTGCGCGCGTACAAGGCCCGGCCCCTGGCCGGCGTCTGGGCCACCCCGCCGTTCCTGCACAACGGTTCGGTGCCCAGCCTCTATCAACTGCTGTCGCCTCAGGACGAGCGCTCGGTGACCTTCTACCGTGGCAACCTGGAATACGACCCGGCGCACCTGGGTTATCGCAGCGAAGCCTTCCCCGGCGGCTTTCTCTACGACACGCGCCTGACCGGCAACGCCAACAGCGGCCATGAATTCCGCGACGGCCCGCTGGGTGCTGGGGTAATCGGTCGCCTGCTGCAGCCCGAGGAGCGTTGGGCGCTGCTCGAATACCTCAAGGTCCTGGGTGGACCACTGGAGAAACGACTGCCATGAACAACCGTCCCTCGATCGATTCGACGCCGCCCGGCCCCATCGGCCGCTTCTGGCTGCGTCTGGGTACCTGGCTGTTCAAGACGGTGCTGGGGCTGATTGCCCTGGGCCTGCTGGGCTGGCTGCTGGCCACGCTGTGGTACGCCTGGACGTTCTCCGGACCGGTCTCGGCCCAGGAGCAGATCCCCGCCGGCGAAGCGGCAATGACCCAGGACATCATCCAGACCGCCATCCGCATCGTCGACCAGCACCGCGAACCCACCCGCTACCTGCGCGACGCCCACGCCAAGGCGCATGGCTGCGTGCAAGCGCAGGTCAGCGTGGCCACCGATCTGGATCCGGCACTGCGCCAGGGTGTGTTCAGCGAACCGGGCAAGACCTGGCAAGCCTGGATGCGGCTGTCCAACGGCAACGCCTATCCGCAGTTCGACAACATGAAGGACGCACGCGGCATGGCCATCAAGCTGCTGGGCGTGCCCGGCGATCAGCTGCTGCCCAGCCAGCGGGGACGCGGCGAGCAGGATTTCGTCATGTTCAACCATGCCAACTTCTTCGTCAGCGACGTGGCCGAGTATCGCCAGAACGTGGCGGCCCAGGCCGACGGCAAGAAGGTGATGGCCTTTCTGCCAGGCTGGGATCCGCGCCAATGGCAGGTGCGGCACCTGTTCATCGCCCTGGCGACCTTGTCCGAAGCACCGCCCAGCCCGCTGCTGACCACCTACTTTTCCGTGTCGCCGTACAAGTTCGGCAACCTCAACGCCAAGTTCCGCGTCACCCCGGAAGCGGGAACATGCCCGGCCTATACGCCACCGGCGCAGAATCGCGACGTGCCCAACTTCCTGCGCTCGGCGTTGTACCAGCAGCTGTCCACCGATCGTCAGCCGGCCTGCTTCGCCCTGCAGATCCAGACACAGGACGCCACGCGCTACATGCCCATCGAAGACACCAGCGTGCGATGGAAGGAAAGCGACGCGCCCTTCCAGACCGTGGCCCACATCCAGGTGCCGGCTCAGGATTTCGACACACCCAAGCAGAACCTGATGTGCGACAACCTCAGTTTCAGCCCCTGGCACGGGATCGAGGCGCATCGCCCCATCGGCGGCATCAATCGCCTACGCAAGGCAGTGTACGAGGCGGTCAGCGCCTATCGTCTGGAACGCAATGGCGTCAGGTGAGCACGGTCCTGGAGCGCAACTCAGTTGCCGTTGCCCTGCAAGGCCGCCAGACGCGCCTTGATGCCAGCGGCGGTCTGCTCGCCCATCAATTGCTCGCGCAGCTTGCCCTGGTCATCGATGATGTAGGTGACCGGCAACCCCTGGCTGCGCGGCAGGGCGAAACGCGGCGCCGGGTCCTGGGCCAGTACCGGGAAATCGATCCCCAGCGTCTGGGCGGCGGCGCTCAATTCCTCACCCTGGAGGTTGTCGAAGTTCACCCCAAGCACCCGTACGCCCTGCCCTTGCAGGCTCTGCGAAAGGGCATTGAGTTCGGGAATCTCGCGGCGGCAGGGTCCGCACCACACCGCCCAGTAGTTGACCACCAGCCAGTGCTTGTCCAGCGTCTTGGCGCTGACCGGGTTGCCATGCTGATCAGGGCCGTAGTCACCCCCACAACCACCCAGCAGCGCGACCGCCAACAGCAGGCCCGCCAACGGTGCGAAGCGGGCCTTGATACGCCATTTCATGGATCTACCCTTCCTCATTCCTGCAGCTATGCGAAAAAGGCGACCGATCATCGCCACGTGGTTAGAATACCCGCCACTGGATGCCGGAGGCGACTTTTCCCATGACCGATCTGACCCTTTACCATAACCCGCGCTGCTCCAAATCCCGCGCGGCGTTGGAGCTTCTGCAAGCCCGTGGGCTCGAGCCCGTCATCGTGCGCTACCTGGAAACGCCTCCCGATGCCGCCACCCTGCACACGCTGCTGGGCAAGCTGGGCATCAGTGCCAGGGCACTGTTGCGCACCGGTGAAGAAGAATACAAAACCCTGGACCTGGCCGACGCCACCCTGGGCGAGGAACACCTGGTGCAAGCCATGGCCGCGCATCCCAAGCTGATCGAGCGGCCCATTCTGGTCAACGGCGAACGCGCGGTGATCGGCCGGCCACCGGAAAACGTACTGGAGATCATTGCGTGAACACACCCTACATCCTGGTGCTCTATTACAGCCGCCATGGCGCCACCGCCGAGATGGCCCGCCAGATCGCCCGCGGCGTCGAAGCCAGTGGGCTGGAAGCGCGCCTGCGCTGCGTGCCGGCGGTTTCGACCGAGTGCGAAGCCGTGTCACCGTCGATCCCCGAGCAGGGCGTGGTCTACGCCAGCCTCGACGACCTGAAGAACTGCGCCGGCCTGGCCCTGGGCAGCCCGACGCGCTTCGGCAACATGGCCGCGCCGCTCAAGTACTTCCTCGACGGCACCAGCAGCCTGTGGCTCAGCGGCGACCTGGTCGGCAAGCCGGCCGGAGTGTTCACGTCCACCGCCAGCCTGCACGGCGGTCAGGAAACCACCCTGTTGTCGATGCTTCTGCCCCTGCTGCACCACGGCATGCTCATCACCGGGTTGCCCTACAGCGAGTCGGCCCTGGTGGAAACCCAGGGCGGCGGCACCCCCTACGGTGCCAGCCACCATGCCGGTGCCGATGGCAAGCGCGTGCTCGACGAGCACGAGAAAACCCTGTGTCGGGCACTGGGCAAACGCCTGGGCCAGACCGCACAGCTGCTGAGCACTGCGCGTGGCTAAGTCCGATCGTAGAGTGCATCGCACGATGGCGGGCCACGCTTGAGCATCCACGCCTACACCAAGTACCCCGCCATGGCGTTCGGCGACGAGTCGCCGCTGGCCTGGATCAGCGAACACATCCGCGAGCACTATCAAGGCCATCGGCACACCTTCGTGGTGGCTATCGCCGGCAGCGTCGCCGTGGGCAAGAGCACCCTGTCCACGCTGCTCAAGGAACGGTTCGAGGGCTGGCCGGAAGCACCGCGGGTCGAGGTGGTCAGCACCGATGGATTCCTGTATCCCAACCGGATCCTGGAGGAGCGTCAGTTGATGCCGCGCAAGGGCTTCCCGGAGAGCTACCGCACCGACGACCTGAAGGCCTTCCTGCATGATCTCAGGCAGGGCGTTCGTGGTTTGCAGGTCCCGGTCTATTCCCAGGCGATCAAGGACATCGACGAGCACTTCCACCTGATCGACCAGCCGGACATCCTGATTCTGGAGGGGCTGAACATCCTCCAACTGGACCACGCCCACGACTTCTCCATCTACCTGGATGCCCCTACCGCCGACATTCGTCACTGGTACATGGAACGCTTCATGAGCCTGACCACTCTATCGGGCGACGCTGCACAGGCGCGCGCCGACTATTTGTGGGAAGAGGTCAACCTGAAGAACCTCACGGAAAACATCCTGGTGACCCGCGATCGGGCGCAGATGGTTCTGCACAAGGCACCGGACCACCGCATCGACGAGGTCTGGCTGCGCGAAGGCGACCTGCCCGTGCATTCATCCAGCAGTTGAGGACACCGGTTCCATGCAAGACTACAAGTGGCTGAACGAGTACTGCCTTAATCGCTTCGGCTCGCAGAAAGCGCTGGAGGCGCGTCTGCCCACGGCCAAGTCGCCGACGCAACTGCGCAAGATCAGCGCCGACCGCTACCTGTCGACCATGGCCCTGCGGGTCTTTCGGGCGGGCCTCAAGCACAGCCTGGTCGACTCGAAGTGGCCTGCCTTCGAAGAAGTGTTCTTCGGCTTCGACCCGGAGAAGATCGTGCTCATGGGCGCCGAGCGCCTGGAACGGCTGATGCAGGACACCCGCATCATTCGCCATTTCGGCAAGCTCAAGAGCGTCCCGCGCAACGCCCAGATGATTCTCGACGTGGCCATGGAACACGGCAGTTTCGGTGATTTCATCGCCGACTGGCCGGTGGAAGACATCACCGGCTTGTGGCAGTACATCGCCAAGCACGGCAACCAGATGGGTGGGCTGTCGGCGCCGCGTTTCCTGCGCATGATCGGCAAGGACACTTTCATTCCCAGCTGGGACGTGGTGGCCGCGCTGAACGCCCAGGAGATCGTCGACAAGGTGCCCAGCTCCAAGCGCGATCAGGCGGCCGTGCAGGCCGCATTCAACCAATGGCATGCCGAAAGCGGCCGGCCGATGTGTCAGCTGTCGGCGATGCTGGCCTTTACCGTGAACCACTGATCCCCCTGCGCCTTGCGGGGCCCGCTTGGCGGCCCTGCCCGGCTAGCGCTCCGTACATCCCTGCTTGCAACTGCCCTCGCGCCGTATCGATCGAAACGGCAAATCTCGTCTACGCTTGATTTCCAGGGGCCTGACAGCCCTGAGCATGCCTGCGGCCGACGCGCTCGACGTCAAAATGTCACGCGCGTCTCCTACGTTGGCTCGGGTATTGCTGATCCTGATCAATCCAATCGTCGACAGTCCCCTCGTTTCGATAGGCGCCCATAGGAGCACCGGATGAAAAAGCTTTTCCTGGCCACACTGTTAGGTTCGAGCATCGCGTTGTGCAACCTGGCTTCGGCCGCGGATACCGATCTGCAAACCCTGGAAGCCGCGGCCAAGACCGAAGGCACGGTCAACAGCGTCGGCATGCCCGATGCCTGGGCCAACTGGAAGGGTACCTGGGAAGACCTGGCCAACAAGTACGGCCTCAAGCACATGGACACCGACATGAGCTCGGCCCAGGAAGTGGCCAAGTTCGCCGCCGAGAAGGACAACGCCAGTGCCGATATCGGCGATGTCGGTGCAGCGTTCGGCCCCATTGCCACCAAACAGGGCGTGACCCAGCCGTACAAGCCTTCCACCTGGGCGCAGATCCCCGACTGGGCCAAGGACGCCGATGGCCACTGGATGCTGGCCTACACCGGCACCATCGCGTTCATCATCAACAAGCAACTGGTCAAAGCCGAAGACGCGCCCAAAAGCTGGGCGGATCTGAAGAACGGCAAGTACAAGGTGGCGATCGGCGACGTCAGCACAGCAGCCCAGGCGGCCAACGGCGTACTCGCCGCGGCCATCGCGTTCAAGGGCGACGAGAGCAACCTGGCCCCTGGCCTGCAACTGTTCACCGAACTGGCGCAACAGAAGCGCCTGTCGCTGGCCAATCCGACCATCCAGACCCTGGAAAAAGGCGAGATCGAGGTGGGTGTGGTCTGGGACTTCAACGGCCTGAGCTACCGCGATCAGATCGATCCGAAACGCTTCGACGTGTTGATCCCCTCGGATGGCTCGGTGATTTCCGGCTACACCACCATCATCAACAAGTACGCCAAGCACCCGAATGCAGCCAAGCTGGCGCGTGAGTACATCCTCAGCGATGCCGGCCAGATCAACCTGGCGCGCGGCTACGCGCGGCCGATCCGGGCCGACCACATCAAGCTGCCGGAAGATGTCGCGGCCAAGCTGCTGCCGGCCGAGCAGTACCGCAACGTCACGCCGATCAAGAACCCGGACGTGTGGGAAGCCAGCGCCAAGGCCCTGCCCCAGCAGTGGCAGGAACAGGTCATCTTCGAGATGCAGTGATTGCCTGAGGTGCATCAGGTAGGGCCCCTTCGCGGGCAGAGACCCGCTCCCACAGAGACTCGGACTGCGCCTATGTGGGAGCGGGTCTCTGCCCGCGAAGAACCCACCACCACCCCTCCTGACACCCCGCAACCCCGGAGCCCTCCAGCAGTGATCACCCCCACCCGCGGCAGAACCCTGGCCCTCCCACAGGAGCAGAAGCGTCACTCCTTGTGGGAGCGGGTCTCTGCCCGCGAAGCAGCCACCACCAACCCCCTGATACCCCGCAACCCCGGAGCCCTCCAGCAGTGACCACCCCCACCCGCGGCAGAACCCTGGCCCTGCTCCTGCTGGCGCCCTTCGCCCTGTTCTTCATCGTCTTCCAGATCGCCCCCCTCGCCTGGGTGGCCATCCACAGCGTGCAAACCGATGCCGGTTGGAGCCTGGACAATTTCAGCAAGGCTTTCGGCTCGCGCTTCTACCGCCAGGCCATCCAGTTCAGCCTGGAAATCAGTTTCTGGTCGAGCCTGTTCGGCATCGTCATCGCCGTCATCGGTGCCTACTCCCTGCGCCGGGTCGACTCGCGGCTGCGGGATTTCGTCAGCGCCTTCGCCAACATGACCAGCAACTTCTCCGGCGTACCGCTGGCCTTCGCCTTCATCATCCTGCTGGGCTTCAACGGCGCGATCACCCTGGCACTCAAGCAGAGCGGCCTGATCGACGATTTCAATCTCTACTCCAAGACCGGCCTGATCATCACCTACACCTATTTCCAGATCCCGCTGGGCGTCCTGCTGCTGTACCCCGCCTTCGACGCCTTGCGCGAAGACTGGCGCGAGTCCGCCGCCCTGCTCGGCGCCAACGGCTGGGCCTACTGGCGCTACATCGGCCTGCCGGTGCTGACCCCGGCGCTGCTGGGTACCTTCGTCATCCTCCTGGCCAATGCCCTGGGCGCGTATGCCACGGTGTATGCCCTGACCACCGGCAATTTCAACGTGCTGCCGATCCGCATCGCCGCCATGGTGGCCGGCGACATCAGCCTGGACCCCAACCTGGCCAGCGCCCTGGCGATGATTCTGGTGGGGCTGATGACCCTGGTCACCCTGGCCCATCAATGGCTGCTGCGCAGGAGCTACCATGTCGCGCGCTGAACACAACGCCCCCGGCCTCTACCACAGAGTCGTGGTGTGGCTGCTGTTCCTGATCCTGCTGCTGCCCTTGGCCGGCACCCTGCTGTATTCGTTGGCCACCAGTTGGTCGGCGTCGATCCTGCCCAGCGGCCTGACCTTCAAATGGTATTTGCAACTGTGGGGCGATCCGCGGTTCCTGCAGGCCTTCGGTCAATCGCTGGTGGTCTGCGTGGGCGCGCTGGTGCTGTCGGTGCTGCTGATCCTGCCGCTGCTGTTCGCCGTGCACTACCACTTCCCCAGGCTGGATGCGCTGATGAACATCCTCATCCTGCTGCCCTTCGCCGTGCCGCCCGTGGTGTCGTCCGTGGGCCTGTTGAACCTGTACGGCTCGGGACCGCTGGCCATGGTCGGCACGCCGTGGATCCTGATCGGCTGCTACTTCACCGTGGCCCTGCCCTTCATGTACCGAGCCATCACCAACAACCTGCAGGCGATCAACCTGCGCGATCTGATGGACGCTGCCCAGTTGCTGGGCGCCAGCACCTTCCAGGCAGCGTTTCTGGTAGTGCTGCCCAACCTGCGCAAGGGCCTGATGATCGCCCTGCTGCTGTCGTTCTCGTTCCTGTTCGGCGAGTTCGTGTTCGCCAACCTGCTGGTCGGCACCCGCTACGAAACCCTGCAGGTTTATTTGAACAACATGCGCAACAGCAGCGGCCACTTCAACAGCGCGCTGGTGATTTCCTATTTCTTCTTCGTGTTGCTGCTCACCTGGGGTGCGAACCGCTTGAACAAGGACAAAGACTGATATGAGCTTCGTCAGCGTCGAAAGACTGGATAAGCGCTACGGCAACACCGAAGTCTTCAGCGATATCGGCTTCACCATCGAACGGGGCGAATTCATCACCCTGCTCGGGCCGTCCGGTTGCGGCAAGTCGACCCTGCTGCGGGCGATCGCCGGACTGACGCCGATCAACGGCGGGCGCATCCTGCTCGATGGCCAGGACCTCGCCCCGCTCGGTCCGCAGAAGCGCGACATCGGCATGGTCTTCCAGAGCTATGCGCTGTTTCCCAACATGAACGTGGAACAGAACGTTGCGTTCGGCTTGCGCATGCAGAAGGTCAAGGGCGCCGAAAGCACCCGCCGCGTGGCCGAAGTGCTGGCGCTGGTGGAACTGGACGAGTTCGCCAAGCGTTACCCCCATCAATTGTCCGGCGGACAGTGCCAGCGGGTCGCCCTCGCCCGCTCGCTGGTCACCCGGCCGCGTCTGCTGCTGCTCGACGAGCCCCTGTCGGCGCTGGATGCACGCATCCGCAAGCACCTGCGCGAACAGATCCGGCAGATCCAGCGCGAACTCGGGCTGACTACGATTTTCGTCACCCACGATCAGGAAGAGGCGCTGACCATGAGCGACCGCATCTTCCTGATGAACAAGGGCCGCATCATCCAGAGCGGCGACGCGCAAAGCCTGTACACGGCACCGGCGGACGCCTTCGCCGCCGGTTTCATCGGCAACTACAACCTGCTCGATGCCGCCCAGGCCAGTGCCCTGTTGCAGCGACCGATCCATACCCGGGTGGCGATTCGTCCGGAAGCCATCGAGCTGGGTCCGAGCGGCACGCTGGAGGGCGAAATCCGCAGCCACAGCCTGCTGGGCAACGTGATCCGCTACCGCGTGCAGGCCCATGGCGTACTGCTGGTGGTGGATGTGCTCAACCGCACCGCCGCCGACCTGCTGCCCGACGGCCAGCGGGTGTCCCTGACGATTGGGCCGGATGCGCTTTGTGCGGTAGCCTGAGCACCTTTCCAAGGGAGGTTTCATATGGCTCTAGCGATTTTCGATCTCGACGAAACCCTGATCCACGGCGACTGCTCTTCACTCTGGAGCGAGCAGATGGGTCGCCTGGGCTGGGTCGACCCCGAGTCCTTCATGCAACGCGACCACGAGTTGATGCAGGCCTACAGCGAAGGCCGGCTGGCCATGGAGGACTACATGGCGTTCAGCCTGGAGCCGATGCTCGGGCGCTCGCCTGAGGAGGTCGAACACCTGGTCGGGCCCTGGGTCGAGGACTTCATCGAGCCGATCATTTTCAGCGATGCGACCCGCACCATCGCCGCACACCGTGCAGCCGGCGATCGCATCCTCATCATTTCCGCTTCCGGTGTTCATCTGGTTCAGCCCATTGCCGAACGCCTGGGTGTCGACGACGTGCTGGCGATCGACCTGGAACTCAACCACGGCAGCTACAGTGGCAATACGGTCGGCGTATTGACCTACCGCGAGGGCAAGATCAAGCGCCTGCGCGAATGGATGCACGACGAGGGCGAAACCCTGGAGGGGGCCAGCTTCTATTCGGACTCACGCAACGACCTGCCGCTGCTATTGGAAGTGCCCTTCCCCCATGCGGTCAATCCCGACCCGGTACTGCGCGAGCACGCCGAGAAGGCTGGCTGGCCGATTCATCACTGGCGTTGATGGTTACTGGCGTTGATGGTTGCGTCGATACACGTCTTCGCCCATGGCGGCGATCTGCCCTTCGATGAGTGCGTCGAAGGGCTTGAGCAGCGCCTGGAACGAGGCCGGCGCTTCAAGTACTTCCAGGGCCTGGGTGATGGCCTCCAGGGTCGACAGCGCGCCAGGACCAGGTGCCTTGCGCAGCCGATAACGCGAGGGCTCGGCAGCGGCCAGCTGAACCCTGGGCAGGTCGGCGAGCAACGGGTTGAGGTGCAGCAGCTTGCGCGCCTTGCGCCAGGTGCCGTCGGGCACCACCAGCAACCTTGGCTGGGCATCCGGCGCGTAGACACTCAAGGCTTCACTGCGCTCATCGGGAAACAACAGGCAGGGCTGATAGCCTGGCTGCGCCAGCCACCGGGCCAGGTCAGCGAAGACTTCGCCGACCTTGATCTCGCAGTTCTGCAGTCCAAGCGCGGCCAGGCGCGCCGTATTCAGCGCGTGATTCACCTCGCTGGGATGCTGCAGGATCAGCACCCGCGTTCGGCTGGGCAGGTTCGGGATCAACGCACACAAGCACAGGGCCTGAGGGCGTTGGCAGCGAGGGCATTGAGGTCTGGACATACGCAATTGTGCCATGAGGCCGCATGGCGACAATACCGGGCCGGACGCGCGCGTGCGAAAAAGTCGCGCACCGGGCCGCTAAACCTTTGTACCCCGGTGGCCGATCCGCTCTAATGTGAGCCCCACTGTCCCAGGACCCTGCCGCAATGAAATACTGCTGCGCATTACTTTTCAGCTTGCTGTCCCTTACCGCCCAGGCCACGGAAGTCGGCGAACGGCTGGCCCCCTGGACCCTGCTCGATCAGTTCGAACAACCCTACTCGCTCAGCGACGAGACCCAACTGATCATCGTCGCGCGCAGCATGGACGCCGCCCAGTTGATGGGTACGGCCATGGAAAAACGGCCCAAGGACTTTCTCGAGTCGCGACATGCGGCCTATATCGCCGACATCGAGCGCATGCCGTCGGTGGCCAAGTGGATCGCCATTCCCGGCATGAAGAAACTCAACTATCGCATTCTGCTGGACCAGGAAGGCCGCGTCGCACCGCGCTACGACGGCGACCGCGAAACCGTGCAGTGGCTGGAGCTCAAGGATGGCGTGGTGGTGGACATCAAGACCTTCAGCGATTCGCAGCAACTGGCCAGCGCGCTGTCGGCACGCTGAGCCAACGGCGTTCACACCGGTCGGAACGGGATTTTGAAGCTGACGCGCAAGCCGTCTTCGGTACTGTCGAAGTGCAGGGTACAGCCGCAACGCTGGGCGATCGCCTGAACGATGGCCAGGCCCAGCCCGCAACCGGTGCTGGAACGGCTGCGCCAGAAGCGCTGGGTCAGGTGTTCCAGGTCTTGGGCGGCGATGCCAGGGCCGAAGTCACGGACCGTGAAGCATACGCAGCCAGGCTCCGTGGCCAGCGTCAGCCAGACCGGCGCCTGATCGGGGCTGTGCCGCAACGCGTTGTCGATCAGGTTGCGCAGTGCCTGTACCGCCAGGGTCGATGGCATGCCCAAGGCTATTGATGGCAGCCGCGGCGGGACGTGCAATTCGACCCGCCAGCGGTCCTCCGGGCGAGCGTCGCCGATGGCCAGGCGCGCCACCTGTTCGGCGCTGCACGGTGCGCCATCGTCGAACGACAGGCTGCCTTCGACCCTTGCCAGCAAGAGCAATTGTTCGAGGGTGCGCTGCAGGCGGTCGGCGCCCTCCTCGGCATGGCCCAGCGCCTGTTCGTGGGCGAGCCCGGCCGTCATGCGGGCGACCTGCAGGTGGGTCTTGATCGCGGTCAAGGGACTGCGCAGTTCATGGGCCGCATCACCGGTCAGCTGCCGCTCCCGCTCCAGAGTACGGCCGATGCGCAGGAACAGCTGGTTCTGGGTTTCCAGCAGCGGTTGCAACTCACTGGGCAGCGACTTCAGCGCCAGCGGTTCAAGGGCATCGACGTCGCGCTTGCGCAGCGCCTCGCACATGCGATTGAGGGGCGCCAGGCCTTTGCCGATGCCCAGCCAGAGCATCGCGATGCTACCCAGCAGGGCCATCAGTACCGGTGCGGAAGCGGCCAGCAGTACCGAACGGTTCAACGCCTCGCGTTCCAGTTCGCGGTCTGCGGTGGTGATCCGCACATCGTCCCGAGCCAGGGTGAAACTGCGCCAGTGTTCGCCATCGATCTCCTGATCGTGGAAGCCGGTGCGCTGGTCATCCAGCACTTGATCGGCATTGCCATGGCTGCGGGCGAGGATTTCACCACGCAGAGAGCTGACCTGGCAGGCGATACCGTCGGGGATGCTCCATTGATCGGCGCTGAAGCGGGTGCCCTCGCCCTGCGCGGACAACGGTTGCGGCAGCCGATCGACCAGGCCGGCGACCATGCGCGCCGACGCCACCAGGCGCTGGTCGAGAGAGAACATCATCTGGCTGCGCAAGTCGCGGAACATCCAGGTCGCAGCCAGCGCCCAGATCAGCACGAAGGCCGTGCCCAGAATCAGACTCAAGCGCAGGCGCAGGCTCATTGCGGCTCCTGCGCTGCGGCCTGGGCCGGCCCCAAGCGATAGCCCAGGCCGCGGACGGTTTCGACGATGCCGTTGCCCAGCTTGCGCCGCAGATGGTGGATGTGAACGTTCAACGCATTGCTTTCCACTTCGTCGCTGAAGCCATAGACACTGTCCTTGAGCTGCTCGCCCGAGAGCACGCGGCCTCGGTTCTGCAGCAGGGCGTACAACAGCGCCTGCTCGCGACGGGACAGGTCGACGGCCTGGCCGGCCAGCCAGGTCTGGCGGGTGCTGGGGTCGTGTTGCAAAGGGCCGTGTTCGATCATGTTCAGGGTCCGCCCGGCCACTCGGCGCTGCAGGGTGTGCAGGCGCGCGCACAGTTCACGCAGGTCGAAGGGTTTGAGCAAGTAGTCGTCGGCGCCGGCCTGCAGACCAGCAACCCGATCGCTGACGCTGTCGCGGGCGGTCAACACCAGCACCGGCAGCGCCTCGCCCTTGTGGCGCAACCGTTGCAGCAGCTTGATACCATCCTCGTCGGGCAGCCCAAGATCCAGCACCATCACATCGAAGCTGGCGGCCTGCAGCATGGCCTGGGCGGCAGAAGCCGTGGCCACCCGATCGACGTTCAGACCCTGGGCATTGAGCCCGGCGACGATGCCGCTGGCGATCAGGTCATCGTCTTCGCAAAGCAATACGTGCATGACAGCGCTCGAAGGATAAATGCCCACGGTGACAGGCCGTGATTAACACAACATTATGCGCGCAAACGCCCGTGACGACGGGCATCGGCCGCGAAAAATGCAGCGCGGTGTGACTGTCGGGGCCGGGCTGCCCGTTCGCGGCCGCGGACGGCTCATGCGGATTGGGTTAACCGTCGGTTAACCTGAGTGCCGCCATACTTGCTTCATCACCTCAAGAGACCCCTACCGATGCTGAGCCTTTCCGTGGGGCCATTCGCGCTTTCCCTGCATCACCTGCTGATACTGCTGGCCTTGGGCCTGGCCAGCGTCGTGGGTTGGCAGATGTCGCGGCGAGGGCTGGGCAGCAATCCTGAAGTGCTGATCTTTCGCCTGTTCCTGCTGTGCCTGGTGGTGGCACGCGTCGCTTTCGTGATGCGTTACTGGGCGCAGTACCGTGCCGATCCGTGGCAGATTCCCGATATCCGCGATGGCGGCTTCCTGCTGTGGCCGGGGCTGGCGGTCAGCGGCGTGACGGCGCTGGTGTATGCCTGGCGGCGCCCACTGGCGCGGGTCACCTTGGGCACAAGCCTGGTCAGCGGCCTGATGTTCTGGGCCGTCACCAGTCTGGCCAGCCAGTGGTACCTGCAGGAACGCCACGCGCAATTACCCGACGTCACCCTGCACACTGCAGCAGGTGAGCCTGTGGCGCTTCGCAGTTACTCAGGGCAACCGCTGGTGATCAATCTCTGGGCCAGCTGGTGCCCGCCTTGCAGACGGGAAATGCCAGTGCTGCTGGACATGCAGAAACGCCATCCGCAGGTACGTTTTCTGTTCGTCAACCACGGGGAAACCGCGCAGATCATCACAAGCTTTGCGGGAACGATGGGGCTGGATCTGCAACAGGTGGCATTCGACAGCCAGGGCGATCTGGGCCGCGCATTGGGTTCGGTCGCACTGCCAACCACGCTGTTCTACAGCGCCGACGGCAAGCTGCTGGGCAGTCATCTGGGCGAGCTGTCGACGGCCAGCCTGAACCACGCGCTGGAAGCCTTCGAAAACCGGTAACCGCCGACGCCCCCTGTAGCAGCGGCGCAAGCCGCGTCGGCGATGAACGCGGTATGCCTGAAAGAACGCGATGAACCCGGACGCGGCTCGCGCCGCTGCTACAGAGACCGCGCACCCTGTAGCAGCGGCGCAAGCCGCGTCGGCGATGAACGCGGTATGCCTGAAAGAACGCGATGAACCCGGACGCGGCTCGCGCCACTGCTACAGAGACCGCGCACCCTGTAGCAGCGGCGCAAGCCGCGGCGGCGGTCGGTGCGGTTCGGCTGGGGGAACCCAGCGAACCTGAGGAAATCAACGCTCCAGCAAAATCCGCAGCATGCGGCGCAACGGTTCGGCGGCGCCCCACAGCAGCTGGTCGCCGACGGTGAACGCGCCCAGGTATTGCGAGCCCATGTTCAGCTTGCGCAAGCGCCCGACCGGAATGTTGAGCGTGCCGGTGACCTGGGTCGGGGTCAGTTCCTGCATGCTCGCTTCACGGCTGTTGGGTACCAGTTTGACCCATGGGTTGTGCTGGCTGATCAGGCCTTCGATGTCCGCCATCGGCACGTCCTTGTTCAGCTTGATGGTCAGCGCCTGACTGTGGCAGCGCATGGCGCCGATGCGCACGCAGATGCCGTCCACCGGGATCGGGCTCTTGAAGCGACCCAGGATCTTGTTGGTCTCGGCCTGAGCCTTCCACTCTTCACGGCTCTGCCCGTTCGGCAGCTCCTTGTCGATGTACGGAATCAGACTGCCGGCCAGCGGCACACCGAAGTTCTCGGTCGGATAACCCTCGCCACGCATGGCCTCGGCCACCTTGCGATCGATGTCCAGAATGGCACTGGCCGGGTTGGCCAGGTCATCGGCCACCGAGGCGTGGGTGCTGCCCATCTGCTTGATCAGCTCGCGCATGTTCTGCGCACCGGCACCGGACGCCGCCTGGTAGGTCATGGCGCTCATCCACTCCACCAGACCGGCCTCGAACAGGCCGCCCAGGCCCATGAGCATCAGGCTCACGGTGCAGTTGCCGCCGATGTAGTTCTTGGTGCCGGCATCGAGCTGCTGGTCGATCACGCGGCGGTTGACCGGGTCGAGCACGATCACCGCGTCATCCTGCATGCGCAGGCTGGAGGCGGCGTCGATCCAGTAGCCCTGCCAGCCGGCCTCGCGCAGCTTGGGGAATACCTCGCTGGTGTAGTCGCCACCCTGGCAGGTCAGGATCACGTCGAGTGTCTTCAGCTCTTCAATGCTGTAGGCATCCTTGAGCGGGGCAATGTCCTTGCCCACCGCAGGCCCTTGGCCGCCCACATTGGAGGTGGTGAAAAACACCGGCTCGATAAGATCGAAATCCTGCTCTTCCAGCATCCGCTGCATGAGCACGGAACCGACCATGCCGCGCCAACCGATCAGACCTACACGTTTCATCGCAACTACACCTTCTTGAAAAGTGGGCCGCTGCTTTCGATTGAAAGTCGCAGCGGGCCCAAGAGATTACAGATTCCGCAGCGCGGCGACTACTGCATCGCCCATTTCCTGCGTACCGACCCGCGCGTTGCCTTCGGACCAGATGTCGCCGGTGCGCAAGCCCTGGTCCAGGACCAGGCTGACCGCCTGCTCGATGGCATCGGCGGCCGCGTGCTGATTGAAGCTGTAGCGCAGCATCATCGACACCGAGAGGATGGTCGCCAGCGGGTTGGCGATGCCCTGCCCGGCGATGTCCGGTGCCGAACCGTGGCACGGCTCGTACATGCCCTTGTTGTGGGCGTCCAGGGAGGCCGAGGGCAACATGCCGATGGAGCCGGTGAGCATCGACGCCTCATCGGAAAGAATGTCGCCGAACATGTTGTCAGTGACCATCACGTCGAATTGTTTCGGCGCCCGCACCAGCTGCATGGCGGCGTTGTCGACGTACATGTGGCTCAGCTCGACATCGGGATAATCCTTGCCGATCTCTTCGGCCACTTCGCGCCACAGCTGGCTGGACGCCAATACGTTGGCCTTGTCCACCGAGCAGAGCTTCTTGCCGCGGACCTGGGCCATGTCGAAGCCCACGCGCACGATGCGGCGGATTTCGCTCTCGCTGTAGGGCAGCGTGTCGTACGCCTGGCGCTCGCCGCCTTCCAGTTCACGGGTGCCACGGGGGGCGCCGAAGTAGATGCCGCCGGTCAGCTCACGGACGATGAGGATGTCCAGCCCGGCAACGATTTCCGGCTTCAGGCTGGAAGCGTCCGCCAGTTGCGGATAAAGGATGGCAGGACGCAGGTTGGCGAACAGGCCCAACTGCGAACGGATTTTCAGCAGGCCGCGCTCCGGGCGTATGTCGCGCTCGATCTTGTCCCATTTCGGACCGCCCACGGCGCCCAGCAGCACCGCATCGGCGGCACGGGCGCGTTCCAGGGTTTCATCGGCCAGCGGCACGCCGTGCTTGTCGATGGCTGCGCCACCGATCACGTCATGGGCCAGCTCGAAGCCCAGTTGGAACTTGTCGTTGGCCAGCTCCAGCACCTTGACCGCTTCGGCCATGATTTCCGGGCCGATGCCGTCGCCTGGGAGAATCAGAATCTGCTTGCTCATGCTTTCCTCGTTAATTCCGGTAATACGGCGCGCCCTCGGGCAGACCGTGAATGAATGCTCAACGCTGGGCCCACAACACCAGCACGTCGGTGCTGAACGAACCATTGTCGTCGATCTGGTAATACTCGCGCACCTCGGCGCCCACGGCTTGCTGCAAGGTGCGGATGGCCGCACGCATGACCTCAGGGGTGCGCATGCGCTCGACCCAGGACACGTATTCAAGGCGCAGGCGCTGGCGTGTATGCCCGCGCACCTGCAGCCCGGCCGCATTGATCTGGCTCAGCCATTCGCCGGCACTGTAGTCGCGCACATGACTGGTGTCGCGCAGCACTTCCACGCTCTGCAGATAGGTATCGAGCAGAGGGTTGCCCGGCGACATCACGTCGATGAAGCACGCCACGCCACCGGGCTTGAGCACCCGGCGCACTTCGCGCAGGGCCAGGCCCAGGTCGCTCCAGTGGTGAGCCGAGTAGCGGCTGAACACGTAGTCGAATTCGCCATCGGCGAACGGCAGCTGTTCGGCCGGGCCGAGCTGGGTGCTGACGTTGCCCAGCCCTCGCTCGTGAGCGGCGCTGGCGACTACATCGAGCATCTGCTGCGACAGATCATAGGCCACCACCTGCTTGACCAGTGGCGCGCAGTGAAAGCTGACGTGCCCGGCGCCGCAACCCAGATCCAGCAATCGAGCCTGGGACTGGCCGGCCAGTTCCGCCTGAAGCAGCGCAAATTCCGCGCCCTGGGCGTGAACGGCGCTGCTCAGGTAGGCCGAGGCCTGCTCGCCGAACTGTTTCTGCACGACTTGGCTGTGCTAGGTCATGGACTGGGCTTCCTTGTGCCTGGGTTTGTGGTGGCCTTGCCGGCCCCTTCGCGGGCAGAGGGCTCGCCGCCCGCCCCGCTCCCACAGGGTCTCCACTTATCTGTCATGAAGGGAACGGGTGGGAGCGGGGCGGGCGGCGAGCCCTCTGCCCGCGAAGAGGCCAATCCTGCCTACATCAATCAATCAATCAATCGCGAAACAACCAGGGCTGGCTCGCCCGATGCTTGGCCTCGAACGCCGCAATGGCTTCCCCGTCCTGCAAGGTCAGCCCGATATCATCCAAGCCGTTGAGCAGGCAATGCTTGCGAAACTCGTCGATCTCGAAGCTGTACACCTTGCCGCTCGGGCTGGGGACAGTCTGCGCGGCCAGGTCCACGGTCAGCTGGTAACCCGGCGCCGCCTCGACTTCCTTGAACAGCTCATCGACTTCCGCATCGCTGAGGATGATCGGCAGCAGGCCGTTCTTGAAGCTGTTGTTGAAGAAAATGTCGGCATAGCTGGGCGCGATCACGGTGCGGAAACCGTACTCGTCCAACGCCCACGGCGCGTGCTCGCGACTGGAACCGCAACCGAAGTTTTCCCGCGCCAGCAACACGCTGGCGCCTTGGTAGCGCTCATGGTTGAGCACGAAATCCTTGTTCAGCGGGCGCTTGGAGTTGTCCTGGTAAGGTTGCCCGACATCCAGGTAGCGCCACTCGTCGAACAGGTTCGGGCCGAAGCCGGTGCGCTTGATCGACTTCAAGAACTGCTTGGGAATGATCTGGTCGGTGTCCACGTTGGCACGATCCAACGGAGCGACCAGGCCGGTGTGACGAGTAAAGGCTTTCATGCTGCGCTCCCCTGGATCAATTCACGAACGTCGACGAAACGGCCGACAACGGCGGCGGCGGCGGCCATGGCCGGGCTGACCAGGTGGGTACGCCCACCGGCGCCCTGACGGCCTTCGAAGTTTCGGTTGGAGGTCGACGCGCAATGCTCGCCCGACTCCAGCCGATCCGGGTTCATCGCCAGGCACATGGAGCAGCCCGGTTCGCGCCACTCGAAGCCCGCCTCGAGAAAGATCTTGTCCAGGCCTTCGCTTTCGGCCTGTTCCTTGACCAGGCCCGAGCCCGGCACGACGATCGCCTGCTTGATGGTCGAGGCCACCTTGCGGCCCTTGGCGATGACGGCGGCGGCGCGCAGGTCTTCGATGCGCGAATTGGTGCACGAACCGATGAACACACGGTCGAGCTGAATATCGGTGATCGCCTGGTTGGCGGTCAGGCCCATGTATTTCAAGGCACGCTCGATGGAACCGCGTTTGACGAGATCCGCCTCACGGGCCGGATCCGGCACGTTCTGATCCACGGCCAGGACCATCTCCGGCGAGGTGCCCCAGCTGACCTGTGGCTTGATCTGCGCGGCATCCAGATGCACCACCGTGTCGAAATGGGCATCGGCGTCGGACACCAGCCCTTTCCAAGACTCCACCGCCTTGTCCCAATCGCCGCCACGAGGCGCGAACGGGCGACCCTTGACGTAGGCGATGGTCTTTTCATCGGCGGCCACCAGACCCACGCGGGCGCCAGCCTCGATGGACATGTTGCAGATGGTCATGCGGCCTTCCACCGAGAGATCGCGAATGGCGCTGCCGGCGAACTCGATGGCATGGCCATTGCCGCCAGCGGTGCCGATCTTGCCAATCACGGCCAGCACGATGTCCTTGGCGGTGACACCGAACGGCAAGGTGCCTTCGACCAGCACCTGCATGTTCTTCATTTTCTTGGCCACCAGGCACTGCGTGGCGAGCACGTGCTCGACCTCCGAGGTACCGATACCGTGAGCCAGGGCACCAAAGGCACCGTGGGTCGAGGTGTGCGAGTCGCCACAGACCACGGTCATGCCGGGCAAGGTCGCGCCCTGCTCCGGGCCGATCACGTGAACGATGCCCTGGCGCACGTCGTTCATCTTGAATTCGGTGATGCCGTATTCATCGCAGTTGTCGTCCAGAGTCTGCACCTGCAGACGCGACACCTGGTCGGCGATGGCACCGATGCCGCCCTTGCGCTCCGGGGTGGTCGGTACGTTGTGATCGGGCGTGGCGATGTTGGCGTCGATGCGCCATGGTTTGCGGCCGGCCAATCGCAACCCTTCGAACGCCTGGGGCGAAGTCACTTCGTGGATGATGTGACGGTCGATGTAGATCAGCGCCGAACCATCGTCGCGCTGCTTGACCAAATGCGAATCCCAGAGCTTGTCGTAGAGCGTTTTGCCGGCCATCAGACGTTTCCTCATCAGTGTTTCTAATCTTTCTATGCCAATAACCGCTTGGCTTGTAGGGATGATGCTATGGGGTTATCTTGAATAACTCAAATTCATAATTTTCATACTTTGGATAACCAAAAGGAATCGGTTCATGGACCTGGCCAGTCTCAATGCCTTTATCGCCATTGCCGAAGTGGGCAGCTTCTCCAGAGCCGGGGATCGCCTGCATTTGACTCAACCTGCGATCAGCAAACGCATTGCCAGTCTGGAGCAGCAGCTGGGTGTGCGGCTGTTCGACCGGCTGGGTCGGGAAGTCAATCTGACCGAGGCCGGAAGAGCGCTGCTGCCGCGGGCCTACCAAATTCTCGACGTGCTCGAAGACACCCGTCGCGCCCTGACCAACCTCAGCGGTGACGTCACCGGTCGGCTCACTCTGGCCACGAGCCACCATATCGGCCTGCACCGATTACCCCCGCTGCTGCGCACCTACACGCGCATGTACCCCAAGGTCGCCCTGGACATTCAGTTTCTCGATTCGGAAGTGGCCTATGAGGAGATTCTCCACGGTCGGGCGGAGCTGGCGGTCATCACCCTCGCGCCCGAGCCCCACCACCTGGTGCGCTCGGTGCCGGTGTGGCATGACCTGCTGGATTTCGTCGCCGCACCTGAACATCCGCTGGCCCTGCAGGACGCGGTGAAGCTGAGCGATATCGCCGAACATCCGGCGGTGTTTCCCGGCGGCAATACCTTCACCCACCACATTGTCAGTCGTCTGTTCGAGGCTCAGGGCCTGAGCCCCAACATCGCCATGAGTACCAACTACCTGGAAACCATCAAGATGATGGTGTCGATTGGACTGGCATGGAGTGTGTTGCCGCGCACCATGCTCGACGATCAGGTGGCGCGCTTCGTACTGCCCGGTGTGCAGTTGAGTCGGCAGCTGGGCTACATCCTGCACACCGAGAGAACCTTGTCGAACGCCGCCCGGGCATTCATGGCGTTGCTCGATGGCCAGGCCAGCATTTCGGCGGCGGATGAATCAGAGCTGCGGGCCCAGGAGTAGCCGCCCGCTGCTGACCAGCGTGGCATAGCCGCCGATCTTGACCCGATCGCCTTCCCTGCGGCAAAACAGCTCGCCCCCGCGGGCCGAGCACTGGTACGCGCTGAGGCTGGTCTTGACCAGGCGCTTGGACCAGTACGGAATGAGGCTGCAGTGGGTGGAACCGGTCACCGCGTCTTCGTCGATGCCAATGGCCGGGGCGAAATAGCGCGAGACAAAATCGTGATGATCACCCCGTGCGGTGATGATCACCCCAGGCCAGGGCAAGCGAGCCAGCGCCGCCATGTTCGGCTGACATTCGCGCACTGCCTGCTCCGACTCCAGCAGCACGAACAGTGAGGTTGCCGCCATCACATCGACCGCCTCGCAGCCCAGCGCACGCTCCACATCCAGCGTCAGGCCCAGTTGTTCTTCAGGCATCATGGCCGGGAAATCCAGCCACAGGCGGTCGCCCTCGCGGCTGACGGTCAGGGTGCCGGAACGGCTGGCGAACGACAGGCTGGTCGCGGTTTCGCCATAGACGTGGAACAAAACGTAGGCACTGGCCAGAGTGGCATGACCGCACAAGGGCACTTCGGTGCGCGGCGTGAACCAGCGGATGTGCCAGCCCTGAGCCTCGCGCACCATGAACGCGGTCTCGGCCAGGTTGTGTTCGGCAGCGATCTTCTGCATCAGTTCGTCGGCCAGCCAGCTGTCCAGGCGATAGACGATGGCAGGGTTGCCAGCAAACGGATGTTGGGTAAACGCATCGACCTGATGGAAATCCAGTTGCATGGCATTCCTCGCTGTAGCGGAAAGGGGTAGCGCCCAGGCCGTGGGCTATTGGCGTTCGACTCGTGGAGTCGATGAATAATTTCTTGCGTTCATCCAGCACGGCCGATATCGGCGAAGCAGCCTTGGGTATGCTCGGCCAGCAACTGCGGCGCCAGTTCCACTTCCAACCCGCGTCTGCCGGCGCTGACATACACGCTGGGCATCGTCGCTGCGGTTTGATCGATGAACGTGCGCAGGCGCTTTTTCTGCCCCAAGGGGCTGATGCCGCCCAGCAGGTAGCCGGTGGCGCGCTGCGCGGCCTGTGGGTCGGCCATCTCGCACTTCTTGACCCCCGCCGCCTGTGCCAGTGCCTTGAGGTCCAGCGTGCCGGTCACGGGCACCACTGCCACCAGCAGTTCGCTTTTTTCAGTGGCCGCCAGCAGGGTCTTGAACACCTGAGCCGGGGCCAGGCCGAGCTTTTCGACCGCTTCCAATCCGTAGGACGCGGCCTTGGGATCGTGTTCATAGGCATGCACCCGATGGTCGGCGCGATGCTTCTTCAAGAGGTCCAGGGCAGGTGTCATGCAGGGACTCCAGACAAATAAAACCGATGCCCGGCATTAGGACACAGGCAGGCAAGCCACGCCAACCGTGGCTTTGCCGCAAATGGACGAATCCGTTCTCGACCATTGAACGAACTCGTTCACTTTCGACCTTTGACAGCGGCGTTTCTTGTCTATATTTTTTCGTTTGCGAAGATAGGCACGATAGTACAATGTGCTGAAAGGTTGTAATCCGGCGCGCGATGGGGATCGCACGACGGCAGATTCCAGGCGCCAAAAACGGCGTCAGACAAAAAAAACAATTGGGGTAACACACAATGACCGCACAGCAACAAGCGACCCTGTCGGGTCAGTGCATTGCCGAGTTTCTCGGAACCGCACTGCTTATCTTCTTCGGTACTGGCTGCGTCGCGGCGCTCAAGGTCGCAGGGGCCAGCCTCGGCCTATGGGAAATCAGCATCATCTGGGGCGTCGGCGTGAGCATGGCGATCTACCTGACGGCTGGCGTGTCCGGAGCGCATCTGAACCCGGCCGTCAGCATCGCCCTGTGCCTGTTCGGCGGTTTCGAAAAGCGCAAGCTGCCCTTCTACATTCTGGCTCAGGTTGCCGGCGCGTTCTGCTCGGCGGCGCTGGTCTACACGCTCTACAGCAGCCTGTTCTTCGATTACGAACAGACCCACGGCATCGTCCGCGGCACGCAGGCGAGCCTGGAAACGGCGAGCATCTTCTCCACCTATCCGCACGCGGCGCTGTCCATCGGTCAGGCTTTCCTGGTCGAGATGGTCATCACCGCCATCCTGATGGGAGTGATCATGGCCTTGGGCGACGAGCACAATGGCCTTCCGCGCGGCGCCATGGCACCGTTGCTGGTGGGTTTGCTGATCGCGGTGATCGGCAGCGCCATGGGCCCACTGACCGGCTTCGCCATGAACCCGGCCAGGGATTTCGGTCCCAAGCTGATGACCTTTATCGCCGGGTGGGGTGAAATAGCCTTCACCGGTGGCCGTACGATTCCCTATTTCATCGTGCCCATCGTGGCGCCGATCGTAGGTGCCTGCCTGGGCGCCGGCGCTTACCGGGTACTGATCGCCCGCCACCTGCCCAACTCGCTCAACGAGTCGGCCAAGGCGGCCGCATCGAAGGTCCAGGCCTCCTGAGCCTGCACAGCTACTCCATTCCGCATCTATTTCAAACTTGCGCAAGGCCATCGACATGACCGATACCGACAACAAGAACTACATCATCGCCCTGGACCAAGGCACGACCAGCTCGCGGGCCATCATTTTCGACCGCGACGCCAACGTCGTCGGCACCTCGCAGCGCGAGTTCGCCCAGCACTACCCGCAGGCAGGCTGGGTGGAGCACGATCCGATGGAAATCTTCGCCACCCAGAGCGCGACCATGGTCGAAGCCCTGGCCCAGGCCGGGTTGAGCCACGCCCAGGTCGCAGCCATCGGCATCACCAACCAGCGTGAAACCACCGTGGTGTGGGACAAGAACAGCGGTCGCCCGATCTACAACGCCGTGGTCTGGCAGTGCCGACGCAGCACCGAGATCTGCCAGCAGCTCAAGCGCGATGGCATGGAAGACTACATCAAGCAGACCACCGGCCTGGTCGTCGATCCGTACTTCTCGGGCACCAAGCTCAAGTGGATTCTGGACAACGTCGAAGGCAGCCGCGAGCGCGCCCGCAACGGCGAGCTGCTGTTCGGCACCATCGATAGCTGGCTGATCTGGAAATTCACCGGCGGCAAGGTCCACGTCACCGACTACACCAACGCCTCGCGCACCATGCTCTTCAACATCCATACGCTGGAGTGGGACGAGAAGATGCTGCAGACCCTGGACATCCCCCGCGAGATGCTGCCAGAGGTCAAGTCGTCGTCGGAAGTCTACGGCCACACCAAGAGCGGCATCGCCATTGCCGGTATCGCCGGCGACCAGCAGGCCGCCCTGTTCGGCCAGATGTGCGTCGAACCCGGCCAGGCCAAGAACACCTACGGCACCGGTTGCTTTCTGCTGATGAACACCGGCAAGAAGGCTGTGACTTCGCAACACGGGATGCTCACCACCATCGGCTGCGGGCCGCGTGGCGAAGTGGCCTACGCCCTGGAAGGCGCCGTGTTCAACGGCGGCTCGACCGTGCAGTGGCTGCGCGACGAACTGAAGATCGTCAACGACGCCTACGACACCGAATACTTCGCCAGCAAGGTCAAGAACACCAACGGCGTGTACCTGGTACCGGCCTTCACCGGCCTGGGCGCGCCCTACTGGGACCCCTATGCCCGTGGCGCACTCTTCGGCCTGACCCGCGGCGTGCGCGTGGACCACATTATTCGCGCCGCACTGGAATCGATCGCCTACCAGACCCGCGACGTACTCGACGCGATGCAACAGGACTCCGGCGAACGCCTGAGCGCCCTGCGCGTGGACGGCGGCGCGGTGGCCAACAACTTCCTCATGCAGTTCCAGGCCGACATCCTCGGCACGCCGGTGGAGCGTCCGCAGATGCGCGAGACCACGGCTCTGGGCGCCGCCTACCTCGCAGGCCTGGCATGCGGCTTCTGGGGCAGCCTGGACGAATTGCGCGGCAAGGCCGTGATCGAACGCACCTTCGAGCCGCTGCTCGATGAAGCCGGCAAGGAAAAACTGTACGCCGGCTGGAAAAAGGCCGTCGAACGCACCCGCGACTGGGAACCGCACGAAGAGCAGTGATCGAGCAGGCACCGGCCGGGCAATCCGGCCGGTGCCTTGCGGATTGATGCAATGCCGGCCCCTGCAATCAAGTCTGGCGATGGGGGCCTTTGCTGCGGCATCATGCATGCTTTTGCATGGCAGCCAAAGGAAGCCCCATGAACCTGCCTCCCCGCCAACAGCAGATCCTGGAACTGGTACGCGAACGCGGCTATGTCAGCATCGAGGAAATGGCCCAGCTGTTCGTCGTGACACCGCAGACCATTCGGCGTGACATCAACCAACTGGCCGAGGTCAACCTGCTGCGCCGTTACCACGGTGGCGCCGCCTACGACTCGAGCATCGAGAACACGGCCTACGCCATGCGTGCCGACCAGATGCGTGACGAGAAACAACGCATCGCCGAAGCCATCGCCGCCCAGATCCCCGACCATGCTTCGCTGTTCATCAACATCGGCACCACCACGGAATCCATCGCTCGCGCCCTGCTCAACCACAGCCATCTGAAGATCATCACCAACAACCTGCACGTGGCCTCGATCCTCAGTGGCAAGGACGATTTCGATGTGCTGCTGGCCGGCGGCAACGTGCGTCGCGACGGCGGCGTGGTGGGTCAGGCCAGTATCGACTTCATCACCCAGTTCAAGGTCGACTTCGCCCTGGTCGGCATCAGTGGCATCGACGAAGACGGCAGCCTGCTGGACTTCGACTATCAGGAAGTTCGCGTCAGTCAGGCGATCATCGCCAACGCGCGGCAGGTCATCCTGGCCGCCGACTCAAGCAAGTTCGGCCGCAATGCCATGGTTCGCCTGGGCCCGATCAGCCTGATCGATTGCCTGGTCACCGACCAGCCCCCCGTCCCCGCCCTGCTGCAATTGCTGCAACAGCACAAGATTCGTCTGGACATCGTCTGACCCTGTGGCAGCGGCGCAAGCCGCGCCCTTCCCCCGCCCGTTCGCCCACGAACCCCACCCGGCAAGGGTCGCGTTCGGTTGCACGCACCTCTGATGTTCACATTTCTTCGCTTTCGCCTGCGACGATCAACAAATTCAATCATCTTCGACTGGCTAACCCCTACGTATTGGGCTAGTATTTTCGAAATTGAACATTGATGTTCGAATTCAAAGCACCCATTCGAACGCTCCTTGATAAACGCAGGAGGCTGCCATGCCCCATTCGACCTTGCCCCGCCAACCGTTGGCTGAAATCTACGACGTCGCCGTGATCGGTGGTGGCATCAATGGTGTGGGGATCGCCGCCGACGCTGCCGGGCGTGGGCTCTCCGTCTTTCTCTGCGAGAAGGACGACCTTGCCAGCCACACCTCGTCGGCCAGCAGCAAGCTGATCCATGGTGGCCTGCGTTATCTGGAACACCATGAATTCCGCCTGGTGCGCGAGGCGCTGGCCGAACGCGAAGTGCTGCTGGCCAAGGCCCCGCACATCGTCAAGCCGATGCGTTTCGTGTTGCCACACCGACCTCATCTGCGTCCTGCGTGGATGATCCGCGCCGGGCTGTTCCTCTACGACAACCTGGGCAAGCGGGAAAAACTGCCCGGCTCGCGCAGCCTGCGTTTCGGTGCCGACAGTGCACTGAAGCCGGAAATCACCCGCGGCTTCGAATACTCCGACTGCTGGGTGGACGACGCCCGCCTGGTGGTATTGAACGCCATGGCCGCGCGGGAAAAAGGCGCACACATCCACACCCGCACCCGTTGCATCGATGCGAAGCGTGTGGACGGTGTATGGCAGGTCAATCTGCAGCGCGAGGACGGCAGCACCTTCACGTTGAAGGCTCGCGCCCTGATCAACGCAGCAGGCCCTTGGGTGGCGAAGTTCATCCGCGACGACCTGCAACTGCAATCCCCGTATGGCATCCGCCTGATCCAAGGCAGCCACCTGATCGTGCCACGTCTGTACGAAGGCGAGCAGGCGCACATCCTGCAGAACGAAGACCAGCGGATTGTCTTCACCATTCCGTACCTGGACCGCTTCACCATCCTGGGCACTACCGACCGCGAGTACACCGGCGATCCGTCCAAGGTGGAAATCACCGACGCCGAAACCGACTACATCCTCAAGGTGGTCAACGCCCACTTCAAGAAGCAGGTCAGCCGCAGCGACATCGTGCGCACTTATTCAGGTGTTCGCCCGCTGTGCAACGACGAGTCGGACAACCCGTCGGCCATTACCCGCGACTACACCCTGTCGCTCAGCGGCGGTCAGGGTGAAGCGCCGATCTTGTCGGTGTTCGGCGGCAAGCTGACCACCTACCGCAAGCTGGCGGAGTCGGCCATGGCGCAGCTCAAGCCATTCTTCACCCAGATGCGCGGCAGCTGGACGGCGACCAGTGCCCTGCCTGGCGGCGAAGACATGACCACGCCCCAGGCACTGGCTCAGGCCATGCGCGCCAAGGCACCTTGGCTGCCAAGCGGGCTGGCTGAACGGTGGGCCGTCAGCTACGGCAGCCGCAGTTGGAGCCTGATCGAAGGCGCACAGTCGCTGGCCGATCTGGGCGAAGAACTGGGTGCAGGCCTGTACAGCCGCGAAGTGGATTATCTGTACGAGCAGGAATGGGCCACACGCAGCGACGACGTCCTGTGGCGGCGCAGCAAGCTGGGCCTGTTCGTCGACGAAGCGGCCATCGCACGGGTAGACGCCTACCTGGCCAAGATCGACGCCAGCCGCGCGAACACTCAGGCGGCTTGAACCACGCCAGCGATGCCCGGAACGAAAAACGCCCCGTAAGGGGCGTTTTGCATAGCGCGAGGCGGGCCGAAAAGGCTCAGCGCCGTGGACGCTGTCGTGGTCGGTGGTTATCGACCGGGATGGGCACAGGCTGCGGCGGCGGTGGCACCAGCCCCAATGCGACAGCCAGATCATGGAGCCAGTTGTACAAGTTACCGTTCATATCGCCCCCCTTCAGGGAAAAACCCTAACGACGGTCATGGTCCGTCGCTTCTGTTCGATCATAGCGCTAAGCGACGTAGGATGCATGCACGCACTTGTGTCGAAAAGTCGCAGTCCTATTAATTGATCATCGACCCGGCGAGTAATTCATTACGTTATCCAGATTCGTAATCGGCGGCGCACCCACTGCTCGGCACTGACCAGGGTGATGCCCAACAGCACGCAAACCGCCCCCAGAATGAAGTTCATGCTCAACGGCTCGCCCAGCAATACCACACCGAAGGTCACGCCGAACAAGGGCGTCATGAACGAGAACACGGCAAGGTTGGACGCCAGGTAGCGGCGCAGCAGCCAGAACCAGATCAGAAAGCTGGCAAAGGAGACCACAACGCCTTGGAACAACACGCTGGCGGTGCCAATGGGCGTGAAGGTGACATGGCTGAACTGGCCCGTGGCGAGGGCGATGATCAACAGTCCAACCACGCACACGATCAGCTGATAGAACAAGGTCAGGGCAACGGGCGCTTCGGACAGCCGTGAAGTGCGTACCACCACCGTGGTCGCCCCCCAGCAGAGCCCCGCCATCAAGCCCATGGCGTCCCCCAGCAGCATGCGTCGATCCAGATGCTCCCAGGAGATGCCTCCCGCGAAAGCAAAGGCGATACCGCTGAACGCCAGGGCAATGCCCAGCCATTGCAAAGGCCGCAGGCGTTCCCCTGGCAGCAGCGCATGCAGGCCGAGTGCGGTGAAGACCGGCGCGGTGTAAAGAAAGACCGACATGTGCGCCGCCGAAGTCAGCTTCAAACCTTCGGCGATGAACAGGAACTCCAGACCGAACAGCGAGCCGGCGACCAGCCCGGCACGCCAGGTATAGGGCACATGCCCCCAACCACCGCGCCAACAGAGCAGCATCGCCACCAGCACGGCGGAAATACCCGAGCGCATGGCCGCCTGCATCACCGGGGCGATATCCACAGCGGCCCATTTGATGGTGACCTGCTGGATCCCCCAGATCAGGCAAAGCCCAAGCATGACCTTGAGGGCGAAGCCATCGGTCTGACGACGTTCCGCGCTCATGGGACAAATGACCTCGGCATCACAGTGCTCTCCCGCAAGGAAAACACCAGTGTATCAAGCCATACAACCCAAGGCCCTCAACGGTACCGAGCATTCCGGAAGATGACCGCTCCGGCACGGACTTAATTGCGCCGTGGGGGCACACTCTGCCCATATTGTGGGAGCGGGCTCTGCCCGCGAAGCAGGCGCCGCGAAGTTTCAGGCAGACCGCCCTACCGAATTATCCGCCCCAACTCACACAATCTGCGGCTTACTGGCCACTTCATCAAAAGTCGCCGGGTCCAGCGCATCATCCTGATCATCGAGCACTTCGAGCCCGTGGTCGTTATCCGGAATACTGCTATCTATCAGGCTCAACAGACTGGATCCGCGCAAGGTCAGTTGGAAATTGCGCCCCGTGCCGCCCTCGCTGTCCGGACGCTGCTCGATGAAGCCCCGCTCCAGCAACAGCGCTTGATAATCGCTCGCTTGAGTCGCCAACTGATCGACAGCGGCCGACGTATCACCCTGCGCGGCGGTCGCCTCGGCGTGGTCCTGAGCGTAGATATCTGGGGTGAAATCCTGATGGGCGCCGTTCTGCACTTCGTGCAACAGACGCTCGATCAATTGCCAGTTGTAAGTGGTCATCCGGAAGAACCTCCAACACATGAGTGAAAGGGCTTGCCAGGCATGGGACCGGGTGTGTGCGGGGGAGTTGCGGGAAGACGGCTTTGCGGGGTGTTTTGGCAGGTCTGGCCTCCGGAGGGAAGCAGACCTGCCCTACGCAGGTTACTCGCTGACGGCAGGCTTGCGGCGCTTGAGCGGCGCCAGGCCGTCTTGGCTCACCAAGGCTGGGGTATCGGCCTTGGGACGGTTGACGCTCTTGCGCTTGGTCGGGCCCTTGGCGACGCTTTTCTTGTCGCCCTTCTTGTCCTTGTCGGTCTTTTTCTTCTTCACGCCGACTGCCTTGCCCGACGCCTTGACCTTCTTGGGTCCGCCGTAGGTACCTTTCACTTCCTTGATCACACGACGCTCGAAGGTCTGCTTGAGGTAGCGCTCGATGCTGGACATCAGGTTCCAGTCACCGTGGCAGATCAGGGAAATCGCCAGGCCTTCGTTGCCGGCACGGCCGGTGCGGCCGATGCGGTGCACGTAGTCGTCGCCGCTGCGTGGCATGTCGAAGTTGACCACCAGATCCAGACCGTCGACGTCCAGACCACGGGCGGCCACGTCTGTGGCCACGAGGATCTTCACGCCACCCTGCTTGAGGCGGTCGATGGCCAGCTTGCGGTCTTTCTGGTCCTTGTCGCCGTGCAGGACGAAAGCCTTGTATTCCTGTGCCACCAGACGCCCGTAGATACGATCGGCCATGGCCCGGGTGTTGGTGAAGATGATCGCCTTCTGGTACGTCTCGTTGGCCAGCAGCCAGTTGAGGATCTGCTCCTTGTGGACGTTGTGGTCGGCCGTGACGATCTGTTGGCGAGTGCCCTCGGCCAGCTGGCTGACGTTGTTGATCAGCAGGTGCTCGGGGTCCCTGAGCACCTTGCCGATCATCTCGCGCAGACCGGCGCCGCCGGTGGTCGCCGAGAACAGCAGAGTCTGTTCACGCTGGGCACACTCCTGGCTCAGGCGCGTCACGTCTTCGGAGAAGCCCATGTCGAGCATGCGGTCGGCTTCATCGAGCACCAGCACCTCGACGTTCTTGAGGTCCAGGTTGCCAGCGTTCAACTGCTCCAGCAAACGGCCCGGCGTACCGATGAGGATGTCCGGCACCTTGCGCAGCATGGCGGCCTGCACCTTGAAGTCTTCACCACCGGTGATCAGGCCGGCCTTGATGAAGGTGAACTGGCTGAAGCGCTCCACTTCCTTCAAGGTCTGCTGCGCCAGCTCGCGGGTCGGCAACAGGATCACGGCACGGATGTCGACGCGGACCTTGGCCGGCCCCATCAAGCGGTTGAGGATCGGCAGCACGAATGCCGCGGTCTTGCCGCTGCCGGTTTGCGCCGTCACCCGCAGGTCGCGCCCTTGCAAGGCCAAAGGAATGGCCGCTACCTGCACCGGCGTCGGCTCGACAAATTTCAGCTCGGCGACGGCTTTGAGCAGGCGTTCATGCAGGGCGAATTGGGAAAACACGGGTGTTACCTCGACGGAGTACATAAATTCGACTGCATAGGGTACCGGTTTGCGGACGATTAGCCGAATTTCTTTACCCGTAACTCGGTAAATTGCGTGCAAATCTTTCCAGGCGTGGCGATTGCCCTGCGCAATGGGCTTTAATCCCCGCCCCCTTTTCAACTCGGGAGCTGCACGCCCACCCATGAATATCGAATCGCTCTGGCAACAAACCGTCATCTTCGTCACGGGCCTCGACGACCAGCCGATCCTGCAGGCCGGTGTGTCGCTGTTCCTGCTGCTGATCGCCGCCTTCACCCTGGGCCGCCTGGCACGCTTTCTCACCCTGCACGCGGTCAAGCTGCTCAGCCGCCGACCTTCGCTGCACTGGCTCACCGACTTCCTGCACAACAAGGTCTTTCACCGCCTGGCGCAAATGACGCCGTCGCTGGTGGTGCAGTTCAGCCTGGGCCTGATCCCGGTGCTGAGCGACAACAGCAAGCACGTCATCGGCAACATCGCGCTGGGCTTCACCATCCTGTTCATGGTGCTGGCGCTGGGCGCCCTGCTCAATGCCCTGCTCGACATCTACGCCCGCACCGAACACGCCCGCACCCGCTCGATCAAGGGCTACGTGCAACTGGCGAAGATGATCCTGTACATCTTCGGCGCGATCATTATCGTCGCCACCTTGATCGACCGCTCGCCGTTACTGCTGCTGTCCGGCCTGGGTGCCATGTCGGCGGTCATCCTGCTGGTCTACAAAGACACCCTGCTGTCGTTCGTCGCCAGCGTGCAATTGACCAGCAACGACATGCTGCGCGTCGGCGACTGGATCGAAATGCCCCAGGTGGGCGCCGACGGCGACGTCGTCGACATCACCCTGCACACGGTGAAGATCCAGAACTTCGACAAGACCATCGTCTCCATCCCCACCTGGCGCTTGATGAGCGAGTCGTTCAAGAACTGGCGCGGCATGCAGCAGTCCGGCGGCCGTCGCATCAAGCGGGCGCTGAACATCGATGCCAGCGGCGTGCGTTTTCTCGACGAACAGGAACAGCTACGCCTGACCCAGGTGCATCTGCTCAGCGGCTATGTCAGCAGCAAGCAGGCCGAACTCAAGGCCTGGAACGCAGCCCAGGGCGAAGTGGCTGAACTGTCCGCCAACCAGCGCCGCATGACCAACCTGGGCACCTTCCGCGCCTACGCCCTGGCGTACCTCAACGCCCACCCCGACATCCAGCCGAACATGACCTGCATGGTCCGGCAGATGGAAGCCACCGCCGAAGGCGTACCCCTGGAAATCTACTGCTTCACTCGCACCACGGCCTGGGCCGAGTACGAGCGGATTCAGGGGGATATCTTCGATTACCTGCTGGCGGTGCTGCCGGAGTTCGGGTTGAGCGTGTACCAGAAGCCCAGCGGCGCGGATCTGCGCGGTGGGTTGGTGGCGGTGACTGGCCCGCATTGAAAGCAATGCCTTTCGTAGGAGCGGTCCGTGGCCGCGAACCAGGCGGTGCGGTGTACTAAGCACTACGCAGTGCGCCCTTCGCGGCCGATGACCGCTCCTACGGCATGCCGCAGCCTCGGTGGAAACGAACCAGACTCACCCCTCCGACTTAGCCTTCTCCTCCCGATCCGCAGCCGAATGCTGGGTTTCGGCTTCCTTGTCACCGTCCGTCATCCACGGCTTGGCGCTTTGCTGTGCCTTGTCGATCGTCTCGTTGATCTGCTTGGCGGATTCGCTGAAAGTGTCGCGCGCAGCTTCGACCAGCTGTGTCTTGGACGTTTCGATGACTTTGTTCGCGGCATTCTCGGCCGCGTCGCAGCCAGCAAGAAGCACGGTCAACGCGACCACGGCCGGGTAAGCGATCAGTCTGGACGACATGGAAACCTCTGCAAGGGATGGGGATGCGCCAGATCATACCGTTACCATTTTTTGCCGAAGGCAGGATTCTGAATCAAGGTGTGTCTTGGTAGAGCTCGTCAGCCGAGCCGGTGTTTTGGCGTAGAAGTGACGAGAAGGCTTCGCGGGAAGAGGGCTCGCCGCCCGCCCCTCCCCCACAAGATCGCGAACAACTTCACTTTTGTTTCATCCAGAAAAACTGAACGATGACTTTCCACGCGCCCTCCATTTTCAGGACTACCCGATGCTGTGCAGCACCGTACAGCCCCGAGCAATCTTTAGAGGACACTGCCTTATGACCACCGAAAACCAGTACAGCATGCAGAATCCCCTTACCCAATACCCGACCCCCGAGTTTCCCAAGCAGCCGCAAACGGCGCCGGGGACTGTGCACAAAATGCAGCCGGCGGCGGATCATGGGGAAACCAGTTACAAGGGGTTTGGCCGGATGGTCGGGCGCAAGGCGCTGATTACCGGGGCTGACTCTGGCATTGGCCGGGCAGCAGCCATCGCCTATGCTCGCGAGGGTGCCGACATCGTCCTCAACTATCTGCCCGAGGAAGAAGCCGATGCCCGGGAAGTGGTTGCTTTGATCGAGGCCGAAGGGCGCAAGGCGATTGCCGTGCCAGGCGACCTGAAGGATGAAGCGTTCTGCAATTCCCTGGTCGAGCAGGCGGTTGAGGCGCTCGGCGGACTCGACGTGCTGGTCAACGTGGCCGGCAAGCAGACGGCCCAGAAGGACATCGCCGAGCTCACCACCGAGCAGTTCGACGCGACCTTCAAGACCAACGTGTATGCAATGTTCTGGCTGTGCAAGGCGGCGCTGCCGCACCTGCCAGCGGGTGCAACCATCATCAATACGGCGTCGATCCAGGCCTATCAGCCGTCGGAAACGTTGCTCGACTACGCGCCCACCAAATCTTCGATCGTGGCGTTCACCAAAGCTCTGGCCAAGCAGGTCATCGGCAAGGGCATCCGGGTCAATGCCGTGGCACCTGGGCCGTTCTGGACACCTCTGCAGCCCAGCGGTGGCCAACCCCAGGAGAAGATCCCCGAGTTCGGTTCGGAAACACCCATGGGTCGTCCAGGGCAGCCAGCCGAGTGCGCGCCGATCTACGTGCTGCTGGCCACTCAGGAATCGAGCTACATCACCGGCGAAGTGTTCGGTGTCACCGGCGGCAACCCACTGCCCTGAGCCTTGCTGGAACGGGCGTCGCCTACGGCACGCCCGCCCTCCTCTTTCAGTACGCCATGGACAGACTCAGGGTCACCTGAGGCACGACGCTGTCGGTCTCTCCGTCCGGGCCGCTGAGTTCGCGCAGGGTGCCGTCGCGATAGATGGCCAAGGCTTCGGCACGGGCGCTCCAGCGGGTTTCGCTCCACTGGAAGGGTTGCTCGAGCGCCAGTCCGGTACGGGCATACAGGCGATCACCTGAATCGGGACCGTAGAAGCCGTTCCAGCCGACCCCGACGGCACTGGGGAAACTCAGGCGCAAGCCTGCATCGCTCAAGTCCATGCCGGGCTCCAGCGTACCTTGGGTGTAGAGACCGCTGTCACCTTGAGTGCGGCTGGTGACGGCCAGTCCCGGTCGCCACGCGCCGAACCCGGAGTCAGCCTGGTAGGCCAGGGTGAAACTTGCCTCCTGGGTGGTGGCGGCGACATCGTTCGGGCTGGTCTTGACGGTATAGACGAAGCCCAGTCGCAACCTCTCGCTGGGCGAAACCACCAGACCGAGCAGGTTGTTGCTCTCGTACCAGCGGCGTGGGCTCACTGTTTCGTCGCTCGACGCGCTGTGGAAACCGTTGCTAGTGCTGAACACCAGCCAGGCATCGGCGCTGCCGTCGGCGGCCTGATGCAGGTCCAGGGCGAAGCCGGCCTGGGCATGCAACGGAATCCGATCGAGACTGGCGGCGTCATCGTCGTAGTTGCCGCGCGCGAAATCACCATTGCGGGCATCGATGCTCAACTGCGGGTGAAAGCGACCGGAGGCCTCGCCGATTTCGACACTGCCCAATGCGGCATCTTCGGTTTCGATGGAGGGCACACTGCGCGGCGCAGCCAGGCAGGGTTGCATGACCGCTGCCAGCGCAGCGGCGAGCAGAGGGAGGCGAGGTACGGTGGGCATGCGCGAAGGCTCTGTGAGGAAGGTCGCTCTGTAGACTCTGAACGGTTGGGAAAGTACCGCCGAACAACGCTCGTCCCTCAATCTTTTCGATACTCCTCCCCTCCGTCTGTCCGGTCGCCGATGGGCCTCATTCAGATTTGCCGTTCGTCGCCGATAGTTAGAAAACACTCAAAAGAATATGCCTAGAGCTCACGCTGCACGTCTTGTCTTTTTCTGCCGACCAACACTTACAACACCAGCGGAATAGTCCATGAACATCAAGCAAAAACTCACTTGGGGCTTTGCGGTCATCGCCTGCCTCCCGGTCATCGTGGTGGCCGCGCTCGTCGTCTTCAACCTGCGCGAAGCGGCCAGGGCCGACTTCGTCGACAGCAGCGGCCGTGAGATCCGGCAGATCGACAATGGCATCAAACAGTTCTTCGACGGCATCAGCCAGAACGTCGAGTACATCGCCAAGGATCCTCGTATCGTCGCTGCCAGGGATCTGAAGAACTACACGGGCGCGGACGCAGCGCAGGTGCCTCTGACCGAGAGCAATCGGCGCCTGCTGGACATCTTCGATGGCTTCGCCAAGACCCATCCGAGCACGGCTTACCTGTCGCTGGGCTTGAGCGACGGTGGTTACGCCAGCTGGCCCGATGACCCCAAGATCGCCAATTACGACCCGCGCCAACGGCCCTGGTACAAGGCTGCGATGGCCGCTCCGGGAACCACGGTGCGCACCGACGCCTACTATTGGGCACCGGACGATGTGTCGTTGATCGGCACGGTGCGCAGTGTCACCGACGCCGCAGGCCAGGTGGTCGGCGTGGTCGGCCTGGATGTGTCGCTCAAGCAGATGACCGAACTGGTGAAGAACATCAAGCTGGGCACCAGCGGCTACCTGATGCTGATCGAAGCCAACGGCAACGTGCTGGTGGATGCCAGCGATGCGAAGCACAATTTCAAACCGCTGGCCGACCTGGGCGGCAACTACGCCGAGTTGGCCAGGCATGGCGATGGCCCGACTCAGATCGAGATCGACGGCAAGGTCTACATGGCCAACATCGTCAGCTCGGCCGGGCTGGGTTGGCGGTTCATCGGCCTGATCGAGCGAGAGGAAGGGATGGCCCAGGCTTCGAACCTGACCTGGCTGATCGCGGCCATCGCGGCAGTGCTGGCCGTGGTGTTCGCCTTGGTTGGCGCCAGCTTCGCCGGTGTCATCGTGCGTCCGATCCGTGGCGTCGCCAACGGTCTGCAGGAGATCGCCGAGGGTGAAGGCGACCTGACGCGCCAGCTCAAGGTCCAGGGCAAGGATGAAACGGCGGCGCTGGCGGGCTGGTTCAACCAGTTTGTGGGGATGATCGCTCAATTGGTGCAACGCATCGGGACCGCGTCTTCCGATCTGCAGGTGGCCGCTGCCGACACCCAGGAGGTGGCTCGCAACATGGACGAAGTCGCCGGTCGCCAGCGCGAAGCGGTGGAACTGGTCAGCACCGCGTTCAACGAAATGGTCGCCACCGCCAATGAAGTGGCCCGTTCCTGCGGGCAGGCGGCCACCAGCGCGGACAACGGTTATCAGCAAGTCCATGATGGCCAGCAGCGTATCGGCGAGGCGACCACCAGCGTGCTCAGACTGAGTTCCGAGCTGCAGCAATCGACCGAAACCATGCAGCTGCTGCAGCAGGACAGCAAGAACATCAACAGCATTCTGGACACCATTCGTTCGATCGCCGAGCAGACCAACCTGCTGGCCCTGAATGCGGCCATCGAAGCGGCTCGGGCCGGTGATCAGGGTCGCGGTTTTGCGGTGGTCGCCGATGAGGTACGTGCGCTGGCTCGGCGCACGGCCGACTCGACCGGCGAGATCGATGGGCTGCTAGGCAACCTTGCCCGCCGCACCGAGGTGATCACCCAGCAGATGCAGGGCAGCCTGCAGGTGTCCCAGGACAGCGTCGAATGCATCCAGTCGGCGCGGGACAGTTTCGACAAGATACGCACGTCGGTCGATTCGATACGCGACCAGAACAATCAGATCGCCACGGCCGCCGAGGAGCAGCATCAGGTGGCCGAAGAGATCAACCGGCACATCGCGCAGATTCATGCCGATGCTCAGTTGGTCGAGGAGTATGCGCACACGGCGCAGTCGGGGTCGGGGCGTCTGACGGACATTTCCGCGAACCTGCGCGGCCTGGTCGGGCGCTTCAAGGTGTGACGCCGAAATCCGCGGCGCCTTCTTCGCGGGCAGAGCCCGCTCCCACAGTTTGTCGGTGCTCCACAGGTAAGCAGCACCGCGCAATGGGGCAGGCGAGCACCGCTCCCACAATTTGTTGGTGCTCCACAGGTTAGCAGCACCCCGCAATGGGGCAGGCGAGCACCGCTCCACTGTGGGAGCGGGCTCTGCCCGCGAAGGCCTCACCGCCGTACACCTGACACACCGCGGTGCTCTTTTCGCGGGCAGAGCCCGCTCCCACAGATGCCTGCCTCCACAGATGCCTGCCTCCACAGATGACTGCTCCCACAGATGGCCGATCCCACGGACAGTCAGAAGCCGACCGTGGCAGAAACCAGATAGGTTCGCGGGGTAGCGAGGGTCAAACCAGGTTCGCTGTCGTCGGAGGCGCCGGCCGAGGCCCAGTAGCGTTTGTCCAGTAGGTTCTCGACATTGGCGCGCAGGGTAACCGCCTTGCCCTGCACCTTGAATGCATACCGGGCACCTACATCGAATCGCTCCCAACTGTCGATTTCCTTGCTGTTGGCCTGATCCAGGTATTGCGAGCTGGAATAGATACCGCGCCCGGTGAGGGTCAACCCGGGCAATGCCGGAACGTCCCACTCCGCCCCCAAATTGACATTGAGCTCGGGCGTGGCCGGTGCGCGGTTGCCATCGAAGGCCCCTGCGCTGGTGCCCGTCAACTCGCTGTCGATGTACATCACCCCGCCCAGCAGGCGCACGCCCGTCAGCGGTTCGCCGAACACACTCAATTCCACGCCATTGTTCTCGCGCTTGCCATTGGGGCCGAAGGTGCGGGTGAGCGCGTTGGTTTCGTACGCCGGCTGCTTGATGCGAAAAGCAGCGGCGGTGATGGCCAGGCTGCCGAGATCGTACTTCGCACCTACCTCGACCTGCCGGCTGATGAAAGGCGGGAATATCTCGTCTTCGTTGATCGACGTGGAAGGCGCAATCTTGCCTTGGCTCAGACCTTCCAGATAGTTCGCATACAACGACAGCTCGTCGGTGAGCTTGTAGAGCACGCCCGCAGACGGTGAAAACTTTTCCTCGTCGTAAGCCGTATCGCCTTTCACCCCATCGCTCCAGTCATCCACCTTGACCCGCTGCCAGCGACCACCGAGGGTCAACAGCAGCCGATCGTCGAAGAAGCCAAGAGTGTCGGACAGGGCCACGCCGTCGAACCGGTTCTCGGTATAGACCTTGGGGTCCTGACGGGTGGGGTTGGACGGCGTCGCCGTGGCAACGGGCGCGTAGAGATTGCTGCGCCCCCTGGCGTAGCGCGCGCCGCCATTGGTGAAGTCCATGTAGAAATGACTGACAGCCAGGTTCAGCTCGTGGCTGACCGGGCCGGTCTGCAGCCACTTGCGCGCGCCCAGCGTGGCCGTGCGTACGCTTTCATCACGGGTGAAGTCGCGGGGCAGCACGTCGAAATCGCCGGCATCATTGATGACCGACACGTTGTGCCGAAGGAAATCATGATTACTCTCCCTAGCACCGACGCTGCCGTACAGCATCAGCGAATCGCTCAGATCATACTCACCATTGAACGCCCCGAAGGTATCCTGGGTACGCGCCTTGCTCCAGCCCTGCGCATAGTTGTCGCGCACATGGTTGGCACCGGGCACGCGGGCATTGGCGCCGACCTGAACACGCTCCTGAGGCGCATCGGTATCACGCTCGGTATGCCCAACATCGGTAGACAGCCGCAGGCGTTCGCCGCGGAAATCCAGGCCGATCACGGCCATTTCCCGGTCCACGCTCTGCTTGTCCCAGGTAGTGTCGCCCGCCTGTTTCACCGCGTTCAGGCGCAGGCCAAACTGGTTGTCCTGGCCAAAGCGTCGGCCGATGTCCAAGGCGCCACCGGCCTGGCTGTCGGAGGCATAGCTGGCGGTGAGCTCGTTGATCGGCGTGTCGGTGGCGCGCTTGGGCACCACGTTGATACCGCCGCCGACGCTGCCCCGAGGGGAGATGCCGTTGATCAACTGGCTGGGCCCACGGAGGATATCCACCCGCTCGGCCATCTCCATGTCGATGGAGTACGTGGGCAGTATTCCGTATAGCCCGTTGTACGACACATCGCTGTTGAACAGGCTGAAGCCGCGGATGGTGAACTGCTCGAAACGCCCGCCGGCCGGGTTGGTGGTACGCACTGCCGGGTCGCTGGCCACCAGATCGCCCAGGGTGCGGGCCTGCTGATTTCGCGCGGTCTCGCTGGTGTAGCTGGTCATGCTGAAGGGCGTGTCCATGAAGTCACGTGCGCCGAGCAAACCTTGAGCGCCACTGCGTGCGACCTGCCCACCGGCATAGGGCTGCTCCGTCACGCTGCCTTGTGCGGCACCGGTCACGGTGGTGGGCGTGATCTCCAGCACGTCGGCACCCAAGGGCGCAGCCACGAGCGTATAGGCATCCTCTCCCACCGCTTGCAGGCGCAGACCGCTGCCGGCCAGCAGTTGAGCGAAGCCGCCCTCCACGCTGTACTCGCCGACCAGACCGGCGCTCTGCCGACCGTTGACCAAGGCAGGCGCCACCGACAGGCTGACGCCCGCCTGGCTGGCAAAGCGGGTCAACGAGGCGGCGAGTTCGCCTCGGGGTACGTTGTAGACACGGGCTGCGTCCTCGGCAAACGCCATCTGCATGGGCATGGGTGCAATGCCAAGCAGAAGGCTGAGGGGCAAGGCACGCGCGTAGTGCGCCGAGGCTGTGCGGCTGTAACGGAGAAACGAACGAGGGGGCCGAGGGGGCATGGCTGAAGGCTCTTTGAGTGTGCTTACCTCTCCATGACAAGCGAGCGCGAAAAAGGGGACAGGCGCTAGGCAGGTTTTTCCTGTGGCACCAGCGTGGCCCAATAGCGTGTGCGCCACTGGACCCGCAGCGGCAGACTGACAGCCAGCAGGTTCAGCACCTGATCTGGATCTTCCAGACGAAAACTGCCCGTGACGCGCAGCGCTTCCAGCTCCGGCTGCCAGCGCAAGATGCCGGGACGATAGCGATCCAGATCGCGCAGAAAATCCCCAAGAGGCTGGTCCAACGCAACGATCACGCCCTCGCGCCAGCCAGGCTGGCGAGGGTCGAAGCGCTCGATCGGACCTGGACCGGTGCCGGACAACTGAACGTGCTGGCCCGCGCGCAAGGTGAGCGGCGCAAAACCGGTAGGCCGCACATCGGCCTGCCCGGTGAGTACCGACAGCCGACAGAGGCCGTCGTCCTGGCGCACATTGATTTCACCCTGGTCAAGCCTCACGCTGCCAAGCGGCGTATGGATGTCGAACGGCATGGCATTGGCCAGACGCAACCGAATCTCCCCGCGCAGCAGCGTGAGTTGCCGTTGGCCAGGGTCGATATCGACCGCAGTGGCGGTATTGATGTGCAACACGCTGCCATCGGCCAAGGTCAATTGGCGTCGCTCGCCGGTGGCGGTGGCCACGTCGGCGCGCCAGGCATCGATGGGCAGCTCACGCGCAACCCACCAGGCGGCCGGCGCAGCCACGGTCAGCCCCAACAACCCCTTGAGCAGGTCGCGGCGGCCGTGGCCGGGACGATCGAGGCTGGCCATTGCCAGCGCCGGCGGCAGAACCTGGAAACGGCCCTTGAGCGCCGCTACCCGGCGCCAGGCGGACTCATTCGCCTCACTGGCTTGGCGCCAGCGTTGCAGGCGGGCGAGGTCCTGTTCCGTGACGGCGCCAGACTCCATGCACACCCACCAGCGGGCCGCCGAGCGGGCAGCGTGGCGGGTTTCGTCCCTCGGCTCGGCATTCAGCACAGTTCGGCCAGCAGGCAATGTTCGTAGGCCTGGGCCATGTAGCGCTTGACGCTGCGCTCGGTGACCTTCAAGCGCTCGGCGATTTCTCGATAGCCCAACCCTTCTAGCTGGCTGAGTAGAAAGGCCCGGCGAACCTTGGCCGGTAAGCCATCGAGCAGTTGATCCAGAGCGTGCAGGGTTTCCAGCACCTGCCAGCGCTGTTCCGGCGCAGGTGCGACATCGGCGGGCAGGGTGGCGAGCGCGTCGAGATAGGCCTGTTCCAGACTGCGCCGACGGTAGAAATTGATCAGCAGCCGTTTGCCGACCGTCTTGAGGTAAGCACGCGGCTCCTGCAACTCGGCCACCGACTGAGAACTGGCCAGCACCCGGATGAACGTATCCTGGCTCAGGTCCGCCGCATCCCAGGCACTGCCCAGGCGCCGGCTGAGCCATTGCTCCAGCCAGCTGCGATTGTCGCGATAGAGCGTCTCGAACGCCCGAGCGTCCACCCTCGCCGGCTCGACCATCATCGGCATCCTGTCAGATGTAAATGAGATCGATTGTATTTTAAAAAGGGTTTGCAGCGGAACCGTTAGTTACGCCCTCGATGCTGCATTCGGCCGCAATGCGTTTAGCCAGACAAACCGCGTGCGCCGCCGACGCGGCTCGCGCCGCTGCTACAGAGACCGCATTCCGTGCACCAGCGGCGCAAGCCACGTCCGGCAACAACGCATTCGCGTGCACCAACGGCCAACCCGCGTCCAGCATCAACGCATCCCCTGTAGCAGCGGCGCGAGCCGCGTCAGCGATCAACGCGATATTGCAGATCGATCAACCCGAGGCAGGCGCTGACTGAACGCGCCGATAGGTCGTGTGCCAACACAGAAGCAGACCCGCCCCTGCCATCAACGCGCCAACGAGGCCGATGTTGGCCACGCCCACCTGGGTGATCACCACACTGCCCAGCAACGCCCCACCGCCGATACCGACGTTGTAGATCCCCGAATGCAGCGCCATGGCCACGTCCGTGGCATCCGGGGCCAGCTCCAGGACCTTGGACTGCATCGCCAGGCTGAAGCACATGATCGAAATGCCCCAGACCACACTCACCCCACCCAGATAGGTGGCGTAGCGCGCCAACGGCAGCAACAGCATCAGGCAGAGGGCCAGCAACGCGATCGACGCCACCATGAAACCACGCGGATAGCGACCGCTGTAGCGGCTGAACACCAGCGAGCCGATCACCCCGGCACCGCCGAACAGCAACAGCAGCGTCGTGGTCATTTCCCCGCTCATGCGCGCCGCAGCCTGCACGAAGGGTTCGATGTAGCTGTAAGCGGTGTACTGAGCGGTAATCACCAGCGCAGTCGTCACATACAACGCCACCAGCACCGGCCGCTTGAGCAGCATGGGCAGGCTGCGCAGCGAACCTGAATTCTGGCTGGGCAGCGCCGGCAGGCTTTTCGCCAGCCACAGCGCCACTAGCGTGGCCACCACGCCGATTCCCACGAATGTGGTGCGCCAGCCCAGCGCTTCACCGACCACCCGCCCCAATGGCACGCCCAGCACCATGGCCAGGCACGTGCCGGTGGCCAGCAGGCCCAGCGCCTGAGTGTGCTTGCCCGGTGGCGCCAGCCGCACCGCCAGCGATGCCGTGATCGACCAGAACAAGGCGTGGGCGAACGCGATGCCGATACGGCTGGCCAGCAGCACGCCATAGCTCCAGGCGATACTGGACACCGCATGGCTGGCCACGAACAGGATGAACACGCCGATCAGCAACCGACGCCGCTCGATGTTGCGCGTGAGCAGCATGATCGGCAGCGACATCAGCGACACCACCCAGGCATACACCGTCAACATCAGCCCCACCTGCGCCGTCGGCATCGCAAAGCTCAGACCGATCGAGGTCAACAACCCGACCGGCGCGAACTCCGTGGTATTGAAGATGAAAGCCGCCAGCGCCAACGCAATCACGCTGGACCAGCTGCCTGTGGGTGTATTCGAAGGCGTATTCATTGGATGGCTTCAGCGACTCTCAAAAATAGTGGGAACGGTCGCGCCTTAACAAACACCACGCATACGTGTGCCGCCTGACCCTCAAGCCAAGCGGAGCATGCAATGAATGATTGTTATGAGTTTGAGGGGCGACGCCAGATGCGGCGGATTCTACGCCCCGCATACGGTAGGCACAATGCGGTCGCCCACCCGGCCCATAAAGTAGAAGACGATACCTGGAAACCCCGGTACACAGTTTCGGGCTTGTCCTAGGAACCAGCGTTCAAGAAAATTTGTATCCCATGGGATACGGATCTATGCTGATGAAGATAGCCACAACGGATGTGTTTGAGCGCTGGTTCACTCGATTGCGTGATCGCCAGGCAGCCATACGGATCCAGGCCCGGATCGACAGGCTGGAAGACGGGAACTGGGGTGACTGGCAGTCAGTGGGAGAAGGCGTATGCGAGATGCGGCTTCATTTTGGGCCAGGGTACCGCCTGTACTTCATGCGACACGAGCAGTGCTGGATAGTGCTGTTGGCCGGTGGCGACAAGTCGACACAGTCCTCCGACATTGCTACCGCCAAGCGTATGGCACAACAACTTCAGGAACAGGAACGATGAAAATCAAGCTACGGGAATGGGATAGCGCCGAACATCTCAAAACCGATCAAGACATGATCATGTACTTCGATGCTTGCATGGCCGAAGCTGGTGATGACGCGGCATTCATTGCCAAGGCGTTGGGCAACATTGCGCGCGCCAAGGGCATCGCCCAGGTGGCGAGGGACACCGGGCTGGGTCGGGAAAGTCTGTACAAGGCTCTTTCGGAGGACGGCAATCCGAGCTTCGCGACGATACTGAAGGTGACGCGTGCACTGGGTATCTCGCTGCATGCAGGGCTGCTTGCATCACCTTCCCGCCCTGCCCCCACTATCGGCTAGCGATCTGGGCGCGCGCATCCAACCGACTCAACCAGACCGAGAACAAGATCACACCACCGCCGAGGAACAGTCGCCCCAAGGGCTCGTCCTGATTCCAGATCAGCAGGTTGAGCAGCAGGCCGACCGGCACGTGGAGATTGTTCATCACCGCCAGTGTGGCGCCCGGCACGCGGCTGGCGCCCTTGTTCCACCAATACATGCCAAGCGCCGTTGACACCAGCCCCAGGAACGCCAGCACGCTCCACTGTACCGGCGTCTGTGGCAGATTGTGGGGGTTGCCGAACAGCAGGAAGGCCGGCAGCACCACCAGCAAGGCACCGACGTAGAAGTAGCCGAAGCGTCGGTACTGTGGCTGGTCGCTGGGGTGGCGCGCCAGCAGATGCTTGTACAGCACCTGTCCGGCCGCATAGGTGAAGTTGGCCAGCTGCAGCAACAGGAAACCGATGAAGAAGTCCGGGCTGACGCGGTCGAAACGAATCACTGCGGCCCCCGCCACCGCGACCAGCGCCGCCACCAGCGCCCAACGGTTGAAACGACGGTTCAACGCGTCCTCGATCAGCGTCACGTGCACTGGCGTCAGGATGGTGAAGAGCAGCACCTCCGGCACGCTCAAGACCCGAAAGCTCAGGTACAGACAGACGTAGGTGATGCCGAACTGCAGCGCGCCGATCAGCAGCATGGCGCGCAGGAAGCGCGGTTCGACCTGACGCCAGCGCGTCAGCGGCAGGAATACCAGCCCGGCGAGCAGCACCCGGGCGAGCACAGCAAAGTAGCTGTCGACGTGGCCAGCGAGGTATTCGCCGATCAAGCTGAAAGAGAAAGCCTGGATGAGGGTGACGATCAGAAGGTATTGCATGGTGCGTCCCGAATTGGCGAGGCGCGGACCTTAGCGCATGTGGGCCGGGTCAGGCCAGTGAAGCGCACCGCGGATCGCTACCGTGATTCATCAAATGAGTTGTCTTGTCCGATCATTGCTCTACCCTGTGTCGCATCTGTGCCGGTGGCTACACGCTCGACTGGCATTGCACCTCGATTCGCAACCTGAGAATGCTGCGCTTGAAGCTGGCCACCGCGTCGGTCGACGCCCCTGCGGCGACGCTGACCCGCCGGGTCCGCACCGGCTCGGGGCCATTGCGAAAGCGCACACTGCACTGCGCCGCGCGGGCTCCGTAGTTCTGCAGGGTCACGGCGGCCATGTCGGGGGCGGTGTCGTGGGCCGTGACCAGAATGTCGGTGTCGTCGAGCTGCTTCTGCACGTCGATGGGGTAGGCGAAACACACGCCTGGCAGCAGGGCCAGCACTACAACGCAGCATTTGATCATCGAGCAGTCTCCGTGGCGGGCTGCCAGCTTAGGACACCAGGAGTCGAAGATGAAAGCGCCCCGCGTCACCCTTGAGCAATGGCGAACCCTGCAGGCCGTGGTCGACCACGGCGGCTTCGCCCAGGCTGCCGAAGCCCTGCACCGTTCGCAGTCGTCGATCAGCTACACCGTGGCGCGCATGCAGGACCAGCTCGGCGTGCCGCTGTTGCGCATCGACGGCCGCAGGGCGGTGCTCACCGATGCCGGCGCGGTGCTGTTGCGCAGGTCCCGCCAACTGGTCAACCAGGCCAGCCAGCTGGAAGACCTCGCCCACCACATGGAGCAGGGCTGGGAAGCCGAAGTGCGCCTGGTGGTCGACGCTGCCTATCCCAATGCACGGCTGATCCGCGCCCTTACCGCGTTCATGCCGCAGAGCCGCGGCTGTCGCGTACGGCTGCGCGAAGAAGTGCTGTCGGGGGTCGAGGAAGTGCTGCAGGAAGGCGTCGCCGACCTGGCGATCAGCGGCTACGGCATACCGGGCTACCTGGGCACCGAACTGAGCGCCATCGAATTCATCGCCGTGGCCCACCCCGAGCACGCGTTGCTGAGCATGGGTCGCGCGCTCAGCGTGCAGGATCTGCACGGCCACATGCAGGTGGTGATCCGCGATTCGGGCCGCCAGCAACCGCGTGACGTCGGCTGGCTAGGCGCGGAGCAGCGCTGGACGGTCGGCAGTCTGGCCACGGCTGCCAGCTTCGTCGGCAGTGGCCTGGGCTTCGCCTGGCTGCCCCGACACATGATCGATCGTGAGCTGCGCGAGGGCACCCTCGCCGCCCTGCCCCTGGAACAAGGCGGCAGTCGGCACCCGACCTTCTATCTGTATTCGAACAAGGACAAGCCGCTGGGTCCGGCCACGCAGATTCTCGTCGAGTTGCTGCGCACCTTCGACACCGCGCCTCTGGACGTGCCGATTCCGGCCCTGGAGCAGGTCAGTGTCGTCATGAACCAGGACGACTGACTCTCGTCTTGCGAACATTAAGTAACATTCATTTTTTCCAAGCCGGCTCGCCTGGGCCGCCCTTTGGCGGCACGCTTGCTACATTGCCCCGAACGCTTGCGCCACTTGCGGCTCAAAGCCTATGCCTCCCCCCTCAAGGACCTCGTACCGATGCTGAAGAAAATCCTCCTGACCGCCTGCTCCCTCTCCTTCGCAGGCCACCTGATGGCTGCCGATGCCCAGCACCCCCATGTGTTGCTCGACACCAGCATGGGCGCGATCGAAGTCGAACTGGACGCGGTCAAGGCGCCGATCAGCACCGCCAACTTCCTCGCCTACGTCGACAAGGGCCATTACAACAACACGGTTTTTCACCGCGTGATCCCGGGCTTCATGGTGCAAGGCGGTGGCTTCGACGCCAACATGCGTGAAAAGCCTACCCAGGCCCCGATCAAGAACGAGGCCGACAATGGTTTGCACAACGTGCGGGGAACCCTCGCGATGGCGCGCACTCAAGTAAAGGACTCGGCCACCAGCCAGTTCTTCATCAATCAGAAGGACAACGATTTCCTTGACCATGGTGGTCGCGATTTTGGCTACGCGGTCTTCGGCAAGGTGGTCAAGGGCATGGAAGTGGTCGACAACATCGCCAACACGCCGACGACCACCAAAAGCGGCATGCAGAACGTGCCCAGTGATCCGATCATGATCAAATCGGCGAAACGCGTGGACTAAGCCGCGCGCCCTGCCGGCCATGTCTCAGCCAGGACCGTCAACCCGCACAGGAGAGCACGCTTGAGCATTTATCGCCGCTTCGAACAATGGATCGATATCTTCCGCGAAGCGCCTACGGAAACGCCTCCCAACAAGGTCCTGGCCTTCTACATCTACTACCTCAAGCAGGTCTGGCCCAGCTTCGCCACGCTGCTGGTGGTCGGCCTGATCGGCGCGTTGATCGAGGTCGCGCTGTTTCGCTACCTCAGTCGCATCATCGACATGGCCCAGGGCACGCCCAACGTGCACTTCTTCAGCGACAACGCGCTGGAGCTGACCTGGATGATGGTGGTGGCGCTGGTCCTGAGGCCCATCTTCATCGGCCTGCATGACCTGCTGGTGCACCAGGCGATCAGCCCGGGCATGACCAGCCTGATCCGCTGGCAGAACCACAACTACGTGCTCAAGCAGAGCATGAACTTCTTCCACAGCGACTTCGCCGGACGCATTGCCCAGCGCATCATGCAGACCGGCAACTCCCTGCGCGACTCGGCGGTGGCGGCGGTCGATGCGCTGTGGCATGTGCTCATCTATGCGATCAGTGCCCTGGTGCTGTTCGCCGAGGCCGACTGGCGGCTGATGATTCCGCTGATCCTGTGGATCATCGCCTATGTGATTTCGCTGTATTACTTCGTTCCGCGGGTCAAGGAACGTTCGGTAGTGTCCTCCGACGCCCGCTCGAAGTTGATGGGGCGCATCGTCGATGGCTATTCGAACATCGCCACGCTCAAGCTGTTTGCCCACACCAGCATGGAACAACAGTACGCCCGTGACGCAATCAGCGAGCAGACCGAGAAAACCCAACTGGCCAGCCGGGTGATCACGGCCATGGATTTCGCCATCACCACCATCAACGGTCTGTTGATCGTCGGCACTACGGGCCTTGCCCTGTGGCTGTGGACGCAATCGCTGATTTCCGTGGGGGCAATCGCTCTGGCAACGGGCTTGGTGATCCGTATCGTCAACATGTCCGGCTGGATCATGTGGGTGGTCAACGGCATCTTCGAAAACATCGGCATGGTGCAGGACGGCCTGCAGACCATCGCCCAACCGGTCAGCGTGACCGACAAGAAGGGCGCGCCACGGCTCAAGGTCGACCGCGGCAACGTGCGTTTCGAAGACGTGCATTTCCACTACCCCAAGGGCGACAGCATCATCGAGGGCCTGACCCTGGATATTCGTCCGGGGGAGAAGATCGGGTTGATCGGGCCTTCCGGGGCGGGCAAATCGACACTGGTCAACCTGCTGCTGCGTCTCTACGACCTGCCCAGCGGGCGCATTCTGATCGATGGCCAGGACATTGCCGACGTGACCCAGGAAAGCCTGCGCGAGCAGATTGGCCTGATCACTCAGGACACGTCGCTGCTGCACCGCTCCATTCTCGACAACTTGCGCTACGGCAAGCCCAATGCCACCGAGGAGCAGGTCTGGGAAGCGGTGCGCAAGGCGCGTGCCGATGATTTCCTGCCATTGTTATCCGACAGTGAAGGTCGTCGCGGTTTCGATGCCCATGTCGGGGAGCGCGGCGTGAAGCTGTCCGGTGGTCAGCGCCAGCGCATCTCCATTGCCCGCGTGCTGCTGAAGAATGCACCGATCCTGATCATGGACGAAGCGACTTCGGCGCTCGACTCCGAAGTCGAGGCGGCGATTCAGGAAAGCCTGGAAACCTTGATGAAGGGCAAGACCGTGATCGCGATTGCCCACCGGCTGTCGACCATCGCCAAGATGGATCGCCTGGTGGTGTTGCAGAAAGGCAAGGTGGTGGAAATCGGTAGTCATACCGAGCTTCTGGCACAGCAGGGCCTGTATGCACGCCTCTGGCACCATCAGACCGGCGGTTTCGTCGGGATGGATTGATCCTGGCGCTCCCATGGCTCACGGGGCCATGGGACCCCCCTGTAGGAGCGGTCATCGGCCGCGAAGACGTCACCGCGGCTCGCCTGACACACCATAGCGCTCCCTTCGCGGCCAATGGCCGCTCCTACAAGTCAGGCACCCAGTAATGAATGACTCAGGCCTGCCGATACGGCAACGCCTCCCGCGCTTGCTCCGCGTACCCCAGCACCCCCACCCGCTCCTCTTGCAGAAAATTCTCCACCGCAACCCGCAATCCCGGATGCCGCAGGTAGTGCCATGACCGCGTGATCACTGGCTCGAACCCGCGGATCAACTTGTGCTCACCCTGGGCCCCGGCATCGAAACGCTGGATACCGTGGGCAATCGCATAGTCCATGCCCTGATAGAAACAGGTCTCGAAGTGCAGCCGGTCATACTCGGCCAGGCATCCCCAATAACGACCATAGAAGCTGTCGCCTCCCAGCAGACTGAAAGCCATCGCCACGGGCCGACGTTCATGGGTCGCCAACACCACGCGGATCGCCTCGGGCATGCGCTCGGCCAGCAGACTGAAGAAGTCACGAGTCAGATAGGGAGAGCGTCCACGCACGTGGTAGGTATTGGCATAGCAGGCATAGACGAAATCCCATTCGGCCTCGCTGACCTGCCCGCCCTCGCGCCATTCGAACTCGATGCCTTGCGCCCGCACCTGTTCACGTTCCTTGCGCATCTGCTTGCGCTTGCGCGAGCTGAGCGCATCGAGAAAGTCCTCGAAATCCCGATAGCCACGATTATGCCAGTGATACTGGCAACCCAGCCGTTCCATCCAGCCTTCCTCGGCGCCGATCAGCGCATCAAAGGCAGGATCGGTGAAATTGACATGCGCACCACTGAGCCCTTCCAGCTCCAGGTACCCCGGCACACTGCGCAGCAACTCGACGCCATGCTCGGGCCGACGCATCAACAGGCGTGGGCCGCTGACCGGACTGAACGGCACCGCCCCCAGCAGCTTGGGATAGTAGTCGATACCGGCCCGCGCGCAGGCGTCGGCCCAGCCGTGATCGAACACATACTCCCCATACGAATGCCATTTACGGTAGCTGGGCAAGGCCGCCACCAGTTGCCCCTCTTCGATCAGCACCAAGTGCTCCGGCGCCCAACCGGAGCGCTCGCCCAGACTTCCACTGTCTTCCAGCGAGCTGAGAAAGCCATGGCGCAGGAACGGTTGGGATTCGGGCAGCAGCACGTCCCATTGCGCGGCGTCGATGGCGGACAAGCTGGCAGCAACATGCAACGGCATCGGTAGGCTCCAATGGATGAGACGTGCCGAGCAGTATCGCGCAGCCTCTGCCTGCGGTCACCCGCCAATACGGTGCCATCACTCGGCGAGCGCTCTGGATCAATGCATACCGTCTTTTCAATGTAATCACTAAGCCATTGTTCTGACATTGTTTTGTCATCACCCCTCGCAATACTTGCGCCAGTTTTTCGGGGTCTGCCACGCCATCTGCCAGGCGTGTCCGAAAGCACTTTCAGGTTCGGCGCTTGCCGGCCTTTTTTTGCGATAGGGAGAATGTCATGCGTCGTGTTTCAACACTCACCAAGGTCAGCCTGAGCGCCACCGTTCTGATGGCCATCAGCAGCCAGGCCAGTGCTGCGGTCGATGCCAAGCTGCTCGACATGCTGCGCGCCAACGGTTCGATCAATGCTGCGCAATACGCCGAACTGAAGACCGAGCTGGACAGTGAGAAACAGGCCCAACAAGTGGCTGCCGCCGAACAGTCGAAGAAGATGAGCGCATTCGACCAGAAAGTCGCCTGGGCCGCGAAGACCCAGATCAAGGGCGACGTGCGCCTGCGTCATGAAAGCATCAACGTCGACGGCGAACGTGATGGTTCCAGCGGCGATCGCAACCAGGACCGCCAGCGCATCCGCGCACGTCTGGGCGTCTACAGCGAGATCAACCCGCAGGTCGATGCCGGTATCCGCGTTGCCACCGGCAGCAGCGCCGATGCCCGCTCCACCAACCAGAGCCTGGATGGCGCCTTCAGCAAGAAATCCATCTGGCTCGATCAGGCCTACCTGGACTGGCACCCAACGGCCGTCAAGGACCTGCACCTGATCGGCGGCAAGATGAGCCAGCCCTGGGTCAGCATGGGCGACGTGATCTGGGACGGCGACATCAACCCCGAGGGTGTGGCCGCCACCTACAAGCTGCCACTGGGCGGCGCCGAACTGTTCGGCAGCACCGGCTACTACGTGCTGACCGACAACATCGACGGTGAAGGTCGCCAGTTCGAACATGACCTGCGCATGTACACCGGCCAGGCCGGCGCGCGCTTCGCGCTGGGCGACAACGTCAAGATGACCCTGGGCGGCAGCGTCTATTCCTACGACAACGACAACGCCACCAACGCCGCTGCCGTACTGGCCGTCAACGGTAACGCCTCGACCGAATTCACCCTGTACGAAGGCTTCGGTCAACTGGACATCACCGGCCTGCCCCTGCCGCTGTCGATCTATGGCCAGTACGTGGTCAACGGCGATGCCGAAGCCACCGCCACGGTCGGCAAGCAGGACACGGCCTGGCTGACCGGTTTCAAGACCAAGTTCGCCGGCTTCGGTCTGGACTACAACTACCGCGACGTGCAACGCAATGCCGTGGTGGGCGCGTTCACCGACTCCGACTTCGCCAACGGTTTCACCGGCTCGCGCGGCCACAAGGTTAAGCTGGGCTACGAGATCGACAAGAACTTCGCCGTCGGTGCCACCTACTTCCTGGCCGAATCCGACGTCGCCAGCCGTACCCGTACCGATGCCGACGTGAACACCCTGCAGCTGGACCTGGAAGCCAAGTTCTAAGCCTGCTCTCCTCGCTTCAGACAAAAGGCGCAAGCTGCGAGTGCATCGCAGGTTGCGCCTTTTTCAATGCCACTGCCGCCGTCGATCAGCGCTTGCGCAGAATCACGCTACCAATCGAATAGCCTGCACCGAACGAGCTCAGCACACCGAGCGAACCCGCGGCCAGGTCGTCCTGATGGGTATGCAAGGCGATCACCGAGCCGGCCGAACTGGTGTTGGCATAGCGGTCGAGAATCACCGGCGCCTCCTCGACGCTGGCATCGCGGCCCAGCAGCTTCTTCACGATCAAGTGGTTCATGCTCAGGTTGGCCTGGTGCAGCCAGAACCGCCTGACGGCCTGGACGGCAATGTCGTTCTGCGCCAGGTGGGCGGCGATCAGCTCGGCGACCATCGGGCAGACTTCCTTGAACACCTTGCGGCCTTCCTGGACGAACAGTTTGTCCTCTCCACCAGGCCCCAGCGCCTCCGCCCGATTCAGAAAACCGAAGTTGTTGCGAATGTTGTTGGAAAACTGGGTCTGCAGACGGGTGCTGACGATGTCGAACTGGTGCGCCGAAGTGGCCAGGTCCGCACGCTCCACCAACACGGCAGTGGCCGCATCGCCGAAAATGAAGTGGCTGTCGCGGTCGCGGAAATTCAGGTGGCCGGTGCAGATCTCCGGACTCACCACCAGCACCGCTCGCGCCTGCCCCAGCTGCACGCTGTTGCTCGCTTGCTGGATACCGAAGGTGGCCGACGAACACGCCACGTTCATGTCGAAACCGAAGCCCTGAATACCCAGCGCCTGTTGCACCTCGATGGCCACCGCCGGGTAGGGCCGTTGCAGGTTGGAACAGGCAACGATCACCGCGTCGACGTCGGCAGCCGTGCGACCGGCGCGTTGCAGCGCCTGCTCCGCTGCAGCCACGGCCATCTGGCACAGAATCGACTGCTCTTCGTTGCTGCGCTCGGGCAGGTTGGGTTTCATCCGCTGCGGATCGAGAATGCCCGCCTTGTCCATGACGAAGCGGCTCTTGATGCCGCTGGCTTTCTCGATGAAGGCCGCGCTGGAGGGGGCCAGTGCCTGCACGTCGCCGCGCTCGATGGCCGCAGCGTTGTCCTGGTTGAAGGCGGCTACATAAGTGTTGAAAGACTCGACCAGCTCCTCGTTGGAGATGCTCTGGGCCGGTGTGTACAGGCCGGTGCCGCTGATGACGACGTTATGCACGGTCGTTCCTCTATTGTTAGGGGCAACTCAATCAGATGAATGCCACGCAAGCCCGAGTCGAAAGACCGGGCCGCACTCAGGCGTCCACTGCACTCCACTGCTTGCTCAAGCGCTTGTCCGACACGGGCACCTTGGTGCCCAACTGTTGCGCGAACAACGACACTCGATACTCCTCCAGCAGCCAGCGGTATACCTCCAGCTGTGGATCACGCTTGCCCTCCTGGCCATGCTTGTTCAGGCGTGTCTGATACTGGCTCCAGAGATTGGCCAACTCGCCGCTCCAGACCCGATCTTTCTGCACCTGACTCGGCAGTTTCTCCAAGCGTAGCTCGACCGCCTTGAGCAGGCGCGGCATTTCCTTGAGCCAGGCTGCCGGGGTATCGCGTACGAAACCGGGATAGACCAGATTGCCCAACTGCTGCTTGATATCGTTCAGCGCCACGGCATGGGTCAGATCGATCTTGCCCTTGAAGCGCTTTTGCAAGCCATGCCACAGCTTGAGGATATCCAACGTCAGGCGCGCCAGGCGTTCGGCGTGCTCTGCCCAGGCGCCACGCTTGCGCTCGGCCAGTGCTGCCAGGGCCACACCGTCGCGCGGCAGGCTCGCTTCACCTTCCAGCACGCAACTGTCCAGGCTGGCCAGCAGGATGTCCTCGACGAGGGCTTCGACACGGCCGAGTTCGCGGTACAGCAGGCCCAGTTCGGTCTGGCCCGGCAACTTGCTGCGCAGGAACTTGGCCGGTTCGGCCAGTTGCAGCAGCAGCAGCCGCTGCAGGGCGCGTCGGTGCTGGTACTCGGCTTCGGCGCTGGTCGAGAACCGCCCTTCCTTGACCGTGCCGCCTTCCTCGACCAAGGCCGGGTAGACCGTCATCGACAGTCCGGCGATGTTCTGCTGGGTGGTCTGCTCGACCTTGGCGAACGCCTTGGCCTGCACCGGTTGCTGGCTCTTCGCGGTATTCGGCACCGCCAATGCGGCGCTGCTGGCCTCGGCGAAACGCGCGGTGAGCTCGGCCAGGTCACGTCCCTCACCGAGAAATTTGCCTTGGCCGTCGAGCACTTCGATGTTCATGCGCAGATGGCTGTCGACCTGCTGCGCGGCCTCGGCCCATGCCTCGTCGCTGACCCGCGCGCCGGTCATGCGCAGCAGTTCGCGGCCCAGGGCCTGGGGCAAAGAGCCTTCGCCGAAGGTCAGACGTGCGAGGGCGGCGCGAACGAAGTCCGGCACCGGCACGAAATTCTTGCGCAGGGCTTTGGGCAGGTTGCGCACCAGGGAAATGCACTTGGCCTCCAGCAACCCCGGCACCAGCCATTCCAGGCGCTCGCCCGGCAAGGCCGGCAGCAGCGGCGCGGGCACGCGCAGAGTGACGCCGTCGCGAGGGTGGTTGGGCTCGAAGTGGTAGCTCAGCTGCAGGCTCAGATCGCCCAGACGCAGGGTGTCAGGGTATTGCGCGGCAGTGACTTCGCTGGCCTCGCGGGCCAGTACGTCCTCTTCGCGCATGATCAGAAGATCGGGGTTCTTCTGGCTGTTGACCTTGTACCAGCTGTCGAACGTCGCCGTCTGGTGGATCTCGGCGGGCAGGCGTGCCTCGTAGAACCCGTAGAGGGTTTCTTCGTCGGCCAGAATGTCGCGTCGCCGGGCCTTGGCCTCCAGCTCGTCGAGCTGCTCGAGCAGCTGGCGGTTGGCCGTCAGGCACTTGGCCCGCGACTGGATCTCGCCGCGCACCAGCCCTTCACGAATGAACAGCTCGCGCGACGCCACCGGATCAATGGGCCCGAAATGCACCGGGCGACGGCCGACCACGATCATGCCGTAGAGGGTGATCTGCTCGAACGCCACCACCTGGCCGCGCTTCTTCTCCCAGTGCGGCTCGAAATGATTTTTCTTGATCAGGTGCCCGGCCAGCGGTTCGATCCAGTCCGGCTCGATCTTGGCGACCATGCGCGCATACAGCTTGGTCGTCTCGACCAGCTCGGCGGCCATCAGCCACTGCGGCTTCTTGCGCCCCAGGCCCGACGACGGATGCACCCAGAAACGACGCTGTCGCGCGCCCAGATAGTCGCCGTCTTCGGTTTTCTGGCCGATCTGGCTGAGCAGGCCGGACAACACCGCCTTGTGAAACTTGGGATAGTCCGCGGCGTCCTTGTTCACCTGCAGTTGCAGGTCACGGCAGATCAGGCTCAGTTGACGGTGTGCATCACGCCACTCGCGCAGGCGCAGGTAATTGAGGAACTGTTTACGGCACCAGTTGCGCAAGGCACTGGAGCCCAGTTCCTGACGCTGGGTTTCGAAACCCCGCCACAGATTGACCAGCGCGGCGAAATCCGAATCGGCATCCTTCCACTGCGCGTGGGCCTGATCGGCCGCCTGCTGACGCTCGGGCGGACGCTCGCGCGGATCCTGCACCGAGAGCACGCTGGCGATGATCAGCACTTCCTGCAAACTGCCCTGGCGCGCGCCTTCGAGCAGCATGCGCCCCAGCCGTGGATCGATCGGCAAGCGCGCCAACTGTCGGCCCATCGGCGTCAGCTGGTTCTCGCGGTTGACCGCGGACAGCTCCTGCAGCAGGTTGAAGCCATCGCTGATGGCCTTGCCGTCCGGTGGCTCGATGAACGGGAAGCGGTCGATTTCGCCCAGGCGCAGGTGCAGCATCTGCAGGATCACCGCCGCCAGGTTGGTGCGCAGAATCTCGGGATCGGTGAATTCCGGGCGCGAGAGAAAATCCTCTTCGCTGTACAGGCGGATGCAGATGCCGGGCTCGACTCGGCCACAGCGACCCTTGCGCTGATTGGCGCTGGCCTGGGACACCGCCTCGATCGGCAGACGCTGGACCTTCGCCCGGTAGCTGTAGCGGCTGATGCGCGCCGTGCCGCTGTCGATCACGTAGCGGATGCCGGGCACGGTCAGCGAGGTCTCCGCCACGTTGGTGGCCAGCACCACGCGACGCCCGGGATGGGACTGGAAAATGCGCTGCTGCTCGGCCGGCGACAGGCGCGCGTACAGCGGCAGGATTTCCGTGTGCCGCAGCTGAGCCTTGCGCAGCATGTCGGCAGCATCGCGGATCTCGCGTTCGCCGGGCAGGAACACCAGCACGTCGCCCGGCGTCTTGCGCTCGCTGCGCTCGAACGCGGCGATTTCGTCCAGCGCCGCCAGAATCGCCTGGTCGACGGTCAGGTCGTTCTCGATCTGGTTGCCTTCTTCGTCCTGCTCGGCCGTCAGCGGTCGGTACCAGGTGTCGACCGGGAAGGTACGCCCGGACACCTCGATGATCGGCGCATCGTCGAAATGCTCGGAGAAGCGCTGCAGATCGATGGTGGCCGACGTGATGATGACCTTGAGGTCGGGACGCCGTGGCAGCAGGGTCTTCAGGTAGCCCAACAGGAAATCGATGTTCAGGCTGCGCTCGTGGGCCTCGTCGACGATGATGGTGTCGTAGCGTTCGAGAAAACGATCGTGCTGGGTCTCGGCCAGCAGGATGCCATCGGTCATCAGCTTGACCAGGGTATTGGCATCGCTCTGATCTTCGAAACGCACCTGGTAACCCACCAACCCGCCCAGCGGCGTCGCCAGTTCCTCGGCGACACGACTGGCCACGCTGCGCGCAGCGATCCGGCGTGGCTGGGTATGGGCGATCAGGCCATGCTGGCCGCGGCCCAGCTCCAGGCAGATCTTGGGCAACTGGGTGGTCTTGCCCGACCCGGTTTCGCCGGCAATGATCAGCACCTGATGCTCGGCGAGCACCTTCTTGATTTCATCGCGCTTGGCGGCAATGGGCAGACTGTCGTCGTAGCGCACGGTCGGCACACTCAGCCGACGCGCCTCGACGCGAGCGAACGAAGCCTGGACTTTTTCGACCCACTGACCAAGCTTTGCCTCGTCGGGCCGCTTGCGCAGTTCATGCAACTGCCGGCGCAGGCGGTGACGATCGCCAATCATGGCCTGGTCGAGGTTTTTCAGAAGCTGGTCAATCGAAGCGGTTTGGTCGGTCATCAGGTACGCAGAGGTCTTGGTGGGGTACGTCGAAGGTCACACCCCGCAATTGTCGCAGATTTGCGGGGGTTATGTCGGTAGCACCCGGCACCCGGCAGGGATCAAGCCGATTTCTTGATGCCCAGTTTCTTCAGTTCTTCATCGCGCAGCTCGCGGCGCAGGATCTTGCCCACGTTGGTAGTCGGCAGCACATCACGGAATTCAACCGTGCGCGGGACCTTGTAGGCAGTGACGTTGGCGCGCATATGCTCCATGACCTTTTCCTTGGTCAGGGTGACACCAGGTTTGGCCACGACGAAAATCTTGATCGACTCGCCGGACTTTTCGTCCGGTATGCCGATGGCGGCGCATTGCAGCACGCCCGGCAAGGTGGCAAGGACGTCTTCGAGCTCGTTGGGATACACATTGAAGCCGGAGACCAGGATCATGTCCTTCTTGCGATCGACGATGCGCATGTAGCCATCGGGCTGGATCAGCGCAATGTCGCCGGTCTTCAGCCAGCCCTGCGCGTCGAGGATCTCGGCGGTGGCCTCCTGGCGCTGCCAGTAGCCCTTCATGACCTGCGGGCCCTTGATGCACAACTCGCCGATCTCACCCAATGGCAGTTCTTCGCCTGCATCGTTGATGATCTTGGCCAGAGTGGACGGCACGGGAATGCCGATGGTACCGATCTGGATGCGCTGGTTGGGGTTGACCGTCGCCACCGGGCTGGTTTCGGTCATGCCGTAACCTTCGCAGATGGCGCAGCCAGTCACTTCTTTCCAGCGCTCGGCGGCGGCCAGTTGCAGGGCCATGCCGCCCGACAGCGTGACTTTCAGCGCCGAGAAGTCCAGCTTGCGAAACGCCTCGTTGTTGCACAGGGCCACGAACAGTGTGTTGAGCCCGACGAAGCCGCTGAACTTCCACTTCGACAGTTCCTTGACCATCGCCTGCAAGTCGCGCGGGTTGCTGATCAGCACGTTGTGGTTGCCGATCAGCATCATGGCCATGCAGTGAAAGGTGAAGGCATAGATATGGTAGAGCGGCAGCGGCGTGATCAGGATTTCGCAGCCTTCGTCGAGGTTGGAACCCATCAAGGCCTTGCACTGCAGCATGTTGGCCACCAGGTTGCGATGGGTGAGCATCGCCCCCTTCGCCACGCCGGTGGTGCCGCCGGTGTACTGCAACACGGCCACTTCCGAGCTGGCCGGGTTGGCCTCGTTGACAGTTTGGCCGCGCCCCTTGCTCAACACATCGTTGAACTTCACTGCCCGTGGCAGATGATAGGCCGGGACCATCTTCTTCACGTACTTGATCACGCTGTTGACCAACAGACGCTTGAGCGGCGGCAGCAGGTCGGCGACTTCAGTGACGATGACATGGCGGACGGACGTCTTGGGGACGACCTTTTCCGCCAGGTGCGCCATGTTGGCCAGGCACACCAGGGCCTTGGCGCCGGAGTCCTTGAACTGGTGCTCCATTTCCCGCGCGGTATACAGCGGGTTGGTGTTGACCACCACCAGGCCTGCGCGAATCGCACCGAAGACCGCCACCGGATACTGCAGGACGTTGGGCAACTGCACCGCAATGCGATCACCCGGCACCAGGTCGGTGTTCTGCTGCAGATAGGCGGCGAAGGCTCCCGATAGCTCGTAAAGCTCACCGTAGGTGAGGGTCTTGCCCAGGTTGCTGAACGCCGGCTTGTCGGCGAAGCGCTGGCAGGACTGCTTGAGCACCGCCTGGATATTGGGATACATGTCTGGATCGATATCCGCCGCGATTCCAGCCGGATACTTATCCTTCCAGAAATTTTCGATCATGGAAGCCCACTCCTCCAGCGCCAGCGAATCTTCACCGCATTCGATGCGATTATTATTGATATGTCAGCACGACCCATACAGGTCCGAATGCCGAAAAGCGCGCCGAGAGTAGCAGCTTTGCCATGAGGCGACTAGAGGCTGAAGGTGGCCAGACGGTAACCATTGTGACCGGATTGGCAGTTCCAGTCACAGCGGATCCATGTTGTATCCGGGCTCGCTGGCGCCCCTCTGCAACGCCCGCCACGCCCCCTGTTCGGTGCATCAACCGTCGCGCAGTTCACGTCGCAGGATCTTGCCCACGGGTGTCATTGGCAAGGCGTCGCGCAGGACGATTTCCCGTGGCAGCTTGTAGCCGGTGAAGTTGGCCTTGCAGTAGGCCATCAGCTCAGCCGTGGTCAGCCGTGGATCACGGGCCACCACGAACAGCTTGACCGCCTCGCCGGAGCGCTCGTCCGCTACCCCGATGGCCGCGCAATTGGCCACCTGAGGATGCGCCATGACCACGTCCTCGATTTCGTTCGGATAGACGTTGAAACCCGAAACGATGATCAGGTCCTTCTTGCGGTCGACGATGCGCACGTAGCCATCGGGATCGATGACGGCGATGTCGCCGGTCTTGAACCAGCCGTGCGCGTCCAGCGCCTCGGCGGTCGCCTCGGGCTGCTGCCAATAGCCGCGCATCACCTGCGGACCCTGGATGCACAGCTCGCCACGCTCGCCCAGCGGCAACTCGGCCCCTTGGTCGTCGATCACCTTCAGCCCGGTGCCGACCACGGGAATGCCCACGCTGCCGATGCGCGCGCTCTGGCCATAGGGATTTGTGCAGGCCACCGGCGACGTCTCGGTCAGGCCGTAGCCTTCGACGATGCGGCAGCCGGTCAGGCTTTCCCAGCGCTCGGCCGTGGCCTTGACCAGCGCCGTACCACCGGAGTTGGTGACCTTGAGATGGGAGAAGTCCAGGGATCGAAACTCGGCATGCTCCATCAATGCCACAAACAGGGTGTTCAGGCCCAGCAAGGCGGTGAACTTCCATTTCTTCAGCTCCTTGATGAAGGCGCCGATATCGCGGGGGTTGGTGATCAGCACGTTATGGTTGCCGGTGACCATCATGCACAGGCAGTTCGCCGTGAACGCGTACACGTGGTAGAGCGGCAGCGGCGCGATCATCACCTCGTGGCCTTCGCGCAGGATCGTCTGGCCCTGCTCGTCGAGCTGGCGGAAACAGGCCCTCACCTGCAGCATGTTGGCGACCAGATTGCCATGAGTGAGCATGGCACCCTTGGCCAGCCCGGTGGTGCCGCCGGTGTATTGCAGCACCGCGAGGTCATCGAGGGTCGGCGTCACCGGACGGGGTGACGACCCCGCGCCTTGCGCCAGAATCGTCTTGAAGGGTATCGCCTGGGGCAAATGGTAGGCAGGGACGCGCTTCTTGACCTTGCTCACCAGCGTGTTGACCAGCCAGCCCTTGGCAGCGGGCATCAGGTCGCCCAGACGGGCTTCGATCAGGTATTCCAGCTTCGTGTCCTGCAGCACCTGCTCGACCTTGTCGCCGAACAGGTTGAGGTAGACCAGCGCCCGTGCCCCGGAATCGGAGAACTGATGGCGCATTTCGCGCGCGGTGTATAAAGGGTTGGTATTGACCACCACCAGGCCGGCGCGCAATGCACCGAACACCGCAATGGGGTATTGCAGGACGTTGGGCAACTGCACCGCGATGCGGTCGCCGGGGACCAGGTCGGTGTGCTGCTGCAACCAGCTGGCGAAAGCGGCGCAGTGCCGGTCGAGCTGGGCATAGCTCAGGGTCACGCCCATGTTGCTGAAGGCCGGACGTTGGGCGAAGGTGGTACAGGAGCGATCGAACACATCGACAATGGAGGTGAATTCACCGACCGCAAGAGTGTGGGGCACGCCCGGCGGGCGCTTGTCGTTCCAGAAATCAGGATGCATTATTATTGTCCTCTGATTCGAAGCCCGCCCGGCCATTGCGCCTGCGGTATGCTGCCGACGTTAGCAGCTGCCGCAACCGACGCAAATGCGCACGACCCTCCTGTTAACATCGTGAATCTATTTGACGCGGCACCGGTCCCGTCAAGCCAAGGAACCCGCACCCCCATGACCCAAGTCAGCAATACTCCGTACGAAGCGCTCGAAGTCGGCCAGACCGCCAGCTTCAGCAAGACCGTGCAGGAGCGCGACATCCAGCTGTTCGCCGCGATGTCGGGAGACCACAACCCGATTCACCTGGACGCCGAGTTCGCCGCCGCCAGCATGTTCAAGGAGCGCATCGCCCATGGCATGTTCAGCGGTGCATTGATCAGCGCCGCTGTCGCCTGCGAGCTGCCCGGGCCGGGCACCATCTACCTGGGTCAGCAGATGAGCTTCCAGAAACCGGTGAAACTGGGCGACACCTTGACCGTGCGCCTGGAAATCCTCGAAAAGCTGCCCAAGTTCCGTGTCCGCATCGCCACCCGCGTGTTCAACCAGCGCGATGAGCTGGTCGTCGACGGCGAAGCTGAAATCCTTGCCCCACGTAAGCAGCAGACCGTCACCCTGGTCAGCCCGCCACCCATCACCATCGGCTGAACGCGACCCACAAAAAAGGGGCGACCCTGGTCGCCCCTTTCGTTGATCAGCCACCGCTCACCGGTCACTGTAGGAATCCCTCCAGATGTACAGCGCAACGCCGACCGTGAGCAAGGTCGCGAGGCCGAAGGTCAGTGCCCCGGCAAAAAAAATGTCATCGAACATCATCGCTGGTCGTTCCCGCATCCACTCGAAACGTCACCCTACGCGGGCACGCCGTTGCCTGGATTGACCTGGGTCAACGCTTCTTCGGCTTCTTGGTCTTTTTCCTGGACTTGGCCGGGTCCAGAGGCAGCGCCTGTTCGAAGGCCTGACGCATCTCGTTGAGGCGCTTGTCCTTGAGGTCGTGGATACGCTTGCCGCGTTCGCTGGCGAAATCGATCAGGTTGTCGTCTTGGCTCATGGCGGTGTCGAATCGGTGGCGAAAAGGATCGTTCATGATGCAGCGCGCGAACGGCCCTGACTAGACCTGGATGTCGACCCACAGTCCCTGGCGCGGCGGGTCCTCGACCAAGGGGGCCACCGGTACCGTGTTGTCGGCGTTGAGCGAGTCGCCCGGCACCGGCGCGTGCTCGTCCGGATCCGGTGGTCGGCCTTCGCGCTGACGCCGTCGCTGCTCCTCGCGCAGCACCAGCGCCGCTTGATCGGCATCGTGATGACGCAGATCGATGGCATTGTCATTGGAGCCTGGCTGAGCCGGCGCCACAGGTGCGATGCTCGGCGTTGGCTTGACCGGGTCGAGTTGCGAGGTCACCGGCACGACGCTGATCGGAATCAGGGGCGGAATCATGAGGGAGGTCTCCTAATCCCAGGTTATCGGCAGCCGCGGCGGCAACTTGAGACATTTTGTCGCAGTCATGCAGGCCATGACAAAGCGCCCCCCACTGGCTGGCGGCATCGCAGTCCCTGACAAGAGGTGAAAAAATCCCCTCGCGCCTTTATAGTGTTCGGTCTTCGTTTCACTTCCAGTAGCCGAGCCCCATGTCCGAGCCACGCAAGATTCTCGTCACCAGCGCCCTGCCCTATGCCAACGGTTCCATCCACCTTGGCCACATGCTGGAGTACATCCAGACCGATATGTGGGTGCGCTTCCAGAAGCATCGCGGCAATCAGTGCGTCTATGTCTGCGCAGACGACGCCCATGGCTCGGCCATCATGCTGCGTGCGGAAAAGGAAGGCATCACGCCCGAGCAACTGATCGCCAACGTCAAGGCCGAGCACAGCGCCGACTTCGCCGACTTCCTGGTGGACTTCGACAATTTCCACTCTACCCACAGTGAAGAAAACCGCGAGCTGTCCAGCGAGATCTACCTGAAGCTGCGCGAGGCCGGCCATATCGCCCAGCGCTCGGTCACCCAGTATTTCGACCCGCAGAAGCAGATGTTCCTCGCCGACCGTTTCATCAAAGGCACCTGCCCCAAGTGTGCAGCGCCCGACCAGTACGGTGATAACTGCGAGAAATGCGGCGCTACCTACGCGCCCACCGAGCTCAAGGACCCGAAATCGGCGATCTCGGGCGCCACGCCCGTACTCAAGGACTCCCAGCACTTCTTCTTCAAGCTGCCCGACTTCCAGCAGATGCTCGAAGGCTGGACCCGCAGTGGCACCTTGCAGGACGCGGTGGCCAACAAGATCGCCGAATGGCTCGATGCGGGCCTGCAGGAGTGGGATATTTCCCGCGATGCACCGTATTTTGGCTTCGAGATTCCAGGCGAACCCGGCAAATACTTCTATGTGTGGCTGGACGCGCCGATCGGCTACATGGCCAGCTTCAAGAACCTCTGCGCCCGCCGTCCGGAACTGGACTTCGATGCTTACTGGGCCAAGGATTCCACGGCCGAGCTTTACCACTTCATCGGCAAGGACATCATCAATTTCCATGCGCTGTTCTGGCCAGCCATGCTCGAAGGCGCCGGCTACCGCAAGCCGACCGCGCTCAACGTGCACGGCTTCCTGACGGTCAACGGCGAAAAGATGTCCAAGTCCCGTGGCACGTTCATCAAGGCCCGTACCTACCTGGATCACCTGGCGCCCGAGTACCTGCGCTACTACTTCGCGTCCAAGCTGGGCCGTGGCGTGGACGATCTGGACGTCAACCTCGACGACTTCGTGCAGAAGGTCAATTCCGACCTCGTCGGCAAGGTGGTCAACATCGCCAGCCGTTGTGCCGGTTTCGTCCACAAGGGCAACAACGGCGTATTGGTCGCCGCGAATGCCGCACCGGAGCTGACCCAGGCATTCCTGGACGCAACGCCCAGCATCGCCGAAGCCTACGAAGTGCGCGACTTCGCCCGCGCCATGCGCGAAATCATGGCCTTGGCCGACCGTGCCAATGCCTGGATCGCCGAGAAAGCACCTTGGTCGCTGGCCAAGCAGGAAGGCCGCGCCGACGAAGTGCAGGCCGTCTGCGCAGTGGGTATCAACCTGTTCCGCCAGCTGATCATCTTCCTCAAGCCGGTCCTGCCCGAGCTCGCACGGGACGCCGAACGCTTCCTCAATGTCGAGCCACTGACCTGGAACGACCACACTACCTGGCTCGCCGAGCACTCGCTCAACCCGTTCCAGGCATTGATGACCCGCATCGACCCGGTCAAGGTGCAGGCCATGACCGACGCTTCCAAGCAGGACCTGGCCGCTGCTCAGGATCCTGCCGTGGCTGCCACTGGTAACGGTGAGCTGGCCAAGGAGCCATTGGCTGCCGAAATCGATTTCGATGCGTTCGCCGCAGTCGATTTGCGCGTTGCCCTGATTCTCAAGGCCGAGGCGGTCGAAGGCGCGGACAAACTGCTGCGTCTGACCCTGGACATCGGTGATGAACAACGCAACGTCTTCTCCGGGATCAAGAGCGCCTATCCGGATCCGGCTGCGCTGGAGGGTCGACTGACGATGATGATTGCCAACCTCAAGCCTCGCAAGATGCGCTTCGGCGTCTCCGAGGGCATGGTCATGGCCGCAGGCCCTGGCGGCGAGGAGATCTACCTGCTCAGCCCCGACAGCGGCGCCAAGCCGGGCCAGCGTATCAAGTAAGCCAAGGCTCACGCGCCCTGCCGCTTGTCTTCATCGCAAGACGAGCGGCGGGATCGCCGCCATCTCACCATCGACACATGCCTCCCTTTGCATTCCGGCCTTCCATGAACCTGATCGAACGCATTGACGCATTGCTGCCACAGACTCAGTGCGGCAAATGTGGCCATGCTGGCTGCCGGCCCTACGCAGCCGGCATCGTGGCCGGCGAGCCGATCAACCGTTGCCCGCCGGGGGGTACGGCAACCATCGCTGCCTTGGCGCAGCTGCTTGAGGTACCGGTGCTGGCGCCGGACCCGACCCATGGTACGGCCCCCGCCCAGATCGCCTATATACGCGAAGCCGAATGCATCGGCTGCACCAAGTGCATCCAGGCCTGTCCGGTGGACGCCATTCTCGGCGCCGCGAAGTTGATGCACAGCGTGCTGGTCGACGAATGCACCGGTTGCGACCTGTGCGTTGCACCCTGCCCTGTCGATTGCATCGAAATGCGCCCCTCACCAACGTCAGCGTTCACGTCGTTGGCAAGCGACCCCGGCTGCAGCACGCAACAGCAGCGTGTGCGTATGCACAAGCGCGATCGCGCCCGACAACGCTACGAAGCCCGGAACCTGCGCCTGCAGCAGGTCCAGGCGGCACGGCAGGCCGAGCGATCACACAGGCCGCAGCGACCGGCTACCCTCGCGGTGCCGCCGTCCCCGGCCTTGTCGGCGATCGAGCGGATCAAGGCAGCGAAGGCGGCCAAGGCGAGCACTGGCGACGCAGCCTTGAAACAGGCGAAAATCGCCGTGGCCATGAGCCGTGCGCAGTTGGCGAAAACCCAGAAGGCTTTCGTGACACCGCCCACGTTCGAGCAGTACCTCATACTCGACGCCTTGAACCGCGAACACGAATCCGCCGAACGTCACCTGGCTGCACTTCAATCACACTAGTCTTGCCCGCGAAGGATTTATCTACCCGATGAACGCCACGAAACGCCAGGAAATCTTCCGCCGGCTGCATGAAGACAACCCTGAGCCCAAGACTGAACTGGCCTATGGTTCACCCTTCGAATTGCTGATCGCGGTGATTCTTTCTGCGCAATCCACCGACGTCGGTGTGAACAAGGCGACTGCGAAGCTGTTTCCCGTCGCGCCGACGCCCCAGGCGATGCATGCGCTGGGTGTCGAGGGGCTATCGAGCTACATCAAGACCATCGGTCTCTACAACAGCAAGGCCCGCAATGTCATCGAGACCTGTCGCTTGCTCGTCGAAAGGCACGGCGGCGAGGTGCCACAAACCCGCGAGGCCCTCGAAGCGCTTCCAGGGGTCGGCCGCAAGACCGCCAACGTGGTGCTCAATACGGCGTTTCGACAACTGACCATGGCCGTCGACACGCACATATTCCGCGTCAGCAACCGGACCGGAATCGCCCCCGGCAAGAACGTGGTGGAAGTTGAACGGAAACTGATGAAGTTCGTCCCTCGGCCTTACCTGCTCGACTCGCATCACTGGCTGATCCTGCACGGGCGTTACGTCTGCCAGGCACGCAAGCCCCGCTGCGGCAGCTGTCGCATCGAAGACCTGTGTGAATACAAGCACAAGACCAGCGACGATTGAGGTTGCCTGTAAGAGCTCGGCTCTCGATTGAAAAAATCTTTTTTACGCCGTCTTCGAATATCGCTATAAGGTCCGCCATTGGCAGCACATGCCTGGAGCTGACGTCATGAGTACCGATAAAGAAGTGCTGGAAACGGAAGACGACTTCATCACCGCTGAGAGTGAAGAAGCCGAGCCCGTCGTCGAGCCCGTCAAGAGCAATCTGAGCAAGCGCCGTACGATCGATAACCTGCTCGAGGAAAGACGTCTGCAACGGCAGTTGGCTGACTACGATTTCGATCTATAGGCCACACGGCCTGCCTGCAGATCAGGCCAACCCATTGCGCTGAGCCAACTCGATCAGATCGACGAGCGACCGGGCATTGAGCTTCTGCAGCAAGCGCGTCTTGTAGGTGCTCACGGTCTTGTTGCTCAGAAACATGCCATCGGCGATCTGCTTGTTCGATTTGCCCTTGGCCAGTTGCTGCAACACCATCATTTCTCGCCCCGACAGGCGATCCACCATGTCGGCCTCCGAGGCATTGCCCAGGCTCGCTCGCACCGAGTGCAAGGCCTGGTTGGGGAAATAGCTGTAACCGGACAGTACCGCCTTGATCGCGCTGAGCAACTCGGTGAGATCCTGCTGCTTGCACACATAACCCGCCGCCCCCGCCTGCATGCAGCGCATGGAAAAATGCCCCGGCGCCTGCGAGGTCAGCACCATCACCTTGAGCTGGGGTTCGCTCACCGTCAGCCGACTGATCACTTCCAGCCCGTCGAGCTTGGGAATCCCGATGTCGAGGATGACGATGTCCGGGGCATGGTCACGGGCCAGTTGCAGCGCATCGACACCATTGTCGGTCTCGGCCACCACCTCGTAGCCATGGCGCTCCATCAGCAGCCGCACGGCGAGGCGGATGACCGGATGATCGTCCACGATCAGCACTTTATTCATGGGAGGATCCAATTTTTCGCGGTTCGAATTCTAGAGCCCGCACATTACCCCAGACACCTGCCGTCTTCGACGATTCAGAATCCGGGCAGGCAATAACTAAGACACTTCCTACAATGACAGGAGAATATTCCTACATATTGAGCCTGTGAAAATTCTTGTACAGTGCCTGACGGCTTCGAGCTCTGCTTATGAAACTAAGGAGCAGGAGCATTGCATAATTGCCCTGCCGCTTCAATTGAGCCGTGCCCTGTAAACCGGCCAAGCTGTTGCAGGATAAATACCACCTGGAAACACTCGCCATTTCGGACGCAAAGCGCCGCGCCAGAGCCTTCACGACGGCTCCTGACGCCTTCTGCCCACTCAGGGTCCGGCAGCTTTGTCGGTTGGATAATTATGCATCCTGCGCAGCCCGGCGAGCCTACTACTATCGGTGGCCAAGCAACCATCGGCCCATGCGGCCCTGCGAGGCATTCGTGGCCCACAAGAAAATCACCCGTCCCAATCCGCTCGGCATCATCGCCTTGTTCACAGCGATGGTCGAGGCATCCGCCTTGGCCAGCCTGCCCTTTCTGGATGAAACCAGCCAGACGATCTATATATGGTTTCTGGTGGGCTTTCCAACTTTCCTGGCCATTCTTTTTTTCGCCACGCTCAACTTCAATCGCCGAGCGCTTTACTCACCATCGGACTTCGAAAGTTCGGCTTACTTCATGGAAAGTCTGGATACCGAAGTGGACGTTCATAAACATCACGTCGACAATCGGGTGACGCTGGCGCACAACGACTTGCACATCATCGACACCAGTACCCTGCCAACGCGAGCGCGCATGACGGCCAATCTTGAACGGCTGGCCAGTGCGCTCGAGACGCGCAAGCACGCCAGACCTCTGCTGATCGTGCTGGTAGGACAGACTCCCCCGCCCCCTTTGTCCAATGCGCTGGCAGCGCGATTGGCCAGGCTCAATTGCCAGGTCGCGGCGTTGCAACCGAACCGACTGAAGTGGACGGTACTGTTGGGATAATAAAAAACCCCGGTCGAGACCGGGGTTTTCGGGACACGCCTGGCGGGTGTCGCGACCGCTGCTGTGAAAACAGCTGTCAGAACAACGTGCGGCCCTTGTTCGCGGCAATGCGCATACGCAAGGCGTTGAGCTTGATGAAGCCCGCCGCGTCGGCCTGATTGTAGGCGCCGCCGTCTTCCTCGAAGGTCGCGATGTTGGCATCGAACAGCGAGTCATCGGACTTGCGGCCAGTGACGATCACGTTGCCCTTGTACAGCTTGAGCCGGACCACGCCGTTCACGTTGACCTGCGAGGCGTCGATCATCTGCTGCAGCATCACACGCTCGGGGCTCCACCAGTAGCCGGTGTAGATCAAGCTGGCGTACTTGGGCATCAGCTCGTCCTTGAGGTGCGCCACTTCGCGATCCAGGGTAATGGATTCGATGGCACGGTGGGCGCGCAGCATGATGGTGCCGCCTGGGGTTTCGTAGCAACCCCGGGACTTCATCCCCACATAGCGGTTCTCGACGATGTCCAAACGGCCGATGCCGTGCTCGCCACCAATGCGGTTCAGGGTGGCCAGGACGGTGGCAGGTGTCATCTCGACGCCGTCCAGCGCGACGATGTCGCCGTTGCGGTAGGTCAGCTCCAGATACTGCGGGGTATTCGGGGCGTTCTCCGGCGAGACCGTCCAACGCCACATGTCTTCTTCGTGCTCGGTCCAGGTGTCTTCGAGCACGCCGCCTTCATAGGAGATGTGCAACAGGTTGGCGTCCATCGAGTACGGCGACTTCTTCTTGCCGTGGCGCTCGATCGGAATGTTGTGCTTCTCGGCGTAGTCCATCAGCTTTTCACGCGAGAGCAGGTCCCACTCGCGCCATGGCGCGATGACCTTGACGCCCGGCTTGAGCGCATAGGCACCCAGCTCGAAACGCACCTGGTCATTGCCCTTGCCGGTGGCGCCGTGGGAGATGGCATCCGCACCGGTTTCGTTGGCGATTTCGATCAAGCGCTTGGCGATCAACGGCCGTGCGATGGAAGTGCCCAGCAGGTATTCGCCTTCGTACACGGTGTTGGCACGGAACATCGGGAACACGAAGTCGCGCACGAACTCTTCGCGCAGGTCGTCGATGTAGATTTCCTTGACGCCCATGGCCTGCGCCTTGGCGCGTGCCGGCTCGACCTCTTCGCCCTGGCCGAGATCGGCAGTGAAGGTCACTACTTCACAGTTATAAGTGTCCTGCAGCCACTTGAGGATCACCGAAGTGTCCAGGCCGCCGGAATACGCCAGAACGACCTTGTTTACGTCCGCCATGCCATCACTCCACGGGGTTCTACGGAAAGCCGTCGATTCTACCGCCCAAGGCTACGAATTTACAGGGGCGCGACAGCTTTGGTTGAACACGCGACAGTCACAATGGCTTCGCTGGCGGCTTGTCGGTGGCCAGAACGGCGGGCGAATCGGCGGCCGGGGCAGCGCTTGGCGGCGCCTCCACACGAGACAACTCGATGCTCACGCGACGGTTTCGGGCCCGATTGGCAGCATTGCTGTTGGCCACCAGCGGATAGCTTTCGCCGTGAAAGCGCAAGGTGATCTGGCTTTCGCTCAGGCCATGGGCCAACAGGTAGTCCTGAACGGCCAGCGCCCGGCGCCTGGACAGGTCGCGGTTCACCAGACGGTTGCCGCTGTTGTCCGAATGGCCGTCGAGCTGCACGTGATTGACGCTGGGATCGGCTTTCATGAAGGCCAGAAGCTTGTCCAGACGCGCCTTGGCCGGCGCGTCGAGTTCGAGACCGCGGGGAAAGCCCACTTCGCTCAGGCGAATCTGGTCGTAGTTCATCGGCAACAGCTTAGCCGCACAGGCCTGGTACTCGCCGAAAGCCTGGCCGAAGCGTGCCGACAACAGGCGGATCTCCACCGGCTGTCCGCCGGACTGGCTGCGTATCAGGGTCATGCGCCCTTCCAGCAGCCCATTCATCAGACCACTGGCCTGGCTTTGCGAGCTGGTCAGCAGGGCTTCGCCATGGCCCAGCCGGACGCTGCCCAGGTTGATGTCGCCGCGGCCCGGCTGCCAGGGTGCTGCAGCAGCCAGAAGGGTCGCAGAGCCTGTTCCCAGCAGACGGCTGGCCGAGTTGAGGCGAAATACCGCCTGCTCACCCGCACGCCGCACGAATTCCGCCGAGCCGAAATTGGCAACCGGCTGGCCCAACCGGCACTCGAACTGATCGCCCGCCACTTTCCACTCGACGTTCTCCAGACGCGTCTGGAAATTCATCGCCAGGGCTGGAAGGCTGGCAAACACACTGAGCAGGGCAAGATAACGCTGGCGCACGACAGGCTCCACGGGTTCTAACAGGGTACTTCCAAGGTATCGGACATGGCCTGCAAAACTTGATAGCGGATGCCGTGGGCGGCGTTTTCCGGTAGCATTCGCGGCGAGTTCGAACCGCCTGGAATCCCCAATGTCCGACCGCCTGACCCTTCTGCGTCCCGACGACTGGCACATACATCTTCGTGATGGTGCCGTGCTGCCGCATACCGTGGCCGATGTATCGCGGATCTTCGCCCGCGCCATCGTCATGCCCAACCTGGTACCGCCGGTGCGCACCGCCGTCGACGCCGATGCCTATCGCCAGCGCATCCTTGCCGCACGCCCCGCAGGCAGCGCCTTCGAACCGCTGATGACCTTGTACCTGACCGACCGCACCAGTGCCGCCGACATCCGTGCCGCCGCCGCTTGCGGATTCGTCAAGGCGGCCAAGATGTACCCGGCCGGCGCCACCACCAATTCCGATTCCGGGGTCACCAGCCTGGACAACATCACGGAGGCGCTCGAAGCGCTCAGCGATGCCGGGATGCCCCTGCTGATTCACGGCGAAGTCACTCGTGGTGACGTCGACGTGTTCGATCGCGAGAAAATCTTCATCGACGAGCACATGCGCCGGTTGGTGGAGCGTTTCCCCACGCTCAAGGTCGTCTTCGAGCACATCACCACCGCCGAGGCCGCCGAGTTCGTCAAGGCCGCGCCGGCCAATGTCGCCGCGACCATCACCCCCCAGCACCTGCTGTACAACCGCAATCACATGCTGGTGGGTGGAATCCGGCCGCACTTCTATTGCCTGCCGATCCTCAAGCGCAATACCCATCAGGTTGCCCTGCTCGACGCCGCCACCAGCGGCAGCGGCAAGTTCTTCCTGGGTACCGATTCGGCGCCCCATGCCCAGCATGCGAAAGAAGCCGCCTGCGGCTGCGCCGGTTGCTACAGCGCCTATGCCGGCATCGAGCTGTACGCCGAGGCGTTCGAGCAGCGTAATGCCCTGGACAAGCTCGAGGGTTTTGCCAGCCTGCACGGCCCGGACTTCTACGGCCTGCCGCGCAACACCGACACCATTACCCTGGTCCGCGACGAGTGGACCGCCCCAACCAGCCTGCCCTTCGGTGAGCAGGTCGTCATTCCGCTGCGCGCCGGTGAAAAACTGCGCTGGCGCCTGCTGGAGAAAGATGCGTGAGTGAAGACAACTACGACGACGAAGATACGGGCAATGCCGGTACGGGCTCGCGCCATCCCATGGCCGCCCGTTTTCGTGGCTACCTGCCGGTAGTCGTGGACGTGGAGACTGGCGGCTTCAACAGCGCCACCGATGCCCTGCTCGAGATCGCCGCGACGACCATAGGCATGGACGAGAAAGGCTTCGTGTTTCCCGACCACACCTATTTCTTCCGCGTCGAACCGTTCGAAGGGGCCAATATCGAAGCCGCGGCGCTAGAGTTCACCGGCATCAAGCTGGACCACCCCCTGCGCATGGCCGTCAGCGAGGAGACAGCGCTGACCGACATCTTCCGCGGCATCCGCAAGGCGCTCAAAGCCAACGGCTGCAAGCGCGCGATCCTGGTCGGCCACAACAGCAGCTTCGACCTCGGCTTTCTCAATGCTGCCGTCGCGCGTACCGACATGAAGCGCAACCCGTTCCATCCCTTCTCCAGCTTCGACACCGCCACCCTGGCGGGCCTTGCCTACGGTCAGACCGTTCTGGCAAAAGCATGCCAGGCTGCGGATATCGACTTCGACGGTCGCGAAGCCCACTCCGCGCGCTACGACACTGAAAAGACGGCCGAGCTGTTCTGCGGCATCGTCAACCGCTGGAAGCAGATGGGCGGCTGGCAGGACTTCAACGACTGAATACCTGTGTCAGGAGTTGCTGGAACAACCGGCACTCCTGCACCGTTCATCGCCTGTTGCGAGCGCAGTCGCGAGTTGTTTTGACAAGCATTCTCATTAACATTAGAATCGTCCGCACTGAAACCAACACAGCGGCGGTTCTTACGTATGTATGTCTGTCTTTGCCAGGGTGTCACCGATGGTCAGATTCGCGATGCAATCTACGAAGGCTGCTGCAGCTATCGTGATGTGCGCGAAACCCTCGGCGTTGCTACTCAATGCGGTAAATGTGCCTGCCTTGCCAAGGAAGTGGTACGCGATACGCTGACGCAAATCCAGACTGCCCAGGCATCCACCCTGTCCTACCCCGTGGAATTTACACCTGCCTGAAGCACCCCCCTTTTGAGAAACCGGGCCATGCCCGGTTTTTTTATGTCTGAAATACAATGACTTAGCAACAAACGCGGAACTCAGTCATTCTTATTCCGATTAATTTTCATATAGTATTCAATAACTTAGGTTTGACATGGCAACTTCCTGAGGCCAAACTTCGCGCTATTACTCCTATTCCCGCGCAGGCCCTCCGACCATGAAAGGCGAAATCAGCGTCATCCAGCATCTCAACAGAATCCTCGGAAACGAGCTGGTCGCCATCAACCAATACTTTCTGCATGCCCGCATGTACGAAGATTGGGGTCTGAACAAGCTGGGCAAGCACGAGTACAAGGCCTCGATCGATGCCATGAAGTACGCCGACAAGCTGATCAAGCGCATTCTCTTCCTCGAGGGGATTCCCAACCTTCAGGAACTGGGCAAGATCCTGATCGGTGAACACGCCAGCGAAATGCTTGGCTGCGACCTGAAAATCGAATACAAGGGTCTGGCTGATCTGAAAGGCGCCATCGCCCACTGCGAGACTGCCGGTGACTTCGGTAGCCGTGAAATGCTCGAAGACATCCTTGAAGGCAAGGAAGAGCAGATCGATTGGCTGGAAACCCAGCTGAGCCTCATCGACAAGGTTGGAATCGAGAACTACCTGCAGTCGAGCATGGGCGAAGAAGACTGATCCCACTGCGCTGCCGAAGCGGCACGATGAAAAAGCCCCGCGCTGTGTGAACAGGCGGGGCTTTTTTCGTTCCTGGCCGACTTGAATGTCGGCCACTCACGGGATCAGGCGTCGGCTTTTGGCTGAGCGGCCTTGGCCGAAGCTTCCTTGACCAGGGTCTGCAATTCACCGTTGGCAGCCATTTCGGCCACGATGTCGCTGCCGCCTACCAGTTCACCGGCTACCCACAGCTGCGGGAAGGTCGGCCAGTTGGCGTACTTGGGCAGGTTGGCGCGAATTTCAGGGTTCTGCAGGATGTCGACGTAGGCGAATTTTTCGCCACAGGCCATGATTGCCTGCGAAGCCTTGGCCGAGAAACCGCACTGAGGCGCGTTCGGCGAGCCTTTCATGTAAAGCAGGATTGTGTTGTTGGCAATCTGCTCTTTGATCGTTTCGATAATATCCATGGAGCACCTCGCTCGGCTTGTCTATCCGACACTGTCGTCGGCACGGTGAGGCATTGTAACGGAAAGCCGAGCGCAACGCTCGGGCTCTTGCAGCGCGGGGCGTTGGGAGAAGAGCTTGCGGTGGTCGACCGATTCAGTTCATCGGCACAGAAGAAGGCAATGCCTGCATCTGGATTTCCAGCACCGTCTCGACTTCTTCCTGGGCAACATGCACGCCGGTCAGTTCGCCGATGAGTCGCCAGTGGTCGTCCAGTCCGGTGCTGATGGTCGCCATGCGATCGATCATGTGTTTGCCGGCCGAGCGTGTGACCTCGTCGGAGCTGCGCAGCAGCTCGAACGACATGGAAGTCATGGACGCCGTCAGGTGGGTCAGGGTGCGGGCGGTCAGGCCCAGCAGCTCCAGCAGTTGTTGTTCTTTCGATTCCATTCCGCAAACTCCGTGTGCTTCTCAATACGCATTTATAACTCACAGACGATGTTTAGGAAACGTCAGATGGTCGGCAGAAACATCCAGCGATCGAAACCTTCGGAAACTTGTGCGTGCCGGTTAAAACTTCAGCGGCTATTGGTAAAAGGCGACAGTTCCTTATAGGATGGCGCCTTCCCTTATTTCGTCGCCCCGTGCGGCTTTCGCCGCAGGTCTCACTCGTTTTTCCGAAAAACCTGTTTTCGAGCACCTGCGGTCCGTGGCAAAAGGTAGTCAATGATGAGCGCAAGGCACTTTCTCTCCCTTATGGATTGCACGCCCGAAGAGCTAATCAGCATCATTCGTCGAGGCATCGAGCTCAAGGACCTGCGCCAGCGCAGCGTGCTGTTCGAGCCTTTGAAGAACCGCGTACTGGGCATGATCTTCGAGAAGTCGTCGACGCGCACCCGTCTGTCTTTCGAAGCCGGCATGATCCAGCTCGGTGGCCAGGCCATATTCCTGTCCCCGCGCGACACGCAGCTGGGCCGTGGCGAGTCCATCGCCGATTGCGCCATCGTCATGTCGCGCATGCTCGATGCGGTGATGATCCGCACCTTCGCCCACCAGACACTGACCGAGTTCGCGGCCAATTCGCGCGTACCGGTGATCAACGGTCTGTCCGATGACCTGCACCCCTGCCAGCTGCTGGCCGACATGCAGACGTTTCTCGAACACCGCGGCGCCATCCAGGGCAAGACCGTGGCGTGGATCGGTGATGGCAACAACATGTGCCACAGCTATATAGAAGCGGCCATCCAGTTCGATTTCCAGCTGCGCATCGCCTGCCCCGAAGGTTTCGAGCCGGACGCACGCTTCGTGGCCATGGCGCCGGAGCGCGTCAGCGTGGTCCGCGATCCTCGCGAAGCCGTGCGTGGCGCCCATCTGGTGAGCACCGATGTCTGGACGTCCATGGGCCAGGAAGAGGAAACCGCACGGCGTCTTGAACTGTTCAAGCCCTTCCAGGTGACCCGCGAACTGCTCGATATGGCGGCCGATGATGCGCTGTTCATGCACTGCCTGCCGGCCCACCGTGGCGAGGAGATCAGCCACGATGTGCTCGACGATCCCCGTGCCGTGGCCTGGGACCAGGCGGAGAACCGCCTGCATGCACAGAAAGCGCTGCTGGAATTTCTGGTCGCTCCCGGATATCGCCCTGAATGAGCACCGCATTGCTGCTCGAACTGCGCAACCTGGCGTGCGGCTATGGCGCTCAGCGTGTAGTCCAGAACCTCAACCTGCACCTCAACGCGGGCGACATTGGCTGCCTGCTCGGCTCTTCCGGTTGCGGCAAGACCACGACCCTGCGCGCCATTGCCGGCTTCGAATCGGTCCATGAAGGCGAGATCACCCTCGACGGCGAGGTCATTTCCCGGCCCGGCCATACCCTGGCTCCGGAAAAGCGTCGAATCGGCATGGTCTTTCAGGACTATGCACTGTTCCCCCATCTGACCGTTGCCCAGAACATCGCTTTCGGCATTCGCAAGCACCCCCGGCAGGCACACGTGATCGGCGACATGCTCGAACTGGTCAACCTTGGCGGGCTGGACGCGCGCTATCCCCATGAGTTGTCGGGAGGCCAGCAGCAGCGTGTCGCGCTGGCCCGAGCTCTGGCACCGGAGCCGCAACTGCTGTTGCTGGACGAGCCGTTCTCCAACCTCGACGTCGAGCTGCGCCGTCGTCTGAGCCATGAGGTGCGCGATATTCTCAAGCGCCGGGGTACCAGCGCCATCCTGGTTACCCATGATCAGGAAGAGGCCTTCGCCGTCAGCGACCACGTCGGAGTGTTCAAAGAGGGTCGGCTGGAGCAATGGGATACGCCGTACAACCTGTATCACGAACCCGCCTCGCCGTTCGTGGCGAGTTTCATCGGCCAGGGTTATTTCATTCGAGGTCAGTTGGTGGATCCGGAGACGGTGACCACCGAGCTGGGCGTGCTGCGTGGCAACCGCGCCTACACATGGCCTGCTGGCAGCGCTGTCGACCTGCTGCTGCGTCCCGATGACATCGTGCATGCGCCCGACAGCTCACTCAAGGCGCGCATCGTCGGCAAGAGTTTCCAGGGTGCGGCAACCCTGTATCGTTTGCAGCTGCCCACCGGCAGCCAGCTCGAAGCCGTGTTTCCCAGTCACCTGGATTACCTGCCAGGCGCTGAGGTGGGCATTCAGGTTGCCGCCGACCATCTGGTGCTGTTTCCTGCCGCCGGTAGCGTGCCAGTGCTGAGCGAGCCGCGTCGACACGCCTGACACATCTGCCAAATCAAGGGCAATAAAAAAGGGCGCTCCACCAAGCGCCCTTTCTTCTACAGCTCAAGCGTTATTGCAGACGGGTCTGCGCAGATCCGTTGATCGGGATGCGCTTGGCCTTGGCCTCTTCAGGCACGACACGCAGCAGGTCGATGTTGAGCAAACCGTTGTTCAACGCCGCGGCCTTGACCTCGATATGGTCGGCGAGGCGGAACGACAGCTTGAACGCGCGCTGGGCGATGCCTTGGTGCAGGTAGGTCACGCCGGTGGTCTCGGCCTCGCGCTTGCCACCGCTGACGGTCAGAACGCCCTTCTCGACTTGCAGCTCCAGGTCTTCTTCCTGGAAGCCTGCGGCGGCGATGACGATCCGGTACTGATCATCGGCGTGCTTTTCGACGTTGTAGGGTGGGTAGCTGCTGGCCGACTCATTGCGTGCGGCAGACTCGAACAGATCGTTGAAACGATCGAAGCCCACGGAGTGGCGGAACAGTGGAGCAAGGGAAAATGCAGTAGCCATGTGTTTCTCCTGAATCTCAGCGAGTGATTGTCTCCGCGACCCGAATTCGGCATCGCGTAACCCATAGATAGGGACCAGCCAAACGCTTTCAAGAGCTTCCAGGAAAATTTTTCTTGCGCAGTGCGAAGAGTTTTCTTGTGACCTGCTGACTCGCTAGCCCGGCTGCAGCAGGCGCTCGACCGCGTCACAATCCTGTTCGCGGCGCACAAGGGTGAACAGCTCGGACGCCTCGGGGTAGGTGCGGGTCAGCATGGCCAGCCACTGCTTCAGCCGGCCCGGTGCCTGTCTTGGTGTGAGCTGCGCACGGGCCTGGCGCCAGAATTCGCGGATCAGCGGCAGCAGCTCGGCCCAGGTCATGTCTGGCAGCTCGATGCCCTGCTCCGCAGCGGCGATCTGCCGCGCCAGGTCGGGCTTGGATACCAGCCCACGACCGAGCATGAAGTCCTTGGCACCGCTGACTTCACGGCAGCGCTGCCAGTCGGCGACGGTCCAGATGTCGCCATTGGCATAGACCGGCACCTTCACCACGTCCTGGACCTTGGCGACCCATTCCCAATGCGCCGGCGGCTTGTAACCGTCGACCTTGGTCCGCGCATGCACGACCAACACCTCGGCGCCACCTTCAGCCAGTGCCGTGGCGCACTCGATGGCGCTGTCGGGGGTGTCGAAACCCAGGCGCATCTTGGCCGTCACGGGAATGTGCGCAGGCACCGTAGCGCGCACTTCACGCAGGATGCGATGGAGCAGTTCCGGCTCCTTGAGCAGCACTGCCCCGCCACGCGACTTGTTCACCGTCTTGGCCGGGCAGCCGAAATTCAGATCGATTACTGGCGCACCGAGAGTACAGGCGAACGCGGCGTTGTCGGCGAGCGCCACCGGGTCCGAACCCAGCAACTGCACACGCAACGGCACGCCAGCGCGTGTTTTGGCATCGGTCAGCAGCTCTGGGCCGAACTTGTGGTAGTAGGCCGCAGTGAGCACGCGTTCGTTGACGCGGATGAACTCGGTAACGCACCAGTCGATGCCGCCGACCTGGGTCAGGACGTCGCGCAGGATATCGTCGACCAAGCCTTCCATGGGCGCCAAGGCTAATTGCATGAGGTGTTTCTCGGACAGGGGCGTGAAAGGGAGCGGATTCTAGCAGAAAGCCCGCGCGCGGACGGGCTCTCTAGGGTCTGTGTGAAAAGTCTTGAGACGAAGGTCAGGCAAGGCGAAAACAGCCGAGGAAGCGGAGTTTACCGGTTGTAAATGAGCATTCCGAGGCTGATTTCAACGCAGCATCACCGAGTATCAAGGCTTTTCACACAGAGCCTAGGATTGGAGGACTATGGCTTGACCATACCCATCCAGAAACTCGGCCGGCATGCGTTTGGGCTTGCCGCTGGACAGCTCGATGCAGACGAAGGTGGTACGTGCCCTCAGCACAACCGCGCCGTCACGGGGACGCCGCAATTGGAAATGGCGCGTCATCTTCAGACGTCGGTCCCAGTCGAGGATCCAAGTGCCCAATTCCAGCTCATCGCCTTCGTGGGCGCTGGCGAGATAGTCGATTTCATGGCGGACGACGGCCATGGCGCGATCGAGCCGTCGATAGGTCGCAAGATCCAGACCCAGGTGCTGCGAATGCTGCCAGGCACAACGTTCGAGCCAGGTGACGTAGACGGCGTTGTTGGCGTGTCCGAGGCCGTCGATGTCGTCGGACTGGACTGTCAGGGCTATGACGAAGGGGGCGGGCCGATCCCAGTTCATGGGCGCTCCTGGAGAATTAGGAACAGGCGGATATGGCGAGGGCAGAAAAACAAAAGGCTCATTCAATAATCGAATGAGCCTTATAAGTCCCGCAGAGCGGGTAATCGTGGCGTCCCCTAGGGGACTCGAACCCCTGTTACCGCCGTGAAAGGGCGGTGTCCTAGGCCACTAGACGAAGGGGACGCAAAACCTTCAGTCGAGCCCGCTAACGCGAACTCTGGCAAATTGGTGGAGCTAAACGGGATCGAACCGTTGACCTCTTGCATGCCATGCAAGCGCTCTCCCAGCTGAGCTATAGCCCCGAATTTATCGCCCTGCGGCGGAATACCGACTTCACTCGGCATTCTTTACTCTTTGTAACTGTACAACTGGCGTCCCCTAGGGGACTCGAACCCCTGTTACCGCCGTGAAAGGGCGGTGTCCTAGGCCACTAGACGAAGGGGACATACCTTCTACCAAGATCAGTCTGGAACTGATCGGCTCGTTGTCAAATTGCGACATCAAGCCTGGAATTTGGTGGAGCTAAACGGGATCGAACCGTTGACCTCTTGCATGCCATGCAAGCGCTCTCCCAGCTGAGCTATAGCCCCAAACAGTGTGTTGCTGTGTGGACGGGGCGCATATTAAGACGACCTCGCCAGGGTGTCAAACTTATTTTCAGAATTATTTCGAAGTTTTTTATCGCGATTACAGGGACTTACCGGTTTTACTGGGTTTGGGCGAAGAGCGACGCGGCTTGCGCCGCTGCTACAGGATGGTGGTGCATCGGCGCGTATGGGGTGTGCCTGGCAGAACGCGGCGCGTTCGGACGCGGCTTGCGCCGCTGCTACGGGGATCGTGGTGCACCGGATGCACCCGGGCCCGCGATCTTCTGTAGCAGCGGCGCAAGCCGCGTCGGGGGTCAGGCGATCGCGGCCAAGAGCTTTTCCCATTCCTTGTTTTCTTTCTTGGAAACACCGCCGAGCAGATCCAGGGCTTGGCGCAGGCGGAAGCGGGTCAGGTCGGGGCCGAGGATTTCCATGGCGTCCAGGACCGACACCGAACTGGCTTGCCCGGTGATCGCGGCAAACATCAGAGGCATGGCGTCGCGCAGTTTCAGGCCGAGCGACTCGACCACGGCCTGGATGGTTGCAGTGATGCGCTCCTTGTCCCACTGGCGCAGGCTCTCCAGCTTCCAGAGGATCAACTGCATCAGTTGCCGCACCTGGTCGGCAGAAAGCTTCTTGCTTTCGAACAGACGGGGATCCAGCTGCAGGCCGCCGGCGAAGAAGAAGCCGCCCAGCGGAACGATCTGACTGAAGGTCTCTACCCTGCCCTGCACGTGCGGCGCGATCTTCATCATGTAGTCGGGATTGAACGCCCACTGCTGCACTCGTGCGGCGAACTCCTGTACCGGCAGCTCGCGCAACCACTGACCGTTGAGCCACGAGAGCTTCTCGATATCGAAGATCGGACCGCCCAGGGAAACGCGGGAGAGATCGAAGTGCTCGACCATTTCGGCAAGGGAGAACTTCTCGCGTTCGTCAGGCATCGACCAGCCCATGCGGCCCAGGTAGTTGAGCATGGCTTCGGGCATGAAGCCCATGCGCTCGTAGAAGGTCACCGAGGTCGGGTTCTTGCGCTTGGACAGCTTGCTCTTGTCCGGATTGCGCAGCAGCGGCATGTAGCACAGCGCCGGTTGCTCCCAACCAAAGTATTCGTAAAGCTTCATCAGCTTGGGCGCCGACGGCAGCCATTCTTCGCCGCGCAGCACGTGGGTGATGCCCATCAGGTGGTCGTCGACCACGTTGGCCAAGAAGTAGGTAGGCAGGCCGTCGGTCTTCATCAGGACCTGCATGTCCATGCGATCCCAAGGGATTTCGACGTCGCCGCGCAGCATGTCGGGAACCACGCAGACGCCTTCGGTGGGGACCTTCATGCGGATGACGTGGGGTTCGCCGGCGGCCAGGCGGCGCTGGACTTCCTCGGCCGACAGCAACAGCGCGCGGCCGTCGTAGCGAGGGGTTTCGCCACGAGCGGTCTGTTCGGCGCGCATCTGGTCGAGTTCTTCGGCGGTGCAGAAGCACGGGAATGCGTGGCCCATGTCGACCAGTTGCTGGGCGTATTGCTTGTAGATATCGCCCCGCTCGCTCTGCCGGTACGGACCATGTGGGCCGCCTACGTCGGGGCCCTCGCTCCACTCGATGCCGAGCCAGCGCAGGGCGTCGAAGATCTGCTGCTCGGATTCGCGGGTCGAGCGCAACTGGTCGGTGTCTTCGATGCGCAGGATGAATTCGCCGCCATGCTGTTTGGCAAAGCAATAGTTGAACAGGGCGATGTAGGCCGTGCCGACATGGGGGTCGCCGGTGGGCGATGGGGCGATACGCGTACGAACGGTCATTGAGGGTCTCGAGCAGGTTGAATCGAAACGCCGATGTTAGCAGGGCTTGGGGGGCAGGCTCCAGAATCGTGTGGCGGGGGGGGGATGGGGGATGCGCCGGTGGGTGGGGGGGGGGTGTTCGGCGGGGTGGGGTGTGCCGCCACTCCGCGCCCCGACGCGCGCGGGGAGGCGGCGTGGGGCCCATCC
>NZ_LGIR01000031.1:0-171475 GCF_001187875.1 Pseudomonas sp. RIT-PI-a
CGAACTCAGCAGTGAAACGATGCATCGCCGATGGTAGTGTGGGGTTTCCCCATGTGAGAGTAGGTCATCGTCAAGATTCAATTCCGAAACCCCTATCTGCGTGAGCAGGTAGGGGTTTTGTCTTTCTTGAGGCAAAAATAACCACCTTGGCGGGTGGTTTTTTCAGCACGCCTGCCTATGGATCTGTGCCCCTGTGCATTCCAGAGGCGATGAGATCGCGCAGCCACACGTGGCCAGGGTCTCGATGCAGTCTTTCCGGCCATAACATGAGCATCTCAAAACCCGGAATAGCGAGTGGAGGTGTCTGGACGTGAAGGGCTGGCTGATCCTGCACAAGTCTTTCCGGCACCAGCGCGACCAGGTCACTGTGAACCAGTGCTGAGACAAGCGAGTTGAAAGTGGACACGGATAGAACGACTTTGCGTTCCAGCCCTTGGGCAGCCAGTGCCTGGTCCGTACCGCCAACGAAGCCAGCGCCATTGGGTGACACCACAGCGTGTTCAAGACCACAGAATGCCTTGAGTGAAAGCGGGGTTGCCAATGCGGGATGACCGCGACGCCCTGCCAGCACATAGCGTTCGTGAACCAAAGACTTGTGACGCAGTTTTGGTGGTGCTTCATCGCGGGTGTGCAGGGCCAGATCGATCCGACCATTTTCAAGGTCATCGGCGAGGCTGAGGGGACTCTTGTTCAACAGCACCAGGCGGGTGTCCGGTGCCAGGCGCCTGAGCACTGCCAACGATGGCCAGACCAATGCGGTCACGGCGTAATCACTCGCAGCGATCTTCCAGGTGTGATTGGACAGTGCAGGCTCGAATGGGGCGCTGGGGCTCAGCGTCGCTTCCAAAGCCACCAGCGCCTCACGCAACGGTCCGCGCAACGCCTTGGCCCGCTCGGTAGGTGACATCCCTCGCGGGCCTGGCAGCAACAAAGGATCGTCCAGAATCTCTCGCAGCCGACCCAGTTGCAGGCTGACTGTCGGTTGAGCCAGATTGAGGAGTCGGGCGGCGCGCGTGACGTTTTGCTCGGACAGCAGTGCATCCAGCGTGACCAGTAGATTGAGATCCAGGCGGCGCAAGGTATTGTGCATGTAAATACCAGCTGTTTCGGGAATTCATTTCTATCATAGCGAGTCAGTCGCTACCGTGTGGCATTCATTTACCTGGAGCTCCACATGAAGCTGCTGCTTGTCTACGCCCATCCTGAACCTCGATCCCTCAATGGTTCCCTCAAGGATTTCGCCATCGCTCACCTGAAAGCCGGGGGGCACGAAGTAGTCGTTTCGGATCTGTACGCCATGGGTTGGAAAGCGCCTCTGGATACCGACGATGCGCCTGGCTATGACAACCGAGCGCCTTTCAACCCTGCGCTTGAATCGCAGCGTGTGTTCGCTGCGGGCACGCAGCCGGTGGACATCGAGGGAGAACAGGAAAAGTTGCGTTGGGCGGACGCCGTGATCTTTCAGTTTCCACTGTGGTGGTTCTCGATGCCTGCAATCCTCAAGGGCTGGATCGAGCGCGTCTATGCCTACGGGTTTGCCTACGGCGTTGGCGAACACAGCGAAAGTCATTGGGGTGATCGCTACGGCGAAGGCAGCATGATGGGAAAGCGCGCCATGTTGGTGGTGACCATGGGCGGGTGGGAGCCTCATTACAGTGATCGAGGTGTGAACGGTGCGCTGAATGATCTGCTGTTCCCCATTCAACATGGCGTGCTTTTCTATCCTGGGTTCACGGTGATGCCGCCTTTTCCGATCTACAAAACCGGCAAAATGGACGCGACTCGGCTCGAACAGGTTTGTGAAGCCTACGCAGTCCGGCTGGATAATCTGTTCAGTGATGAGCCGCTGCGATTTCGTCGCCAGAATGGTGGGGACTATGAAATTCCGGCGTTGACTCTAAAGCCGCATGTTGCGCCTGGGCGTAACGATCTGGGCATCCATATGTGCGACGACTGAACGCTCGAAGGGTTGAAAAAGTCGAGTTCACGAAGACGTCGAGCCGGAGAATGCCGCCAGCTTGCATCTGCTGGAGAAGCTTGGATTTGCCCACGAAGGTACGTTGCGCGATGTCGAATACAAGGATGGGCGCTACATCAGCCTGCACCAGGTGAGCCTGATTGAGACCGACCCGGCGGCGGTTGAGCTGATCAGGCCGGCGAGTGGTTGAAGGCTTCAAAAAAAGCCCCGCTGTTGCGGGGCTCGTTCATTGCGTTGCGTTTACCGAGTGGCCTCGCTTTCGAGTGCAGCGACCGCTTTCGTCAGTTCGTCGTGGCGGCGGATGAATTTCCAGTCCGCTTCATCGATGTAGATGCCTTCGGCGCTGCTGCCGCCTTCGAGGTCGATGGCGACGTGAGCGGATACCTGTGGTTTCACGCTCGCCAGAATCGGCGTGAAACCCAGTTGCTGGCTGGTTTCCAGCAGGGCGGCCTGGTTGCGTTCGTCGATATCGGCGGCTTCGTCGAGGTAATAGGGCAGACGGATGCGGCCGGCCTGATCGCGATCCATCAGGTGCAGCAACAGGTACATGTTGGTCAGCGCCTTGATGGTCATTGTGGTGCCGTTGGAGGCGGCGCCATCGATGTCCGTGTGGATGACCGGTTGACCGTTGATCTTGGTGATTTCGAAGGCCAGTTCGAACAGGTCCTTGAGGCCGAGCTGGTTATGGTTGGCCGCGACCATGCGGGCCAGGTATTCCTTGGCCTCCTCGTTCTTGCTGTCCTGCTCGGCGCTCTGGTTGAGGTCGAACACGGAAAGGGTTTCGCCTTCCTCGTATTGGCCTGCGCTGTGGATGATCTGGTCGATGTGCTTGAGGGCGTCTTTGTTGGGTGCGAGCACGATGCGGAAGCTTTGCAGGTTGGACACCTGGCGCTTGTTGATCTCGCGGTTGAACAACGCCAGCTGATGTTCGAGGCTGTCGTAGTCGCTGCGGATGTTGCGCAGGGTCCGGGCGATGTCGGTGACGGCGGCGCGTCGAGCTTTGCCCAGAGTCAGGGCCTCGTCGGTGCGATGGGCATAGGCGTTGATCAGCAATTGCAGACGGCGCTCGACGTCGTCTTCACTGTCGAACTTGGCCACGCCTTTGAGGCGCACCTGGGCGTACAGGGCTTCGATCTGTCCGTCGACACGTTGCAGGCTCTGCCAGCTGTCCTGATAGTCATTGAGCAAAGGCAGCAGGTTGTCCATCGAGTCGTCGATCAGCTCCATGAAAGGCGCGCCGAATGGCAGATCGGCCGGGAGCAGGTGGCGGCGGCGCAGGGCATCGTCCAGGGTGCGCTGTTTGCTTTCCAGGTCGGCGATCTGTCGACCTACCAGTTGCAGCTTGGCTGACAGCTGTCCGACCCGCTCGGTGAAGGCATCGCTCGAGCGTGCCAGTTCGTCCTGGGCCGCTTCGAGTTGGGCAAGCTGTTCGAGTTTGTCCTGCTCTTCGCGGCTCAAAGTCTGGCTGCGACGGTAGTCTTCCAAGGCCTTCTGGGCATCCAGAACCTCCTGGTACAGCGTCTCGGAGCGCGACTTGCTGGCCGAGAGGTCCGCGGCAACGGCCTGCTGGGTCTTGAGTTGCTGCAATTCCTTTTCCAGGCGCGCATGTTGCTCGCGCAAGGCGGCGCGATCAGCCAGGGCCTGCAACACGGGCGGTTCGATGGTGGACAGGTCGATGGAGAGTCCGGGCAGTTCGAAGCGCTCGCCCTTGAAACGGTCGAGCACGGTCTGCACGGTGTCGACCCAGGCATTGCCGTCATCCAGGTCCAGGCCTCGTGGACCGGTGGGCAGGCTGAACAGCGCGCCATTGAACAGGCGCATCAGGCGGTCGACATCCTGCTGCGAGAACTCTTCGCGCAGGCGCGCGTAGCTGTTGTTGTCGGCATGCTCCAGTTGCTGGCGGATGGACTTGAGGCGCTGCTCGACGTCGCCGACCCGCTCCTGCAGGTCCTGTGCGCTGAACTGGCGAGACTGCGCCAGGGCGCCGGCCAGTTCGTCGTGGGCATCCTTGGCAGCCAGCAGCTGCTGCTCCAGCATCCGTACGTCGGTGACCAGCGCGAAGCGGTTCTTGAGGACCGAGAGTTCGCCGAGCCAGCGCTGGATGGTCGAGATTTCGCGCTCCATGCGCATGAGCTCCTGGGTGCTGCCGCGCTGGTTGGTCTGGAGCACATCCTGTTCGTTGCGGTAGTGCTCGGACTGGATGACCAGCTCTTCCTTGCGCGCGCCGGCATAGTCCTGCCAGGTACCCAGCAGCCCATCCAGGATCGGCGAGAGACGGTGCAGCTTGCCGCGCAGGCCGTCGCGCTGGGCGACGCCATTGGCCAGTGCCTCGACCAGCGGGCCGGCAGCGACCAGGGCGTTGTAGTCCTGCTCCATGCGGCGCACGTCGCGGAAGGCCTCTTCACAGGCGGCGATGTAGTCCACGCTGCCTGAGCGCAGGCTGTGCTCGAAGGCATCGAGGAACAGCTGCTTGAGTTTGGCCGCGGTGATTTCCCGCATGTGCAGCAGGTTGATGAACAGGGCGCGGAAGGTTTTCAGGCTCTGCTCGCTGGTCGAGCGCAGGGGGATCAGGGTGAGGTCGAGCGGTACGCTGGTGTGGCCGCCGACCAGCAGGCGACGCAGCTCCTCGGGTTTGAGCTCATAGGCCTTGAGGTTGTGACGTTCGAGGTTGCTGAACAGCTCTTTCTGGCGCAGGCAGGTGCCGTCCTGCTGGTAATGCGCCAGATCCAGTTCGCCTGCATAGGCAAAGAACTGATGGCCGAAGCCCCCGCCAGGACCGCGACCGACCACGCCGATGACATGGGGGCCGTGCGCCAGGACGACTTCGCAGAGGATGTAGCTGGTATCGGTGGCGAAATAGAAGCGACGCGACTGCTCCAGGGTGTACTTGCCGAAGCTCATGTCGGACATGCGCGCCAGGATCGGGAACTGCAGGGCGTTGATCGAGGCGCTCTTGCCCAGGTTGTTGGCGCCGTAGACCGACAGCGGCTGCTCCAGCGGGAACAGGCCCAGGCTGTAGCCGGCGGTGTTGAGCAAGGCGAAGCGGCGGATGCCGTAGCGTTCCTGGGTCATGCGTCGAGCTCCTGTCGCTCTTGGGCTATGGCGAGGGCCAAGGCCTGTTCGTCGCTGATGTCATCGCCCTCATCGGTGTCGTCACCGGCCAGCATCGGCACCGGCAGGGGCAGGGCGCTGTGCAGGCTGGCGGCCAGGTCGCGGTCCTGCTGCACCGATAGGCACACATCGAGGAAGCGATGCATCGGCGCCAGGAAGCGATAGATGCCATTGTCTTCGGCGGTGAAGCCGAGTTGGGTCATGCGCCGCAGGATCTTCTCTTCCAGTTCTTCCTGGGTCTGCACTTCGGCCTGCAGGAACAAGTCGCGGTATTTGTCCAACAGGGCCGGCAGTTCGTCGCGGCCCAGGCTGCCGCCATCGAGTACGGCAATCGGATCGCGGCCTTGATCGGCCAGGTGCTCCACCAGGATGAAGGTGAACAGGGACAGACGCTGCGCGGTCTTGTTGACCTGAGCGGCAGCGAGTTCGGGCACGAAGTAGTAGAAGCCGCGGGTATCGCAGACCAGTTCGAAGCCCAGGGCCTTGAACAGGCCGCGGTACACGTCCTGCAGGGTCGAGAGTTGCGAGTAGAGCTCCGGGTCGCGGCGGCTGATGTGAAAGCCTTTGAGCAGCTCGCGAAAGATCGGCGCCAGGTGGGTCAGTTCGTTGAGGTCAAGATGCATGTTCGGTGCTCGCGGAGTGTGCCGGGGTGACCGCTGTGGCGGGCTCTTCGCTGGAAAGCAGGGCGAAGGAGCGCAGGCTCAGCTGGTGCTCGCGGGTATGGTAGTCACGGCGTTCGAGGCGTTGGCGGGCAAAGCGCTTGTCCCGCGACAGGCGCGAGAACCAGTACAGCAGCTCATCGGTGGCGCCATCGGGTTCCTGATCAAGCAGCCAGAGCATCAGGTCGGGCATCGGCAGGGCGTTTTCGCAACGTTCGAGCATTTCCTTGACCGTGCGGGGTGCGCGCTGGCTGCCTGCGATGTCGCTCTTGTGCGCCTTGGGGAAGGGCGCGGGCTTGGCTTCGAAGCGGGCGAGGGCGTAAACGTAGGCTTCGACCTGGCTGGCGCTGCCCAGGAATGTGCTCTGCGGACGGCTGAACAATGGCAGGGCGGCCTGGGGGACGGCGTCCAGGCCTTTGCGGCGAATGGCCGAGAGTGCGAGGGCTGCGCCGCGGGTCACGGCGTTGTGACGGCGTGCTTCCTCGCGCAGGGGCAGCAGCAGTTCGCGGGCATGTCGCAGGGTCAGCTGCGCGCACGTCTGCATTTCCAGAATGCGCGCGTGGGTGCGCAACAGCATGTCGTCATCGACCAGGTGACCAAGGCGCTGCTGTTCACTGAGCAAACGCAGCAAGACGTTTTCGACCTTGCGCACGCCTTGCTCGAAAGCACCGTCGGCGTTGACCAGTTGGATCATGGGTTCGACGTATTCATCCCATGTCGCGAGGACCTCGGCGTAGCGCTGGCGCAGGTCAACCTGGCGATCGCGGGTCTTGGCCCGCTCGGCCACGCCCACCAGCGCCTGTTCGTCATTGGCCAGTTTCTTCAGGACATCGCGCACGCGCATGTCGAGCAGACGCAGCTGGCGAGCCAGGTCGTTGCCATCGCGAATGTCGAAGGCATCCTGGATGTGCCCGGCCAAACGTTCGAGGTGGCGCAGGTAGGCTTCGATCTCCAGGCACAGGCCCAGGCGGTGTTCGCGGCGCAGGTAGGCGAGGAAGTCGTGGATCTGCGCGTTGAGCTCGAAGCGGTTGGGGCTTTTCGCGACGGGTACCAGGATGTCCAGCCGGATCCAGGTGTCGAGCAGGCTGGTGATCTCCTGGGCAGTGCTGTCCAGACGTTGGGCAGTCAGCTGCTGACGCAGCTCGACAAGGCTCAGAGTGCCTTGGTCGAAGTGCTCGCACAGCGGCTCCAGCAGGGCCCAGTGGTCGGCGAGGGCGCGCAGCACGCGCTTGGGTTCGATCATCGGCTGGTCGACTCGTGCCAGGTTAAAGGGTCGCGATTGTACTGCATGATGGGGCGGGTTTTGGTGCTGCGCGCGAGCGCTTGTGTAAAACGTGGCGGCACTTCGTGTCGAACATCGGTAGAATCCACCGCCTCGACTTACCCACAGATGGCTGACCCTTTGCTCAACGAGTCCCGTCGCCGCGCCTATCTGGACGCCATGCAGGTAGTGCATTGGCTGCCCCGCACCGAGCTGCCGTTCGCAGCACCTTCGCGTGCCTGTGTACTTGCGCATGTCGAGGTGTTGCCGTCGCCGCTGGAGCCTGCCGAGCAGGCGGCGGTGACCTCGGCGCTGCCGAATGCTCCGCGCGCGGTGGAGCCTGCGATGCCCGATCCGGCCAAGGTTCAGCGGCCCAGGATCGAGGTGCCGCGGCCCAGCGTTGCACGTCCGGCCGTGGCTGCTGTGGCCGAAGAGGCCGTCGAGGCACCGGTCGCCAAACCGGTCAGTGCGCCGCCGCGTTTTGCCTTGCAGGTGCTGCGCGCCGGTCCTTGCTTGGTGCTGGTGGAGCTGGCGACGGGTCAGGCGTTCCAGAGCCGCGATCCTTCGTACCTGCTGCTCAAGGATATGCTGCGCGCTGCCGGCCTGCCCGATGCGCCGCAGATTCTGGGCGAGCCGATCCGCTGGCCGTTTCTGCAGCGCGGCCAGTTGGACCAGGGGCCGGATGCAGCCTGCGACTTCGTACAGGGCTTCGTCATGGCGCAGCTGGAGCAGGCACCGTGCACGTGCCTGTGGTTGGTCGGGCTGCCGGCCATTCGTTTTGCCGGGCGCGCCAATGCCGAAGATTACAACCGCGAGCTGGAAGTGGAAGGGCTTGGGCTGGCCTGGGCCGTGCCGGGTCTTGAGCTGTTGATGGATGAACCCGAGCGCAAGGCTGCCGTGTGGCAGGCGATGCGCCGTCTGTTACCGCGTTGGAAAAACCGTGATGAGTGATGCCGTAAGCTTTCGCCGAATGACCGAAGCGGATCTGGATGCCGTACTCAAGATCGAATTCGCTGCCTACACCCATCCGTGGACGCGGGGCATCTTTCTCGATGGTTTGAAATCATACGAGATCTGGTTGATGTTCGACGGCCAGCAACAGGTGGGCCATGGCGTGCTCAACGTCATCATCGACGAAGCTCATCTGCTGAACATCACCGTGAAGCCGGAAAACCAGGGCCGTGGGCTGGGTTTGAAGTTGCTTGAACGGCTGATGTCGCGAGCCTACGAGCTGGGCGGGCGTGAGTGCTTTCTGGAGCTGCGCGCCAGCAATCAGTCGGCGTACCGCCTGTACGAACGCTATGGCTTCAATGAGATCGGCAAGCGACGGGACTATTACCCCATGGCCGGTGGGCGCGAGGATGCGCTGGTCATGGCCTGCACGTTGTTCGAATGACTGCTTTGTTCAAATAAGCGCCACCGATCACTGCCCTGCAGGAACCTGGGAAAGTGATCGGTGTGGACGCTGGCCTCAGCGTTTGCCGTCGAGCGGATCGATCAGGGCCAGTTCTTCTTCATCCAAGCCATCGCCGCCGCCAATGTCATCTTCATCGACGAAGCTCAGTTCCTGATCAGCGGGACCGCTTTCGCCTGGCTCGTTGGGCGAACGTGCGCCATCTTCGTGGATCAATGTTTCTGGGCTCAGGTCGTCGTCGGTCGGATTGTGATCATCCATCGAGGCGCCGGTCAGGCCTGCTTCGCGTACGCGCTCTTCAGGGACCAGATGCTCCAGCTCGTCGGCGGGAATGGTGTCGCCGATCCTGCCGGTGGGACCGTCCGTGTCATCGAAATCCAGCTCGCGGACTTGGCCCATGCGATCTTCGGTGTCGTCGATCGGGTTAGGTTGTGGCGCATCGTAGGGGCGATGGGAGTCAGTCATTACGGCAATCCTCTGGTGTGTGTCTAGATAGGGTTGACCCTCATGCGGCTGGAAAGATTCAGCGTGATTTGTGGGGACCGACCGTGACCTTGTGCGGCGCTGGCCAGTCATAATCCAAATCATTCTTGAGGCTTGAACATGCATGATCTACAGGAACTGATCGACAACAACGCGCGCTGGGCCGAGGCGATCAAGGAAGAAGATCCGGAGTTCTTCGCCAAGCTGGCGCGTCAGCAGACCCCGGAGTTTCTCTGGATCGGCTGCTCGGACGCCCGGGTGCCAGCTAACGAGATCGTGGGCATGCTGCCGGGGGATCTGTTCGTGCACCGCAACGTGGCCAACGTGGTGCTGCACACCGATCTGAACTGCATGTCGGTGATCCAGTACGCGGTCGATGTACTCAAGGTCAAACACATCCTGGTGACCGGCCATTACGGCTGCGGCGGCGTGCGCGCAGCGATGCAGGATCGCCAGCTGGGCTTGATCGATGGCTGGCTGCGGACCATTCGCGACCTGTACTACGAGCACCGCAAGGTGCTGGCGACCTTGCCCACCGAAGAGGAGCAGGTCGACCGTCTGTGCGAACTCAACGTCATTCAGCAGGTGGCCAACGTCGGGCATACCAGCATTGTCCAGAACGCCTGGCACCGTGGTCAGGAGCTGTCGGTGCATGGCTGCATCTACGGCATCAAGGATGGCCGCTGGAAGAGCCTGGACGTGACCATCAGTGGCTTCGATCAACTGCCGCCGCAATACCGTCTGCGCGCGCTGGATTGATGGGCAGGAACGAGTGGGCCCGATTCGGGTTCTGAACGGGATGGGGCGGCGACTCGAGTCGCGGCCCTACCGGTAATCAAACGCGAAGCGAAGGAGGCACGATGAAGTCTTATGGCTGGCTTGCACTGATGGCTGCTATGTCGATCGGTAGCGCCAATGCGGCATCCAAGGAAGTCCAGATGAATCTGGTCAGCGCCGAGGGCGCGCCACAGCCGATCGGCACGGTGATGATCGAGGAAACGCCGTACGGGCTGGAGTTCACGCCGCAGCTCAAGTCGCTGCCGGCAGGCGTGCATGGTTTCCACGTACATGCCAATGGCAGCTGCGCGGCGGCGATGAAGGACGGCAAGATGTCGGCTGCGGAAGCGGCAGGCGGGCACTTCGATCCACAGAAGACCGGCAAGCACCTGGGTCCCTATGATGCCAAAGGTCACCTGGGGGATCTGCCGGCGATCTATGTGAATGCCGATGGCACCGCGACCTATCCGGTGCTGGCGCCGCGCTTGAAGAAATTGAGCGAAGTGGAAGGGCATGCGTTGATGGTGCATGCCGGTGGTGATAATCATGCTGATTCGCCAGCACCGCTGGGGGGTGGTGCGGCGCGGATGGCTTGTGGGGTGATTTGATCTTTGTGTGAGGTTGGGGAGCGGTGGTGCGGCCTTCGCGGGCAGAGGGCTCGCAGTCCGTCCCGGTCCTACAGCTGTTTTATCCTGATGTATCGTGGTGCGTTCTTCGCGGGCAGAGCCCGCTCCCACAGATCGTGCATGCCGAAGTAGGGTGGTGGTCAAAGCTGAACGGGTGTCAGCACCGGTTCGCCACTGAAGAATGCGCTCAGGTTGCGTTCAACCATCGTCACCGTGTCTCGCGTGGCTTCTGGTGAGAGGCCGGCCACGTGAGGCGTCAGGACGACGTTGTGCAGCGTCTTGAAGGCGTCTGGTACGTTGGGCTCGTCGTCGAACACGTCCAGCGCCGCACCGGCTATGGTATGGGTTTGCAGAGCCGTCAGTAGATCGTCCGTCGCCACTACACTGCCGCGGGCGATGTTTACCAGAAACCCCTGCGGACCCAGTGCTTTCAGCACGCTGGCGTCGACAATGGCGCGGGTTTGCGCGCCGCCCGGTGTGGCAATCACCAAAATATCGCTGACTGCGGCCAGCTCTGTCGGGCTGGCGCAGTACCCATAGTCGACATCATCGCGTTGCGTGCGGTTGTGGTAGTGCACGCTCATGTCGAAACCCAACGCGGCGCGCTTGGCGATTGCCAGGCCGACGGCTCCCAGCCCGATGATGCCCAGCCGCTTGCCGGCCACCGAAGGGCGCATGCTCTTGACCCACTCGCCACGCCGGACCGACGCATCGGCGCGCGGAATATCGCGCATCAGGGCCAGCAAGAGCGCCAGGGTGTGGTCAGCCACCGAGGATGCATTCACCCCAGCCCCGTTGGTCACGGTCAAGCCGTGTGCCTTGGCGGCTGACAGATCGACGTTCTCGTAGCCTGCGCCCAGTACGCAGATGATGCGCAGCTTAGGGAGAGCCGCCATCTCTTCCGCCGTCAAACCCAACGGGCCACGGGTGAGCACGGCATCGATGCGGTCCGCGTGGTCGGCGATCGCCTTGGCACGCTCGGCAGGCGAGGGCGCCATGATCAGGTTGTAGCCTTGATCTTCGAGAATCGACACGTAGTCGTTGATGGTTTCGACCAGCACCAGCACCGTTGCACGCATGGAGACCTCCGGGGTGGGAAATGAAGGCCATGGTAGCAAGTTGTGGTCATGCGCAAATGCGCGCATAAAAAAAGGGCCTACCTTTCGGTAAGCCCTTTTTCGTACTTGGTGGCTACACAGGGACTTGAACCCCGGACCCCAGCATTATGAATGCTATGCTCTAACCAACTGAGCTATGTAGCCAAGTGGCGCGCATTATTCGCTTGAAACGGGATTGTGTCAACACCTCTTTGCAAAATATTTATGCGTGCGATCAAACGCTTAGGCCATGCGCGGGTACAAGGGCACGCGCGGCGCGGCGATCAGCCACCGAACCAGCCCAGCTTGATGACGAAGATGATCGACAGCACGACCAGTGCCGAATTGAGTTCGCGCCATTTGCCGCTCAGCAGTTTGACCGCTGTCCAGGTGATGAAGCCGAACGCGATGCCGTTGGCGATCGAGTAGGTCAGTGGCATGGCCAGTGCGGTGACGACGACGGGTGCGGCAACGGTGATGTCGTCCCAGTCGATCTCTGCCAGCCCCGATGCCATCAGTACCGCCACGAACAGTAGGGCGGGGGCGGTGGCGAACGCTGGAACGCTGCCGGCCAAGGGCGCGAAGAACAGCGCCAGGAGGAACAGGCAGGCGACCACGATGGCGGTCAGGCCGGTTCGCCCACCGGCGCTGACGCCCGCTGCCGATTCGATGTAGCTGGTGGTGGTCGAGGTGCCCAGCAGCGAGCCGGCCAGTGCGGCGGTGCTGTCGGCGATCAGGGCGCGGCCCATTTTCGGCATGTGGCCGTCCTTGCCCATCAGGCCGGCACGCTTGGCCACGCCGATGAGGGTGCCGGAGTTGTCGAACAAATCGACGAAGAGGAAGGCGAAGATCACGCTGATCAGGCCGACGTCGAACGCACCCTTGATGTCCAGTTGCAGGAAGGTCGGCGCCAATGATGGCGGCATCGATACCACGCCGCCGAACGGCGTGATGCCGAGCACGATGGACAGCACGGTGATCAGCAGGATGCCGATCAGCACCGAGCCGCGGACCTTGAGCGCTTCCAGGGCGACGATGATGAAGAAGCCGAGGATCGCCAGGACCGGCTCGGGTTTGGACAGGTCACCCATGCCGACCAGAGTGGCCGGGTTGGCGACCACGATCTTGGCGTTTTGCAGTGCGATCAGCGCCAGGAACAGGCCGATGCCTGCGGCGATGGCTGAACGCAGTGGCAAGGGAATGCTGTTGATGATCCATTCGCGGATGCGGAAGATCGACAGGAGGAAGAAGCACACGGCCGAGATGAACACCGCGCCCAGTGCAACCTGCCAGCTGTGGCCCAGGTGCAGGACTACGGTGTAGGTGAAGAACGCATTGAGGCCCATGCCCGGCGCCAGGGCGATCGGGTAGTTGGCGATCAGGCCCATGATCGCCGAGCCGATGGCTGCCGCCAGGCAGGTCGCGACGAACAGGGCACCCTTGTCCATGCCGGTTTCGCCCAGGATGCTGGGGTTGACGAACAGGATGTAGGCCATGGCCAGGAAGGTGGTGACCCCGGCGAGGATTTCCGTGCGCACGGTGGTGTTGTGCGCCTTGAGCTTGAAGAATGAGTCCAGCATGTTGCTCCCCTGGGACGATGGACGCCGGATCGTGCGGCGACGGTGTGTGTAGCGAGCCAGCCTGAGCGAGCGTTGGCGTGTGCTGAAACATAACTGTGTGGTCAGCTTTTGCGGTTTGCGTGTAGCAGGTTCCGGGCCATGTCATTGGAGGCGGTGTTTGCGGGCCATCGGTAATGCGTTACGGCTCTCTTGCCACTTCCGGTTACACATTCTTTGCACTGATTGGAAGCAGGGAGTCGGGGGCTTCTGCACCAAAGGGGAGCCGCGCCAGCGGTGGGGCGATCCGGGGTACAGGCAAAGGCAGGGCAGGGTGATTGGTCTGAATCTTGCTGAGATGGCATTTTGCTGGCGCCACGTTTCCGTAGGTACCTGCAGTCTCCGTGGAGTTGTCGGACATGCATGCTTTGTTGTCGCCGGGTATCCGGTTGCTGGGTCGCTATGGTTTCGCGCGCAAGTTTCAGTTGCTGTTTCTCCTGTTCATGCTGCCGCTGGTAGGCAGTCTGTGGCTGTTGGGGGAAGACTTTCGCGACCGGCTGGCAGTCATCAATGCCGAGCGCAGCGGCGTGCATCAGTTGCTGGCACTCGACAGCCTGGATGCGCAGCTGTCGGCGCAGCGCAACCGTGCCGCGCGCTGGAAAGCGGTGGATATCCAGCGCCAGCCAACGCCCGAGGCGCAGGCGGCGATCGCTGCGCTGGAGGCGGCCACGCCGGGGATCCAGGCGTCGCTCGACAAGCTGGGCAGCGAGCTGGCACGCGAAAAGGCGCCTGCCGATACCCTGGGGCGGCTGCAAGCGGTACAAACCGCGACCAGGGGGCTGGATCTGGCGAGCCTGCGCCAAGTGGGTTGGTGGCCTGACGGCTACGATCGCTTCACGACCGCGCTGACGTCGGTGCAGGTGCTGCGCGAGCAGATCGCCATGGCCAGCGGATTGATCGTCGATCCATGGCGGGAAACCTATCTCCTGATGCAGATCGCGACCCAGCAGGCGCCTGATCTGATCGAGCGCGTCGGACGGTTGGGCAGCATTGGTCATTCGTCATTGGTAGCGGGGCAGTTCAGCCTGCAGAGTCGTCTGCAGATGCGTGATCTGCGCAGCCGCATCAACGATGCGCGCGAGCAGCTGGTGAAAGCCGGCGGCGCCTTGCAGCAGCGCTTGCCGGAACAACTGCGTGGCTGGGACGAGCAGTATCAGAAAGCGCTGGGTACGTTGGACGACGAGTTGAAGCGTCTGGACGAGAATCTGTTCGGCGGCGACATCAAGCTGTCTGCCGCGCAGTTCGAAAGCAGTATCGACGGCATGCTGGGCGCCCTGAACGAACTGCGTCACGAGTCGCTGAAGTCGTTGGAATGGCGGCTGGATCACTATCACGATCAGGCCGTTCGCCAGTTGATTCCAGGCGCTGCGGTATTCGCCCTGTTGCTGTTGGCCGCGTTGTACCTGTTCGTGTGCCTGCAGGCGTCGATTCGGCGCAGCGCCAGCGGGATCACCACGTTGGCGCAATCGCTGCGCGATGGCGATCTGAGTGTTCAGGTAGCGGTGCAGGGGCGTGACGAGCTGGCGGCGATCAGTACGGCGCTCAATGCCGCCGTGGTGCAATTGCGTGGCAGTCTGCTGGGGGTCAACCACGAGACCGTGCAGTTGAGCCAGGCGGTGGTGACGCTCAATAGCCAATCCAGCGGCACGCTCGATGAAGTAGAGGCGCAGCAGCAACAGATCAGCCAGATCGCGGCGGCGGCCACGCAGCTGGCCGCCACTTCACAAGGCGTGGCCCGCAGTTGCGAGGAGGCTTCGGGCAGTGCCCAGCACACCCGGCAGATTGCCGAAGACAGCAGCCGCGACAGCCAACGCACCACTGCCAGTATCCAGCAGCTCAACCAGCGCCTGAACGACACGGCCCAGGCGCTTGGCCGGGTGAGTGAACAGGGGCAGCAGATCCAGTCGGTGGTGGATGCGATCCGCGGTATTGCCGAGCAGACCAATCTGCTGGCGCTCAATGCGGCCATCGAGGCGGCCCGGGCGGGCGAGCAGGGGCGCGGCTTTGCGGTGGTGGCCGATGAGGTGCGCAGCCTGTCGCAGCGCACGCAAGCGTCCACCGGGCAGATTGCCGGGACGGTGGAAAGCCTGCGTTCGACGGTCAAGCAGGCCGTGGATTTGATGCAGGCCGCGTGTGGGCAGGCGCAGGTCGATGCGCAGTCGGTGATGGGCCTGGGCGAGCGGCTGGGTGAGATTGCCGGAGCGGTGCAGGGGGTGACCGATACCCTGGCGCAGATCGCCACGGCGGTGGAGGAGCAGGCCGCCACGGCCGATGAGGTGAGCAGCAATATCCAGCAGGTGGATCAGGCCGCGGTGCGCCTGCTCGATGGTGCGCGGGCTGTGAACCAGGCGGCGGATCGGTTGGGGGAGGGGAGCCGGGTGCTGAGCGAGAATACGGCGCGGTTCAATCTGGGGTAGGGCCGGGGGATTGCGGGGGGCTTTCGCGGCCAATGACCGCTCCTACGGGTGAGTTGTGTGCAGCTCGTAGGAGCGGTCATCGGCCGCGAAGCATTCAGTGCGGTCTTTCTGATGGACTGCGGGGTGGCTTTCGCGGCCAATGACCGCTCCTACGGGTGAGTTGTGTGCAGTTCGTAGGAGCGGTCCTCGGCCGCGAAGCATCCGGTGCGGTCTTTCACGCGAGGGTGCCGATCAGGCCTGGGCGGTTTCGGCGGGGGAGACGATGCTGGTTTTCATGCCGCGCGGGCGGCCTGAGCTGAGGTAGGCGGCGATCGATTCCTGGGTCACTTCGCCGAGGAACACGTTCTCCGCGTCCAGCACCGGTAGCCATGAGCGGTTGAATTCGTACATGCGCGACAGCAGGATGCGCAGGTGCTCGTCGTAGGCCGCCGTGGCGTTGAATTCACGCAGGAAGTCGACGCAGCTGCCGACCTGGCGATACAGGTCACGGCGGCGCACATAGCCCATGGCCTTGTTTTGCGCATCGGTAACCACGACGTAGCGGCGGTCGTGTTCGTCCATCAGTTCCAGTGCATCGGCCACCGGCGTTTCCGGGCTCACCGACGGTGCGTTGTCGGCGGCGTCCTCGGCCTTGACCAGCAGCAGGCGCTTGAGCGTGCTGTCCTGGCCGACGAAGTTGCTGACGAAGTCGTCCACCGGATGGGCCAGCAAGGTGTCGGGATGGTCGATCTGCAGCAGCTTGCCGGCACGGAAGATGGCGATCTTGTCGCCCAGCTTGATCGCTTCGTCGATGTCATGGCTGACCATGATCACGGTCTTGTTCAAGGCCCGCTGCATCTCGAAGAACTCGTTCTGGATCATCTCGCGGTTGATCGGGTCGACCGCGCCGAAGGGCTCGTCCATCAACAGCAACGGCGCTTCGGCGGCCAAGGCGCGGATCACGCCGATGCGCTGTTGCTGGCCGCCCGAGAGTTCGCGCGGGTAGCGGTGCAGGTACTGCTTGGGTTCCAGCTTGATCATGCTCATCAGCTCGCGGGCGCGCTCGGCGCAGCGCTTCTTGTCCCAGCCGAGCAGGCGCGGGACCACGGTGATGTTCTCCTCGATGGTCATGTTGGGAAACAGGCCGATCTGCTGGATCACATAGCCGATGTTGCGGCGCAGGGTCACTTCGTCCAGGCCGGTGGTGTCCTCGCCGTTGATCAGGACCTTGCCGGAGGTGGGCATGATCAGCCGGTTGATCATTTTCAGCGTGGTGCTCTTGCCGCAGCCCGAGGGCCCGAGGAATACGCAGATCTCGCCTTCGTTGACGGTCAGGCTTACCGCGTCGACGGCTTTGACTTCCTTGCCGTTGCTGTGGAAGGTCTTGGTCAGGTTCTGAAGTTCGATCATTTTAATAATCCTTTGGGAGTCAGGGCGCGTTGCAGCCATTGCAGGAGCAGGTCGGCGATGATCGCCAAGACACTGACCAGCACGGCGCCGACGATGAGCATGGACATGTCGCTGCGGCTGATGGAAGTGAGGATGAGAACGCCCAGGCCGCCGGCGCCGATGGTGGCGGCAATGGTCATGACGCCGATGTTCATCACCACGGCGGTGCGCACGCCGGCGAGGATCACCGGCACGGCGATGGGCAGTTCGACCATGCGCAGGCGCTGGCCAAAGGTCATGCCGATGCCCTTGGCCGCTTCGCGGATGCCGGGCTCCACGCCGGTCAGGGCCAGGTAGGTATTACGCAGGATCGGCAGCAGCGAGTAGAGAAACACGGCGGTGATGGCCGGCAGTGGGCCAAGGCCCTGGCCGAACTTGGAATAGAACGGCAGCAGCAGCCCGAACAGGGCGATCGAGGGGATCGTCAGCAGCACCGTGGCGCAGGCCTGCAGGGGCCCGGCGAGTGCCGGAAAGCGGGTCATCAGGATGCCGATGGGCACGCCGAAGAGGATGGCCAGGCTGACGGCGATGCCGACCAGCGTGATGTGCTGCCAGGTCAGTTGCAGCACCAACGGCCAGTCGAGGTGGGAGAAGGTGTCGAGGAAACTCATGGCTTCTCCTGGGCTTGATCGTTGATCGGATGGGCCTTGAGAAACTCGGCCGCGACGACAGTCGGGCTGCGGTGCGCAACGTCGACCTGGGCATTGAGCTCACGCATGGTGGCATCGTCAAGCATCTGCGCCAGCGGCTTGAGCTGCGCAGCCAGTTGCGGATGGGCGTCGAGCAGTTGTTGGCGAACCACGGGCGCTGCGGTGTAGTCGGGGAAGTACTTGAGGTCGTCTTCGAGCAGCTTGAGCTTGAACGCGTTGAGGCGGCCATCGGTGGTATAGACGAGGCCGGTGAAGACCTGCCCGTTGCGCAGCGCGGTATAGACCAGGCCGGCATCCATCTGGCGAATGTCACGCCGGGTGAATTTCAGGTCGTAGGTCTGGGTCAAGCCCACCAGGCCGTCGGAGCGGTTGGCGAACTCGGTGTCCAGGGCCAGGATATGGCCTTTCTTCGGCTCGTCGATCAGCACCTGGTTCAATTGGCTGATGGTGTTGACCTGGGGATATGCCTTGGCAATGTCTTCAGGCAAGGCCAGGGCGTAGGTGTTGCTGAACCGCGAGGGGGTCAGCCAGACCAGTCCTTTTTTGCCGTCCAGCTCCTTGACTCGCGCGTAGGTTGCGGCGCTGTCGAGCTTTTCGTCGATGTGGTTGTAGGACACCAGAGAGACGCCGGTGTATTCCCAGAGCATGTCCAATTGGCCGCTTTCCTGGGCACTGCGCGCCAGGTTGCTGCCCAGGCCGCCGGTGACCCGTACGTCGTAGCCCTTGCTGCCCAGGTATTGGGCGGTAATGGCCGCCAGTACGGTTTGCTCGGTGAACACCCGCGCGCCGAGGCGGATCACGGGTTTGTCCGCGGCCTGCGCGACGCCCGCGCACAGCAGGGCCAAGCCCAGTACGATGCTTAACTTCTTCATTGAATTCATTCCTTCGCTCAGCGAGTCAATCCGCGTTCAAGCCAGAGGCGGCTGACCAGGGTCACGATGCCGTCCAGGATCAAGGCCAGCAGCGCGGTGCAGGCGGCGCCCAGCAGCAGCTGCGGCTGATTGTTCAGGGCGATGCCGGGGAAGATCAGGCTGCCCAGGCTGTTGGCGCCGATGAGGAACGCCAGGGGCGCGGTGCCCACGTTGATCGCCAGCGCCACGCGTACACCGCCGACGATGATCGGCACGGCATTGGGCAACTCCACCTTGAACAGCACCTGGCGTGGGGTCATGCCAATGCCGGTGGCGGCTTCCTTGAGTGAACCCTGAACGTTTTTCAGCCCCTCGTAGGTGTTGCGCACGATGGGCAGCAGGGAGGCGAGAAACAGCGCGAAGATGGCAGGACCGCTGCCGATGCCCAGGATACCCAGGGCGATGGCGAGGACCGCCAGGGGAGGAATGGTGTTGCCGATGTTGAAGATCTGCATGAAGCGTTCGGCGCGCTTGACCATGCTGGGTCGACTCAGCGCGACTCCGGCAGGGATGCCCACCAACAGTGCGGCGAACATTGAAACCAGCACCAGAATCAGGTGCGCTTGCAGGTAGAACAGCAGGTCTTCACGGTAGTGCTCGATAGTGCTTATGCCGATCCAATGGACCAACAGGGCCAGGACGGCAACGATAACCGCGCCCCCTAACAGCCCTTTGCCATAGCGATTAGCCACAGGCGGACTCCTTTTTCAGTCGGCGCCTACCGGGCCTGCGACGAGCGCTCGGGCGAGCGATCGGCCCAGGTAGGACGCGAATAGCAGCTCGCGTGGTGCGAGCCATAAGCGCAGCCTCGTCAGGCTAACTTGCTGATTTTGCAGCCCCTGACGACAGCGCGAATCAGGGAATGGACGTCTCCGTGCCGCGAGAGGTTCCCACAGTGAGGCAGCATTTGGCCACCGTTTATGACCATAAAGCTTTCGTGGGATGGCGTTCGAGGGAGAGTTGTCCAGGGCATTTGACGCGGCTTGCGCCGCTGCTACAGGGGGTTGCGGTGCCTGTAGCAACGGCGCGAGCCGCGTCGGCGTTGCATGCGACCTGTCTGAGTCACCGCAGTGCGGCCTTCGCGGGCAGAGCCCGCTCCTACAGGGGATTGCGCTGCCTTCGCGGGTAGAGCCCGCTTCCACAGGGGATTGGGGTGCCTGTGTAGCAGCGGCGCGAGCCGCGTCAGGGGGTTGTGCGATTTCCCAGGCGATAGATCAACAGCGTCACCGAATCGGCATTCTTCAACAGAATCTGCGCGCGAATGTCCGCGTCGGTCTGGAACCGCCGACGTGCATCGTCTAGATCGGGCGAGCCTGCCAGACGCAGGATCAGAGCGCGCCCTTTGCGGTCCTCGTTGCGGATATCGCGCACCTGTCCGGTAGCGCCATCGCGGACGACGAACAACTGGCGCGCAGGCGTGAGATGGGAGAACGACACGTCGTGCTGACGCATCAGCCATGCTCGTCTTACGCCCGGGCGCAAGCGATCGGTATAGGGCGTCGCCGCTTCGATGTAGCGGATGTCCCGGGTGTCGCAGGCGATATGGCTGAACTCATGCAGCAGGATCATCGCCTTGCTCACGGCGTCGGTTTGCGTTGGGGTGTAGGGCGGTTTGAGGGGCAACAGGCGAGCCGTTTCGAAATCGAAGAAATCGTCCATCAGAAATACCTGTCCCTGTGGGTCCTGTACAGACACGAAGGCAATACCCACCGAGGATTGCTCGCTCAGGCGGCTTGCCATGACGTAGCGTTTCGAACTCGTCGGCGAGTAGGCGCGCGACGCCATGACCCTGGCCAGTTTCTCCAGCACCTCCTGAACGCGTTCGATCAATAGGGCCGTGACCTGGGCGACACCGAAGAAGTGCTTGAACACTTTCAAGGTATGGGCGTCTGCACTGCCAACGGTCCGCGCTGTTCGCAGGCTGACCAGCGCATTGCCCAGATAACCCAAGGCATCGCGATGGGCACGGTAGAGGATGTCGGCACGGTGCGGACGCAATCGGCGGATCTGCTGGCAGCCCACGGCATGAATGATGATCTCGTTACGGCTCAGCGACCAGCGGACCAGGCGACTGCCCAGGCTGCTGGGCACTCCACCTGCGCTGATGGCGAGGTCCTGATCGGGATCGATGATCCACGTTTGCTCGGCGTCCAGCAGCACCCTGGGGCCAAGGTCATCATCAGGCTGCCCGGCCAGGTACCATCGATCCTGCTCCTGACGGGTGCGATAGACCTTGCCGTTGAGGCTGAGGAAGTGGGTCTGGTCGCCGGCGTTCAGGTAAGTGCGCGTTGGCGGCTGAAACGTCAATGAGCGCAGGGTCTCGGTGGGCGCCTCGTAGCGCGTGAGCGCAAGGCCGTACTCCGGAGCGCTGTGCACGGTTTGCCAGAAGTGCTCACGCGCGCTGCCCTGAAGCGCAGGCTGCGCCATTCCCTGACTGATCGCCAGCCCCTGCACCAGGGCGCAGGTCAACTGCGCCAAGGTTTGCCCCCAGCTGTTTTGTTGCACGTTCTGGGCGATGTCCAGCAGCGCCAGCTCGGTTTGCCAGGCGGCTACGGCCAGCCCGACCTTGCCGGGCAGGAACATGCTCAGCTGCTCCCAAGCCAGGCTCAACACATTGACCAACGCTTGCCAGCGCACCTGTTCTGCGGTGACCCATTGCGTGGCGGCAAGGGCTTGCAGATACAGACCGTTCTCCACGAACAGGTAGCGCAGCGCGTTACCGGCAATAGGGTTGCAGGCCAATGCCGGGCCTGTCCGGGTGCTCTGCGTCAGATTGAAGTCGTTGTCCCCGGTCCGGCCCAGATGCGGCTCGCGGAAGCCGCCATGGGCATAGCGCGACCGCAGGGTTTCCGGCATGCGCGCGAGCAGTCGCGTCTGCAGGGTCGGATCGGCGGCGAGGGCCGTGAGCAAGGCGGGGCCACTGTCGAAAGCTTGGAAGGTGTACGGGGCTTCATAAGGCAAGTAGAGCACCAGCGGACCCTCTTCACCGGCCCTGAACAGATAGCAACCGGGCACCGTGTCCGGTTTCATTCCCGGCTTGGCAATCAACTGCAGCGCGGTCAACAACACGGGTTGGCCGTTGAGTGGCTGTCGCACAGTGGGGTCGGGCATGCAGGCCACGCGAGTGATCAGCTCGACCGCCTGCAGGGGCAGGGCTTGCTGGAGCCGGGTTCGCCAGGCGCATTCCAGCAACTGCCCCGGGAGCTGGCGGGCGTACAGCGTCAGTCGGCGAGGGTAATCGAGGTCCGTAGGGTCGAAGGTCTGCTTGAGCAGCGCCTGGTAGTGCGCGCCCACATCGGCCTCTCGTACCAATCGGCGGCAGTAGTCGGCGTCCAGCACGGCGGGCGCCACATGCCCTTCACCCAGCTCGATGCGGGTGACGGCGGCGTCCCAGTCCCGGTAGTGGTTCAAGGCGTATTCGATCAAGGTTTGCCGTCGCACGATCGAAGCTGCAGGAATGCCGGACGGAATTTCTCCGGACGCTACCGGGGCCGGCACGTATCGGGCTGTGGTGATGAAGATCGCCTTGGGGTTGAAACGATCGTGCGTGAAGTCCTGGTTCAGCCGGCGTTGCAGCACGCCGTGTGTGTAAGTGCCGATATCGGGAACACCAAACAGATAGTCGTCTTCGGCCGGGCTGGCCAGCAGGTTCAACCCCAGTGCGCGCAGGTAGTGCTGCTGATCGTCGACGGCCGCCTGCTGCAACCAGACGGGCAGGGCCGCCTTTGCCACCAAGCCGCGGGCCATGTCTTCGAGGCGATACAGCTGTTGCTGCAGGCTGTCCACGGTCATGGCTTCGCGTAGCAGGTCGGGCAAGGATTCAGCGGGCCAGTCCTGGTTGCGCAGTTGATCATAGGCTTGCAGCGCGGTTCGTTGCCGGTCCTCGCTGTCCAGGCTGTTCAGGGTGTTCAGTGCATCGCCCGGCAGGGCGGTCCAGTTGCTCAGCCCAGGGCTCAGTTCGGCCGGCCGTGGCGACCATTGCGTGGCGTTGCGATGCGCGGCCTCGAGAGACTCGAACAGTTGAAAGCCCACCTCGCGCGACCAGATCACAACGGCCCCGCTGGCATCAGTGGACTGGCTCAACATCAGCGCGTCGGCATTGGCGTGCGCGGGGTGACCGGTCTTGTGCTGCCACACCTGTACCGGGTCGCCGCGCAGCAACGCTTCCACCAGCGGCGAGGCGACTGATCGACTCCGCTTGAACAGTGCCCATTCGACGCCGAACAGCGAGCGCCGCAATGAACGTTGATAGGCCTGCCCAGTGGCTTCACGATGGCCCAAGGCGATTTTCAGTTCGCGGTACAGGCTGCGCTGTGCTTGCCCGGTGATGTGCTCGATCAGCAAGCTCGGTATCTGCTGCAGCACCTGACGTGAGCCTTCGGCTACCACCGTACCGACCTGCCAGCTAGTGCCAGCAGCAAGGGGCTCGTTTGTCCAGAGGCTATCGACCCAAGGCGTCGCCGCAGCGGACCGATTGCGGTCGATGAGGTACAGCGAGCGGGCGGGTGGTCCGTTTGGCAGAAGGCTCGCCAGTTGCAGCTCCAGGGCTTGAAGCGCGGCCCAGCGCAAGTCGGGACCGCGTTCGAGGTAGCTGGCGTACTGGACGTGCAGTTCGGTCAGCGCGCTCACCCTGCGCTGCGGCTGCTGCAGGTCATCTTGCGCCGCACCGGTGAGGTGCATCAAGCTGACCAGGCTGTCGCGTGGGTCAGCGGCGAAGGGCGGGGCCAGCCTTTGCAGGCTTGGGGCCAGCCGCTGATGCAGGGCCAGGGCTTGCTCGCAGAGCGTATGCATATCTCGCGTGGCAGCAGCTGGCGAGCTGTCCGAGAACACCGAGTGCTGTACTTGAAGCAGGCGTCGGGTGTAGCTGTGCAAGCCGCCTGAGGAGCCAGGCTCGGGTACCAGTTCGATGCCGGTGATGGGCAGTGCCTTGAAGGCTGGTTGTTGTGCGTCCGGCACACAGGAGAGCCACCGAGTACGCTGCTCCAGATCGGTGAGCGCTGCCAGGAGTGCTGAACGGTCGGCGTAACGCACCAGCCCCATTGCGGCGTTGAAGAAGTACGCAGCCGCGGTGCTGTCACCGGTCAGTACCAGGCTGTTTGTCAAAGGCTGCTGGCGACCCTCGGCAGTCGATCCTTGCAGGATGAAGCAGGAAAGAGGTGATGGCTGTACCTGGCCCTGAGGCCAGGCCCAGAGCCGATCATGCTCGCCGGTAGGCAGCGTGCCGTCCCATTGCAAACGGGTAAGCTCGGTGATCAGTTGCGTACGCAACTGGCGGGTCAGCTGTTCGGCAGGCAGCGCTGGCTGGTCGGCTCCCTCGCGCCAGTAGTGGGCGAGCCGGTTGGCCATGACGGCGGCGGATCCGCGGGTCACCTGCTCATCGGGAATGGGCTGATCCAGCAACAACTGACGCAACCCGCGCAACTGCTCGCTCAGTCGATGCTGGATGTCCAGCATCAGGGTATCGAACACCGAACCCTCCATGAGCGTGACCTGCACCTCGTCGAGCCCGTCGAGGTGCAGCTGTCGATTTTCCTCCAGCGTGTGCAGGTAGCTCAGCGCCACATCGCCATCGGGGCCCGTCAAACGGTCAAGCAGGTAGCGCTTCAGGTGGCGTCGGTCGTCGAACAGCTGCAAGCCGCTGATCGGGTGGTAATGCGCCACCCATGGCTGCTGGCTCGTACTGATCATCATGCTCAAGGGCAATTCGACGGCATGCCCTTGCGCGGTGATCACGCTCAAGCCATCCACGCGTACTTCGTCGTGTGCCTGGTGATCGCGCTCGGGCTGGGCAAGCTGGCGCAGCCATTGCGCCGCTTCAGGCGTCAGGAGTGGGTGGGATACAGCGTTCAGATGGCGCAGGAAGCGCTGTTCCAGCGCGCGGCTGTGAAACCAGGGCAGTGGTAGGGTCGTCATTGGCAGCTCTGGGGGGGCAAGAGGCACCGCTGCGGGCTTCAAGGAATCAAGCCCTGCGATGGGGGCACCACGTTGCCTGGGGTGCGCAGCTGCGCGGTGGTAGATATCGCACGGCCAAGGCAGAGCCTGGGTAAATGCCATGGCGCACGCAGTGGCCCCCACCGTTGGAACTGGGCTATAATCCGCGCCCATTTTCTATCCCTCGCCAGGCGATCCCCCATGACTCAACAGGCCGCCGAAGTCGCGAAACGCCGCACTTTTGCCATCATTTCCCACCCGGATGCGGGTAAGACGACCATCACCGAAAAGCTCTTGCTGATGGGCAAGGCGATCGCCGTGGCCGGTACGGTCAAGTCGCGCAAGTCCGACCGTCATGCGACCTCCGACTGGATGGAAATGGAGAAGCAGCGCGGGATTTCCATCACCACCTCGGTGATGCAGTTCCCCTATCGCGAGCACATGGTCAACCTGCTCGACACCCCTGGTCACGAAGACTTCTCGGAAGACACCTACCGTACCCTGACGGCGGTGGACTCGGCGCTGATGGTGCTCGACGGCGGTAAAGGCGTCGAGCCGCGCACCATTGCCCTGATGGATGTCTGCCGCCTGCGCGACACGCCGATCGTCAGCTTCATCAACAAGCTGGACCGCGACATTCGCGATCCGATTGAGCTGCTCGACGAGATCGAAGCGGTGCTCAAGATCAAGGCCGCGCCGATCACCTGGCCGATAGGCTGCTACCGCGACTTCAAGGGTGTCTACCACCTGGCGGGTGACTACATCATCGTTTACACGCCGGGCCATGGCCATGAGCGTACCGATGTGAAGATCATCGAGAAGCTGGACTCCGACGAGGCCCGTGCGCACTTGGGTGACGAGTACGACCGCTTCGTCGAGCAGCTGGAACTGGTGCAGGGCGCTTGCCACGAATTCAACCAGGACGAGTTCCTGACCGGCCAGCTGACGCCGGTGTTCTTCGGTACGGCGCTGGGCAACTTCGGCGTCGACCATGTGCTCGATGCCGTCGTGGACTGGGCACCGCGTCCCCTGCCGCGGGTGGCGAATGAGCGGACCGTGGAACCGGTGGAAGAGAAATTCTCCGGCTTCGTGTTCAAGATCCAGGCGAACATGGACCCCAAGCACCGCGACCGTATCGCCTTCATGCGCATCTGTTCGGGCCGCTACGAGAAGGGGATGAAGATGCGCCACGTGCGCACCGGCAAGGACCTGCGCATCGGCGATGCCCTGACGTTCTTCTCCTCCGAGCGCGAGCAGCTCGAAGAAGCGTTCGCCGGCGACATCATCGGCCTGCACAACCACGGCACCATCCAGATCGGCGACACCTTCAGCGAGGGTGAAAGCCTGGGCTTCACCGGTATCCCGCACTTCGCCCCGGAGCTGTTCCGCCGGGTGCGGCTCAAGGATCCGCTCAAGTCCAAGCAGTTGCGCCAGGGGCTGCAGCAGTTGGCCGAGGAAGGTGCCACCCAGGTGTTCTTCCCCGAGCGCAGCAACGACATCATTCTCGGCGCGGTCGGCGTGCTGCAGTTCGACGTGGTCGCCAGCCGCCTGAAAGAGGAATACAAGGTGGAATGCGCCTACGAGCCGATCACCGTTTGGTCCGCTCGCTGGATCGAGTGTGCCGACAAGAAGAAACTCGAGGAATTCAGCAACAAGGCCGCTGAGAACCTGGCCCTGGACGGCGGTGGGCACCTGACCTACCTTGCGCCGACGCGAGTCAATCTGGCGCTGATGGAAGAACGCTGGCCGGACGTGAAATTCCGCGCCACTCGCGAGCATCACTGATCCAAGCCAGGGCCTCAGTGACGGATCTGGTTCCAGATTCGGGTGCGCAGCTGTTCGATGTCGGCCGGCATGGGCTGTAGCAGGAACAGCTTGCTCATCACCTCGGCGCTGGGGTAGATCCGCAGATCGCCCTTGATCGCAGGGTCGACCCATTCATCGGCGCCTTCGTTGCCATTGGCGTAGTGCACGCTGTTGGTGATGTTGGCCATGACCTTGGGGTCCAGCAGGTAGTTGAGGAAGGTGTACGCCGCGTCTTCGTCCGGAGCGTCGGTGGGGATGGCGACCATGTCGAACCACATGGTCGAGCCCTCCCGCGGCAAGGTGAACTCGATCTCGACGCCTTGGCCGGCCTGCCTGGCCTGGGTCTGCGCCTGCAGGATATCGCCGGAAAAGCCGACCACGGCGCACAGCTTGCCTTCGGCCAATTGATGGCTGTACTCCACCGAATCGAAATAGCGTACGTAGGGCTTGATGCTCAGCAGCAGCGCGCGCGCCTTGTCGTAGTCGGCCGGATTCTGGCTGTGCGAGGGCAGTCCCAGATAGTTGAGGGCCATGGGCAACAATTCGGGGCCGATGTCGAGGAAGGCGACTCCGCACTTCTTCAAGCGCGCGATGTTTTCCGGCTTGAACACCAGATCCCAGGAATCCACCGGCGCATCGTCGCCGAGAGCGGCCTTGACCTGCTGCACATTGTAGCCGATGCCGCTGAACCCCCACAGGTAGGGGAAGCCGTAACGATTGCCGGGGTCGTTGATCTCCAGGGCGCGCAGCAGGACAGGGTTCAGGTACTTCCAGTTGGGTAGACGGCTGCGGTCCAGTGGCTTGAGATTGCCGGCGCTGATATGCCGATTCATGAAGTGGTTGGACGGAAAGATCACGTCGTACTTTGCGGGTGATTCGCGCAGGCGTTTTTCCAGGGTTTCGTTGCTGTCGAAAACGGCATACTGGGTGTCGATGCCGGTCTGGCGCTTGAAGTTGGACAGGGTGTCGGGGGCCATGTAATCGGGCCAGTTGAAGATGCTGACCTTGCCGGCGGCGAACGCCATTGGCGTGGCCAGCATCAGCACGGCGAGGGCCAAGCGAAGCATAGGGTGATTCCTGAACCGCCGTTGATTGCCTACTGTAATCACAGAAACGAGGTGGGGGAAGGCCTCGTACGCCACCAAGCTACGCGCCGCGCCATGACAGCGGTATAGTGCCCGCGCACCCCGTCACCGAGGAGATCGCCGTTGCGTTGGGTATCATGGATGCTGGCCACTCTTGTCTGCGCCGCTTCAAGCGCCGTCGCCGCGCCGCCGGTGGCGACCCTGGAACGCAGTCACTGGCCCGAGCGCATCGAGTCGCCGGTGCTGTTCGATGTCGCCTCGCGCGCGCAGATATTGCTGTTCGCCCGTTCGTTGCTGGCCAGTGAAAGCCAGGACGAAGCACAGCTGACCGCACGTCTGGGCCTGCGCCAGATCAACCTGCTGGCGATCGACGACTTGCGCCAGCGACTCTGGCAGCGGCTTTGGGCCAATTTCGATCTGGCGCAGCAAAGCTGCGAGCAGGACGCCTCGTTCTGCTATGCCATCGACAGCGAAAGCGATCTGCGCACCCAGGCGGCCGATCTGGGTATCGCGCCCGAGTCCTTCTATTCCGGGTTTGCCGTGCCGGGCCAGGTGTTCAGCGAGGCCTATCTCAACGAATTGTTGCGCCTGGCCGCCGTATCGCCGCAGACCACCAGTGAAGTGCAACTGGTGTCGGAACAGGAATTCGATGGCAATGGCTTTGCCGACCGCACCTTCCTGCTGACCTTCGACGGCGGCCCCAGCCCGGTCGATGGCGCCACCGATGCGCTGACCGGCTACCTGCGTGCGCAGGATCTGAGCGCTACGTTCTTCGTCCCAGGCCAGAGCCTGCAGGCGCGCGCCGACAAGACCTCGGTGGCCCAATTGCAGGCGCTGTATGCCGGGCAGTGCGTGGCGACCCTGGGCTGGCAGTACGTTTCCCATGGACAATGGGACAAATGGCAGGACTCGATACTGCGCAGCATCGCTCTGCTGCAGAGCGATCTGCCCGACAGCTACGTGGCCTGGTTCCGCCCGCCGTACGGTCAGCGCCGCGCCGACAGCGGTGGGTTCTTCGCTGGCGCGGGTCTGAAAGTGGCGCTGTGGAACATCGATTCGATGGACGACGACAGCCGCCTGACCGCTCAGCAGGCCGGCGAGCGCACGCTCAGCCTGATGCTGCTGTGGCGACGGGGGATCGTGGTGTTTCATGACAGCCTGGCCAAGGCTCAGACTGCGGTGCCCTGGCTGATGCGCGAAACCGCCCAGACCGACATCCAATGGCAAGCCTGCGCCGACGTTCAGTGAACAAAAGCGTTAAATGTCAGGTTTTACGGGGCTTTGGCAGGTTTTTTGCGAAATTTGCCGGTCTGATGACGGGCGGGTCAACTTCGGACTCTAACGGCGTGCGTTGCAGCCGCCAAGCGTTATTCGCACTACGGAAAAATAAACTTCAAAAAACCGTAAAGTGCTTTTTTCCTTCATGGGTTTTGCGGTATTACGAAGACAGACCGCCGAACCCTGCATCACAGGTGGCGTCTTCCAGAGACACTCCACCTGTGCGCAGGTCCTGCTCCTTGATGTGGGAATCCGGCGGCCTTTTCGCGGCGCAGCACCGTCCAGGTATTGCGTTGTCAGGCTCCCAAAAAGGTGACCGAGTATGGATGAACAAGGACGCAGCACCTCTTCCGATCAGCCAATCCTTTATGTGCTCGATACCAACGTACTGATCCACGATCCAAACGCCCTGCTGAATTTCGAAGAACACCACGTCGCCATTCCCATGACCGTCCTGGAGGAACTGGACAAACTCAAGGATGGCAAGCAGACCGTCGCTGCCGAGTGTCGGCAGGCCATCCGTCTGATCGACAAGACCCTGGGCGATGCCTCGCCTTCAGTGGTCGAGTCCGGCGTGCCGATCATGCGCGTCAATGGCAGCACCAAAGGCTTCCTGTCCATCCTGATGGACAAGCGTCCCGAACCTTCGAACCTGCTGCCGCAGAACCTCAACGACAACATCATCATCAACCAGCTGATCGACCTGCACACACGCAACCCCGACCTGAGCGTGATTCTGGTCACCAAAGACATCAACATGCGTCTCAAGGCGCGCGCCTGCGGCATTGCCGCCGAGGACTACAGTACCGACCAGCTGGTCGACGACGTGTCGCTGCTTTCTCGCGGCTATCACAACGTGCCCGGATCGTTCTGGGACCGCGTAAGCAAGGTCGAGACCCGTCAGGACCACGGCCGCACCTGGCACCGCGTGCAGTTGAGCGAGCTGCTGCCGTCAGTGCACATGAACGAATTCATCATCGACGAGCAGGGTTTCGTTGGCTGGATCAAGGGCATCAAGGACGACGAGTTGATGATCCTGGACCTGCATCAGGAGCCCTTGCTGCACCAGGAAGCCTGGGGTCTGAAGCCGCGCGACATCTATCAGGCGCTGGCCCTGTTCGCCCTGCTGGACCCGGACATCCATCTGGTCAACCTGTCCGGTGCGGCGGGTTCGGGCAAGACCATTCTGGCCCTGGCCGCCGCCATCGAGCAGACCATGGTGACCAAGCGCTACCGGCGCATCATCGCCACCCGCAGCGTGCAGGGGCTGGACCAGGAGATCGGCTTCCTGCCCGGTACCGAAGCGGAAAAAATGGAGCCCTGGCTGGGCGCCATCACCGACAACCTCGAAGCCCTGCACATGGAGGATGAAAACACCCACGGCAGCGTCGACTACATCCTGAGCAAGGTGCCGTTGCAGTTCAAATCCCTCAACTACATCCGAGGCCGCAGTTTCCAGCAAAGCCTGATCCTGATCGACGAGTGCCAGAACCTGACGCCGCACCAGATGAAAACCATCATCACCCGTGCCGGCGCCGGTTCCAAAGTGATCTGTCTGGGCAACCTGGCGCAGATCGACACCCCCTACCTGTCGGCGCCCAGCTCGGGGCTGACCTACCTGACGGAGCGTTTCAAGGATTTCCCGCAGGGCGTGCACATCACGCTGCAAGGCGTACCGCGGTCGATTCTGGCCGAGTATGCCGAATCCCATCTCTGATCTGACCACTGCCCGGTGGGCGCGAACAGGCTTCGCGCACACCGCTGGATGGCCGGTCAGCCGTTGAAATCGAACGACCGCTGCTGCGTGCCTTCTTCCAGTACGAAGCGATAATTGCGACCGGGCTTGCGCTCGAACTCAAGGCTTTTGGTCGGCCGCACATGGTGTTTGGTGGGCGGCGCGCAGTCGTTGCCGTTCAGATCACAGTCGTTGAAGTGGTCGAGCACGATCGTCGAGTTACCCTTGTTCGGAATGACGAAGCGTTTGGGCTCGTGCACCACCTCGGTGGCGTACTGGGGTTGCGCAGGCCTGACGAACACCACTGCGCCGTACCCCGCCAGGATGTTCACGCCGGCCTTGAGCGATGCGTCGTACTGTTCGGCTTCCTCGGATGTCAGCCCGAAGCCATCGTTGACCTCCGGCAGTACGGGTATGAAACGCAAGCGGTAATAGCGTTCCTTGTTGCGCTCGCCGCGGAACAGCAAACGCACCTGCTGCATGCCATTGGCCGGAACGATCAGCCGCGCCGGGCTCGCCACCAGGCTGCGTTGGTCCGAGGGCTGACCGTCCATGGCGACTTCGGTGACGGTACCGTCGGCCGCATACACCAGTTCGGCGACCATGACCTTGACGAAGGCGGTGCTGTCACCGCCGTTGTAGATACGTTTGAGGGCGGTGCTGCGACCGCCGTCGAGGTATTCATACAGCGCGCCTATGTTCAGCTCGGGCGCAGCCTGGGCTGGAAGGATCATCAAGGACAGTAGGTAGATAAGGTATTTCATGATGGACCCTCATGGGTTGGCGTCGAAAACGACGGTGATGTTTCCGCGGTATTGGGCACCGGGGTAGTAGAGCATTCGGCTGACTGCGGCTTTGCCGATGTTCAGGTGCAGGGTGCCGGGCTGGTTGGCAGCAGTGCCAGAAGGCGTAATCAGCTTGGCGTTGGCGACGCGCGATTGCAGTACGAGGTGGTCAACGGGTTGACCGCTGCTGGTGAATGGCCCCGGCAAGCTGAGCGTCACATCGACCTCCACGGCATGGGAGCCAACTGCTCCACCCACCGGCGCGATGATGCGACAGCGCGGTGTATTGGGGTATTGGCACTCCAGATAGACGGAGAAGGTACTGCCCGCCCATACCCGCAATGGCAGATCCTTGAACAAGCGCTCGGGCACTACTTTGTGATTGTTGTAGTCGTACCAGCCTCTGGGTGGGACCAGGGCCACTTCGGTACCGGCTGCCGGCATGTCCACGCGGATGTCGTGTTTGACCGTCAGTTGTACGCGCACGGCAATGGAGTCTGCGCTGTTGCCGTATGTCTCGCCGAAATCGAACTCGGCCCCCGGCCCGACGCGCTGGGTGACCACGCCTTCCCAGAGGCCGGGGCTCAGGGTTTCGGGTTTGGGAAACTCGGGAAAGAAGGTCATGCCCAGTTCCCTGACATAAGACTGCTCGACCGCCGCAACGGCAGTTGGTGGGCTGTAGCAGGCGCCTGCAGGTATGGTCCACAAATGGCGAGTATGGTCGCTGCCGTTGTAATGGGCGCCCAGGCTCTGGCAGCCGTTGACACCGGCGACGGCATAGCTCATCACCCGATGAGTGGCATGGCTTGCGCGTTGGCTGATGTACTGAGGGCGCAGAGTGGCCTGGGCGGTCTCATGAGTGGCCTGGTTGGTCAATTGGAGTGTCATCACCCTCGGCGCCCGTACATAGATCATTTCTCGCTCGTTGGTGGTCTCCAGGTTGATGGATTTGTAGTAGCTGAGCGGCAGGTTGACGGACCAGGTATTCCAGCAAAAGCTGCCTGAAGCGAAAACACTGCAGAAATGTGCCCTGGGGGTCGTGTTGATAAAAACCCCATTTCTGAGCTCTGCGGTAATCACCGCCTCCGAACCACGGGCGACGTTGCTGGCCAGAAACAGCACGGCCAGACACAGCGCGGCCAGCACAGGGTTTGCGAACAGGATCAGGCGCCTCATCCGGCGTCTCCTTCACGGTTGAGGCCGGCGCCTGCCAGCGTGTCGGGGCTGCACTGCTGGTCACCGACCAACAGCACTTCGTTTTCGCGGCGTGCATGGCGCTCATCCAGCTTGATGAAGCACAGCCTGCCGCCACGCTGGCGGACCTCCAGAGTAGGCGTGGACTCGCTCATTTCCACGGCAAAGAATCCGTCGGGCTCGGTCAGGCTGCGACTGGCATGGTTGATCACCAGCGCTCCCTTGATCGGTGCGCCGCGCACGTCCAGCAGGCGCCCCAGCACGGTGACCGTACGCATGATGCGCACCTGGTGATAATCGACCCCGCCTCGATTGAGGTGGTAACTGAACCCGGCGGGCTGAATCACCGCCGCGTGCGCGTCCAGGCCCTGGAAGTCGAACTGCACCTGGCCTGGACGATAGGCATTGACCGGAATCACGTTGCGGCCCGGTTTGAGCTGGGCGCTGGGGCCTTGCAGGTTGTCGGCGCGCAGGGTGAGGTCGTCCAGGTCGGAAATCACATCGACGATCATGCTGGCGTCGTAGGCTTGCACATCACCGCTCATGGCCGCTTTGCCGCCACCCACGGCCACGGTGCTTTCCAGGTTCAGCCCGCCGCTGAGGGTGTTGTCGTAGGACGAGTTCTGCATATGTACGTCGCCATACACCGCGCGGTTCTGGAATTGCACGTTGCCTGCCAGCCCGGCGCCGTAGCGGTCGGCGCTCAGGGTGGTGGAAACGTTGCGCAAGGTGTGGTGGTCCAGCGCTTGCTGATAGGTCAGCGACAGGTTCTGGTCGCGGGTGCCATCGCGCGCGGTGCGCGAGCCAAGCGTGCCGGACAAGCGCCGGCCGTCGTCGCCCAGGCTCATGCTCAATGTGAAGTTGATGCCACGGTTGCGCTGGTTGTCGGTGCCAGGGTTGCCCGGTCGATCGAATACCGAGGTGCGCCAGTTGGCCAGCGAGCCGAGCAAGCTGCCATGGTAGGTCAGACCCAGGTCCACCGAGGTGCCGCCATACAGGCCATTGGTTTGCGAAACGCGGCTGGTGGTACTGATGCGGCGGTCCAGACGGTGCAGCCACGACAGCGATGTCTGCGTGACTTCCTGGCCCGGTGCGCGCACAAGCTCGCCGCGCAGGCGCGGGTATTGCTGCCAGGTCTGGCTGCGGCTGAGCACCAGGTTGCCGGCTGGGTAGTTCCACAATGCTTGCAGGTCGTAGCCATGGCCGTGCTCGTCGGTCTGGAACACGTTGGCGTACAGTTTGAGGGTGTCCAGCGCGTCCCAGTCGGCGGAAACGCCATACTGGTTGAAGCCCCTGACGTGCTGCAGCGAGCCGCCAAGTACCAGTCGCGAGTGGGCTAGGTAGTTGAACAACGCCCCGGCGGTCATGCTGGTATCGTCATCATCTTCCCAGTTGGACAGCCAGGTGGTGCGTTGGCCCATGTACAGGTTGTAGCGCCAAGACTCGTCGGGATTGCTCCAGTTGGACGGCTTGTAGATGAATTCCTCCGTGCTGGCGGTGACCTGACCATCTTCGATCAAGCGTACTTCCACGTCATAGATGCCGCCGGGCAGCACCTTGGTGTCGATTGCCTGCAAGCCCGGTTGAACCGGTTGGCTATTGATCAGCGCACCGTTGCGATAGATCTCCACCACGCCGGGCCGGTTCGGCGTGACGTAGATCGGCGTGGCGCTGGGATTGGCGCTGTTTACCGCCAGGCTGTCGCTGCTGCCATACATGATGCCCAGCGCCGTGTCCGGGCTGTCGCCGAGCAGGCGCGGCTGGCGCATCAGCCCCTGGGCATCGGGCATGAAGTAGCCCAGGCGGTAGAAATGACCCTGCTCCAGGCGCTCGGCGTACAGTTGGTCGACGCGGTGCCGGGTGCGCTGTTGGGTGTCGCTGGAGCGGTCCACCTGAAGCTGCCCCAGGGTGGTCCATTGGCCGACGCTGCCTTGGGCTTGCAATGCATAGCGGCCGGTCTGGTCGGCTTCATTGCCGGAGATGTTCAGTTGGTTGCGCAGAATGACGCCGTGACTGCCTTGCGCGGGAAGCGCGTGGTAGCGCTCCTCTTCGCTAAGACGCTCGACGGTACGGGTCAGAATGGAAAGCTGTGAATTGCTCAGGCTGTAATGCAGCGCCAGCAAGTCATTGGTGCAGTCTCGGGCGCAGTTGCCCAGCGGTTGTGGGTCGCTCAGGTACTCGCTCCAGCGTTGCCGTTGCGCGTCGGGTTCCTGGCTGTCTTCGCTGCCGGTGAATTCGATCAGTTGGACCTTTTCATCACGGCTGAGCATGACCAGTGCTTCGCCCAGCAGGCGCCCATCCAGGTCGACGCGCACCGCCAAAGGGACGTCGAAGAAGTGGTCGTTGAATTCGCGCGGCAAGCCCTCGGCCTGGCTCAACACGCCCAAGGGGTTAAAGGAAGCGGGTGTGTCGGCGGATGCCGTGGCCGGCAACGTCGCCAGGCACAGCATGCCCGCCGCCAAACGTTCTCTGAAGACCGATGTGGCGGTTCTCGTCATGGGTATCACACAGGCAAATGCCGCCCGGTCGAGCGCACAGGCGCGCCGCCGGGAGGCAGGGTTCAGCTCAGAAGCGGAAGCGCGATCACTTTGGATCTGGAGTTTCGAACACGAGGTTGACCAAGCCCTGATAGTTACCCGGTACATAGCCGGTCGTGGGCTTGGCGCCTGCGGTGACCAGGAAGTCGACCACGCTACCGGCAGCGGCGTCGGCGGCAGTGGTCACGATTTCCGATTTGGTGCTGAGCACCTGGCTGCCGATCTTGACGTTCAGCGCGATCGTGTTGGCACCGCTGGTCATCGCTGGCGAGTTGAGCAGCTTGGCTTTGATGGCGCCACTGCTGCTTTTGACCGAGAGCTGCTTGCGGATCGGCTCCAGGGTCCCGTCCACTGGCTTGAAGCTCATGTTCTGCGGGTCGTTCATCCAGTTGCCGCCCAACGGTTCAACGAAGAACTTGTCGGTTGGGATGGTGGCGGTGACGGTCAAGGTGTGATCGATACGCTGGTCGGCCCAGGCCGAGCCGGTCATCAGCAGGGCCAGGGGCAATGCGAGCAAGCGAGATTTCATCAGGGGGTTTCTCCTTTGGGTGATGGGGCGCCTGCGGCGGTCCACACTGGGGGGGGCGCGTGGATCACGGCAGGCGAGACGATTATCGAAGGCTCGATGGCTGCGCAAAGTCATCCAAATCCCAAAGAATCTGCGAATTTTCCGAGGAGGGGCGCCTGGCCTTGTGCAGGAAACAGGCATCGGGTTTACACTCGAGCCCTTCATACTCAGGTTTATATCCAGGAGCTGTCTTTCCGTGCTGACTCATCTCGATTCTCAAGGCCGCGCCCATATGGTCGACGTGACCGACAAGGCGGTGACCTTTCGCGAGGCCGTGGCCCAGGCGCGCATTCGCATGCTGCCGCAGACCCTGCGCATGATCGTCGACGGTGAGCACCCCAAAGGCGATGTCTTCGCGGTAGCGCGCATTGCTGGCATCCAGGCGGCGAAAAAGACCAGCGATCTGATTCCTCTGTGTCACCCGCTGATGCTGACCGGCGTCAAGGTCGAGCTGGCAGCCGATGGCGAGGACAGCGTCTTGATCCACGCCCGCTGCAAGCTGGCCGGCCAGACCGGCGTGGAAATGGAAGCCCTGACGGCGGCCAGCGTGGCTGCGCTGACGGTTTACGACATGTGCAAGGCGGTGGATCGCGGCATGGTCATTGAAACGGTGCGCCTGCTGGAGAAGCTGGGCGGCAAGAGCGGTCATTTCCAGGCGGATGCATCATGAACTGCAAGGTGCTGTATTTCGCCCGCTATCGCGAATTGCTGGGGGTGGGTGAGGAAGTGGTAGAGGGTGAGTTCGCCAATGTCGAGACGCTGCGTGAATTCCTCATCCTGCGCGGCGATCGCGAAGTGCTCGGTGAAAAGGGCCTGATGTGCGCCCGCAACCAGGAGATGTGTGGGTTGAACGAGCCGCTGCTCGACGGCGATGAAGTGGCATTCTTTCCAACCGTTACCGGAGGCTGAGCATGGGCGTTCGCGTGCAGCACGAACCTTTCGACCCCGGTGCCGAGCTCAACGCTTTGCATCAGACCAATACCGGGGTGGGCGCCGTGGTTGGTTTCGTTGGCTACGTGCGCGATTTCAATGACGGGCTCGAAGTGCGCGGGATGTTGCTGGAGCACTACCCTGGGATGACGGAAAAGGCTCTGGAGAAGATCGTTGTCGAGGCGGCGCAGCGCTGGCCGTTGCTGAAACTGGAGATCCTGCACCGTGTCGGTGCGCTGGAACCGGGTGAGCCGATCGTGTTCGTCGGTGTGGCCAGCGCCCATCGTCAGGCGGCGTTTCAGGCCTGTGATTTCGTCATGGACTATCTCAAAACCCGCGCGCCGTTCTGGAAAAAGGAGAACACCGAGGATGGCCCGCGCTGGGTGCAGGGGCGAGAAAGCGACGAGCAGGCGGCCCAACGCTGGGAGTGATCTGAAGGTCGGCGGCGGCCTTTTCGCGGGCAGAGCCCGCTCCCACAAGAGATCGGCGCTGTGGAGCAGGTGTACCGCGATGAGGCCTTCGCGGGCAGAGCCCGCTCCCACAAAAGGACGGCGCGATGAGGCCTTCGCGGCCACGGACCGCTCCTACAAGGATTAGCTGTGCTTGCGCACTACTGGTTTGAGCAGCTCGGCTGATGGCATTTCGAAGTTGATCTTGCGGCCCAGCAGCGCTTCGATCGAAGGCAGTTGGTAGGAGTCGTCTTCGCCTGCGAAGCTGATCGACACGCCACTGGTGCCGGCCCGCCCCGTACGACCGATGCGGTGAACGTAGTCATCCGGCACTTCGGGCAGGGTGAAATTGATCACATGGCTGATGCCATCGATATGGATGCCACGGCCTGCCACATCGGTGGCCACCAGCACGCGGATCTTGCCCTCGCGAAACCCCTCCAGCGTCTTGATGCGCTTGTGCTGTGGCACATCGCCGGAGAGCTGCGCGGCATTCACGCCGTCGCGCACCAGGCGCTCTTCGATGCGGCGCACTTCGTCCTTGCGGTTGGCAAACACGATCACGCGCTCCCAATCGTTACCGGTGACCAGGTTGTACAGCAGCGTGTACTTGTCGCTGCCGGCGACGGCGTATACGTGTTGCTCGACGGTTTCGCTGGCGACGTTCTCAGGTTCGATCTCGACGATGGCTGGGTCGGTGGTCCACTGCTGGGCCAGGTTCATCACGTCTTCGGTGAAGGTGGCCGAGAACAGCAGGGTCTGGCGCTCCTGCTTGGGCGGGGTCTGGCGAATGATCTGACGCACCTGGGGGATGAAGCCCATGTCGAGCATGCGGTCGGCTTCATCGAGCACCATCACTTCGACCATGTCCAGGTGTACTTCGCCGCGCTGGTTGAAGTCCAGCAGGCGACCGGGGGTGGCGACCAGGATATCGCAGTGACGGGCTTCGAGCTGCTTGAGCTGCTTGTCGAAGTCCATGCCGCCGACGAAGGTCATTACGTTCAGGCCGGTGTACTTGGTCAGGCCTGCGGCATCCTTGGCGATCTGCACCACCAGCTCGCGGGTGGGCGCGATGATCAGCGCGCGCGGCTCGCCCATGAAGCGTTCCTTGGGCGGAGGCGTCTGCTGCAACTGGGAGATGATCGACACGAGGAAAGCGGCGGTCTTGCCGGTGCCCGTCTGGGCACGGCCGATGGCGTCGCGGCCCTTGAGGGTGTAACCCAACACCTGCGCCTGGATCGGCGTGCAATAGGGGAAACCGAGGTCGTGGATGGCGTGCATCAGCTCGTCGGTGAGCGCGAAGTCGTGGAAGCGGGTCTTGCCTTCCTGCGGGGCGACCTGAAAGTCGGCGCGGTTCCAGGCCGGTGCCACAGGCTTGGGCGGGCGAGGGCGGCGGGGCGTTTCGACGATGATGGGTGCAGCGGCTGCTGCCGGTTCAGGGCTGGCGGCCGGTGCAACCGCCGCAGTGGTCGGCGGGGTCGATTCTTCAGTGTCGACGGGTAGCGCGCGGGTGGCGCCAGTGTCGGCAGCAAGCGGCTGTGCGTCGCTCTTGCCAAACATCTTCTTGAGTGCTTTGAGCACGGGCTTCTCATCGATTGGTTAAGGAATGTGCGTCAGGCAGTGTAATGCAAGAATCGCGCACGACGGTAGAAGAGTGCTGGATGTGGGAACGGCGCGCGCGGCGACCCTTCGGCGCGCGAAGGCTGTGCCGCGGTATGGCAGATAGACTGAGGCGTCTGGTTCGCGGCCAATGACCGCTCCTACGGGGGATGTGTAGAAGCGGTCATTGGCCGTGAATGGCCTGCCTGGGGTCAGTGCAACCGCTGCGCCAACCAGTCGCCGATATCGGCGATCTCTTGCGGTAACACTTGGTGACCCATGGGGTATTCCCGCCACGCTGCGTCCACGCCCCAGCCTTTGAGGTATTCATAGGCACTGCGACCCATGGCATTGATCACCACCTCGTCGTTCTGCCCATGCAGGCAGAGTGCCGGGGTGCGCTGCTGGCTCGCGGCCAGTTCGACTTTTTCGTCGAAGGTCGGCGCATAGGTCGACAGCGCCAGCACCCCGCCCAACGGTCCTGTCCAGGTGATGTAGGCCGTATGCAGGACCACCGCGCCACCTTGGGAAAACCCGGCGATGAAGATTCGCTCCGGCGCGATCCCGCTGGCCTGCTGTTCCTCGATCAGGCCGCAAAGCATCTGCGCAGACGCCTCCAACTGACCTTGGTCGATCGCCCGTGCCGGATTCATGGCGATGATGTTGTACCAGCTGGGCATGGCGTAGCCGCCATTGATGGTGACCGCGCGGGTTGGCGCCTGGGGCAGTACGAAGCGTGTGCTGTGCAGGCGTTGCTGCAAGGCTTCTGCCACCGGCAGGAAGTCGTACCTGTCCGCGCCCAGGCCGTGCAGCCAGATGACACAGGCGTTGGCGGTGTGGTTCGGTTCGATGATCAAGGGGTCAGTCATGGTTGCTCCGTTGTGGGGCGCCCGCTCCGTTTGAGTGCAGCGCAACGGGGCGCGATGGTGCGATCTCTGAAGAAGATGTCGCAAGGCTACAAGTTTTTCTATTGACGCGCACTTAAACGCTTTCCGGATTCACTCTGGTACGAGGCTTGCTATGTAACTGGCGTAATACCAGCATCCTCATCGGCGGTAACACTATAGAGCCCTTCGGAACTGACGCAGAGCAGTCCATCAGGGTTGTAGCAGAATCGGTCGATGATCGCGAAAGACGCCGCAGGCCACTGCGTCGGACCTTGCGGGGAGCGGGGGCAAGCGTTGCATATCCCGGTCGCGCCATCTGGCCAGTCGGGTTCATCACTTGTATTGCGATTGATGCTTGACCCAACAACTAGCCGACACGGGTCGATACCGCCTCATTTAGGTGCAGCGCAATTCAAGCTCGGACACAACAAGAGCAACTGGAGGTTTTGAATGAAGATGTTGAAATCCACCCTGGCTGTACTGACCGCTGCGACCGTCCTGGGCGTGAGCAGCTTCGCTCAGGCGGGTGCCACTCTGGACGCCATCCAGAAGAAAGGTTTCGTACAGTGCGGCGTCTCCGACGGCCTGCCGGGTTTCTCCGTTCCTGATGCTTCGGGCAAGATCGTCGGTATCGACGCCGACGTCTGCCGCGCCGTCGCCGCCGCTGTGTTCGGCGACGCCACCAAGGTCAAGTTCAGCCAGCTCAACGCCAAGGAGCGTTTCACCGCGCTGCAGTCCGGTGAAATCGACATCCTGTCGCGCAACACCACCTGGACCAGCTCCCGCGATGCGGGTATGGGCATGGTCTTCGCCGGCGTGACCTACTACGACGGCATCGGCTTCCTGGTGAACAACAAGCTGGGCGTGAAGAGCGCCAAGGAACTGGACGGTGCAACCATCTGCATCCAGGCCGGTACCACCACCGAACTGAACGTGTCCGACTACTTCCGCGGCAATGGCCTGAAGTACACCCCGATCACATTCGACACTTCTGACGAAAGCGCCAAGTCCCTGGAAGGCGGCCGTTGCGACGTACTGACCTCCGACAAGTCGCAGCTGTTCGCCCAGCGCAGCAAGCTGGCCGCACCGAACGACTACATCGTGCTGCCGGAAACCATTTCCAAGGAGCCTCTGGGCCCAGTGGTACGCCGTGGCGACGAAGACTGGCTGGCAATCGTCAAGTGGACCCTGTTCGCTCAGCTCAACGCCGAAGAAGCGGGCGTGACCTCGAAGAACGTCGAAGCCGAAGCCAAGTCGACCAAGAACCCCGACGTGGCCCGTCTGCTGGGCGCCGATGGCGAATACGGCAAGGACCTGAAACTGCCGAAGGACTGGGTGGTACAGATCGTCAAGCAGGTTGGCAACTACGGTGAAATGTTCGAGCGCAACCTGGGCGCGAACACCCCGCTGAAGATCGACCGTGGCCAGAACGCTCTGTGGAACGCTGGCGGTATCCAGTACGCACCACCCGTACGCTGATCGGCCCTGCGCCTGACGGCACGTTGCCGTCAGGCGCTGTTCTCCCTCTCTCCTGGGGCTTTCCATGCAAAATCAAATCGGCGCACCCAAGCAGGGCCTGTCCCTGACTGATCCACGTGTGCGTGCGTGGCTTTTCCAGATCATCACCATTGTGGCGGTGGTCGGTATGGGCTGGTTTCTGTTCAACAACACACAGACCAACCTGCAACACCGGGGCATCACTTCCGGTTTCGACTTTCTCGAACGCAGTGCCGGCTTCGGCATTGCCCAACACCTGATCGACTACACCGAATCGGACAGCTACGCGCGCGTGTTCCTGATCGGCCTGCTCAACACCCTGCTGGTGTCGATCATCGGCATCATCCTGGCAACCCTGCTGGGTTTCGTGATCGGTGTGGCTCGGCTGTCGCCCAACTTCATGATCAACAAGCTGGCGACGGTCTATATCGAGGTGTTCCGCAATATCCCGCCACTGCTGCAGATCCTGTTCTGGTACTTCGCGGTGTTTCTGACGCTGCCTGGGCCGCGCGCCGCCCATGGCTTCATGGACAGCTTCTACGTCAGCAGCCGCGGCCTGAACATGCCGGCTGCGCTTGCTGCACCGGGCTTCTGGCCGTTCGTGATCAGCGTCATCCTGGCCATCGTCGGCATCGTACTGATGTCCAAATGGGCCACCAAGCGCTTCGAAGCCACCGGCGAGCCGTTCCACAAATTCTGGGTGGGACTGGCGATCCTCATCGTCGTGCCGGCCCTGTGCTCGTTGATCTTCGGCGCTCCGGTGCATTGGGAAAAACCCGAGCTCAAGGGCTTCAACTTCGTCGGCGGTTGGGTATTGATCCCGGAACTGCTGGCCCTGACCCTGGCCCTGACCGTGTACACCGCGGCGTTCATCGCCGAGATCGTGCGTTCGGGCATCAAGTCGGTGAGCCACGGCCAGACCGAAGCGGCGCATTCCCTGGGGCTGCGCAACGGCCCGACCCTGCGCAAGGTGATCATCCCGCAGGCCCTGCGCGTGATCATTCCGCCACTGACCAGCCAATACCTGAACCTGGCGAAGAACTCGTCGCTGGCTGCCGGTATCGGTTACCCGGAAATGGTTTCGCTGTTCGCCGGTACCGTGCTCAACCAGACGGGGCAGGCGATCGAAGTCATTGCCATCACCATGAGCGTGTACCTGGCGATCAGTATCAGCATTTCCCTGCTGATGAACTGGTACAACAAGCGCATTGCGCTGATCGAACGGTGAGGATAAGCGCATGACGACCCATATTTTCAAACCCGACCAGCCACCACCGAGCAAAGTGTTCGGCCCGGTCGCGTGGATGCGCCAGAACCTGTTCTCCAGCTGGCTCAACACCCTGCTGACGCTGTTGTCGCTGTACCTGATCTGGCTGATCGTGCCGCCCCTGTTGAACTGGTCGATCTTCGACGCGAACTGGGTCGGCACCACCCGTGCCGACTGCACCAAGGAAGGCGCCTGCTGGGTGTTCATCCAGCAACGGTTCGGCCAGTTCATGTATGGCTATTACCCGCCCGAGCTGCGCTGGCGCGTCGACCTGACCGTCTGGCTGGCAGTTCTGGGTGTAGCGCCGCTGTTCATGTCGCGGTTCAAGCGCAAGGCGGTCTATGGCATCGGTTTCCTGGTGCTGTACCCGGTCATCGCCTACTTCCTGCTGCACGGCGGGGCGTTCGGCATGCCGACCGTTGCCACCAGCCAGTGGGGCGGCCTGATGCTGACCCTGGTGATCGCCACTGTCGGCATCGCCGGCGCCTTGCCGTTGGGGATTCTGCTGGCTCTGGGCCGTCGCTCGAAAATGCCGGCGGTGAAGGTGGTCTGCGTGACCTTCATCGAGTTCTGGCGCGGCGTGCCGTTGATCACCGTGCTGTTCATGTCCTCGGTGATGCTGCCGCTGTTCCTGCCTGAAGGCATGAACTTCGACAAGCTGCTGCGTGCGTTGATCGGCGTGATCCTGTTCCAGTCGGCCTATGTCGCCGAGGTGGTGCGCGGTGGCATGCAGGCCATTCCCAAGGGGCAGTACGAGGCCGCTTCGGCCATGGCGCTGGGCTACTGGCGCAGCATGGGCCTGGTGATCCTGCCGCAGGCCCTGAAGATGGTCATTCCGGGCATCGTCAACACCTTCATTGCATTGTTCAAGGACACCAGCCTGGTGATCATCATCGGCCTGTTCGACCTGCTCAACAGCGTCAAGCAGGCGGCAGCCGACCCCGCATGGCTGGGCATGGCGACCGAGGGCTACGTATTCGCGGCCCTGGTGTTCTGGATCTTCTGTTTCGGTATGTCCCGCTACTCCATGCACCTGGAGCGCAAGCTGGACACTGGCCACAAGCGTTAGGAGCTTAATCATGAGTGAAGCGATCAAGAAACCGGCCGGCGCTCCGGGCATCATCCAGATGCAAGGCGTGAACAAGTGGTACGGCCAGTTCCACGTGCTCAAGGACATCAACCTGAACGTGACCCAGGGCGAGCGTATCGTGTTGTGCGGGCCTTCGGGTTCGGGCAAGTCGACCACCATTCGCTGCCTGAATCGTCTGGAAGAGCATCAGAAGGGCACCATCATCGTCGACGGCGTGGAGCTGACCAACGATCTCAAGCAGATCGAAACGGTACGTCGCGAAGTGGGCATGGTGTTCCAGCACTTCAACCTGTTTCCGCACCTGACCATCCTGCAGAACTGCACGCTGGCGCCGATGTGGGTGCGCAAGATGCCCAAGCGCCAAGCCGAGGAAATCGCCATGCATTACCTGGAGCGCGTACGCATTCCGGAGCAGGCGCACAAGTTTCCGGGTCAGTTGTCCGGTGGTCAGCAACAGCGTGTGGCCATTGCACGGGCGCTGTGCATGAAGCCCAAGATCATGCTGTTCGACGAACCGACTTCGGCGCTCGACCCGGAAATGGTCAAGGAAGTGCTCGACACCATGATCGGCCTGGCCGAGGATGGCATGACCATGCTCTGCGTGACCCACGAAATGGGCTTCGCCCGAACCGTGGCGAACCGGGTGATCTTCATGGACAAGGGGGAGATCGTCGAGCAGGCAGCGCCGAACGACTTCTTCGACAACCCGCAGAGTGATCGGACGCGGATGTTCTTGAGCCAGATCCTGCACTGATCACCGTTTGCAGCAAACCGAAAACCCGGGCCTGTGCCCGGGTTTTTTCGTTTCAGGTCTGCTGCACCGCAGCGCCTGCTTCGCGGGCAGAGCCCGCTCCCACAGGGGATCCGCGCCTGTTGTAAGACCCTGTTGTGGAGCCCAGTTGTGGGAGCGGGCTCTGCCCGCGAAGGGCGCACTGCGGTTCACCTGGCACACCGGAGCGTCTGCTTCGCGGCCGATGACCGCTCCTACGGGTTGCCCGGATACATGTAGGAGCGGTCCGTGGCCGCGAAGGGCGCGATTCGGTATGACTGACACACCACAGCGCCTGCTTCGCGGCCGATGACCGCTCCTACGGGTTGCCCGGATTCCTGTGGGAGCGGGCTCTGCCCGCGAAGGGCGCGCTGCGGGGTGAAGGGCACACTGCCAGCCAGGCATTTGCCCTTGCTGACATACCCCCTCCCACAGGGGATCCGCGCCTGTTATGAGGCCCAGTTGTGGGAGCGGGCTCTGCCCGCGAAGGGCGCGCTGCGGTGTGAAGGGCACACTGCCAGCCAGGTATTTGCCATTACTGGCAATAGGCTCTACGCTTCTTCGTTCAAAGCCGTATCCAAGAGACCACCAGGCATTCCCGTCCTGGCAATGGTCCGCACTTTCGTTTCTGGACTTTTATGCCTACTGCCAACTGTACCCCTTCGAGTCGCGATATCGTCACGCCGCTGCATAAACCCTGGTTGCTGATCCTTGGTCTGGTGCTGGTAGCACTCAACCTGCGTCCGGCCCTGTCGAGCATGGCGCCGTTGCTTGCGCAGGTCTCTGCCAGCCTCGGCCTGAGCGGCTCGACGGCCGGTCTGCTGACCACGCTCCCGGTCCTGTGCCTGGGCCTTTTCGCGCCGCTGGCACCTTTGCTGGCTCGCCGCTTCGACAGCGAGCGCGTGGTCCTTGGGGTGTTGCTCGTGCTGGCGGCCGGTATCGCTTTGCGCAGTCAGTTGGGCATCTGGGGCTTGTTCATCGGCAGCCTGGTGGCCGGTGGCAGTATCGGGATCATCGGTGTGCTGCTGCCTGGCATCGTCAAGCGCGACTTCGCCCGACAGGCCGGCACGATGACCGGCGTCTACACCATGGCGTTATGCCTGGGAGCGGCATTGGCGGCCGGTTCCAGCGTTCCGCTGAGCCAGTATTTCGATGACAGCTGGCGCATCGGCCTGGCGTTCTGGATGGTGCCGGCGTTGCTGGCTGCGGTGTTCTGGTGGCCGCAGACGCGACAGAAGCATGGTGTGCAGCGCGCTCGCTATCGTGTCAGTGGGCTGTTTCGTGATCCGTTGGCGTGGCAGGTCACGCTGTTCATGGGGCTGCAGTCGTCGCTAGCGTATATCGTCTTCGGCTGGTTGCCGTCGATCCTGATCGGGCGCGGGTTGTCGGCGGCGGAAGCGGGTCTGGTCATGTCATTCTCGATCATCGTGCAGTTGCCCAGCGCGTTGACCGTGCCATGGCTGGCCACCCGCGGCCGTGATCAGCGCCTGCCGATTCTCGCCGTGATGGCGCTGAGCCTGGCTGGGTTGTTCGGCCTGCTTTACGCACCGCTGGGCGGGATGTGGGGCTGGGCGGTCGTGCTGGGTTTGGGGCAGGGCGGCGTGTTCGCATTGGCACTGACCTTGATCGTGCTGCGCTCGCGTGATGCCTATGTGGCGGCCAATCTGTCGAGCATGGCCCAAGGCGTGGGCTACACCATCGCGTCGATGGGGCCTTTCGCGGTCGGTCTGGTGCACGACATGACGGGCGGGTGGGGCGCAGTGGGTTGGGTGTTCGCCGTCATCGGCGTTGCCGCCACGGCTGCGGGCATGGGGGCCGGGCGCACGCTGCATGTGCAGGCTATGGCGACGAAGGTGGAGTGATATTGCTTGCACACAGGCGCTGCTGAATCGATGACCGCTATCGCGCCACCCAAGCCTTGGTACGTCTACCTGGTGCGCGCGGCGAATGGCTCGCTTTACTGCGGCATCAGTGACGATCCGCAGCGCCGTTTCGCCAAGCACCAGAGTGGGAAGGGCGCGCGGTTTTTTCTGTCCAGCCCTGCAGTGGCGTTGGTGTACGTGGAAGCGTGGCCGAGCAAAAGCGAAGCCTTGCGCCACGAACGGCTGATCAAGCGCCTGCGCAAGCCCGCCAAGGAACACCTCGTAGCCACATTCACCCCCCTGTAGCAGCGGCGCAAGCCGCGTCCGGCTTCATCGCGTTCATTCAGGCACACCGCATGCACCGCCGACGCGGCTTGCGCCGCTGCTACGGGGATCGCGAGCCGTGTTCGGGGTTGTGCGTTCGTTCAGGTATACCGCATGCGTCGCTGCTACGGGGGTATGTGGTCTGCGCGGGTGCGAGTAAGCTGTGGGCTTTCCCATCCGCTGCTGGAGCCGATATGTCCGAGTTGATCCTGCACCACTATCCGACCTCGCCGTTCGCCGAGAAGGCCCGCCTGATGCTCGGCTTCAAAGGGCTCGCGTGGCGCTCGGTACTGATTTCGCCGATCATGCCCAAGCCTGATCTGACGGCGCTGACCGGTGGCTATCGCAAGACGCCAGTGCTGCAGGTCGGCGCCGATGTCTATTGCGACACAGCCCTGATCGCTCGACGGCTGGAGCAGGAGAAAGCCTTGCCGGCGCTGCTGCCCCTTGGCCAGGAACTCACCGTGGCCACTTTCGCCGCCTGGGCCGATTCGGTGCTGTTCCAGCATGCCGTCAGCCTGGTGTTCCAGCCCGAGTCCATCAGCGCCCGTCTGTCGCGTCTGCCCGAAGACGCCGCCAAGGCCTTCATTGCCGATCGCATGGCGCTGTTCCAGGGCGGCACGGCCACGCGTCTGCCGGTGGAGCAGGCCAAGCATCAATGGCCGACGTTCATGGCGCGCCTGGAACAGCAACTACAGAACGCTGAAGGTGAGTACCTGTTCGGCGGGCCGACCCTGGCCGATTTCTCCATGGCTCATCTGCTGTGGTTCCTCAAGGGCACACCGGTCACCGCACCGCTGGTGGATGCCTACCCCGCCATCCACGCCTGGCTGGGGCGCGTACTGGGTTTTGGCCACGGCACCTACAGCGAGCTGACTGCCGACGAAGCCCTGGCGATTGCCAAAGCGGCCACTCCGGCAGACTTGCCCGACGAAACGTTCGAGGATCCCAACGGTTTCAAGGTGGGCGGCCAAGTGAGCATCTCGGCCGTGGACTATGGCGTCGACCCCGTGCAGGGCGAGTTGTTGTTTGCCGGGGCCGAGGAATTGATCATCCGGCGTGAAGACGCGCGCGCCGGCGTGGTGCATGTGCATTTCCCGCGAGTGGGTTTTGCGATCACAACACCGTAGCGGCGACGTCAAGCCGGACACCCCGCAGCGCCTGCCTCCCCGCCAACTGTGGGAGCGGGCTCTGCCCGCGAAGGCCACGCTGCGGTCCGATTGACACCCCGCAGCGCCCGCTTAGCGGTCGGTAACCACTCAGTCAATCCTTCCGCCGTTTGAGCTGGTCGGTCAGTTGCGACGGCAGGCCCTTGATGATTAAGGTACCGGCTTCTTCGTCATACTCGATCTTCGAGCCGAGCAGATGCGCCTCGAAGCTGATCGACAGCCCCTCGGCCCGCCCCGTGAAGCGACGAAACTGGTTGAGGGTGCGCTTGTCGGCCGGGATCTCTGGCGACAAACCGTAATCCTTGTTGCGGATATGGTCATAGAACGCCTGCGGGCGCTCTTCGTCGATCAGACCCGAGAGCTCTTTCAACGTGACCGGCTCGCCCATCTTGGTCTGGCTGGTGGCGTACTCCACCAAGGTCTGGGTTTTCTCCCGCGCCGACTCTTCTGGCAGGTCCTCGCTCTCGACGAAGTCGCTGAACGCCTTGAGCAGTGTCCGCGTTTCCCCCGGGCCATCGACACCTTCCTGGCAGCCGATGAAGTCGCGGAAGTACTCCGAAACCTTCTTGCCGTTCTTGCCCTTGATGAACGAGATGTACTGCTTGGACTGTTTGTTGTTCTGCCACTCCGACAGGTTGATGCGCGCCGCCAGGTGCAGTTGCCCCAGGTCCAGGTGCCGCGACGGGGTCACGTCGAGCTCGGAGGTCACGGCCACGCCTTCACTGTGATGCAGCAGGGCAATGGCCAGGTAATCGGTCATGCCTTGCTGGTAGTGCGCGAACAGCACGTGCCCACCGGTGGACAGGTTGGATTCTTCCATCAGCTTCTGCAGGTGCTCGACGGCCGTGCGGCTGAACTGGGTGAAGTCGCGGCCCTCGTCCAGATAGTCCTTGAGCCAGCCGCTGAATGGGTGCGCACCGGACTCGGCATGGAAGAAGCCCCAGGCCTTGCCCTGCTTGGCGTTGTAACTTTCGTTGAGGTCGGCAAGCAGATGTTCGATGGCGCTGGACTCGGCCAGCTCGCTGTCGCGTGCATGAAGCACGGCAGGCGTGCCGTCGGGTTTCTTGTCGATCAAATGGACGATGCAGTGACGGATCGGCATGGGCTTCTCGGCTTGTCTGACTGATGGGCACGGCGGCTGGAGCAGGCTGTGCCACAAAGGGGCGAAGTGTAACGTAGATAGGGGTTTTACGGATTGCCGGTGACCTGCGCATGCGCTGAAACGACGAAATCGTCTACTTTTTGGCCAAACCCATGATAAAGCTGAATAAAAGGGCCGCTAGTGGCGGATATTTGTTTGGCTCTGTGCTAGTTTTGCCCGGTCTTGCGGCCCACGAGGCCGTGAAGCCCCGCAGAGAGCGGCTTTCGAGTCGAACCAAACGTCATTCTGGGTATCTACAATGGCGATTGGCATGACCGAAACGCGAGCCCCGGCGGACGTCGCACGCCCGGCTCCGACTTACGCTGCACTTTGCAATCCAATTGAATTTGATAGGGAAGGTACACCACCATGGCATTAACCAAAGACCAACTGATCGCCGATATCGCTGAAGCTATCGACGCGCCGAAAACCACCGCGCGCAACGCTATCGAGCAGCTGGGCCAGATCGTTGCCGATCAATTGGAAAATGGCAGCGAGATCACTCTGCCTGGTATCGGCAAGCTGAAAATCACCGAGCGTCCTGCCCGCACTGGCCGTAACCCTTCGACTGGCGCTGCCATCGAAATCGCTGCCAAGAAAGTCGTCAAGTTCGTCCCAGCCAAAGTGCTGACCGATTCCGTTAACAAGTAATTGTAACGGCTCGACGAACCGTGCCGCGGGTCAACCCGGGCGCGGTTTTTTTGTGCCTGTAAATCCATAGGCGCGGTCTGTGAGCATCTGTGGGAGCGGGCTCTGCCCGCGAAGCTCGCAACGCGTGGTGGCTGCTTCGCGGGCAGAGCCCGCTCCCACAGGGGCCGCAGTGCGCCGTGAATCAGTCAGCTGAACCAGTTTTTGCCGGCTGGCTCTGCCTGGAAGGTCCAGGCGACGAAGCGGCTTTGCTTCTGGCCTTGGCCCATTTCCACCACCCGTACCTGCACGGCATTGACCTTGCCAAGGGCTGCCTGGATGGCCGGTAGGTTGGACGCCTTGGACACCAGCGTCGAGAACCACAACACCCGCTGTCCCACGGCCACGCTTTCGTTGATCAACTGCGTCACGAAGCGAATCTCGCCGCCTTCACACCACAGCTCGTTGTTCTGACCGCCAAAGTTGAGTACGGGCAGCTTGCGCTTGGGATCGGCCTTGCCCAGCGCGCGCCATTTGCGCTGGCTGCCGCGGGTCGCTTCCTGCAACGAGGCATGGAAGGGCGGATTGCACAGGGTCACGGCGAACCGTTCTTCGCGGCCCAGCAGTCCCTGGAGAATCTGTCGAGGCTGCGTCTGCTGGCGCAGAGAAATGGCCTTGCCCAGTTTGTTGGCCTGCACGATGGTGTTGGCCGAGGCCAGTGCCACCGGGTCGATGTCGGAGCCCACGAATTGCCAGCGATAGTCACTGTGGCCCAGCAGGGGATAGATGCAGTTGGCACCTACACCCACATCCAGCGCCCTGACGCCGGCGCCCCGCGGAATCTCGCCACCGTTGCTTTCGGCCAGCAGGTCGGCCAGGCAGTGCAGATAGTCGGCCCGTCCGGGTATGGGCGGACATAGGTAGCCGTCCGGAATCTCCCAGTGCTGAATGCCATAGAGGGTCCTGAGCAGCGCCCGGTTGAACACCTTGACCGCCGCAGGATCGGCAAAGTCGATGCTTTGCTTGCCATACGGGTTGAGGATGACGAACCGGGCAAGGTCCGGATGGCTCTTGATCAATTGCGGGAAATCGTAGCGACCCTGGTGGCGATTGCGCGGGTGCAGGGTGGGTTTTGGCGGGGTGGACATGGGAGGTTACCGGTGGGGGCGGGGGCCTCTTCGCGGGCAGAGCCCGCTCCCATAACGACCTGTGGGAGCGGGCTCTGCCCGCGAAGAGGCCAGCAGACGGATTACAGGCTGGCGATCCGCGCGTGCTGTTCGGCCAGCTTGGTCAGTGCCTGTTCGGCTTCGGCCAGTTTGGCGCGCTCTTTGTCGATGACGGCGGGGGGTGCCTTGTCGACGAAGGCTGCATTGGACAGCTTGCCGCCCACGCGAGCGACTTCACCGTTCAGGCGCTGGATTTCCTTGTCCAGGCGAGCCAGTTCGGCGTCCTTGTCGATCAGCCCGGCCATCGGCACCAGCACTTCCATTTCACCGACCAGCGCAGTAGCGCTCAGAGGCGCTTCCTGGCCATCGTCCAGCACGGTGATGGACTCCAGCTTGGCGAGCTTCTTGAGCAAGGCATCGTTTTCCTGCAGACGACGCTGATCCTGGCTGCCGGTGTTCTTGAGGAACAACGCCAGTGGCTTGCCCGGACCGATGTTCATCTCGCCGCGAATGTTGCGCACGCCGAGCATCAGGCCCTTGAGCCACTCGATATCGTCTTCGGCGGCGGTGTCGATACGGCTTTCATTGGCCACCGGCCAAGGCTGCAGCATGATCGTCTTGCCCTGCACACCGGCGAGCGGCGCCAGGCGCTGCCAGATTTCTTCGGTGATGAACGGCATGAACGGATGCGCCAGGCGCAACGCCACTTCCAGCACGCGCACCAGGGTACGACGGGTACCGCGCTGGCGCTCCACCGGAGCGTTGTCGTCCCACAGCACCGGCTTGGACAGCTCCAGGTACCAGTCGCAATACTGGTTCCAGATGAACTCATAGAGTGCCTGGGCAGCCAGGTCGAAACGGAACTGATCCAGATGACGCGTGACTTCGGCTTCGGTGCGCTGCAGCTGCGAGATGATCCAGCGATCAGCCAGCGAGAGCTCGTAGGCCTCACCGTTCTGGCCGCAGTCCTCGCCCTTGTCGAGCACATAGCGCGCGGCGTTCCAGATCTTGTTACAGAAGTTGCGATAGCCCTCGACACGGCCCATGTCGAACTTGATGTCGCGGCCGGTGGACGCCAGCGAGCAGAAGGTGAAACGCAGGGCGTCGGTGCCGTAGCTGGCGATGCCGCCTTCGAACTCGTCGCGGGTCTGCTTCTCGATCTTCTTCGCCAGCTTGGGCTGCATCATGCCGCTGGTGCGCTTTTCCACCAGGGCTTCGAGCTCGATACCGTCGATGATGTCCAGCGGGTCGAGCACGTTGCCCTTGGACTTGGACATCTTCTGGCCCTGGCCATCACGCACCAGGCCATGCACGTAGACCGTCTTGAACGGTACCTGCGGCGTACCGTTCTCGTCCTTGACCAGGTGCATGGTCAACATGATCATCCGGGCGACCCAGAAGAAGATGATGTCGAAGCCGGTGACCAGCACGTCGGTGCTGTGGAATTTCTTCAGGAACTCGGTCTGCTCCGGCCAGCCCAGGGTGGAGAAGGTCCACAGGCCCGAGCTGAACCAGGTGTCCAGCACGTCGTTGTCCTGATTGAGCGTCACCTCGTCGCCCAAGCCGTGCTTGCTGCGCACTTCGGCTTCGCTGCGGCCGACGTAGACCTTGCCGGACTCGTCGTACCAGGCCGGGATGCGATGGCCCCACCAGAGCTGACGGCTGATGCACCAGTCCTGGATATCGCGCATCCAGGAGAAGTACATGTTTTCGTACTGCTTGGGCACGAAGGCGATGCGGCCGTCTTCCACGGCGGCGATGGCAGGTTCGGCCAACGGCTTGGTGGACACGTACCACTGGTCGGTCAGCCAGGGCTCGATGACGGTGCCGGAGCGATCGCCCTTCGGCACTTTCAAGGCGTGGTCATCGACGCTGACCAGCAGGCCGGCGGCGTCGAACGCGGCGACGATCTGCTTGCGGGCCTCGAAGCGGTCCAGGCCGGCGTATTCGCCAGGCAAGGTGCCGTCGACGCTGTCGTTCAGCGTGCCGTCGAGGTTGAACACCTGAGCGCTGGGCAGAACGTTGGCATTCTTGTCGAAGATGTTGAGCAACGGCAGGTTGTGCCGCTTGCCGACTTCGTAGTCGTTGAAATCGTGGGCCGGGGTGATCTTCACGCAGCCGGTGCCGAACTCGGGGTCGCAATAATCATCGGCGATGATCGGAATGCGACGGCCTACCAAGGGCAGTTCGACGAACTTGCCGATCAATGCCTGGTAACGCTCGTCGTTCGGGTTCACCGCGACCGCGGCGTCGCCGAGCATGGTTTCCGGACGTGTGGTGGCGACGATCAGGTAGTCGTTGCCTTCGGCGGTTTTCGCGCCGTCTGCCAGCGGGTACTTGAGGTTCCAGAGGAAACCTTTTTCATCGTGGTTTTCCACTTCCAGGTCGGAGATGGCCGTGTGCAGCTTGGTGTCCCAGTTGACCAGGCGCTTGCCGCGGTAGATCAGGCCGTCTTCGTGCAGGCGCACGAAGGCTTCCTTGACCGCTTCGGACAGGCCGTCATCCATGGTGAAACGTTCGCGGCTCCAGTCGACCGACGAGCCGAGGCGACGGATCTGGCGGCTGATGTTGCCACCGGACTGGTCTTTCCATTCCCAGATCTTTTCCAGGAATTTTTCCCGGCCCAGATCATGGCGATTCAGGCCCTGGGCTTCGATCTGGCGCTCGACCAGCATCTGCGTGGCGATACCGGCGTGGTCGGTACCCGGCTGCCACAGGGTGTTGCGACCCTGCATGCGGCGGAAACGGATCAGGGCGTCCATGATCGCGTTGTTGAAGCCGTGGCCCATATGCAGGCTGCCGGTAACGTTCGGCGGCGGGATCATGATGGTGTAGGAGTCGCCGGCACCTTGCGGGGCGAAGTAGTTCTCGGCCTCCCAGGTCTGGTACCAGGAAGTTTCGATTGCGTGCGGCTGGTAGGTCTTATCCATGCGCGGCGGGACCCTATAAGGCATTTATTCAAAGAAAGCCGGGAAGTATAGCGGGGATATGGCGGCTATGGGAGGGAGGCGGGCTGCGTAGGAGCGGTCCGTGGCCGCGATGGGCGCAACTCGGTATGGCTGACACACCGTAGCGCCTGTTTCGCGGCCGAGGACCGCTCCTACGCTGGTAGGCGAACGGTCCGTGGCTGCGAAGGGCGGGGGAAGGGGATCAGGGCTGGTTCAGCAACCTTTCCATGCGGGCCTCGAGGCGGCGCTTGATTTCGGTTTCGATGTGCGGCGCGAAATCGTCGATCACATCCTGCATGATCAACTGAGCGGCGGCGCGCAGTTCGGCGTCCAGGTGCAGCAGGGTGTCCTGGCGGTTCTGCGCGGGGGTAGGGGCAACGGTTGCCGCCGCTGGCGCTTCGGCAGCGGCCTCGGGCTCGTCGTGCAGTTCGAACAGCAACGGCACATCCGGCTCGCTGCGAACCACAGCGTCGGTCAGCAGCGGTGGCTGCAGGGTGTCGTCGCCGAGCAGCTTGCGGATCGATTCGAGGTCGTCCAGCAGGTGTACGGATTTGGGCAAAGGCTTGGTGTTGTTGTCCATCGTGTGCTCAAAGTCGCGATAAGCGGTGGTCTTGCAGAGGATAGCCTTGTTCACGGTAGAAGCGAAAACTCTCCCGGGCGGCCTGACGAATAGCAGGGTCTTCTACCACTATTTCAGCGATACGGGCGAACTGCCCGGCAAAGCTCGGTACGCTCAAGGCCAGGTTGATCAGCAGGTCGTCATGGCCCGCCGCCTGTGCAGCGATGCCCAACGTGACGGGCGAGTGCGGATCGTCCTCCGCCAGGCTGTGGGGGACGAAGCTTTCACCCTTGAAGCTCCACAGGCGTGCATCCATTGCCTCGCGCTGGGCAGCGTCAGTGCAATGGACGTACACCCGATGGCCCAGGCGCCAGGCTTTTTCGCCCAGTTTGCAGGCGAAGTCCAGGCGTGCGGCGGGCAGGGGCGTGGGCAGAACATAGAAGTCGACTTGGGGCATGGCGTGTTCCTGGTGCTTGAGACCGAGTCGTCCTTTTCGCGGGCAGAGCCCCGCTCCCACACAAGCATGCTTCCTGTGGGAGCGGGGCTCTGCCCGCGAAAAGGACCGACGCGGACTTGAGGCATTACACCCCGGCGCGATCCAGCAGGTACTGGGTGAGCAGAGGCACAGGACGACCGGTAGCGCCCTTGTCCTTGCCGCCGCTGACCCACGCCGTACCGGCGATGTCCAGGTGCGCCCACTCATAGGCTTTGGTGAAGCGGGACAGGAAGCAGCCGGCAGTGATCGCACCGCCCTTCGGCCCACCGATGTTGGCGATGTCGGCGAACGGGCTGTCCAGTTGCTCCTGGTACTCCTCGAACAGCGGCAGCTGCCAGCAACGATCGTCCGCCTGCTTGCCCGCTTCCAGCAATTGGCCGACCAGGGCTTCGTTGTTGCTCATCAGGCCGGTGGTATGGCCACCCAGGGCAACGACGCAGGCGCCGGTCAGGGTGGCGATGTCGATCACCGCGCGCGGGTTGAAACGCTCGGCGTAGGTCAGCGCATCGCACAGCACCAGACGGCCTTCGGCGTCGGTGTTGAGGATCTCCACAGTCTGGCCGCTCATGGTCTCGACGATGTCGCCAGGGCGTGTCGCACGGTCACTGGGCATGTTCTCGGCGCAGGCCATCAGGCACACCAGGTTGATCGGCAGTTCCAGTTCCAGCACGGCGCGCAGGGTGCCGAACACGCTGGCCGCACCGCACATGTCGTACTTCATCTCGTCCATGCCGGCCGCTGGCTTGATGCTGATGCCACCGGTGTCGAAGGTGATGCCTTTACCCACCAGCACGTACGGCTGCTCGGATTTCTTTGCGCCCTGATAGTTGAGCACGATCAGGCGTGGCGGCTGTGCGCTGCCCTGAGCGACGGCCAGGAACGCGCCCATGCCCAGTTCCTTGAGCTTCTTCTCGTCGTGGATCTCGACCTTGAGGTTCTTGTGCGCCTTGCTCAGGCTCTTGGCGGCTTCGGCCAGGAAGCTGGGGTGGCACAGGTTGGGCGGCAGATTGCCCAGGTCCTTGGTAAAGCTCATGCCGCTGGCGATGGCCTTGGCATGGGTCACGGCGCGTTCGACGTCGGCCTGGCTGGATTTCTGCGTCAGCAGGGTGATTTTCTGCAAGGCACGCGGATCGGCCTTCTTGCTCTTGAAGCGATCGAACACGTATTCGCCATCGATCAGGGTCTCTGCCAGCAGGCGGGTTCGGCCGTAGGCGTCACGGCCCTTGACGGTCAGCTCGTCGAAAGCGAACACGGCATCGCTGCCGCCCAGGTTCTTCAATGCGCCATAGGCAGCGCTGGCCAGCTTGCGCCATGGGCGGTCGGCCAGTTCTTCGTCCTTGCCGCTGCCCACCAGCAGCAGGCGTTCGGCCTTGAGTGCAGGTACGCCCGGCAGCAACAGGGTCTGGCCGGCACGACCGACGATGTCGCCACGCTTGAGTGCAGCGCTGATCAAACCGCCGCTCAGGCTGTCGATCTTGCTGGCAATGGCGCCCAGTGCGCGCTCTTCGCCGATGGCGACGACTAGGGTCGCGGTTTTAATCGATTCGGCAGCAACGCTCTTTACAACCAATTCCATATCCAGAACCCCTGATTCTAGGTCGATGCTTGCGCAAGACGGTTCGCGCGAAAGCGTCCAGTTTGACCCCAGCCCCAGCCCCCTCGCAACCTTTGCATGGTGGTAATTGTCCATCCAATGCCGCTGTTAAGTGACAGGCACAGCCTTTCACAGGATAATGCGGCGACTTTTTTACCTGGCCCGCTCCTGCGGGCCGGCCCCTGTCCTGGCTGCTACGTTCCCCTGTCGGGCTGCCTGCGCGCGACGACCCTGGAGTGTCTGGTTTGATCGTTTTCCGTTATCTGTCCCGTGAGGTCATGATCACAATGAGCGCCGTGAGTGCGGTGCTCCTGGTGATCATCATGAGCGGGCGCTTCATCAAGTACCTGGCCCAGGCGGCGTCAGGGATCCTCGACCCCGGCGTGCTGTTCATGATCATGGGCTTCCGCCTGCCGGGCTTCCTGCAGCTGATCCTGCCGCTGGGCCTGTTTCTGGGTATCCTGCTGGCGTATGGGCGTCTGTACCTGGAAAGCGAGATGACCGTGCTTTCCGCCACCGGCATGAGCCAGCAGCGCCTGCTGGCGATCACCATGGCCCCGGCGGCGCTGGTCGCCCTGCTGGTCGCCTGGCTGAGCCTGAGCCTGGCGCCGCAGGGCGTCGCCCAAGTCGCCACGATCATCAATCAGCAGGACGCCATGACCGAGTTCGACACCCTGGTGCCGGGTCGCTTCCAGGCGTTGCGCGATGGCACCCGCGTCACCTACACCCAGAGCCTCTCGGAAAACCGCGTCGACCTCAGTGGCGTGTTCATCTCCGAGAAACGAATGTCACAGGACAAGGCGAAGGATCGTGGAATTTCCGTGCTGGTGGCCGAGAAGGGCCGCCAGGAAGTGCGTGCCGATGGCAACCGCTACCTGATTCTGGAGAACGGCTTCCGTTACGACGGCAACCCGGGCGAAGCCAACTACCGCGCCATCCAGTACGACACCTACGGTGTGCTTCTACCCAAGCCGGACGTGAGCAGTGACATCACCGATCGCGAAGCCATCCCCACCGGCGAGCTGTGGAGCAGCAATGACCCACGGCCTCGCGCCGAGCTGCAGTGGCGCCTGTCGCTGCCCATACTGGTGTTCATCGTGACTCTGATGGCAGTCCCGTTGTCGCGGGTCAACCCGCGCCAGGGCCGTTTCCTCAAACTGCTACCGGCGATCCTTCTATACATGGCCTATCTGACCCTGCTCATCGCCGCGCGCAGCGCCATGGAAAAAGGCCGGCTGCCCGCAGCGCTTGGCATGTGGTGGGTGCACGCGCTGTTCCTGGCCATAGGCCTGCTGCTGATGTATTGGGAACCCATGAAGCTGGCCCGTGCCAGCCGCCGTGCCAAGGGGGTGACCCATGGTTAAGCTCGATCGCTACATCGGCAAGAGCGTCGCGGTCGCCATTCTGGCCGTGCTGGGGATCATCCTCGGGCTGGCCTCGCTGTTCGCCTTCATCGACGAGATGGGTGACATCAGCGACACCTACACTTTGGTCGATGCCGGTAAGTACGTTGCCCTGACGGCTCCGCGACGGGTCTACGACATGCTGCCGATGGCGGCCCTGATCGGTTGCCTGATCGGCCTCGGCAGCCTGGCCAGCAGCAGCGAACTGACCATCATGCGCGCGGCCGGCGTGTCGGTGGGGCGCATCGTCTGGGCAGTGATGAAGCCCATGCTGGTGTTGATGATCGTGGGCGTGCTGGTAGGTGAATACGTTGCCCCGCCTGCAGAAGACAAGGCTCAGGCCGAGCGCTCCCTGGCTCAGGGCAGTGGCGATGCGCAGAGCGGCAAGCACGGCATGTGGCACCGCCAGGGTGACGAATTCATCCACATCAACACGGTCCAGCCGCGAGGCCTGCTGTACGGGGTCACCCGTTACCGCTTCGACGACCAGCGCCATATGCTCAGCGCCAGCTTTGCCCGCAAGGCGCAATACGATGGTGATCATTGGCAGTTGAGTGATGTCACGACCACGCTGTTCCACAGCGATCGCAGCGAAGTGGTCAAGGCTCCCGAAGAGCGTTGGGATGTTTCTCTGACTCCACAGCTGCTGAGTACGGTCATTGTCGCACCCGAAGCGCTGTCGATTTCCGGTCTGTGGGGCTACATCCACTACCTCGCCGATCAAGGGCTGAACAACGGTCAGTACTGGTTGGCGTTCTGGGTGAAGGTCCTGCAACCGCTGGTCACGGCAGCGCTGGTGTTGATGGCCATCTCGTTCATCTTCGGCCCGTTGCGTTCGGTCACCCTGGGCCAGCGCGTGTTCACCGGCGTGCTGGTGGGCTTCGTGTTCCGCATCGCCCAGGACCTGCTCGGGCCATCGAGCCTGGTGTTCGGCTTCCCACCGCTGCTGGCAGTGGTGCTGCCTGCAGCGATCTGCGCCGTGGCAGGGATCTGGCTGTTGCGACGCGCCGGTTAGCGCAAGCACAGCCACACAGAAAACCGGCCCTCAGTGGCCGGTTTTTCGTTGGGCCATCCGCACCACCTGGCTGCGCGATCCCAGATCGTGCCAGGTGCGCTGACGTCGATCGAACAGCATCCACCACCAGCCGATCCCCAAGCATAGCCACGACAATATCGCCAGGACAAAGCGCAGCGCCGCCTGGCCCAGGCCGAGCGGGCTACCGTCGGCACTTTGCACGCGGATACCCCAGGCCTGCATGCCCAGTGTCTGCCCGGCACGGGTCCAGAAACGGGCGAAGAAGGCGAAAGACAGGCTTGCCAGCAGCAGTGAAAGCCATTGGTCATGATCCATGGCGCCTGCCTCGGACAGGGCGCGCAGGTGAGCTTCGCCGTACCAGAGCACTTGTCCCAGCTTGTACAGCGCGGTGGCGAACATCAGCAGGGCTACCAACAGGATCAGATCGTAGGCCGCCGCAGCCAGCCGGCGAGCCAAGGTTGCCGGCATCGGCTGATGTATAGCGTTCACGGCATCGGGTGCCATCGAGAATCCTTGGAAGGGGAGGCAGTCGACGCTTGTCGAGCGGCCACAAAAAAGCCCCAGGCTATCAGCGCTGGGGCTTTTGGGCGACGCTCGAATCAAGCCTCGGCTTGAACCTCGTCGGCCTGCAGGCCTTTCTGGCCCTGCACGGATACGAAGGTGACCTTTTGGCCTTCCTTCAGGCTCTTGAAGCCGTTGCCTTGAATGGCGCGGAAGTGAACGAACAGGTCTGGACCGCTTTCAGGGGTGATGAAACCGAAACCTTTTTCGTCGTTGAACCACTTGACGGTACCGCTTTGACGATTCGACATAGCTTAATTTCCTTGAAACCTAGAAGTATTAACAGCGTCTTTCACATGAAAGAGTACTGGGCTGATTTGCAGGAAAGTTAAGAGACGTCGAACGGGTTGTAGCAGTCATCAGCGCTACTGCCCAGGTCACGATCCAAGCGACCCATGCAAACACAGTGGAGAAACTTTACGCTAACTTCAGCGCGAAAAACAAGCCCTCGCAACCGCCACGTTCAGACCTTTTTGTGCCGCATTTCAGGCCCTGTTCGGGGCGTTGCCCCAAGTTCGTGCACGAGGTGCAGACACTTGGCGTCATTGAGTTAGAACAACGGAAACAGTGCAATAAGATGTGTTGGAACTATGACGCTTTTGCTTCGCGTCATAGTTTTTATCTACCAGAAGCGGCTGTTAGCCAGAGTGCATCGATGCGCCAGGTTGCACTCAGCCCCGATAATAGCGTTGCGGCACGAACGGCATCCGGGCAACTTTCATGGGCACTGGCTTGCCACGCACGATGGCACTGAGCGTAGTGTCCAGCGCCGCTGCGCTGGCCTCCACGTAGCCCATGGCAACCGGAGCATCCAGGGTCGGGCCGAAACCGCCACTGCAGACGCTACCGACTTCAACGCCTTCGGCATTCAGGATGGGAGCACCCTCGCGTACGGGTGTGCGTTCCTGAGGCAGCAGGCCGACGCGCTTGCGTGCAACACCTTCGCGTTGCTGCGCGAAGATGACCTCTGCACCCGGGAAGCCCCCGGCACGTGCACCATCGGCGCGGCGCGTTTTGGAAATGGCCCAGAGCAAGCTGGCCTCGATGGGCGAGGTATCGCTGTCCATGTCATGGCCGTACAGACACAGGCCTGCTTCGAGTCGCAGCGAATCCCGTGCGCCCAGGCCAATGGGTTCCACTTCAGGCTCGGCCAACAGCGCGCGCGCCAGGGCTTCGGCCTGGGCGTTTGGCACGGAAATCTCAAAACCGTCCTCGCCGGTGTAGCCCGAGCGACTCACGTAGCAGTCCACGCCGAGCAGCTCGACGCTGGCGAATTGCATGAACGTCATCTGCGCGACTTCCGGGGCCAGACGTGCCAGCACCGTGACCGCCGCCGGACCCTGAAGCGCCAGCAGCGCACGTGAATCGAACAGGGCTTCGATCGTGCAACGGCCGCTCAAATGCTGTTGCAGGTGGGCCAGGTCCTGGTCCTTGCAGGCAGCGTTGACGACCAGCATCAAGGTGTCGTTGCCCAGGTTCGCCACCATTAGGTCGTCGAGAATGCCGCCCTGTTCGTTGGTGAACAGCGCATAGCGCTGCATGCCCACCGGCAGGTCGATGATGTCCACCGGCACCAACGTTTCGAGGGCCTTGGCGGCGTCGGCGCCGGTCAGGCGAATCTGGCCCATGTGCGACACATCGAACAGGCCGGCCTGGGCCCGGGTGTGTCGATGTTCTTTCATGACGCCCAGTGGGTACTGCACCGGCATGTCGTAGCCGGCGAAGGGCACCATGCGCGCGCCCAGTTCCAGGTGCAGCGCATGCAGCGGGGTTGTTTGCAGGGGGGTATCGGACATAGTCATTCCTTGCGCAACAGGGCGCGCGGCAATCAAGGCCGCGCGCCGCCGTCATCACGCTTGCTGATAGGCTTCGATGGAAGGGCAGGCACACACCAGGTTGCGGTCGCCGAAAACGTTGTCGACCCGGCCAACGGGTGGCCAGTACTTGTTTTCCAGCAGCGTCGGCAGCGGGTAGACCGCCTGTTCACGACTGTAGGCGTGGGTCCATTCGCCGACCAGCTCGGCGGCGGTGTGCGGCGCATTCTTCAGCGGGTTGTCGTCGCGATCCAGACGGCCTTCCTCGACCGCACGAATTTCTTCGCGGATCTGGATCATGGCGTTGCAGAAGCGGTCGAGTTCTTCCATTGATTCGCTTTCGGTCGGCTCGATCATCAGGGTGCCCGCCACCGGGAACGACATGGTCGGGGCATGGAAGCCGAAGTCGATCAGGCGCTTGGCGACGTCATCGACGCTGATGCCGCTGCTGTCCTTGAGCGGACGCACGTCGAGGATGCACTCGTGGGCCACCAGGCCGTTGCTGCCGGCGTAGAGGATCGGGTAGTGCTGCTCCAGGCGCCGGGCGATGTAGTTGGCGTTGAGGATGGCCACCTGGGAAGCGCGCTTGAGACCGTCGCCGCCCATCATGCGGATGTACATCCAGGTGATCGGCAGGATGCTGGCGCTGCCGAACGGCGCTGCGCAGACGGCGCCTTCCTTGCGTTCCAGGGCCGCGTGGCCGGGCAGGAACGGAGCCAGGTGCGCTTTCACGCCGATCGGGCCGACACCCGGACCGCCACCGCCATGGGGAATGCAGAAGGTCTTGTGCAGGTTCAGGTGGGACACGTCGCCGCCGAACTTGCCCGGCGCGCACAGGCCCACCATGGCATTCATGTTGGCGCCATCGATGTACACCTGGCCACCGTGGTCATGGATGATCGCGCAGATCTCGCGGATACCTTCCTCGAACACGCCATGGGTGGACGGGTAGGTGATCATCAGGGCTGCCAGCTTGTCGCTGTGCTCGATGGCCTTGGCGCGCAGGTCTTCGATGTCGACGTTGCCGCGCGCGTCGCAGGCGGTGACCACCACGTGCATCCCGGCCATGTGCGCCGTGGCCGGATTGGTGCCATGGGCCGAGGACGGAATCAGGCAGATGTCGCGATGCGCTTCGCCACGGCTCTGGTGATAGGCCCGAATCGCCAGCAGCCCGGCGTACTCACCCTGGGAACCGGCGTTGGGCTGCAGGGACACGGAGTCGTAACCGGTGGCGGCGCACAGCATGCTCTCCAGCTCATCGGTCAGCAGCTGATAGCCCTGGCTCTGCGCAGCCGGTGCGAAAGGGTGCAACTGGCCGAATTCGGCCCACGTCACCGGGATCATCTCGCTGGCGGCGTTGAGCTTCATGGTGCAGGAGCCCAGCGGGATCATGGTGCGATCCAGGGCCAGGTCCTTGTCGGCCAGGCGGCGCAGATAGCGCATCAGCTCGGTTTCCGAGTGATAGCGGTTGAAGACCGGATGTTGCAGGATCGCCGACTGACGCAGCAGGGCTTCAGGCAGTTGATCGGTGACTTCGTCGGCCAGGGCCTGGAAGGTCACCTGGGTGCTTTCGTTGTGGAACAGCGCAAACAGTGCTTCCACATCGGCCTGGCGGGAGGTCTCGTCCAGCGAGATACCCACGCGCTCGGCATCGACCTCGCGCAAGTTGATTCCCGCGGCACGGGCCTGCTCATGCAGGCGCTCGGTCGCGTTGCCGGTGGCAAGGGTCAGGGTGTCGAAGAAATGCTGCTGCTCGACGCGCACGCCCAGTTGTGTCAGGCCGCGCGCCAGGATGGCGGTCAGCTGATGGGTGCGCCGAGCGATCTGGATCAGGCCGGCCGGGCCGTGGTAGACCGCGTACATGCTGGCGATGTTGGCCAGCAGGACCTGCGCCGTGCAGATGTTGCTGGTGGCCTTCTCGCGGCGGATATGCTGCTCGCGGGTCTGCATGGCCAGGCGCAGGGCGCTCTTGCCGTGGCGGTCCACGGACACGCCGACCAGACGGCCTGGCATGTCGCGTTTGAAGCTGTCGCGGGTGGAGAAGTACGCCGCATGCGGGCCGCCGAAACCCAACGGCACACCAAAACGCTGGGCGCTGCCGATGGCCACGTCGGCACCGAATTCACCCGGCGGGCTGAGCAGGGTCAAGGCCAGCAGATCTGCGGCCACAGCCACCAGAGCGTTGCCGGCGTGGAAGCGCTCGACCAGTTCGCGGTAATCGAAAATGTCGCCGTTGCTGGCGGGGTACTGCAGCAGTGCACCAAAGAAGCCGTCGGTGTCGGCGAGCTGGTGCTCGTCGCCGATGACCACCTCGATACCCAAGGGCTCAGCGCGGGTGATCAGTACGGCCAGGGTCTGCGGGTGGCAGTGGCTGGAGGCGAAGAAGCGCTGGCTGCTCTTGTTCTTGCTCAGGCGTTTGCAGAAGGTCATGGCTTCGGCAGCCGCGGTCGCTTCGTCGAGCAGCGAGGCATTGGCGATGGGCAAGCCGGTCAGGTCGCTGATCAGGGTCTGGAAGTTCAGCAGCGCTTCCAGGCGGCCCTGGGAAATTTCCGGCTGATACGGCGTGTAGGCCGTGTACCACGCAGGGTTTTCCAGCAGGTTGCGCAGAATCGGCGCTGGCGTGTGGGTGTTGTAATAGCCCTGACCGATGTAGTTCTTGAACAGTTGGTTCTGCTGGGCAATGGCCTTGATGGCGGCCAGGGCGTCGGCTTCGCTCTGCCCGGCAGACAGACCGAGCACGCTGGTGCCCTTGATGCTTTCGGGGATGACGCTGGCGCTCAGCGCATCCAGGTTCTCGTAGCCGAGAAAGTCGAGCATGGCCTGCTCGTCGGCAGGGCCGGGGCCGATGTGGCGGGCGATGAATTCGTTGTCGGTGTGCAGTGCAATGGCGCGAGTCATGGTCGATCCTCAGCCTTGGGCGGCGATCAGATTGTCGTAGGCGGGCTGGTCGAGCAAGGCGTGAACCTGATCGAGGTCATCGGGGATGAAACGGAAGAACCAGCCCTGTGCCAGGGGGTCCTGGTTGACCAGTTCCGGGGCGGCATCGAGCGCTGCGTTGACCTCGACGATCTCGCCATCGAGCGGCATGTTGATGCTGCTGGCAGCCTTCACCGATTCCAGCACCGAAACCTCGGAATCGCGCGCGTGGTGGGCCAGTTCGGGCAACTGCACGAACACGACATCGCCCAAGGCGTTCTGGGCAAAAGGGGTGATGCCGACTGTGACGCTGCCGTCGGCTTCGAGGCGTAGCCATTCGTGTTCGACGGTGAAACGCAACTCGCTCATGGAAACTCCGCAATGATTTGGGGTTCAGCAATGGCGGTTACGTAGCAAGATGGTTGCCAGATTTCTCAAAGCCACACACTTCAAGGCCTTCAGGCAGATGACCCACGTCCAGCAGGAGAGTGGCTGTAACGAAAACGCTACGCACCGCCCTGGTCATTCCCCGCGACAACCCCTGTAGCAGCGGCGCAAGCCGCGTCGGCGGCCAACGCGGTCTGTCGAATACACTGCGGTGGACCCAGACGCGGCTTGCGCCGCTGCTACAGGGCGCATCAGACAAGGGTGTATTGGATTGCGTACGGTGTATTGAAATCTATACAGTGTAGGTCATGTCACGTGTCAGGATGCGCTACCGATACCGTATTTGCGTAACCGGTTGGCAATGGCCGTATGTGACGTCTGCAGACGGCTGGCCAATTGGCGGCTCGACGGGTAGCTGGGGTACAGCTTTTCCAACAGCGCTTTTTCGTAGGCACCCACCGCCTGCTCCAGGCTGACCACCTCACCGTCGTTGCGGTGGGTCACGCGGGTACCGGCAATATCCAGATCACCGATATCCACCGTATTGCTCTCGCAGACGGCAGCGGCGCGAAAGATCACGTTCTGCAACTGCCGGACATTGCCCGGCCAGTGGTTGCCCAGCAAGGCAGGATAGGTATTGGTCGTCAGCCGGCACATTGGCCGCTGAATCTGCGTGCAGGCCTGCTGCATGAAATATCGTGCCAGCAACAGAATGTCTTCGCCGCGCTCGCGCAGCGGCGGCACATTCAGGTTGAGCACATTGAGGCGGTAGAACAAGTCTTCCCGAAACGCCCCTTCAGCGACCATCTGCTCCAGATTGCGGTGGGTGGCGCTGAGGATGCGCACATTGACCTTGACCTCGCGGTCGCCGCCGACCCGGCGAAAGCTGCCGTCGTTGAGAAAACGCAGCAGCTTGGCTTGCAGGTACGGCGACATTTCACCGATTTCATCGAGGAACACCGTGCCCTGGTGGGCCAACTCCATCAGCCCCGGCTTGCCGCCTCGCTGGGCACCCGTGAAGGCGCCGGGGGCGTAGCCGAACAGTTCGCTCTCGGCGAGGTTCTCCGGCAGCGCGGCGCAATTGAGGGCCAGGAACGGCGCCCCGTGGCGCGCGCTGACGGCATGGCAGGCACGTGCCACCAGTTCCTTGCCGGTGCCGGTTTCGCCCTGGATCAATAAAGGCGCATCCAGGGCCGCGACGCGCTGCGCCCGAGCTTTCAGCGCACGAATGGGTGCAGAGTCACCCAGCAGCGAGTCGAATCCCTCGGCATGGTCGTGGTGCAGGGCGGCCAGCCGTTCACCCATGCGGTTGGGCGGGTACAGCGTCAGCAAGGCACCTGCGTCGGTGATGGGTGTGGCATCGAGCAGCAGCGTCTGACCATTCAGGTTGACCTCGCGCAGTGGCAGTCGGAACCCCTGTTCCAACAGGGAACCGAGCAGGGCCGGATCGGCGAACAGATCGGCCACCGACTGCCCGGCTGGCTCGCGTCCATACAGCTCGACCAAGGCCGGGTTGGCCAGCAGAACATTGCCGGCACTGTCCAGCGCCAGCACTGGATCGGCCATGGCGGCCAGCAGGGCTTCGAGCTGCAGATGCCGGCGCTGTCCGGGCAGGATGTCGACCACACGCACGTCTTCCACGCCCTTTACCCGGAACAGGGCATCGTGCAGCTCTTCCAGGACCAGCGGGCTGAGCGTCGGCGCATCGATGTAGACGTTGGGTGGGACCATCTCGACGGCATCGAGGTTGAGATTGCGGGCGCCAAGCAATGCCAGCACTTCCTGGGTGATGCCGACACGGTCGATGAAGCTGACGTGGATACGCATGGGTTTCGTGCATTCTGGACAGCGGAGGCAGGCAGTATGCCTTGCCATGGCTCAAAGCTGTAGGGCCGAGGCTGTGGGTCAGCGCTCGGCAGTGACGCGTTCGGGTCGCGACCAGATCCAAAGGTTGACCAACACCATGCCCGCGATGGCGGCATAGACAGGCCAGTGTTGCTTGAGGGTGAACCACATCACCAGCGAGCAGATCACCATGCTGACGGTGGCGCTGACCTTGGTCCGGCGGGTGATCACCTTGCCATTGCGCCAGTTGTGCAGCATGGGACCGAACAACTTGTGGTTTTCCAGCCAGGCACTGAGCCGCGGCGAGCTTTTGGTTGCTGCCCATGCGGCCAGCAGGATGAACTCGGTGGTGGGCAACCCCGGCACCACGATCGCGATCAGCCCGATGATCAGGCTGGTATAGGCCAGCAGGCCGTAAAGCACGCGGGCCATCTTTGAGGGGAGCGGGCGAGGGTTGTCCATGAGTTCCATACAGTCGGGTTTCAAGCCGGCGCCGTGTCCCGATGATCGGCGTAGGTGTGTTGCAGCAGCACCTGCAAGCGCGCGAACGCGTCGTTGGCCGCCTGGTCGGCTTCCGCTTCTTCGCTCGGGCTGAAGGGCAGGGCATCGAAGACTGCGTTGAAGGCTTTCCAGCCCTTGCCGCGTCCGCCTTCGGGTTCGGCCAGATGACGAGCACCGAAACTCTCCGTGTAGCCCAGGGCGTTGGCCCGCTTGATCAGGATAGCGGCGCCGAGTTTAGACCCTTCGGAGACACGAATCCAGGTCAGCGCCGTCGCCAGGCTGGGCTCGCTGAGGGCGCCCGGAACAGGTTGCGGAATGGCCACGCCCAGATCGATCAGGTCGGCCTTGGCCGCCTCTGCGCGGCAGCGCCCGGGCAGGTCGGGAAACAAGGCGATCAGGGCGGGATCGTTGTACAGGTGCTGCAGCTCCGACTGGAACAGGTACTGCATCTGCAGAAAGCGCCCATAGCTTTCTGGCGTATCGAAGGGCGCGTGGCGGGCCACGGTGTTTTCCAGGCTGTCGTGCAACGCCTGGCTGATCGCGCGCAAGCGGGCGGAGCGCAGCGGGGCGTGGTCCTGAGTGTGCTCGGTGACGGTCATTGCGAGTTCCTTGAAAAATGCGGTGCTGTGTAGACGAGACGAATCAACTCACAGCGGACCGTAAAAAAATCCCACCACAGGGGCAGCGGTTATCTGCCCCTACAGTGCCATTATCAGATGTCCCAAACCAGATTGATCGCGAAATTACGACCGGGAGCCGTGAGACGGTCGAGGTTGGCGGGTGATGTCACCGCCGCTTCGCCCACGCCGTCATAACTGCGTACGTCGTCCCATAGCCAGTATTTCTTGTCGGTGAGGTTGTACAGGCCGGCGTTGACGGTGACGTCGTCGGTGACCTTGTAGTAACCGGACAGGTCGAGGATGCCGAATCCAGGCGTTTTGAACACGCCGCTGCCGTCCGGCGACTTGAACGCGCTGCTGTCCACTCGGTTCTGCCGCTTGACCAGTGTCCAACTGAGCAGGCCGCCGTACTGCTGCTGCTCGTAACCCAGTCCGAAGACACCCTTGAGCGGATTGACGCTGTTGATCGGTTGGCCGTTGTCTTCGTTCTTGCCATGGGCGTAGGCGATGGAGCCCTGGCTGTAGAGACCTTGCGGTGCACCGAAGCTGTCCAGGTTCAAGCGGCCCTTGAGCTCGACGCCCTTGATGGTGGCGTGCTTGATGTTGTTGCTCTGGAACACTGTGGACGTCGCCCCGGGGGTGACCGCATCCTCATTGATGAAATCGCGATACTGGTTGTAGAACACCGCAATGTCGAAGGTGCCTGCTTCGAATTTGCCGCGCAGACCGGTTTCATAGCTTCTGCTTTTCTCTGGATCCAGGTCCGGATTCGGCTGAACGGTATAGCCTGCGCCCAGGTTTTCGAAGCTGCCGTACAGCGCCTTGGCCGAGGGCGTGCGGAAGCCTTCGGCATACTGTCCATACCAGGTGTAGTGGTCATCGAAGTCGTAGGTCACGCCCAGCTTGGGCGACAACCGGTGCCAGTTCCGTTCGCTGTCGGTCACGGTGTATTCACCTGTGGGGTTGACCGTGCGCAGGAATTCATCGGTCAGGCGGGGCTTGAGCTGGGTGTAGTCATAGCGCGCGCTGGGCAGAAAGGTCCACTGGTTCCAGCGAATCTCGTCCTGGGCGAACAGGCTGTAGGTGTTGATGGTCGGGTCGGGGAAGTCGCTGGACTTGACCAGGCGATCGGTCGAACTGTCGGCGCCGATGGCTCGGCAGCTGCCCATCACGGTCAGGCAGGTCCCGTAGCCGCTGCGCGAGCCGGTGACCTTCTGCTGGCGGATGTTCGTGCCGTAGGTCAGCAGGTGATCGGTTTGTCCCACCTGAAAGGCCTTGTCCAGTTGCAGGTCGAACACCCACTGGCGCTCTTTGTACAGGGTGTCACGCGTTCGCAGCACATCGCGTGCGCGCGGAACGACATAGTGTTCCTCGGTGTGCTGGTCGGTCTTGGCGATCTGGTAGTTCAGGCTCCACTTGATGTGATCGGCCACGACGCTGTCCAGGCCGAAGTCGTGATTCAAGCCGAAGCGCTCGCGGGTGATCGTGTCATTGCCCCCGCGCGATCGATAGAAATTCATCGGCCTGCCATTGACGTACGGGCCGCCATAGGCGCTTTTCAGGTCGACGTCGCGGTCGTCCTTGTACTTTTCATAGGTGAGCCCGAGTCGAGCATCGTCGGCATAGTTCCAGCCCAGCTTGGCCAGAACGTTGGTGGAGCGCACATCCTTGGGGTCGGCCGCGGTGCGGCTCAGGCCAGTGGTGTCGTGATCACCGTGGGACTCGGTTTCATGCCCGTTGCGCTGGCTCAAATGCAGCAAGGCGTCGAAGTCACCCGTACGGCCGGCCACGGTGGCCGAGTTCAGCCAGCTCTCGTCTGCCGAGCTGTAGCCGGTCTTCAGGCGCGCGCCGATGTCCTTGCCCGGCTTGATGATGTCTTCCGGGTCCAGGGTGTAATAGCTGACCACCCCACCGATGGCGCTGCTGCCGTACAGCGACGACGCCGGCCCGCGCAGGATTTCCACGCGCTTGACGATTTCCGGGTCGACGTAGTTGCGCTCGGTCTGTGCATAGGGGCCGTTGAAGAAGCTGTCCGGCACTTCGACGCCATCGACCTGGGTGAGGATGCGGTCGCCATCGATGCCGCGAATGTTGTAGCCGGTGATGCCACTGCGCAGGCCGGTGCCGCCCGCTGAGACGCCCGGTTCGTAGCGCACCACATCCTGAATCGTGTTGACGTTGTCGCGGTCCAGCTGCGTGCGGCCCTGCACGCTGACCGTGCTCGGTACGCTGTCGGCGCTCTGTTCCTGGCGGGTGGCACTGACGGTCACCTGTTGCAGGGCGATCACGGCACCCGTCGGACTGCGCTCGAGCACGACATTGTTGGCGCTGATTTTCCGGTAGCGCAGCGATGTGCCCGCGAGCAGGCGATCCAGTGCCTGTTCCGGCGTCAGGTTGCCACGTGCGCCGGGTGAGACAACGTCCCGAGCGAGCTCGGCGGGCAGTCCGACCTGCCATCCCGTCGTGGAGCTGAAGCCGTTCAAGGCCGACGTCAGCGGTTGCTGGGCGATGCTGAAGGAGTGACTGACACTGTTGCGGGCGCTGCTCAGTGTCGGCTCCGCTGCATTGCCCACGGCAGGCAGGGCGGCCAGCAGCAGGGCGGCGGCGAGCACCGAGTGGTGGAACGTTGGACGAGTGAAACCTGTGGACATCGAAAGCGCTCCCTGTCATGTGTCGTTATAGTGTCACTGATTCGAATGCGAATCAGTTGCATTGGCTATGACTAGACGGATGGGGAAGCGCTACAGCGTAAAAATAATTATGCGGGTTATGCAGGGTGTTGGTTCATGGCACTGACGTGTCTGTCAGTTCAGGATGACCAGTGCCGGAAACTCCCGCACCTGCGCCGACGTTACCTGGGCCAACGAGCGAACCACATCGAGTGGATTGTCCAGGCGGTAATTGCCGGTCACCGCCACCTGCTCGAGTTTCTTGTCGGTATTGATGATCCACCCTGGGTAATAGCGTCGAAGTTCGGCGAGCACCTCGCCCATGGGGCAGTTCTCGAAGATCAGCCGGCCCTGGACCCAGGCCAGATCCTTCTGGGGATCAAGCCGCTCGCGCGTGCCGAACCCCTTGGGGCCGATGCGGATACTGTCGCCGGCGTTCAGGCGGACCTTCTCGTCATGGCTGGCGCTGAGGTCGACGTTGCCGCGCTGCACTCGCACTTGCGCCTGGCCATCGTGGTAGCTCACGGCGAAGGCGCTGTCGAGCACATCGGCACGCACCGGGCCGGCTCGCACCTGAAACGGTTGTTGGCGGCTGGGCGGCACCTCGAAAAACGCTTCGCCTTCGTACAGGCGCGCGTTGCGTTGGCGGGTGTCGATTCGGCTGGAAAAGGCCGAATCGGTGTTGAGCAGCACCTTGGAGCCGTCCTCCAGTTCCAGGTGCTGGCGTTCGCCGACCTGGGTCAGATGAGCGGCCTGTACGCGCAGCGGCAGCTGGGTGAAATTGAGTACACCGACCACCAGCATCGCGGCTGTGGCGAGAGGTTTCCAATGCCGCCGCCACGCCGGCGTTCGGCGCTGCGTTTGCAGGGCCATGGCGGCGTCCTGCACCGGCGCCCCGTGCCACACGGCGCGGGCTTGCTCGAACGCAGCGGCATGTTCGGGGTCGGCCAGCAGCCAGGTCTCGAATGCCCTCTGCTCGGCGGGGTCGGCGCAGGGCTGAACGATCAGCCAATCGATGGCTTGCTCCATGACGGGCGTCAATGGCGCCTGTTCTGGTGAATGCTGCCGGTTCACGAGTGTTGCTCCAGGCGCTGTGCGACGCCGATGCAGATCGCCATGATCAATTTCAATTCCTTCTGTACGGTGCTTGCCGAGACGTCCAGCTCCTGGGCAATCTCTACATAACTGCTGCCATGCACTCGGCTCAATATGAAAATGCGCTGCTGGCGCGGCGTCAGTCGGCCAAGGCTCAGGGTCAGCCTGGCCAGCAGGCGCTCGGCATGAGCCGCCTCATCTGGAGTACTGCTCACTGCTGCAATGCTTTGTAGCACGTCGAGGGGCACATCTTCGACCATGGTCCGCTCCTGCACCCGCCGTGAGCGCAGATAATCCAGTGCCAGATTGCGCGCTGTCTGGAACACGAAAGGTTCGAGGTGCTCGATGGGGCGCTCGCCCAGGGCACGGTTGACCCTCAGGTAGGTTTCCTGAAGCAGGTCTTCGGCGGTGCTGGGGTTGCGTACCATGCGCTGAAGGGTGCGCAGCAGACTCAAGCGTTGGGAGAGGAAAACGGAATTGAAGCGTGATTGACTCACGGAAGTGCCCGACCGGAAAGCAGCAGATGATAATGCTTCTCATCTGCTCATCTAGTCAAGTCGCGATCTTTGCAGGAGGTATCGCGGCTGGAGACGGCATCAACCGCATCCAGCCGCTATGGGGCCTTACTTGGCGTTGATCAGCGCCAGGCAGTTGTCCAGCATGCGGTTCGAGAAGCCCCACTCGTTGTCGTACCAGGCCATGACCTTGACCAGCTTGCCGTTGACCTTGGTGTGGTTGGCATCGAAGATCGACGACAGCGGGTTGTGGTTGAAGTCGGTCGAAACCAGCGGCAGGGTGTTGTAACCCAGCACCTTGGACTGCTCGGCGGCCGCCTGCATCAGCGCGTTGATTTCGTCACGGCTGACTTCGCGCGACAGGTTCAGGGTCAGGTCGACCAGCGATACGTTGATCACCGGGACGCGTACCGCCATGCCGGTCAGTTTGCCGGCAAGTTCGGGCAGCACCAGGCCTACTGCCTCGGCAGCACCGGTCTTGCTGGGGATCATCGACTGGGTGGCCGAGCGCGCGCGGTAGGGGTCGCTGTGGTACACGTCGATCAGGTTCTGGTCGTTGGTGTAGGCATGGATCGTGGTCATCAGACCCTGCTCGATGCCCAGCTCGCGGTGCAGTACCTGGGCAACCGGCGCCAGGCAGTTGGTGGTGCACGAGGCGTTGGAGATCACCTCGTGGGACTGGCGCAGCACTTCATGGTTGACGCCATAGACCACCGTGGCGTCGGCGCCCTTGGCCGGGGCCGAGATGATCACCTTGCGCGCGCCGGCGGTCAGGTGCGCCGCGGCCTTCTCGCGGTCGGTGAACAGGCCGGTGCATTCGAACACCACGTCGATGTTCTCGGCCTTCCACGGCAGCTCGGCCGGGTTGCGGATGGCGCTCACCGAGATGCGATCGCCATTGACCGTCAGGCCTTCCTTGTCGTGCTCCACCGTGCCGTCGAAGGTGCCATGCACCGTGTCGTACTTGAGCAGGTGGGCGTTGATCGCGCTGTCGCCCAGGTCGTTGATGGCGACGACTTGCAGGTCCTGGCGGTAGCCTTGGGTATAGAGTGCCCGCAGGACGTTGCGGCCGATGCGGCCAAAACCGTTGATTGCTATGCGAATGGTCATGAGTGATTCCTGTAATCAGATTGGGTGATTCCCCTTGGATCAGGTCCGGGCAAGCAGGTCACGTAATCTGTTTTGTTGTTGGAATTACAAGATTATTCGCATAGAAATAGAAAACAAGCCTTTTTAGTGGCAATATTTTGTTCTATCTACAACGAGTGACCGGTACAACCCTTCCTTCACATCGATTCTGCCTGCAGGGCTTTGAGCCCTGGCACAGGTCGTAGTTCGGACAGAGTGTTGCAGAGGTCGCCCCCAAAAGCCTGGAGTTCTTCACATGCATCCCCGCGTCCTTGAGGTCACCCAACGGCTGATCGCGCGTAGCCAAGCTACCCGCGAGCACTACCTGCAACTGATCGACAGCGCTGCCAGCGACGGCCCCATGCGGGGCAAGCTGCAGTGTGCGAACTTTGCCCATGGAGTAGCGGGGTGCGGCAGCGAAGACAAGCACCAACTGCGCATGATGAACGCGACCAACATCGCAATTGTTTCGTCATATAACGACATGCTCTCGGCGCATCAGCCTTACGAAACCTACCCCGAACAGCTCAAGCAGGCCCTGCGTGAAATCGGCTCGGTCGGCCAGTTCGCCGGCGGCGTGCCGGCCATGTGTGATGGTGTGACCCAGGGCGAGCCCGGCATGGAACTGAGCCTGGCCAGCCGCGAGACCATTGCACTGTCCACAGCCGTGGCGCTGTCGCACAACATGTTCGACGGTGCGCTGATGCTCGGCATCTGCGACAAGATCGTGCCGGGCTTGATGATGGGAGCCCTGCGCTTTGGCCATCTGCCCATGATCTTCGTCCCCGGCGGACCAATGCCGTCGGGCATTTCCAACAAGGAAAAGGCCGATGTCCGGCAGCGCTATGCCGAAGGCAAGGCCAGCCGTGAGGAGTTGCTCGAATCGGAGATGAAGTCCTACCACAGTCCGGGCACCTGCACCTTCTATGGCACGGCCAACACCAATCAGCTGCTCATGGAGGTACTCGGCCTGCACCTGCCGGGCGCCTCGTTCGTCAACCCCAATACGCCGCTGCGCGACGCGCTGACCCATGAAGCGGCTCATCAGGTGACGCGCCTGACCAAAGCCAATGGCGAGTTCACCCCCATCGGTCGCATCGTCGATGAAAAGTCACTGGTGAATTCGATCGTCGCCCTGCACGCCACGGGCGGTTCGACCAACCACACCCTGCACATGCCGGCGATCGCCATGGCAGCAGGCATCATCCTGACCTGGCAGGACATGGCCGACCTTTCCGAGGTCGTGCCCACCCTGTCCAACGTCTACCCGAACGGCAAGGCCGACATCAACCATTTCCAGGCCGCTGGCGGCATGGCGTTCCTGATTCGCGAGCTGCTCGGTGCAGGCCTGTTGCACGAGGATGTCAACACTGTGGCCGGCCACGGTCTGAGCCGCTATACCCGCGAGCCATTCCTGGAAGACGGCCGTCTGGTCTGGCGCGAAGGGCCCGTGGCGAGCCTCGACGAGAGCATTCTGCGCCCGGTGGCACGCCCGTTTTCGGCGGAGGGCGGATTGCGCGTGATGGAAGGCAACCTGGGCCGTGGCGTCATGAAAGTGTCTGCCGTGGCTCTGGAGAATCAGGTGGTGGAGGCGCCCTGCCGCGTGTTCCAGGACCAGCAGGAACTGGCCGATGCGTTCAAGGCCGGCGAACTGGAAAAGGATTTCGTCGCCGTCATGCGCTTCCAGGGGCCGCGCTCCAACGGCATGCCGGAACTGCACAAGATGACGCCATTTCTTGGCGTGCTGCAGGACCGCGGCTTCAAGGTCGCGCTGGTCACCGACGGGCGGCTGTCCGGCGCGTCCGGCAAGATTCCCGCCGCCATTCATGTCAGCCCCGAAGCAGCCAGTGGCGGACCGTTGGCCTTGGTGCGCGATGGCGATATCATCCGGGTCGACGGTGTCGAAGGTACCTTGCAGGTGCGCGTCGATGCCCAGACGCTGGCCAGCCGCACCCCGGCGGTCGGCACCTTGGCCAATGGCGTAGGTTGCGGGCGTGAACTGTTCGGGTTCATGCGCCAGGCCTTCAGCTCGGCCGAGCAAGGCGCCAGTGCCTTCACTTCGGGGTTGGAGATTTTGCGATGACACTCGCCCTCATTGGCGATATTGGCGGTACCAACGCACGGTTCGCCATCTGGGAGAATGACGCATTGCATTCGGTCCGGGTCTTCGCGACGGCGGACTACACCAGCCCCGAGCACGCGATCGGCGTGTACATGGCCGACCTCAAACTGCAGAAAGGCGATATCGGCGCCGCGTGCCTGGCGGTGGCCGGCCCGGTGGACGGTGACGAATTTCGCTTCACCAACAGCCATTGGCGCCTGAGCCGCAAGGCGTTCTGCCAAACCCTGCAGGTGGGCCACCTGCTGCTGATCAACGATTTCACGGCCATGGCCTTGGGCATGACCCGCCTGCAGCCCGACGAGTATCAGCTGGTGTGCGAAGGGGAGGCCGACCCTGCACGTCCGGCCGTGGTCATCGGTCCGGGTACCGGCCTGGGGGTGGGCACCTTGATCGGCCTGCGCAACGGCTGGATGGCGCTGCCGGGGGAGGGCGGCCACGTCGACCTGCCGGTCGGCAGCCCCCGCGAAGCTCAGCTGCGGGCGCACATCGAAGCGCAGATCGGTCACGTCAGTGCCGAAACGATTCTGAGCGGTGGCGGCTTGTTGAGGTTGTATCAAACTGTGTGCGAAGTGGACGGTCACGAGCCGTCCTGCGCTTCGCCGGCGCAAGTCACCGAAGCCGGTCTGGCCGGCGATCCCGTCGCCCGCGAAACCCTGGAGCAATTCTGTCGCTTCCTCGGCCGGGTGGCGGGCAACAATGTACTGACCGTGGGCGGTCGCGGTGGTGTGTACATCGTCGGCGGCGTGATCCCGCGCTTCCTGGAAATCTTCATGCAGAGCGGTTTCGCCGAAAGCTTCGCCGACAAGGGCTGCATGAGCGATTACTTCAAGGGCATTCCCGTGTGGGTGGTCACGGCCGAGTTCTCCGGGCTGCTGGGCGCTGGCGTGGCCTTGCAACAGGCGCAAGCTTGAGCGTTTAATCAGCCCTTGAAAAAAGCCGGGCGTATCGACCCGGCAATGACAACAAGGACGCCCACGTGAGCACTGTCGGCAAATCGATCCTGCTGGTCGATGACGATCAGGAAATCCGCGAACTGCTGGACACCTACCTGAGCCGCGCCGGCTTTGCCGTGCGCACCACGGCCAACGGCGCGGGCTTTCGCGAAGCCCTGAGCGCCGAGGTCGGCACCGACCTGGTGATTCTCGACGTCATGCTGCCTGACGAAGACGGCTTCAGCCTGTGCCGCTGGATCCGCCAGCATCCACGCATGGCTCAGGTGCCGATCATCATGCTGACGGCCAGCTCCGATGAAGCGGACCGGGTAATCGGTCTCGAATTGGGCGCCGATGACTATCTGGGCAAACCGTTCAGCCCACGCGAGCTGCAGGCACGCATCAAGGCGCTGCTGCGGCGCAGCCAGTTCGCCAGCGAGCGTAGCGAGCGCAGCGGCGAGGTGCTCGGCTTCGACGAGTGGCGGCTCGATACCGTGAGCCACCGGTTGTTTCACACCGATGGCGAGGAGGTGTTCCTGTCCGGTGCCGACTTCGCCCTGCTCAAGCTGTTCCTCGATCATCCCCAGCAGATTCTCGACCGCGACACCATCGGCAACGCCACCCGCGGGCGCGAGCCGATGCCTCTGGATCGGATCGTCGACATGGCGGTCAGCCGTCTGCGCCAGCGCCTGCGCGACAACGACAAACCGCCCCGGTTGATCCGCACGGTGCGCGGTAGCGGCTACTTGCTGGCGGCCCACGTTGCGCCTGTTTAAACCACGCTCGCTGTTGGGCCGCATGCTCTTGCTGACCCTGCTGGCGGTGCTGCTGGCGCAGGGGTTGTCCAGCGTGATCTGGCTGTCACAGCTACGGGCCACCCAGCTCGAAGGACTGGTCACCAGCGCGCGCAGCCTGGCGCATTCGATGGCGGCCAGCGTCAGCTATTTCCGTTCGCTGCCACTGGCCTATCGGCCGCTGGTGCTGGATCAACTGCGCAGCATGGGCGGTACGCGCTTTTTCGTATCGCTCAATGACAAGCCCCTGGGCATGCAGTTGCTCGAACCGACCGCACGCAAGACCGCGGTGATCGAGGCGGTGTCTGCGGTGCTCAGAGCCCAGCTGGGCAGCGACGTGGATATTTCGGTGACCTTCGTCAGCCCCGATGATCTGCGCATCTTCAACAGCGGCCTGAAGCTGGACGAACTGCCGCGTTCCTGGGCGCACTACGCCCTGACCCTGGAGCCGGTGAATCCACCGGTGCTGGTCACCCAGATTCGCCTAGGGCCGAGCGAATGGCTGTACATCGCTTCACTGTTGCCCGAACCCTACACCACCCTGGAAGAAGAGGGACTGCCGGCCCAGCAGATCTGGTTCATCGCCCTCACCAGCGGTTTCCTGTTGCTGTTCATCGGCGTGCTGGTGCACTGGCAGAGTCGCCCTCTCAAACGTCTGGCTCGCGCCGCACGGGAGTTGTCGTTGGGCGAGGTCAACAACCAGCCGCCCATGGAAGGAGGCGGCAGCGAAGTGGTGGAAGTGGCGCGGGCGCTGAATGCCATGCGCGAGCGCATCAGCCGCTACCTGACCGAACGCAGCCAGCTGTTCAGCGCCATCTCCCATGACTTGCGCACGCCCATCACCCGCTTGCGGCTGCGCGTCGAACTGCTCGACGATCCCACCCTGGAGGCCAAGTTCGGCCGCGACCTGGACGAGCTGGAATTGCTGGTCAAGGGCGCACTGCAATGCGTGAAAGACACCGACATCCACGAGAACATCGAGCGGGTCGATCTCGATCAGGTCCTCGACTGTCTGGTGGAACCTTATCTGGCGCCGCACGGCAATGGCCGTGTAACTCTGGAAGGCCAGGCGCGCCGACCCTACGCCGGCAAGCCGCTGGCCATCAAACGCTGCATCGGCAACCTGATCGACAACGCCCTGAAGTACGGTGACCGCGCGCACCTGTATATCCACGACGATGCGCAGGCCTTCGTGCTGTACGTCGACGATGAAGGTCCCGGTGTACCCGAGCAACGGTTGCAGAAGGTCTTCGAACCGCACTTTCGTCTGGCCGGCACCCAGCAGGGCTATGGGCTGGGACTGGGCATCGCGCGCAACATCGCCCATAGCCACGGTGGCGAGGTGACGTTGCAGAATCTTCCGGCCGGTGGCTTGCGGGTGACATTGGTCTTGCCTCGCAAGACGGTGTGAGCGGTCCGCGTGTTTCTGCAGACCAACTGGCTTGGCGATCATGAATGTCACCAGTCTGTGACATTTCCCTATCCCTTCGTTACCTGCACCCCACTTGGCGGTGTTTACACTCTCACGCAACGCAAGCATCAGACTTGCCTCTGCATAACAACAAAAAAGGAAGTCCCATGAACAAGCTCTCTCGCCTCGCCCTCGTCGTTTCCGTCGCCTCCCTGTTCCCGCTCAGTGCCATGGCTGCCGATTCCAAAGGTTCGGTGGAAGTGGTCCATTGGTGGACGTCAGGCGGTGAAAAAGCGGCGGTCGACGTGCTAAAGGCGCAGGTCGAGAAAGATGGCTTCACCTGGAAAGACGGGGCTGTAGCCGGTGGCGGCGGTTCGACTGCCATGACCGTGCTCAAGAGCCGCGCCGTGGCCGGTAACCCGCCTGGTGTAGCCCAGATCAAAGGCCCCGACATCCAGGAATGGGCGTCGACCGGCCTGCTCGACACCGACGTGCTGAAAGACGTCGCCAAGTCGGAAAAGTGGGACAGTCTGCTCGACAAGAAAGTCTCCGATACCGTGAAGTACGACGGTGATTACGTCGCCGTGCCGGTGAATATTCACCGCGTGAACTGGCTGTGGATCAACCCGGAAGTGTTCAAGAAAGCCGGTATCACCAAGAACCCGACCACCCTCGAAGAATTCTACGCCGCGGGCGACAAGCTCAAGGCTGCGGGTTTCATCCCTCTGGCCCATGGTGGTCAGCCTTGGCAGGACAGCACCGTGTTCGAAGCGGTAGTGCTTTCGGTCATGGGTGTCGATGGTTACAAAAAGGCCATGGTCGACCTGGACAACGCCGCGCTGACTGGCCCGGAAATGGTCAAGGCGCTGACCGAGCTGAAGAAAGTCGCGACCTACATGGACGCCGACGGCAAAGGTCAGGACTGGAACCTGGAAGCGGCCAAAGTCATCAACGGCAAGGCCGGCATGCAGATCATGGGTGACTGGGCCAAGTCCGAATGGACCGCCGCCAAGAAAGTCGCTGGCAAGGACTACGAGTGCGTGGCCTTCCCGGGCACCGACAAAGCGTTCACCTACAACATCGACTCGCTGGCCGTGTTCAAGCAGAAGGACGCAGGCACTGCGGCCGGTCAGCAGGACATCGCCAAAGTCGTGCTGGGTGAGAACTTCCAGAAAGTCTTCAGCATCAACAAAGGCTCGATCCCGGTTCGCAACGACATGTTGAACAACATGGAGCAACTGGGTTTCGATTCCTGCGCACAGACCGCTGCCAAGGACTTCCTGGCGGACGCCAAGTCCGGCGGCCTGCAACCGAGCATGGCGCACAACATGGCGACCACGCTGGCCGTGCAAGGCGCGTTCTTCGATGTCGTGACCAACTACATCAACGACCCAAAAGCCGACCCGGCCGACACTGCCAAGAAACTTGGCGCAGCGGTCAAGTCTTCCAAATAAGCCGTAGCGGCAAGTTTCAAGCTGCAAGTCAGAGCACTGCCCTGCTTATCTTGCAGCTTGAAACTTGTAGCTCGTAGCTGCCCTTTTCTTTCTCGATGGATTTCCCCATGAGCTCTGTTGCTGCGTTCAGCAAAGCCTCGCCGTTCGATGCATTGCAACGCTGGCTGCCAAAACTGGTGCTGGCGCCGAGCATGTTCATCGTACTGGTGGGCTTCTATGGCTACATCCTGTGGACGTTCGTGCTGTCGTTCACCACGTCGACGTTCCTGCCGACCTACAAGTGGGCGGGCCTTGCGCAGTATGCGCGCTTGTTCGACAACGACCGCTGGTGGGTCGCGAGCAAGAACCTCGCCGTGTTCGGTGGCATGTTCATCGGCATCACGCTGGTGATCGGTGTGTTGCTGGCGGTGTTCCTTGACCAGCGTATCCGTCGCGAAGGCTTTATCCGCACCATTTACCTGTACCCGATGGCACTGTCGATGATCGTCACCGGTACCGCGTGGAAATGGCTGCTCAACCCAGGCATGGGCCTGGACAAATTGCTGCGTGACTGGGGTTGGGAAGGCTTCCGTCTCGACTGGCTGATCGACCCCGATCGCGTGGTCTACTGCCTTGTGATCGCGGCGGTTTGGCAAGCCTCGGGCTTTATCATGGCGATGTTCCTCGCTGGCCTGCGTGGTGTCGATCAATCGATCATTCGTGCCGCGCAGATCGATGGCGCGAGCATGCCGACGATCTACTGGAAAGTGGTGCTGCCCAGTCTGCGTCCGGTGTTCTTCAGTGCGGTGATGATTCTGGCGCACATCGCGATCAAGAGTTTCGACCTGGTCGCGGCGATGACCGCTGGTGGTCCGGGTTATTCCTCCGACCTGCCGGCGATGTTCATGTATTCCTTCACCTTCAGTCGCGGCCAGATGGGCATGGGCTCGGCCAGTGCGATTCTGATGCTCGGTGCGATCCTCGCGATCATCGTGCCTTACCTGTATTCCGAGCTGAGGACCAAGCGCAATGACTGATCTCGCAGCCAAACCCGCCATCAGCCTGAGTCGCATCGCGATCTATGCAGTGCTGATCCTCGCCGTATTGCTTTATCTGGTGCCGCTGGTGGTCATGTTGCTGACCAGCTTCAAGACTCCGGAAGACATCAGCACCGGCAACCTGCTGAGCTGGCCGACCGTGGTCAGCGGCATCGGCTGGGTCAAGGCCTGGGCCACGGTTGACGGTTACTTCTGGAACTCGATCAAGATCACCGTACCGGCCGTGATCATCTCTACCGCCATCGGGGCACTGAACGGCTACGTGCTGTCGATGTGGCGCTTCCGCGGTTCGCAGTTGTTCTTCGGTCTGCTGTTGTTCGGCTGCTTCCTGCCGTTCCAGACGGTGCTGCTGCCGGCCTCGTTCACGCTCGGCAAGATCGGGCTGGCGAGCACTACCACCGGCCTGGTGCTTATCCACGTGGTTTACGGTCTGGCGTTCACCACGCTGTTTTTCCGTAACTACTACGTGAGCATTCCCGACGCGCTGGTTAAAGCCGCACGTCTGGACGGCGCGGGTTTCTTCACGATTTTCCGCCGCATCATTCTACCGATGTCGACGCCGATCATCATGGTGTGCCTGATCTGGCAATTCACCCAGATCTGGAACGACTTCCTGTTCGGTGTGGTGTTCTCCAGCGGTGATTCGCAACCGATCACGGTGGCGCTGAACAACCTGGTCAACACCAGCACCGGCGCCAAGGAATACAACGTGGACATGGCGGCGGCGATGATCGCCGGTTTGCCGACCCTGCTGGTCTATGTGGTCGCAGGCAAGTATTTCGTGCGCGGGCTGACAGCCGGCGCAGTCAAGGGGTAATCATGGCTACGCTCGAACTTCGCAACGTCAACAAGACCTACGGTCCCGGCCTGCCGGACACGCTGAAGAACATCGAACTGTCGATCAAGGACGGGGAGTTCCTGATCCTCGTCGGCCCGTCGGGGTGCGGCAAGTCGACCCTGATGAACTGCATCGCCGGTCTGGAAAGCATCACCGGCGGCGCGATCATGATTGGTGATCAGGACGTCAGTGGCATGAGCCCGAAGGATCGTGACATCGCCATGGTGTTCCAGTCCTACGCGCTGTACCCGACCATGAGCGTGCGCGAGAACATCGAATTTGGCTTGAAAATCCGCAAGATGCCGCAGTCGGCGATCGATGAAGAAGTCGCGCGCGTGGCCAAGCTGCTGCAGATCGAACACCTGCTCAACCGCAAACCGGGTCAGCTCTCCGGTGGTCAGCAACAGCGTGTGGCGATGGGCCGTGCCCTGGCGCGTCGGCCGAAGATTTATCTGTTCGACGAACCGCTGTCCAACCTCGACGCCAAACTGCGCGTCGAGATGCGCACTGAAATGAAACTGATGCACCAGCGCCTGAAAACCACCACGGTCTACGTGACCCACGACCAGATCGAGGCCATGACCCTGGGCGATAAGGTGGCAGTCATGAAGGATGGGATCATCCAGCAGTTCGGCACGCCACAACAGATCTACAACGATCCGGCCAACCTGTTCGTGGCCAGCTTCATTGGCTCGCCGCCGATGAACTTCATCCCTCTGCGCCTGACGCGTCAGGACGGCCGTCTGGTGGCGTTGCTCGACAGCGGCCAGGCGCGCTGCGAGCTACCGCTGGGTATCACCGACGCAGGGCTGGAAGATCGCGAGATCATCCTCGGTATTCGTCCCGAGCAGATCGCCCTGGCGAGCGAACAGACCACGGGGTTGCCGGTGTTGCGCGCCGAAGTACAGATCACCGAGCCGACCGGGCCGGACACCCTGGTCTTCGTCACGGTGAACCAGACCAAGGTCTGCTGCCGACTGGCGCCGGATGATGCACCGATGCCAGGTGCGACGCTGAACCTGTTGCTGGACCCGAGCAAGGTCCTGCTTTTCGACGCGGCCAGTGGCGAGCGTCTCGGCACAATGCGCTCCGTGGAAGATGCTGCACCCTTGGGCAACGTGACCCAGTTCAAAGGACGCTGAATAGCGACACCGGCAGGCGGCCTGTCGCCTGTCATTGGCAAGACTGTACAACACGTCAATAACAATAAAAGAGGAAGAGGGATGAACAGCAGACTTATCAACAAACCCAGACTGATCGGCCAATTGTCGATGCTTGGCGCCTTGAGTCTGGCCGGTAGCGTACACGCCGCCGGCGCCTTCACCGAAGAGTCGCCGTGGATGACCGGCGATTGGGGTGGAGCGCGTACCGAGTTACTGGAAAAGGGGTACGATTTTTCGCTGGAGTATGTGGGGGAGGTTGGTAGCAACCTGAACGGTGGCTACAACGACGACACCACCGCACGCTACAGCGACCAGTTCGCCCTGGGCGTGAAGATGGACCTGGAAAAGATCCTGGGCTGGAACGACGCCGAGTTCAAGCTGGCCATTACCGAACGTAGCGGTCGCAACATTTCCAACGACCGGATCGGCGATCCGCGTGCCGGGACCTTGAGTTCCTCCCAGGAAGTCTGGGGCAGGGGGCAGACCTGGCGGCTGACGCAGATGTGGTACAAGCAGGGCTATTTCGACAACAAGCTCAACGTCAAGATCGGTCGATTTGGTCCGGGCGAGGAATTCAACAGCTTCCCGTGCGACTTCCAGAACCTGGCCTTCTGCGGTTCGCAGGTCGGCAACTGGGTGGGCAACATCTGGTACAACTGGCCGGTCAGCCAGTGGGCCTTGCGCATCAAGTACAACATCACGCCGGAAGTGTACGCGCAGGTGGGTGTGTTCGAGCAGAACCCTTCGTACCTGGAAACCGGCAACGGCTTCAAGCTCAGCGGTAGCGGCACCAAAGGCATGATCCTGCCGGTCGAACTGGTGTGGACGCCCAAGCTCAACGATCTGCCAGGCGAGTACCGTCTGGGCTATTACTACAGCACGGCCAAGGCCGACGACGTCTATGAGGACGGCAATGGCCAGGCAGCCGCCGTGTCCGGCGCCAGTTACAAGTCCCACAGCAGCAAGCATGGCGCCTGGATCGTGGCACAGCAGCAGTTGACCAGCCATAACGGCAGCGCTGCCCGTGGTCTGAGCATCTTCGCCAACGCCACCGTGCACGACAAGGACACCAACTTCGTCGACAACTACCAGCAGATCGGCCTGACCTACATGGGGCCCTTCGACGCGCGGCCCAAGGACGACATCGGCGTGGGCATCGCCCGTATCCACGTCAACGACGACGTGCGCAAGAATCGTCGCCTGGTCAACGATCTGAACAATGTCGACGACTACGACAACCCCACCTACCTGCCGATCCAAGACACCGAATACAACGCCGAGATCTACTACGGGTTCCACGTCACCAACTGGCTGACCGTGCGGCCCAACGTGCAGTACATCAAGCACCCGGGCGGCGTGAATCAGGTGGACGATGCACTGGTGGCCGGCCTGAAGATTCAGTCCAAGTTCTGATTTGTGGTGTGCTCTTTACGGGTGACTTCGGTCGCCCGTTTTTTTACCCGGTGACGGGCTCACCGTAGGAGCGGTCATCGGCCGCGAAAGCCAGGGCACAGTCCATCTGCTTCACCGCAGCGCACTTTTCGCGGCCACTGGCCGCTCCTGCATATCCGTATTCAGTCCAGCCCATCTCCTGCCGGATAGCGGCTGACATTCAGGCTTTCCTTGATCTTCCTCAGGTGCGGTTGGAAATCCACGCCGCGTCGTAGCGTCATGCCCGTGGCCAGCACATCGAGCACGGTCAGTTGCACGATGCGCGAGGTCATCGGCATGTAAATATCCGTGTCTTCTGGCAGGGGTATGTTCAGACTGACACTGCTGGCCTTGGCCAGGGGCGAGCCCGCGGCGGTCAGGCCCAGCACCGAGGCGCCGTTTTCCCGCGCCAGGCGAGCCACTTCCACCAGTTCGCGGGTGCGCCCAGTGTAGGAAATGATCACGAACAGCTCACCGGTGTGGGCCACCGAGGCCAGCATTCGCTGCATGAGGACATCGGCATGTGCCGACACCGCCAAGTTGAAGCGGAAGAACTTGTGCTGCGCATCGAGCGCCACCGGCGCCGATGCGCCGAGGCCGAAGAAATGGATCTGCCGCGCCTGGATCAGCATGTCCACGGCGCGGCTGACCAAGGCCGGATCGAGTTGCTGGCAGGCGCTGTCCAACGAGGCAATGGCGCTGCCGAAAATCTTCTGGGTGTAGGCTGCAGGATCGTCGTCGGCTTCCACCGCGCGACTGACATAAGCCGCGCCGCTGGCCAGGCTCTGCGCCAGTTGCAGCTTGAGCTCGGGGTAGCCACTGACGCCGAAGGAGCGACAGAAGCGGTTCACCGTCGGCTCGCTGACCTTGGCGGCTTGCGCCAGGGCGGCAATACTGAAGCGGGTTGCCTGCTGCGGATTGAGCAGAATGATCTCGGCCACCTTGCGTTCGGCCTTGTTCAGCTCATCGAGGCGGCTCTGGATCTGTTCCAGAAGATTTCGCACACGGTCCATGGTATGTCCTTGGGTCTACTGCAGCCAGCGAGCATGTCTGGCTAGGCTGTCTTCACGGGTGGCTTATCCTACTGGTGGGCGCAGTGCGCCACCACCCGTATCTGTTTGGAGGGGCAAATGTTGTGGTTATTACTACATTCTGCCTTGAATCGCGCCCTGAAAAAGGGTATTTCTACGTCAACTTGATAGAAGAACAAACATCATGCCCTCAATGACCGCAGGATCATGCACCTTTGCCCTCTTTGGCGCCCTGGGCGACCTGGCATTGCGCAAGCTGTTTCCAGCGCTGTATCAACTCGATCGCGCGCAGTTGCTGCACGCCGATACCCGCATTCTCGCGTTGGCCCGCGAACCCGGTGACGAGGCCCACCACCTGGGTGTCATCGAGGCCGGACTGCGCAAATTCGTTTCCGAGGCGCAGCTGGAGCCTGAACCGCTGCAACGTTTTCTGGCCCGTCTGAGCTACGTGCACGTGGACTTTCTGGACGCCGACACCTACGTCGCGCTGGCCGAGAAAGTCGACGATGCCGAGCAATTGATCGCCTACTTCGCCACGCCGGCTGCCGTGTACGGCGCCATCTGCGAAAACCTGCACAAGGTCGGCCTGACCGAGCGCACCCGCGCCGTGCTGGAAAAACCGATTGGCCACGACCTGGAATCCTCGCGCCGGGTCAACGACGCCGTGGCGCAGTACTTCCCCGAAAACCGGGTCTACCGAATCGACCACTACCTGGGCAAGGAGACGGTGCAGAACCTCATTGCCCTGCGCTTCGCCAACAGCCTGTTCGAAACCCAGTGGAACCAGAACTATATTTCCCATGTGGAAATCACCGTGGCGGAAAAGGTCGGTATCGAAGGCCGTTGGGGGTATTTCGACCAGGCCGGTCAGCTGCGCGACATGATCCAGAACCACCTGTTGCAGCTGCTCTGCCTGATCGCCATGGATCCACCGGCCGATCTGTCCGCCGACAGTATCCGCGACGAGAAAGTGAAGGTTCTCAAGGCGCTCGCGCCGTTCACTGCCGATGGGCTGACCCAGCAAGTGGTCCGGGGTCAGTACATCGCGGGCTATAGCGAAGGCCGGCCCGTGCCGGGGTATCTGGAAGAGGAAAACTCCAACACCCAGAGCGACACCGAAACGTTCGTCGCGCTGCGCGCCGATATTCGCAACTGGCGCTGGGCCGGCGTGCCGTTCTACCTGCGCACCGGCAAGCGCATGCCGCAGAAACTGTCGCAGATCGTCATCCACTTCAAAGAGCCGCCGCATTACATCTTCGCTCCCGAGCAGCGCCTGCAGATCAGCAACAAGCTGATCATCCGCCTGCAACCGGACGAAGGCATATCGCTACGGGTGATGACCAAGGAACAAGGCTTGGACAAGGGCATGCAACTGCGCAGCGGGCCGTTGCAACTGAATTTCTCCGACACCTATCGCAGTGCGCGTATTCCAGATGCGTACGAGCGGTTGCTGCTGGAGGTCATGCAGGGCAATCAGAACCTGTTTGTCCGCAAAGATGAAATCGAATATGCGTGGACATGGTGCGATCAGCTGATCGCCGGCTGGAAGAAGTCCGGCGATGCCCCCAAGCCGTACGCGGCAGGTTCCTGGGGGCCGATGAGCTCGATTGCCCTGATCACACGCGATGGGAGATCCTGGTATGGCGATATCTGATTTACAGTTCCCCGAAGGGGTGAAGGTTCACGACTGCGTGAGCGCTCCCTTGTTGGCTGAAGCCTTGGCCGGCAAGGTGGCCGAACAATTGCGCGAGGCCATCGAGCGTCAGAACGTGGCGACCCTGGTGGTTTCCGGCGGACGCAGTCCGGTGGCGTTCTTCGAATGCCTGGCGCGTCAGAGCCTGGACTGGTCGCGCGTGGTGATTTCCCTGGCCGACGAGCGCTGGGTGCCCATCGAGCATGCCGACAGCAACGCCGGTCTGCTCAAGCGCCACCTGTTGGTCGGCGCGGTGGAGCAGGCTCGTTTCGTCAGCCTGTACCAGACCACTTCCAGCCAGGAGGAGGCCGCTGCAGTGGCCGATGATCTGCTTGGCCAATTGCCGCCGATCGATGTGCTGGTACTGGGCATGGGCGATGACGGGCACACCGCGTCGCTGTTTCCCGACAGCCCCAACCTCGAACAGGCTCTGGCACTGGACAGCGAGCGTCGCTGCTGGCCGATGCTGGCGCCCAGCGTACCCCATCAACGCCTGAGCATGAGCCGCGCGCTGCTGGCCTCGGCCCGCTTCAAGGTGTTGTCGGTACAGGGCGAAAGCAAGTTGAGCACATTGCGCACCGCACTGGCTGGCGACGATGTCGCGCAGATGCCGATCCGCGCCTTCCTGCACTCCGCGTTGGATATCTACTGGTGTCAATGAATCAAGGAACCGCCGCAATGATCACCACCGAACAACAGCAACGCATGGTCGACAAGGTTGCCCAGATCGACGCCCTGGCGGCGCGTGCGCGAATCCTGCCCGTCATCACTATCGCGCGTGAAGAGGACATTCTGCCGCTCGCCGATGCGCTGGCGGCCGGCGGTCTGACCGTGCTGGAAGTGACCCTGCGTTCGGCGCTCGGCCTGAAGGCCATTCAGGTGCTGCGCGAGCAACGCCCCGAACTGCTGGTGGGCGCAGGCACCGTACTGACTCGGGAAATGCTGGCCGCAACCGAGCAGGCCGGCTCTCAGTTCACCGTCACCCCCGGCGTGACCCAGGACATGCTCGAGGCCGGTGTGGAAAGCTCGCTGCCCTTGCTGCCGGGTATCAGCAGCCCGTCCGAATTGATGATGGGTTACGCGCTGGGGTATCGCCGCTTCAAGCTGTTCCCGGCCGAGGTGAGCGGTGGTGTTGCTGCCATCAAGGCGCTGGGCGGACCTTTCCCGGAGGTACGCTTCTGCCCAACCGGCGGCGTGGGTCCAGGCAACATCAACAGCTACATGGCGCAGTCCAACGTGATGTGCGTGGGTGGCTCGTGGATGCTCGACAGCAAATGGATTGAAAACCGCGATTGGGCACGCATTCAGGAGTGCAGCGCGCAAGCACTGGCTCTGCTCGATTGATCAGACTTCGTTAGGCGCTTCATGGCTGTCTTCAGTGCGCTTGGTCGGCGCACTTTTTTTTGCCTGGAACAAAGCTCTCAAGGTGTCTAGCGGCCATCGGCAATGCGCGGCTTGCCATGTTTGGCACGCAGCGGATCGAGCAGGTCGGACAAACCGTTGTGATCGATTTCCTGCATGAGGGCCAGCAGGCCACCCAGCTCTCCCTTGGGAAAACCCTCGCGTGCGAACCAGTTCAGATAATGCCCTGGCAGATCGGCAATCACCCGGCCCTTGTACTTGCCGAAGGGCATTGCAAATGTCACCAGGGACTCGAGTTTTTCGGGGTTCATGGGCAGGTCTTCGCAACGAGTTTCATTTCATGGACAAGCTGACAAAGGTTACATGCATTCTGCACGAGCGCATAATTCGCGATCATGCATAAAGAGGGTAGGGTCGGCGGCTGATTAATCGCAAGCCACTGATCTATAAGACAATAACCAATAACATCGATTTGGCACGAAGCCTGCTCTTGCTCATTCATCCCCAACCCGGTTTCCGATTTTTCTCAGGAATTGAACAAAGATGAATGGTCCCACCAAAAGCGTGATTTCGATTCTCAACAATCTGATCGAAACCTGCAAAGACGGTCAGGAAGGCTTCAAGACGTGCGCCGAAGACATCAAGAATCCCGAGCTCAAGGCGCTGTTCACCAAGCACGCGCACGAATGCGCTGAGGCGGCTGGCGAGTTGCAAGCCGAAGTGATCGCTCTGGGCGGTACCCCTGAAGACTCGACCAGCCTGAGCGGCGACCTGCACCGCCGTTGGGTCGACGTCAAATCGATTTTTACCGGCAAGGATGAAGAAGCGGTCTTGAACGAAGCCGAGCGTGGCGAAGATGTGGCACTCGCGGCCTATAAGGACGCCTTGGCCCAGCCACTGCCTGCCCACGTTCATTCCATCATCGAGCGTCAGCAGCAGGGCGTGCAACGCAATCACGACGAGATCAAGGCGCTGCGCAATATCGCTCGCGCCCATAGCTGAGTAGGTTTGAGCAATAGAAGAACGCCCGCGTATCGGGCGTTTTTTTATGGGTGGTGTTCAGTGGCTGGCAGGCAGTGCGGGTGTCCGCGAACCGTCGGTGCGGTGAAACAGCCGCTCCAGTTGCAGATAGATCACCGGCGTGGTGAACAGCGTCAGCACCTGGCTGATGAGCAGGCCGCCCACCACCGCAATACCCAGCGGCTGGCGCAACTCCGCACCGGCGCCGTAGCCGAACATCAACGGCAACGCACCCAGCAGTGCAGCCAGGGTGGTCATGATGATCGGGCGAAATCGCGTCAGGCAGGCTTTGTGTATCGCTTCACGCGGGGGCAGTCCTTGGATACGTTGCGCCTGCAGGGCGAAGTCGATCATCAGAATGCCGTTCTTCTTGACGATGCCGATCAGCAAGACCAGGCCGATCAAACCCATGATCGAGAAATCTTGTCCCCACAGCCATAGCAGCAACAAGGCACCGAGCCCGGCCGAAGGCAGGGTCGAGATGATCGTCAGGGGGTGGACGAAGCTTTCGTACAGCACGCCCAGGATGATATACACCGCCACCAGCGCGGCCAGAATCAGCCAGGGTTGGCTGGCCAGCGAGCTTTGAAAGGCCTGGGCTGCACCCTGGAAACTGCCGGAGATGGCAGCGGGCATGCCCAGTTCCGCCTCTGTGCGTTCGAGCAACGCCACGGCTTCGCCCAACGCAACGCCTGGCGCCAGATTGAAAGACAGGTTGGCAGCGGGAAACAGACCGTCGTGACTGATCGACAAGGGGCCCTGAGTGGGCGGCTCCACTCGGGCGACGGCCGAGAGCGGTACCATTTCACCACTCAGCGCTGAGCGCAGATAAAAGTACTGCAGGCTCTGGGCCTTGCCGCGCTGATCCGCCTTGAGCTCCAGAATGACCTTGTACTGATTGGTCTCGGTCTGGAATTCGTTGATCTGGCGCTGACCGAACGCATCGTACAGCGCCTGATCGATGTCGCTGGCGGTCAGGCCGAAACGCGCTGCGGCCACGCGATCGATGCTGATCTGCGTCACGCTGCCGCCCAGCTGCAAGTCGTTGGACAGGTCGCGGAATGCCGGATTGGCCCGCAGCCGCTCGGTCAGACGCTGGGTCCACAGGTTCAGGGTGGGCCCGTCATTACTCTTGAGTACGTATTGGTACTGACTACGGCTGGGCCCGGCGCTGAGGTTGATGTCCTGCCCGGCGCGCAGGTACAGCACCACGCCCGGGACCTGCGCCAGTTGCGGCCGCAGGCGGTCGATGAACTCGCTGGCCGACACGTCTCGCTCGCCCTGGTTCTTCAAGCCGATCCAGAACCGTCCGGTGGCAATGGTCTGGTTGCTGCCTGTCACGCCAACAGCGTGGGAATAAGCCCGGACCGCCGGATCTGCGCCGACGATGCGGGCCAGAGCGAGGTGTTTTTCCTGCATGTCCTTATAGGAAATGTCCGCCGCCGCCTCGGTTGTGCCCAGCACGAAACCGGTGTCCTGCACCGGGAAGAACCCTTTCGGGATGAGCACGTAGCCTGCGACTGAAAGGCCCACGGTCACGGCGAACACGGCCAGGGTGACGCGCTGGTGCGCCAGCGCGCGTATCAGCCCCTTGTCATACCAGTCCAGCAGACGCGCACCGAAATCGGCGCGCGTGGCGTGCGCGGGTCGGCGCATGAACAGCGCGCACAAGGTCGGTGCCAGGGTCAGGGAAACCACGACCGAAATCAGAATGGTCGAGGTCGCCGTCAACGCAAACTCCTTGAACAGCCGCCCGACCACGCCCCCCATGAACAGCAGCGGAATGAACGCGGCGATCAGCGAAAAACTGATCGACACCACCGTGAAGCTGATTTCGCTGGCACCCTTTATCGCCGCTTCGCGCATGCCATCGCCGGCTTCCAGATGGCGATGGATGTTCTCCACCACGACGATCGCGTCGTCGACCACGAAGCCGACGCTGATCACGATCGCCACCAGCGTCAGATTGTTCAGGCTGAAACCCATCAGGTACATGGCGGCGAATGTCGCGACCAGAGACACACCCAGCACGCTCGACACGATCAGCGTGGCTGACAGCTGGCGCAGGAACAGGGCCATGACCGCCACGACCAGCAATACGGCGATCAGCAGCGTCAGCTCGACTTCGTGCAGGGAAGCCCGGATGGTCTGGGTGCGGTCGTTGAGCACGGTGACGTCCACGGTCGCCGGCAGCATCTCCTGCAAGCGTGGCATGGCGGTGAGGATGCGGTCGACGGTGTCGACGATATTGGCGCCCGGCTGACGGAAAATCGTTAGGTTCAACCCCGGTTGATCACCGGACCAGGATTGCACGTAGGCATTCTCCGCGCCCTGGATCACCGTGGCGACATCCTTGAGCCGCACCGGCGCACCGTCACGGTAGGCCACCACCAGTTCCGCGTATTCGTCGGCCTCGAACAGTTGATCGTTGGTGGCCAGTGTCGACACGCTGCTGTCGCCGTACAGAGCGCCCTTGGCCAGGTTCAAGCTGGTCTGCTGGATGGCGCCGCGCAGGTCGGCCAAGGTCAGCTCCAACGCAGCCAGGCGCTCGGGAGCCGCCTGCACACGAATCGCCGGGCGTTGCTGGCCGGTGATGTAGATCTGGCCGACGCCCTCGATCTGGCTCAGTTGCCGGGCCAACAGCGTTTCGGTGTAGTCACTCAACACGTGGGTGGGCATCTGCGCCGAGCTCACGCTGAGGATCAGCACCGGGCTGTCACCCGGGTTGACCTTGCGCCAGGTTGGCAGGTTGGGCATGTCCTGCGGCAGACGTCCAGCTGCAGTATTGATTGCCGCCTGGACCTCTTGCGCGGCGGTGTCGATGCTTTTGCTCAGGCTGAATTGCAGGATCAGATTGGTCGATCCCAGTGCGCTGCTGGAGGTCATCTGGGTCATGCCGGGGATGGCGCTGAATTGCACTTCCAAAGGTGTAGCGACCGAAGACGCCATGGTCTGCGGACTGGCGCCGGGCAACTGGGCGTTCACCTGAATGGTCGGGAAATCCGCTTCGGGCAGCGGCGCGATTGCCAGCCGGGTAAAGGCCAGGCCACCGAGCAACACCAGGGCAAAGGTCAGCAGAACGGTGGCCACCGGGTGGTCGATGCACCAGGCGCTGACCGAGCGCCCGGTGCTCATGGCGCGGTCGCTGCGTTGCCCGTCGCCGGCTCGACAAGCTGTACTGGAGCGCCTGGCCTCAATCTTGACTGCCCGTCACTGACCAGCACGTCACCAGCCGCCACGCCTTCTATCAGGCTCTGCGTGGAGTTCTGGTAAAGCACCTGCACCGGAACCTGCTCGACCTTGGCGTCAGTCACACGGTAGACGTAATGGCCGTCGATCCCGCGCTGGACCACTGCCAATGGCACTACCAAGGCATTGCGCTCGACCCCGACCTGCAATCCGACACTCACCAGCTGACCTGGCCACAAAGTGTGTTTGCCGTTATGAAATTCAGCCTTGGCGCGAATGGTACCGGTGTTTGCCGCAATCTGGTTGTCGAGCAGGGTGAGGTGGCCTTCACCGACCTGCGTGCCCGTCTCGGTGTCGCCATTTATGTACGCGCGCACCACTGCTGGCTGCGGCTTGTCCAGCAGCGACTGCAGGGTGGCCAGTTCCTGCTGCGGCAGCGAGAACTCGACAGCGATGGGGTCGATCTGAGTCACCGTGAACAAGCCTTCGGCATCACTGACGCGCAGGAAATTGCCGGGATCCACGCGTCGAATCCCGACCCGACCAGTCACCGGCGAACGAATCTGGGTATAGGACAACTGCACTTGCGCCGCAGCGATGGCGGCCTTGTTGCCTTGCAGGGTTGCGGTGAGCTGGTCGAACAGGGCTTGCTGTTCGTCGAGCACCTGTCGGGAAATACCGTTGTCACGGCTCAGGTCCTTGTAGCGGCGCAGGTTGATGCCTGCCACTTGCAACTGCGCCTGGCTCTGACTGGCTTGCGCTTGAGCTTGAGCCAGGCTGGCGCGAATGGCGCGATCGTCGATGCTGGCGAGCGCATCCCCTTTGTTCACCCATTGGCCTTCTTTCACCGCGACCTGGTCAAGAATACCGTCGACCTGCGCGCGCACGGTCACGCTGTGCAATGAAAGCACCGAACCGATGCCGGTGAGGTAACGCGGAACATCGGCCTGCACCACGCTGACCACGCGCACCGGAACGGCCTGGGCCGATGACGGTTGGGTGGGTGAGGTGCGCTTGAACAGCCATGCCGCGACGACCACGACGACGAGCAGCAGACCTGCCACGAGCAGGGGGCGGATGGCTATGCGCATGCGGATCGGACACCGGCAGGGGGGAAGATAGGGCAGTTTGACCTTAGTCGCGCTGCCTTGCCAAGCCCAGGCCTGTGGGTGGTCGGCCCTAGGCAGCCGACGCCCATGGAGCTATTGCGGTTCGCCTAGGAAAAAATCGCTCAGATCCAGAGGCGTTTAACCGTTAGACCCGTCGGGTTTTTCCTACAAGGTGTGCTGAATAGACCTATGGAACTGCCCAGTTGATCACCAGAGACTTCTTTCCTTACAACAAGTCGATAAATGAAGGAAGGCCAGTGATCGTTATGGACTGTGTGAAGTATGGCAAAGGATTGCTGCTGGCGAGTCTGATCCCCGTGATGCTGGCCTTGCTGTACGTCAGCACGCTGCCGGCGGCGATCAAGTGCTGCGCCTTTCAACTGGCCCTCGCGGTGGGCATGCTGCTGGTGTTATCGACACGCCAGCAATGGATAAGGGTGCTGGTGGTTGTTTCGTTCATGCTCAAGTTCGCAGCGCTGGAAGCACTCGACGAGAAAGCCGGCAGCATGCCGTTTGTCAGCATCCTCTATGCATTCATTCTGCTTTGACGTTATTTGCCCTGTACCGAATCCCACTGAGTGACGAATGCCTTGCGGCTTTGCTTGTGATACAGACACAGCTCGGCGCCAGGCTGATTCTTCATGTGCGCCTGTGGATAACGGCCTTGGATGAGCACTGCGGTGTAACCCACGCGGTCTTCGAATTCGGCAGGCGCGCTGGCCACCCGGGCCTGTTTCAATGTGGTGGCTTTCAAGCAGCTGCTCGCGACGCGTTTGTCGTGTTCCGCCCAGGCTTGGTCGGTCGACGCCATCGCTTGAGTGGTGGCGCCGCCGAGCGCGAGCAAAAGGATCAGGTGGGTTTTCATGGTCAGGGAGCCTCAGCGGTGTAAACGGGCACCCATTATGCCTGGGTACCTTCCATCCATGTCCCGTTCATCCAGGTACCGCTGACCTCACGGCGTTGATGCTCAGGTACCTTTGTGCCGCAGCGGGCTCAGCGCGCCTGTTCGGCGACGAAACGCGCTGCGGTGATCAGGCAACCAGTCAGTTCGGGGGAGGAGAATTTCGTCAGCACGGCATTGGCGCCGGCCAGCCGAGCCTTCTCGCTGTTCATCGTACTGTCCAGCGAGGTGTGCAGCAGAACGTACAGATCCTTGAAGTCCGGTGTTTCTCGCAAAGTGCGGGTCAGCGCGTAGCCGTCCATTTCCGACATCTCGATATCCGATACCAGCACATTGATCTGCGCCTCGGTGCCCTGCAGTTCCAGCAGGCAGTCGATCGCCTCGCGGGCGCTGCGCGCCGTCCGACATTCGATGCCCAGGGTGCGCAAGGTGATGAGCGACTGCTGCAACGCCACGTGGCTGTCGTCCACGACCAGGATGTTGGCGTTGGCCAGGCAGCGGGCATCGGCGTCGCTCAAGCGCTGGGGTTCGCCCTGCAGGCGCGCCGGGGCAATGCCGTGGATGACTTTCTCGATGTCCAGTACCTGCACCAGCGCACCGTCCACCTGGGTCACCCCGGTAATGAACGACTTGGTGCCAGAACCGTAGGGTGGCGGACGGATATCGGTGCTCAGGCAATGCACTATGCGACTGACGGCCTGAACGTGCAGGCCCTGCTTGGAGCGACTGACGTCCGTGACGATCAGGCACCCGCCGGACGGATCGAGCAAGGGTTGCTCACCGATCGCTCGGCTCAGGTCGATGACGGACAACGCCTGGCCCCGCAGGGTTGCCACCCCTTTGACGTGGGGATGTGCTTCGGGGAGTCGGGTCAGGGCAGGGCAGGGGATGATCTCGCTGACCTTGAGCAGGTTGATGGCCATCAACTTGCCGCTGCGCAACGTGAACAACAGCAAGGAAAGGGAGTCTGCGCGGGCGTTCTGGGTTGCCATGTGAACCTTCTTGATGGAGCCGATGCGGGGCGGCGAACGACCCGCCCAAGGAGTGCGTTGCCTATGTATCGACTCGACACGCACAGGCTTTAACGAGATCGTCGTGCTGGCTGCCACGCCTGGCTTAACGTCGGTTTAATCACGCGCGCCATACTGTGTGCGGGTTGGAAGAAATTTCTGGTTACACCGTATTTCCAGAGTTTTCCTACAGTCCTCTTGGCAACCCAGCGTGTAGACTGGCGCCCATCTAAAAACCTGCCCGTTCTGACCTGTAAAGGGAAAGCTGCAATGAATGAAGTCAACCTGCGCCTGAACCGCGAGCGACGTTTCCTGGTATTGCTGGGCGTGATCTGCCTGGCCTTGATCGGTGGGGCGCTGTACATGCAGATCGTGTTGGGCGAGGCACCTTGCCCATTGTGCATCCTGCAACGCTATGCCTTGCTTTTCATTGCCCTGTTCGCCTTCATCGGCGCGGCGATGCGCGGCCGTACCGGTGTGACGGTATGCGAAGGGTTGGTGGTGCTTAGCGCCGTGGGCGGCATTGCGGCGGCCGGGCGTCATGCATGGGTATTGGCCAATCCCTCGGTCAGTTGCGGCCTCGACACGCTGCAACCGATCGTCGACGGGTTGCCCCTGGCCGATCTGATGCCCAGCGTATTTCAGGTTCAGGGTTTCTGCTCCACACCTTATCCGCCGGTGCTCGGCCTGTCGCTGGCGCAGTGGGCGCTGGTGGCTTTTGTGATGACGGCTATTCTTGTACCCGTAGGCATCTATCGCAATCGAACACGCGCCTGATGGCGCCAAGGGTATAGGCCTCGTCATTATTCGTGCCGGAAGTCGATTCCGCCTTCGGCGTGTAACGGCGAAGATGCGACAACCTGTCGTCGGCGATTTCGCGAAAGCCCCTAAAATACGGGCCTTCGCAAGGGTTTTCAGGGGTGCGACATCGTGTCGCAAGGCTTTGAAAGTGCGTCGGATTGTTGCATAATTTGGAAATACCTGTTGCTGGATTAGTCGTAGTCAATGGGTAAAGGGCTCACTACAATCGCGGAAATTTCAGCAGGTCAGTGCCTCAAAAAGGGCAGGTCGGTGGCGCTTTTGCACCATTGGCAGGCACTTTTCATACCGTTGGTACGGCTTGGCTGAACCCTTGAGTGGTCCGTGCACTCAAGGGAAAGAGTCTGCAATCCTCTGGGTTGCACAAGTCATGACAGCTGCACCGTTCCAGACCGGTCTTGTCACCCCGCAGCAACTGCGAGCCTGGCATGTCCGTATTCAATCCCGATATAAATGCTGGCGCTTGGCAGGTTGAAGTGTTGGCTACCAAAACACAATTGCATTGAAGCAAGCTGCTCTAGAGGTCGTGAGATGAGTAAAAAGCGTTACCCCAGACTGTTTGGCATACTGCCCTTTTTAGGCATGCTTTTTCTCGGCGGGTGCAAGTGGACCCTGATCGACTCGAAAGGGCAGGTGGGCATCGACGAACGCAACCTGATCTACATCGCCACCGGGCTGATGTTGCTGGTGGTGATCCCGGTCATCGTCATGGCGCTCGCGTTCGCCTGGAAGTACCGTGCCTCCAACAAGGAAGCCACCTACACGCCTGAATGGGCGCACTCCACCAAGATCGAACTGGTGGTGTGGGGCATCCCGCTGCTGATCATCATCGCGCTGGGCTACGTGACCTACGTGTCGACTCATCACCTGGATCCGTACCGTCCGCTGGATTCCGAGCACAAGCCGGTCACCATCCAGGTCGTTGCGATGGACTGGAAATGGTTGTTCATCTATCCGGAACAAGGCATTGCCACGGTCAACAAGATCGTCTTCCCGGCCAACGTACCGGTCAACTTCCGCATCACCTCCGACTCGGTCATGAACTCGTTCTTCATTCCGCAGCTGGGCGGCCAGATCTACGCAATGGCCGGCATGCAGACGCAGTTGCACCTGATCGCCAATGAAAACGGCGAGTTCGACGGCATCTCCGCGAACTACAGCGGTGCAGGCTTCACCGGCATGAAATTCAAAGCAGTCGCTACGACCCAGGCTGATTTCGATGCATGGGTCAGTGAAGTGAAGAGCGCGCCTAAGCAGCTCGATGCAGCTACCTACGAAGCGCTGGCCAAACCTAGCGAGAAAAATCCGGTCGAGCTGTATTCCTCGTACGTCCCGAACCTGTTCCAGACCATCATCGACAAGTATGAAGGCATGAACCCAGGTAAAGGCGTCAGCCACGAGGGGAAGCAAGCCTCGAACGAAGGGATGGACATGGGCAAGAATTCAGCTGCTGGGGCAGAGGAGTAAAAGATGTTCGGTAAACTTAGTCTGGAAGCGGTGCCCTTCCACGAGCCGATAGTGATGGTGACACTCGCCGTCGTTGCGCTGCTCGGGGCGGTAGTGTTCGGTCTGATCACCTACTACAAGAAGTGGACGTACCTGTGGACCGAGTGGTTCACGTCGGTCGACCACAAGAAAATCGGCGTGATGTACATCGCCGTTGCCATGGTCATGCTGCTGCGCGGCTTTGCCGACGCCATCATGATGCGCTCGCAGCTTGCGGTCGCCACGGGCGGTTCCACCGGCTTCCTGCCACCGGAACACTATGACCAGATCTTCACCGCTCACGGTGTGATCATGATCATCTTCATGGCCATGCCATTCATGATCGGCCTGATGAACATTGTCGTGCCGCTGCAGATCGGCGCTCGCGACGTGGCTTTCCCGTTCCTGAACTCGGTCAGCTTCTGGCTGTTCGTGGTCGGCGTGCTGTTGGTCAACATCTCTCTGGGTGTCGGCGAGTTCGCCAAGACCGGCTGGGTGGCGTATCCACCGTTGGCGGGGCTGCAATACAGTCCGGGGGTAGGTGTCGACTACTACATCTGGGCACTGCAGATATCCGGCTTGGGTACCTTGCTCACAGGCGTCAACTTCATCGTCACCATCCTGAAGATGCGCGCGCCTGGCATGACGCTGATGAAAATGCCGGTGTTTACCTGGAACTGCCTGTGCACCGCGGTCCTGATCGCAGCTTCGTTCCCGATCCTCACCGCTGTTCTGTTCATGCTGACCCTTGACCGCTACTTGGGCTTCCACTTCTTCACCAACGAGCTTGGTGGGAACCCGATGATGTACGTCAACCTGTTCTGGGCCTGGGGTCACCCTGAGGTTTACATCCTGATCCTGCCGGCCTTCGGTGTGTTCTCGGAAGTAACCTCGACGTTCTGTAAAAAGCGTCTGTTCGGCTACGTCTCCTTGGTATGGGCAACGATCGCCATTACCGTGCTGTCGTTCGTGGTCTGGCTGCACCACTTTTTCACCATGGGTTCGGGGGCCAACGTCAACGCCTTCTTCGGCATCATGACAATGGTCATCGCGATTCCGACCGGTGTGAAGATCTTTACCTGGCTGTTCACCATGTACCGTGGCCGCATCGAGTTCACCTCTCCGATGTTGTGGACCATCGGTTTCATCGTGACCTTCAGCATCGGCGGCATGACCGGCGTACTGCTGGCGGTACCGGGTGCTGACTTCGTGCTGCACAACAGCCTGTTCCTGATCGCTCACTTCCACAACGTGATCATCGGTGGTGCGGTATTCGGTTACCTGGCCGGCTTCGCCTTCTGGTTCCCGAAAGCGTTTGGCTTCAAGCTCAACGAGCGTCTGGGCAAGTACTCGTTCTGGTGCTGGCTGGTCGGTTTCTACCTGGCGTTCATGCCGTTGTACGTGCTGGGCTTCATGGGCATGACCCGTCGCCTGAACCACACCGACAACCCAGAGTGGACGCCTTGGCTGTACGTGGCTTTCGTCGGTGCACTGTTCGTCGCCGCCGGTATCTTCTTCCAGCTGCTGCAACTCTATGTATCGATCCGCGATCGTCACAAGAATCAGGACGTTTCGGGCGACCCATGGGATGGCCGTACCCTGGAGTGGTCGACTTCGTCGCCACCACCGTTCTACAACTTCGCCGAGCAGCCAGTGGTTTCCGACCTGGACGCTTACTGGGGCATGAAAGAGCGTGGTGAAGCCACTGCCAACGCCGCGGACTACAAGCAGATTCACATGCCGCGCAACACTGGTATGGGTGTGCTGATGTCGTTCTTCGGTCTGATCCTGGGCTTCGCCGCCATCTGGCACATCTGGTGGGCGGCTGCGATCGGCCTGGCCGGCATGGTCATCACCCTGATCGTGCGCAGCTATGACGACGACATCGACTACTACGTACCGGCTGAAGAAGTCGCTCGTATCGAAGGTGAACGCATGGCTCGCCTGGCAAACGCTGCACGAGTTGATTCTCGTCTGAACTCCACGGTGGAGAAGGCTTAAACAATGTCTAACGCAACCTTAAACGCGGAAGTGGCTCACCAACACGAGCACGGTCACGACGATCACGATCATCACGATTCCGGGGGCATGACTGTCTTTGGTTTCTGGATCTACCTGATGACCGACTGCATCCTGTTCGCGTCGATCTTCGCCGCCTACGCAGTACTGGTTAACAACGTCGCCGGTGGCCCGTCGGGCCACGACATCTTCGAGCTGCCCTTCGTGGCAGCCGAGACTGCACTGCTGCTGTTCAGCTCCATCACGTATGGCTTCGCCATGCTGGCGCTGCACAGCAACGACAAAAGCGGCGTGATGAAGTGGTTGTTCGTCACGTTCCTGCTGGGTGCAGGCTTCATCGCGATGGAGATCTACGAGTTCCACAAGCTGATCGAAGAGGGCTTCGGCCCGCAGCGCAGCGGCTTCCTGACCGGGTTCTTCACCCTGGTCGGAACCCACGGCCTGCACGTGACCAGCGGCTTGATCTGGATGGCGGTGCTGATCGCCCAGATCAAATCCAAAGGCCTGACCGCAACCAACAACACGCGCATGAGCTGCCTGAGCCTGTTCTGGCACTTCCTGGACGTGGTCTGGATCTGCGTGTTCACCGTCGTCTATCTGATGGGAGCTCTGTAAATGGCAAACCCTCATACCACTTCGGCCGGTAGCAGCCACGGTAGCTACAAGTCGTACATGATCGGTTTCGTGCTGTCGGTCATCCTGACCGCGATTCCGTTCGGTCTGGTGATGTTCCCGACGCTGTCCAAGGAAGCCACGCTGTGGATCGTGCTGATCTTCGCGGTGGTCCAGGTGCTGGTTCACCTAGTTTACTTCCTGCACCTGGACCGCACGTCCGAACAGCGCTGGAACGTGATCGCCTTCGTCTTCTCGGCGTTGATCATCGCGTTCCTGGTCGGTCTGTCGCTGTGGATCATGTTCAGCATCCATCACTTCATGATGGCGAAGTAAGGAACCCGGCATGTCCGTTAAGCACTTTATCCAAATCACCAAACCGGGGATCATTTTCGGTAACGTGCTTTCCGTGGCAGGTGGGTTCTTCCTGGCCTCTCAAGGGCATGTCGACATTGGGCTGTTCCTGGCCACAGTGATCGGTACATCGCTGGTGGTGGCATCGGGCTGTGCATTCAACAACTGCATCGACCGCGACATCGACGTGAAGATGGAACGCACCAAGAACCGCGCATTGGTCCAGGGGCAGATTTCGGTGAAGGTCGCATTGATCTTCGCCACACTGCTCGGGGTCGCCGGGATGGTCATGCTGTACGCATTGGCCAACCCTCTGGCGGCGTTGTGCGGTCTGATCGGCTTCGTGATCTATGTAGGGTTCTATAGCCTCTACCTGAAGCGCAAGTCGGTGCATGGTACGTTGGTCGGCAGTCTGTCCGGTGCCATGCCTCCGGTGATCGGTTACGTGGCAGTCAGCAACAGCTTCGATCTGGCGGCGTTGACGTTGCTGGTGATGTTCAGCCTGTGGCAGATGCCTCATTCGTATGCCATCGCGATCTTCCGCTTCAATGATTATCTGGCAGCTTCGATTCCAGTGTTGCCGGTGAAGCGCGGAATCGTGGTGGCCAAGAAGCACATCCTGCTCTACATCTTGGCTTTCCTGCTGGCGACGCTGATGCTGACTCTGGGTGGCTATGCCGGGATGAGCTATCTGGCGGTGGCGGCGGCCATGGGCATGTACTGGTTGTATATGGCTTGGACGGGCTACAAGGCGGTTGATGATCGAGTCTGGGCGCGCAAGCTGTTCGTGTTCTCGATCTTCACCATCACTGCCTTGAGCGTGATGATGTCGCTGGATTTCAAGGTGCCCAGTGAGTTGCTGCTGACTTACGCGCACTGATTTTGCTGCAGCGATAAAAAAGCCCCGGGATCGAATAGATCCGGGGCTTTTTTTTGGGCAGAGGTTGGGTCCGTGGTGCGGCCTTCGCGGGCAGAGCCCGCTCCCACAGGGACTTTCGTGGAACCGGGCTCTGCCCGCAAGGGCCGTACCCCAGACCCGGCCCTCATCTGTGGGAGCGGGGCGGGCGGCGAGCCCTCTGCCCGCGAAGGGCGCACCTCATATTCCGCTTTACAGCCCCGCATCGGCCCGATTATCGTTCGACCTGGCCACCGCAGTGGCCAACGTCGCTCGGACGGTTCCGGGCGCTTACGTCTCCGAGGAAATCATGGCCGAACCTGTTCGCCCGCGCCGCTTTGCGCGCATCGATCGTCTCCCCCCTTATGTGTTCAACATCACTGCCGAATTGAAGATGGCTGCGCGCCGGCGCGGCGAAGACATCATCGACCTGAGCATGGGTAATCCCGACGGCGCCACGCCGCCCCACATCGTCGACAAACTGGTGACCGTTGCCCAGCGCGAAGACACCCACGGCTACTCCACTTCCCGCGGCATTCCACGGCTGCGTCGGGCGATCTCGCGCTGGTACAAAGACCGCTATCAGGTCGATATCGACCCTGAAGACGAAGCCATCGTCACCATTGGTTCGAAGGAGGGCCTGGCCCACCTGATGCTGGCGACCCTCGACCAGGGCGATACCGTTCTGGTGCCCAACCCCAGCTACCCTATTCACATCTACGGTGCAGTGATCGCCGGTGCCCAGGTACGCTCGGTGCCGCTGGTGCCCGGTGTGGATTTCTTCAACGAGCTGGAACGGGCGATCCGCGAGTCCATTCCCAAGCCGAAGATGATGATCCTGGGCTTTCCTTCCAACCCGACCGCGCAATGCGTGGAACTGGATTTCTTCGAGCGGGTGGTAGCACTCGCCAAGCGCTACGACGTTTTGGTGGTGCACGACCTGGCCTACGCCGACATCGTCTACGACGGCTGGAAGGCGCCTTCGATCATGCAGGTACCGGGCGCCAAGGACATCGCCGTCGAGTTCTTCACGCTGTCCAAAAGTTACAACATGGCAGGATGGCGAATCGGCTTCATGGTCGGCAATCCTGAGCTGGTCAACGCTCTGGCCCGGATCAAGAGCTATCACGACTACGGCACGTTCACACCCCTGCAGGTGGCGGCCATCGCCGCACTCGAAGGCGATCAGCAGTGTGTGAAAGACATCGCCGAACAGTACCGCCAGCGTCGCAACGTGCTGGTCAAAGGTCTTCACGAGCTGGGTTGGATGGTGGAAACCCCCAAGGCTTCGATGTACGTCTGGGCGAAGATTCCCGAGGACTACGCCCATCTTGGTTCGCTCGAATTCGCCAAGAAGCTGTTGGCCGAAGCCAAGGTCTGCGTCTCGCCTGGCATCGGGTTCGGTGACTATGGCGATGATCACGTGCGCTTTGCCCTGATCGAAAACCAGGATCGCATACGCCAGGCCGTACGTGGCATCCGCCAGATGTTCCGGGCCGACAAGGCGGATCGTTCCTAGCCTGGCAGGTCGCGCCAGTCGTACTGCATCTGGCGGGCGGTGATCCGCGCTGCATCATCGCCCAGCAGCCGCGCCACCAGATGCAGGCTCATGTCGATACCGGCGGAAATCCCGGCACTGGTGACCAGGCTGCCGGCATCGACATAGGGCACATTTTCCTGCACGTCCAGGTCCGGGTAGCCTTCACGGAGTTCCTGGATGTCGGCCCAATGGGTGGTCACGCTGTGTCCCTGGAGCAGGCCCGCCTTCGCCAGAATCAACGCCCCGCTGCACACCGACGTCAGCAAGCCGGTCCTCGACGCCATTCGGCGTATCCAGTCCAGAGTGTCCGGGTCGTTCACAGGCTGGTCGATCACACCTCCTGGCACAATCAGAACGTCGCAGGGCAGTTCGTCATCGAACTGTGCGTCGGGTTGCACCCGCAGATCGTAGCGCGCAGCAAGCAATCCGCGATTGGCGGCGACGGTGCTGACCAGGAACGGTGAATGCGCGCTCAGGCCGTCGCGCAAGGCTATGCGAGTGGCGACACTGAACACCTCATAAGGTCCGGCGAAGTCAAGGATCTCGATACCGGGATACAGCAGGATGACCACGTGCAGAGGACGGTCGAAAATCTGCAACTCGGGAGGCAGGGCGTTGGGCATAGGTTCACTCCAGTCTGGAGCAGGCATGATCGGTCTGGATTGTCTGGGGGTAAATGACAGTTACCCCACAGATCCTGCCAATGCATCGTGCGACGCATTGTCGTGATGAGCGCTCGACTGTCCGGAGAAATTGTTTCGCCAAGTTGCAATTGCCCGAGAACACCTTTTTAAATGGCAACCTGATCCTGGCTTTTGGCCGATTACGCGTAAACTGATCATTCCTCGCGAGGCGGTTGACCTTCACTGCACTCGTTCGCTTCGCCTCTGGCCAGTCATCGGCCAGGCTTCATCTTCAGTTTCAGGATCATATTGTCATGACCAAACGGCTCACCAGCGCTCTGCTGGCTTGTGTATTACTCGGCTCCAGCGCCGCCCATGCGCAGAAAGCGCCCCCACCGGTTCAGCTGTCGTTGCTCGGCTCCGGTGGTGTGGTCAGCGCCATGCAGACCATCGTCGTCGAATATGAAAAGGCCACTGGGGTCAAAGTCACCGTGTTGCCTTCACCCGCCATCGGCGACAACCCCATGGCGATCTCCAGCCGACTGGAGCGCGGCGAGCGTGCCGACCTGGTGCTCACCGAAGACGCGGCCTTGAACAAACTCATTCAATTGGGTGAAGTGCAGCGCGAGCCGCGGGTGGATGTCGGCAAGTCGTTCATCGCCATGGCCGTCCGCCAGGGCGAGGCCAAGCCGGACATCGGCAGCGTCGACGCCTTCCGCAAGACGCTGCTCGACGCTCGTTCGCTGGCCTACTCCAACAGCACCAGCGGCCTGTACCTGTCACACCTGTTGTTTCCACGCATGAAGCTCACCGAGCAGCTTCGCGACAAAAGCAGCCTGGTCGACAACGAACCAGTGGGCGCGGCTGTCGCTCGGGGCGATGTACAGTTGGGGTTTCAGCAGCTCAGCGAACTCAAGGCGGTACCGGGGATAGACATCGTCGGTCTGATTCCCGATGCGGTGCAGAAAATGACCCTGTATTCAGGTGGTGTCACACGTACCAGCGCACACCCCGAAGAGGCCGCAGCGTTGCTGCAGTACCTGAGCACGCCGGCGGCCCGGCTGGCTATCGAGGAAAGCGGGCTGACGCCGGTGCACTGACCGGCCCCGCCCGCTCGCTACAGGCGCTAGAGAAACCTGACCGTGTGAAAGGCCACCGTGTTGTAGGGCACGGTGATCTCTTGCTTGTCCTTGAGATCGGGATGGGTAGCGATGATCTCGCGAACTTTCCGATAGATAGGTTCCTGCTGCTCGGGGGGAAGAGCAGAGATGAAGCTGATGGAGCGCACGCGATTGAGAATGACGTCCTCCGGCGTACCTCTGTAGGTGTGGGTGAACTGCTTCTCCACCAGGGGTGTGAACCCATTGTGAGGGAACACTTCCCGCCATTTCTGGGTATAGAACCGTGGGCTGTCTCCAGCCACTTCGCTCACGATGTCCGCGATCTGGCGCACCCAGTCGTGGCTGGTATCGCGCAGGTTCCAGATCATGCCCAGACGTCCTCTGGGTTTCAGTACGCGGTAGATTTCCGCCATGCTGGCAGCGTTGGCGAACCAATGGAAGGAGTGTGCACAGACCACGGCATCCACGGATCCGCTCTTGAGCGGAATCTCTTCGGCGGCGCCCTCCAGGATCTTCACATAGGGCTTGTCGCCCCAGTTGTGTTCCAGCTGTTCGCGCATGGCCGCAACCGGCTCCACGGCGAAGACCTCGGCCCCGGCCTCGATCAGCCGTGGAATGAATTTGCCGGTGCCTGAACCCAGGTCGAGTACTGTCGTGTGGGGTGGGTCCCATTTGCTGTGCGGCTTGATCTGAATGGTCTCGCGCAGCCAGTTGTCGAGCTCTTTGGGGTAGTCTGGCCGCCCCTTGTCGAAGGAGCCGGCCCCTTGCAGGTAGCCCTTTGCAGCCGTCGATGGAAGGATGGTCTGGAGTCTTTCGGTCAGGTTCTTGATTTGCAGAATGTCGCCAAGGTTTTTCATGTTCGCCCCTCGCACGCATGCCAGCGCTGCTGTATTCGCCAGGCTGATGGAACAGCGGAACGCCCAACCAGCCTCGATGGGCGTTATAAGACAAAGCGTAGCGCAAGGTGGGTGAGGCGGCAGTTAATTCGTGCAGGACCAGACGAAGCCGATCAGAGGGTCTCGGCCGGCGTGCCGTGCAGCCCTTGGGCCACCGATGCCTGCGCCTGGGTCTCCAGCCATTGACGAAACACCCTGCATTTCCGGCTTTCTTCGCTCGACCGCGCCGACAGCAGGAAATACCCGGACCCATCGCGTACGAAGCCGAACGGTGCGACCAGTTGGCCCGATGCCAGTTCTTCTTCGACCATCATCATCGACGCCATGCTCACGCCCAGCCCTGCGGTAGCCGCCTGAACGCACAAGTAGAAGTGTTCGTAATCGACCGTCGTGACGTCGCAGGCCGCTTTGTGCACCAGACGCAACCACTGCTCCCAGGCCGCCGGTCGTGTCCGGCTGCGAAGCAGGTGCACGCCGCACAATCGACTGGCCGGCCCGGCCAGGCTGGGCGCGCACACCGGGCCTACCCATTCCGGACACAGTGCGCTGCTGTGCACTGAGTCATCCCAGTGGAAATCATCGCGTCGGATGGCCAGGTCAGCGCTACACCGAGAGAAATCGATCGGCCCGCCCGCTGCCAGCAATTGAATCTGGATGTCCGGATGCGCCTTGTTGAAGGCGGGCAGGCGTGGAATCAGCCATTTCATTGCGATGGTCGGCTCGCAGGACAACACCAGAATGTCTTCGCCGGCTTTCTGCTGTACCTGACGCACCGCCTGTTCCAGCTGCTCGAACATCGGTTGGGTCACCTCATGGAGCAGACGTCCGGCATGGTTGAGAAACACCGCACGGTTGCGTCGATCGAACAGCTCCACGCCCAATGCTTCTTCCAACGAGCGTATCTGGCGGCTCACGGCGCCATGCGTGACGTGCAGTTGCTCGGCGGCCTTGATGAAGCTCTGCGTCTGTGCGGCAGCGTTGAAAAAACGGAAGGAGGCGAGGGGCGGGAGGCTCATACAGGCAACGAAATCTCACAGGTTTCGATGACTATAAATCGTTTTTTCCAGCCCAGGCAAAACTCCATGATGGCGCTCGTTGCCGAGGATTCTGGCGACCTGACCAATGAAATGGAGAAAATCCATGGACAATATTCATAAGCGTGCAGTGCCCATTGGCAATCTTGCTCCCCAGCTTTATACGCCACTGATCGCCGAAGTCTGCGATACCGTAAACCGCAATGGGTTTGTTTTTCTGCAACCGCCCATGGTGGCAGCCTTGCTGAACAGTGCCGTACCCGGCTTCGTCCAGGGCTGGGAAGACTTCCGACTCTCATGGGGTCATCTGGACCAGGACGCGTTCATGGGCGACGGTGGTACCTATCGCTTCCGGCGTTACGCCACCTTCTTCACCGAACAGGGCAGTCGCCACTGGCAACCCAGTCCTCACCAACCGCATTACCAGACCTCTGTGCACAACCCACTCAATGGCGGCATTGTCCGGCACTTTGCCCCGATCCCGACCGAGCTCTGCGAAGGCCTGGTTTTTTCAGCGGTGATGGATCTGTGTTGCGCCTGCTTCAACGTGCTGGCGCCACACTGCGCATGGCATATCGAAGTCCATCAGTTCCGCATCGATGCGTCCGCGGGTGCCGCCTTTCCCACGCCCGAAGGTGTGCACCGGGACGGCGTCGACTTTGTATTCATGCTGATGGTCAACAGGGTCAATGTCGTGGAGGGGGAAACGTCCATCTACGATAACGACCAGCGGCTGCTGGCCAGGCATTCGATGATCCATGAGCTGGAAGCTGCCCTGCTCAATGACGCACAGGTCCGGCACGGTGTCAGCGCCATCATCCCGATACACCCCGATCGACCTGCCCACCGCGATGTACTGGTCGTTACTTTCAAGAAACGCTGACGGAATGTGGTCATGAACGAATTACTGGCAGTAGCCCTGATTACCGTATTGGCTGTCATCAGCCCAGGCCCCGACTTCGCCATGGTCACGCGCAACAGTTATGCCTATGGGCGGCGCAGTGGACTGATCGCGGCATTGGGCATTGCCTGCGGTGTACAGGTGCATGTTTTCTATACCGTGTTCGGCATCGCCGTGATCATCACCCAATCGCCCCTGTTGTTCATGGCCATGAAATGGCTGGGCGCCGCTTATCTCATTTACCTGGGGGTGCGCTCGTTGCTCAACACCTCCAAGTTGGCCCTGGCCAACGTTGGAGGCGAGACGCCGTCCTTGTGGAGCGCTTTTCGAACAGGCTTCTTCACCAATGCACTCAATCCCAAGACGATGCTGTTCGTGGTGGCGACCTACAGCCAGGTCGTGCAAGCGGGCAGTTCGATGACGACGAACTTTGCCTACGGCCTGTTCATGTCGTTCTCGCACTGGGTCTGGTTCAGCATCGTGGCGCTGTTCTTTTCGTCCGGGCCATTACGGCGCCGGATGCTGGAGAAGCAACGCCTCGTCGATCGCGTGATCGGCACCGCGCTCATCGGGTTGGGCGCGAGCCTGGTGCTGCCGGGCCTTGTTGGCTGAGCCGTCGCACCGCATCGTCTGCCATGGCGCTAGCGGTGCAACCGATCAGGCCGGCTGCAGTTTCTTTTCGAACACCACCACGCCGTCCAGGTCGCGCAGTTGCACGGTCATTTCCCCGCTCAAGCCCTCGATCTGCACTTCGCCGAAAAACTGGAAGCCCGCGAACGGCGAAGTGTTCTGCGCAGGCGGCGCCTTCTGGAAAACCACTTGCGGACCGAACGTGGCATCGAGCGGATTGGGCCCGAAACTGCCGGCATTCAACGGTCCGGCGACGAATTCCCAGAACGGTTCGAAGTCCTGAAACGCAGCGCGGTCGGGGTGGTAGTGATGGGCTGCGCAATAGTGCACATCGGCCGTGAGCCAGACGGTGTTGGCAATTTTTTGCTGGCGCAGAAAACCCAGCAGCTCGGCGATTTCCAGCTCGCGACCCTTGGCAGCGCCATCATCGCCGTTGGCGATCGCCTCCCAGCGGCCAACGCCGGGGCTGACTTCTCCATCTGGAACACCCAGACCGATGGGCATGTCGGCGGCGATGACTTTCCACTGCGCCTGCGATCCCTTGAGCCCGGACTTGAGCCAGTCCAGTTGCGCCTGCCCGAGGAACGCCGTGCGGGCTTCGGGCGTGGGCGCCAGGTTGTCGTCATTGCCGCTGCGGTAGCTGCGCATGTCCAACACGAAAATGTCCAGCATCGGCCCGTAGCTGAGCTTGCGGTAAATACGCCCCCCGTTGTCGGCCCGTTGCAGGCGCATGGGAGCGTACTCGAGCCACGCCTGACTGGCGTTGCCCACCAGATGGCGAATGTCGCGGTTCTGGTAACGCTCGTCGAGCTGCTTGCTGGGCGACCAGTTGTTGGTCACCTCGTGGTCGTCCCATTGCCAGATCTGCGGCACCTCGGCGTTGAACCGGCGCACGTTTTCATCCATCAGGTTGTAGCGGTAGTTGCCGCGGTACTCATCCAGAGTCTCGGCCACCTTGCTCTTGGCTTCGGTGGTGATGTTGCGCCACACGCGGCCATTTTCCGTGGTCACCGTGGCCGGCACCGGCCCGTCGGCGTAAATGGTGTCGCCGCTGTGGATGAAGAAATCCGGCAAGCGCAGGCGCATGGCTTCGTAGATACGCATGCCGCCAATGTCCGGATTGATGCCAAAGCCCTGGCCCACGGTGTCGCCGCTCCACACGAAACGGATGTCACGACGCTGCGAAGGCTCGCTGCGCAGATGACCAAACCACGGCTCGCTGCTGACGCCGGTCTGCGCGTCCTCGAACTGCACCCGATAGAAGATCGCCTGATCCACCGGCAAGCCATTGAGCTCGACCCGCGCGGTAAAGTCGGTGCCGGCGTCGGCCAATGGCGAGACCAGCCGGCGCGGGTTGGTGAACATGCTGCGTGTATCCCATTCCACCACCATCCGCGCCGGGCGGTCGCACCGGCTCCAGACCATCGCCTTGTCGCCCAACAGGTCCCCGGACTGTACGCCGTCGGTGAGTTGGGGCCGGTCCTTGACCGAGGCGATCACCGCCGGCGCCAGCCCCGGCAGCAGAAAACCCGCACCCACGGCCTGGACAAGACGACGGCGCTTGAGGTCGAACATGCTCATGACATAGCCCTGTGAAAGAGAAAGGGCTATGTAAGCGTGGGGATGTGACAGGGGCGTGAAGGTCTGCGACGTTCTGTTCGTTGATGGCTTGTACGGTCTGCAGATAGGTGCTGGATACAACGATGCGTTATTGGTCGAACCGTCGATGCAGATCAGGGAACAACAATTGCGCAAACCAAACGGGAAGGCCTGGGTATAGCTGTCGCGATTTGACTGAAGGTGCATCTACAAGTCCCAGCGTCACCAGTTTGTTCAATTGGCCACTGGCGACTCGATCATGAAGACCTGTGTAAATCTTGAAGTCAGACCGCGACACCTCGCCGTGGGTCAGCAAGATGTGTAGCGCGCGCGCCACCTCCTGCTTTATTCCAGCCTGTTCGAAACGAGGCTCGAAAGCGATGGCGCGCTCAAGTCGCTGGCGCAATGTCGCCATCCCCATGGCGTGCTCGATGTACTTCATTTGATCGAGACAGACCTGCAACATGAATTCGACGAACTCCAGTAACCCCGACTGTGTGAGTTGTCCTCGACCGTCCAGATCACCCCTGCGCGGCTGATCGGCTGAGCGGAGTCGACGATAGTATTCATCTTGCTGGCGCGCCAGACCGCGAGACAACGACCACAATGGCGAAACCAGGCCAAGTTTTGCCAGTTGAAGGTGCGTGAGCATCCGCACGACGCGACCATTGCCGTCTTCGAATGGATGAACAAACGCCAAGCGGTGATGATAAGCCAACGCCCCGAGCAAGCGTGTACGCTGATCACCTATGCGCCCATATACGGCTTGCAGGCGGCTCATCATCGGTAAAATGGATTGCCAGGCTGGCGCGAAGTGATCACCTACCATAACGTTTTTTTCGCTTACATTTCGTAGTTGCCCAGGCACAAGTTCACGACCGTCGGTCAAGGCCAGCTCTGCCTGACCGGCACCGGCGAACAGGCGCCGATGCACCCGTGCGACCAATGAGGGGGCAAACATTCCAGCCCACTCCATTGTGGACCCACGAGGCGTTCGAAGCAGTCGCTCAAGAGCCTCCTGCGCACCGATATGGCTGACAGCGAGCTTGGTCAGCACCTTTGGATTGCGCCGCGGGGCATTCGCGGATAATGAAGCAGGCTCTGTGTATTGCCCTTCGATGAGGTTGCTGTAGTAGCTGCTGGTGATGCGCATGAGTCCACCGATTCGCCTTGCACTTTCAGTAGGCAGCACACCGCAAAGCTTGCCCGCCTGAAAGGGTAGTTGTTCGGCCATGTGCATCAGCGACGGCGGGAAATCCGGTGAAGGCATGATGGGCTCAAGCCAGTGATTTCCGGAAACGAATGGCGAACTCATTTGCAGCTCTCTTTTTCCGATTTTTTTTCCGATTTCGGGGTATCCCGAAAGCTCGATGGTACGCGGTTCTCAAAAGAATAAGCAGATAAATATCGTGGCCATATTTCCGATTTATTTCGAGCCCGTTGCATTCTCTGACGTACCCATCAGCCTGGCACGATCACCTCGCTCGCCGAACTTGCCTGGAGCGTGCGCAGGCCTGTCAGCACGGCGGTGAGCATCAGTAAACCGGCGCCGATGGCGACGCCGAATCCGGCACGGGTGCCGAAGTGGTCGATGACCAGGCCGGCAGTCGCGCCGCCCATTGCAATGCCGACACTGACGCCTGTACTCAACCAAGTCAGCCCTTCGGTGATCTTTCCGGGCGGCAGGATTTTCGTGCCGATGTTCATCACCACGATCAGCGTCGGCGCGAACGACATGCCGGTGATGAACAGCAATCCGGTGAGCCAGTACACATTGGGCGCAAAGATCGGCAGTGTCGTCGCCACGGCGGTAAATACCGCGCCGATCAGCAATTGGGTTTCGAACGGTAGCCCACTCCTGACCGCTCCGAAGGTGATCCCGGCGACCATCGACCCCGCCGCGAAGCCTGCCAGGACAAAGCTGGCAGCAGCCGCCCAGCCGGCCCCCTTGGCAAAAGCGCCCACCGCGACGTCGCCCGACCCGCCGAGCACGCCCAGCGCCAGCATCGCCACGACGATGATCCGCAAGGCAGGAATGCGCAGGGGAGAGCTGGAGTGGCCTTTGACGGCCGGTATCGGCGGTGGGTCGGGTTCGTGCGGGCGCGGGAAGGCGACCACGCCGACGGCCAGCAGCACGGCGGCCACCAAAGGTCCGGCTTGAGGAAGCAGACCGCTGCTCAAGGCGATGGACAGCGGCGGGCCGACGATGAAGGTGGATTCCACCAGCACCGTATCCAGGGAATACGCGGCGTGCAGCTGCGGCTGTCCGCGAAACAGATAGGCCCAGCGCGCGCGGATCATCGCCCCGAAACTGGGAAGCACACCTGCCATGGCTGCCAGCACGAACAGCACCGGCAGCGGCGCATGCCAGTACACGGCACCGATCAGGGCCAGCAGCATGCCAATGCTGAACGCCGCGATAGGCGCCAGCACCTTGCGCTGGCCGCGCTGATCCACCAGCTTCGAGATCATCGGCCCGAGTATGGCGCTGGTGAGGGTATAAGTGCCCGCTACCGCACCCGCCACCCAGTAGCGGCCCGTTTCCTGTGCAAGCATGGCAATCAGGCCCAGCCCGACCATGGCTTGCGGAAGCCTGGCCATCGAGCCGGCCACGATCAGCGCCACGACGCCTGGGGTTGCGAAGAATGTACGGTAGGCATTGCTCATGTGAAGGGCGGAACTCCGTGTTCGCGGGGGTGGATCAGGCAGGGGCTTTTATAGTGCCAGTAGGTTGAAGCTGATACCTGTTTTGCCGGGGTGTTGAAGGAAGATCATAGAGGGCGCTCAAGAAATAAAAGTCGTGCGGCCAGTGCCGTCATCATGCCCGCGAAGCCATAGCTGCCCCACCTTCTCAACACCGGACCGCCATTCAACCGTTTGCGCAGCGTTGCGGCACAAAGGGCGAGCACGCAGTGAAAAACCAGGGCAATCAAGGCGAGCAGCATACCCAGCACCGAGAGCTGGACGACTACGCTTGCGTTGCCGACCGTGACGAATTGCGGCAGGAACACCATGAAGAACAGCAGGGCCTTGGGGTTCAACAAGCTATTGAGCGTGGCGCGAATGAATACCTTGCGGGTCGAGCCCAGCGGACGTGGGGCAGCGCTTTGAGCCGTTGGCGCCGTCAACGCTTGCCAAGCCATCCACAACAGATAGCACGCACCTGCCAACCGCAACAAGTCGAAAGCAGGAGCCCAACTCATGACGACGGCACCCATACCTGCGCTGACCAGCAGCGTCATGATCAAGTCCGCCAGCGAAATGCCCAACGCGGCCGCCACCCCGGCCCGCCAGCCATGGGCAAGGGCGTGGCTGGTGACGAACGCCATGTTCGGTCCGGGGACGATCAGCAGCAATGCCGCCGCAATGACGAACAGGTAGAGGTTGGCTGCATCCGGCATGACGAGGGCTCCTTTGAGTTGATTCCAAGGGTAGGCGCATCAGGTCAGCGGCGGGAGGTACAGTTCATGAGAAGGTGGGGGCAACAGTCGATTTTGCTGCAGAGGTCGCCAAGGCTGCGAAAGACACGGTGCCCTTTGAGCCATGTATCGAATGCCTGGGTACCACTGAATAGGTAGCCGTGAACGGATACGGCGTCGGCAGCGCTGGCTTGTTCGCGGCCAGCGGCCGCTCCTGAACAGGAAGGATGCCGAATCGCAGGCGAAAAAAAAGACCTTCGCGAAGGTCTTTTTTCTGATTTGGTGCCCCGAGGGAGACTCGAACTCCCACTCCTTTCGAAAACGGATTTTGAATCCGCCGCGTCTACCAATTCCGCCATCAGGGCTTACAGGCGGCGAAGTATAGAGACGACTCGACCACTGGTCAATCAGCTTTCATGGTCAATTTTGAAGATTTTTGCTAGAATTTTCAGCCCTATACAGCCGAACCCTATCATGCGCGTCGCCGATTTCTCTTTCGAGCTTCCTGATTCCCTGATCGCTCGCCACCCGCTGGCCGAGCGCCATGGCAGCCGCCTGTTGGTCCTCGATGGGCCGTCCGGTGCGCTGGATCATCGTCAATTCACCGATCTGCCGGGCTTTCTGCGGCCGGGTGACCTGATGGTGTTCAACAACACCCGGGTGATTCCGGCGCGGGTGTTTGGCCAGAAGGCGTCGGGGGGCAAGCTGGAAATTCTGGTGGAACGCGTGCTGGACAGCCATCGCGTGCTGGCCCATGTGCGTTCCAGCAAGTCGCCCAAGCCAGGTTCGATGATCCTGATCGACGGCGGCGGCGAGGCCGAGATGGTCGCGCGGCACGATGCGCTGTTCGAGTTGCGCTTCAACGAAGAGGTGCTGCCGCTGCTCGACAAGGTTGGCCACATGCCGTTGCCGCCCTACATCGACCGGCCCGACGACACCGCCGACCGCGAGCGCTACCAGACCGTGTACGCCGAGAAGGCCGGTGCGGTGGCGGCGCCGACGGCGGGTCTGCACTTCGACAAGGCGCTGCTGGCGCAGATCGAAGCGATGGGCGTTGAAACTGCCTTCGTGACGTTGCATGTGGGCGCAGGTACCTTCCAGCCGGTGCGGGTCGAGAAGCTCGAAGATCACCACATGCATAAAGAGTGGCTGGAGGTCAGCCAGGACGTGGTCGATGCGGTGCAGGCGTGCAAGGCCCGCGGTGGCCGCGTGGTAGCGGTAGGTACCACCAGCGTGCGTTCGCTGGAAAGCGCTGCCCGCGATGGCGTATTGAAACCGTTCAGCGGCGACACCGACATCTTCATCTTTCCAGGGCGGCCGTTTCATGTGGTCGATGCCCTGGTGACCAACTTTCATTTGCCCGAGTCCACGCTGTTGATGCTGGTCTCGGCGTTCGCGGGTTATCCCGAAGCCATGGCGGCCTATGCGGCGGCGGTGGCCAACGAGTACCGCTTCTTCAGTTACGGTGATGCCATGTTCATCACCCGCAATCCGGCGCCTCGCGGTCCCAGCGAAGCCGCGCCAGGGGATCAAGCATGAGTCGCACCTGTCGTATGTCGTTCGAGTTGCTGGCCACCGATGGCAAGGCCCGTCGTGGTCGCCTGACCTTTCCCCGTGGCGTGGTGGAAACCCCGGCGTTCATGCCGGTGGGCACCTATGGCACGGTCAAGGGCATGTTGCCGCGCGACATCGAGGCGATCGGCGCACAGATGATCCTGGGCAACACCTTTCACCTGTGGCTGCGTCCGGGCACCGAGGTGATCAAGGCGCACGGCGACCTGCACGATTTCATGCAGTGGAAAGGGCCGATTCTGACCGACTCCGGTGGCTTCCAGGTATTCAGCCTCGGCGCCATGCGCAAGATCAAGGAGGAGGGCGTGTACTTCGCCTCCCCGGTGGACGGCTCCAAGGTCTTCATGGGCCCCGAGGAATCGATGCAGGTGCAGCGTGACCTGGGCTCGGACGTCGTGATGATTTTCGACGAATGCACGCCTTATCCCGCCGACGAGCAGACCGCGCGCACGTCCATGGAGCTGTCGCTGCGCTGGGCGCAACGTTCCAAGGATGCCCACGCTGACAGTACGGCGGCGCTGTTCGGCATCGTTCAGGGCGGCATGCACGAGAACCTGCGCATGCGTTCGCTCGAAGGCCTGGACAAGATCGGCTTCGATGGCCTGGCCATCGGCGGCCTGTCGGTGGGCGAGCCCAAGCACGAAATGATCAAGGTGCTCGACTACCTGCCGGGCCAGATGCCCGCTGACAAACCTCGTTACCTTATGGGGGTAGGCAAACCCGAGGACTTGGTCGAGGGTGTGCGCCGCGGCGTCGACATGTTCGACTGCGTGATGCCGACGCGCAACGCGCGCAACGGGCATCTGTTCATCGATACCGGCGTGCTGAAGATCCGCAATGCGTTCCATCGCCACGATGATTCGCCGCTGGACCCTACCTGTGATTGCTACACCTGCCGCAACTTCTCGCGCGCTTATCTGCACCACCTGGACAAGTGCGGGGAAATGCTGGGTAGCATGTTGAATACCATCCACAATTTGCGTCATTACCAGCGGCTGATGGCTGGTTTGCGCGAGGCTATTCAACAGGGTACATTGGCCGCCTTTGTCGATGCCTTCTATGCCAAGCGCGGGCTGCCTGTGCCGCCCTTGGACTGACCGTTTTATAAAGACTTTCAAGTCAATAACTTCTAAGTAACTGGAGCGTTGAATGAGCTTTTTGATCCCCGCCGCTTTCGCGGACGCCGCTGCACCGGCTGCTGGCCCTGCCGGCACTGGCTTCGAGTGGATTTTCCTGGTCGGTTTCCTGGTCATCTTCTACATGATGATCTGGCGCCCGCAGGCCAAGCGTGCCAAGGAACAGAAAAACCTGCTGGGCAACCTGCAGAAAGGTGACGAAGTGGTTACCAACGGCGGCATTGCCGGCAAGATCAACAAGGTCACCGACGACTTCGTGGTCATCGAAGTGTCCGACACCGTCGAGCTGAAAATCCAGAAGGGCGCCATCGCCGCGACCCTGCCCAAAGGCACGCTCAAAGCGATCTAAGCTGCAGACTTTTACCCATGTCGGGGCGCGCAAGGCGCCCCGCGTCTTGAACGGGCGGCGTGATGCTGAACAAATACCCTCTGTGGAAATATGTACTGATCCTGGCGGTGCTGGCGATCGGTTTTATCTATTCCGCACCTAATCTCTATCCTGATGACGCGGCCATCCAGGTCAGCGGCGCGAGCACTGCGCTGCAGGTCAATCAGGCCGATCTGGATCGCGTCGGCACGGCGCTCAACGCCGCCGGCATCCAGGTCAAATCCGCAAGCCTGGCCGAAAACGGCAAGGGCGGTCTGCTGCGCCTGACCAAGGCCGAAGACCAGCTGCCGGCCAAGGATGTCGTGCGCAAGGCGCTGGGCGACGACTACGTGGTGGCCCTGAACCTGGCCCCGACCACGCCGCCGTGGTTGCGCAGCCTGGGTGCCAGCCCGATGAAGCTGGGCCTCGACCTGTCCGGTGGTGTGCACTTCCTGCTCGAAGTGGACATGGACAAGGCGCTCGACGCCCGCATGAAAGTCTACGAAGGCGAAGTCAAGACGCTGCTGCGCAAGGAACGTGTGCGCTATCGCAGCCTGCCGCAGCAGGATGGTGCCATCCAGCTGGGCTTCAACGACACCGCGACCCGTGACCAGGCCCAGGCTTTGATCCGCAAGAATTTCACCGATTTCGACCTGACCGCCAGCGAGCGCAACGAGTTGTCGGTGTTGCGCCTGTCCATGACTCAGGCCAAGGTTGCGGAAATCCGCGAATACTCGATCAAGCAGAACCTGACCACGGTGCGTAACCGGGTCAACGAACTGGGTGTGGCCGAGCCGCTGGTACAGCGTCAGGGTGCCAACCGCATCGTGGTCGAGCTGCCGGGCGTGCAGGACACCGCCGAAGCCAAGCGTATCCTGGGCAAGACCGCCAACCTGGAATTCCGCCTCGGCGCAGGCCCGGACGATTCCAAGGCCACCACCGAGACCTTCGAATTCCGCGAGGGCAACCGTGCCCCGGCGGCGGTCGAGCGTGGCCTGATCATCACCGGTGACCAGGTCACCGACGCCCAGGCCAGCTTCGACGAACATGGCCAGCCACAGGTAAACATCAAGCTCGATGGCCACGGCGGCGACCTGATGAGCCGCGCCACGCGCAGCAACGTCGGCCGCAGCATGGCGGTGATCTTCATCGAACAGCGCCCGACCACACGCTACGTCAAGCAGACGGTCAATGGTGTGGAGAAGGACGTCGCGGTACAGACCTTCACCGAAGAGAAGAAGATCATCAGCCTGGCGACCATCCAGTCGCCGCTGGGCAGCCAGTTCCGCATCACCGGCCTCAACGGCCAGGGTGAATCCTCCGAGCTGGCCCTGCTGCTGCGCGCCGGTGGTCTGGCCGCACCGATGTACTTCGCCGAAGAACGTACCATCGGTCCGAGTCTGGGTGCCGACAACATCACCAAGGGTATCGATGCGTCGCTGTGGGGCATGCTGTTCGTCTCGCTGTTCATCATCGCCATCTACCGCTTCTTCGGTGTGATCGCCACCGTGGCACTGGCCTTGAACATGGTCATGCTGCTGGCGCTGATGTCGTTGCTGGGCGCGACCCTGACGTTGCCGGGTATCGCCGGTATCGTATTGACGATGGGCATGGCGGTGGACGCCAACGTGCTGATCTTCTCGCGCATACGTGAAGAGATCGCCAATGGCATGAGCATCCAGCGCGCCATTCATGAAGGTTTCGACCGCGCCTACACCGCGATCATCGACGCCAACCTGACGACGCTGCTGGTCGGCGGGATTCTCTTCGCCATGGGCACCGGCCCGGTGAAGGGCTTCGCCGTTACCATGTCCCTCGGGATCTTTACCTCGATGTTCACGGCCATCATGGTGACCCGCGCAATGGTCAACCTGATCTACGGCGGTCGGGACTTCAAGAAGTTGTGGATTTAAGGGGCTGCCATGTTACGTACCATCAACTTCATGGGCGTGCGCAATATTGCGTTCGCCATCACCGTGCTCCTTACCGTGCTGGCGCTGTTCAGCATGTTCCACAAGGGCATGAACTACGGGCTGGACTTCACCGGCGGTACGCTCATCGAGCTGACCTACGAGAAGCCGGCCGACCTGGGCCTGGTCCGTGACGAGCTGGTGAAAGCCGGCTATCACGACGCCGTGGTGCAGAACTTCGGTGCGACCACCGACCTGCTGGTGCGCATGCCGGGTGAAGACCCGCAACTGGGCAACCAGGTCGCGGCGGCGCTGCAGACGGTCGGTGGCGACAACCCGGCCACGGTCAAGCGCGTCGAGTTCGTCGGCCCGCAGGTGGGCGAAGAATTGCGCGACCAGGGCGGCCTCGGCATGCTGCTGGCGCTTGGCGGCGTACTCGTCTACCTGGCGTTCCGCTTCCAGTGGAAATTCGCGGTCGGCGCCATCCTGTCGCTGATTCACGACGTGATCGTCACCGTGGGCCTGTTGTCGTTCTTCCAGATCACCTTCGACCTGACAGTGCTGGCGGCGGTACTGGCTATCATCGGCTACTCGCTCAACGACACCATCGTGGTATTCGACCGGGTTCGCGAGAACTTCCGGGTGATGCGCAAGGCGTCCCTGATCGAGAACATCAACGTTTCCACGACCCAGACGCTGCTGCGTACCGTGGCGACCTCGGTGTCGACCCTGCTGGCCATCGCCGCCCTGATGTTCTTCGGTGGCGACAACCTGTGGGGCTTCTCGCTGGCACTGTTCATCGGCGTCATGGCCGGTACCTACTCGTCGATCTACATCGCCAACGTGGTACTGATCTGGCTGAACCTGAGCAGCGAGGATCTGATTCCTCCAGTGGCCAAGGACCAGGTCGACGACCGTCCATAAGACGTTCCACGTCAACTGCGGCAAGGCCTGAAAGGCGCGAGTATTGAACTCGCGCCTTTTTTCATGCTCCAAGGCTGGGAAACGTGGCCTGGCGCCATGACCGTAGTCAGGAGGTTCAAAGTGAATAAGTCGTTGCTGATTGGTGCAGTGCTGGGTGCTGTCGGTGTTACCGCCGGAGGCGCCGTTGCAACCTACAGCCTCGTGAACAAAGGCCCCGAGTACGCCGACGTCTTGGCCGCAGAGCCGATCAAACAGCAGATCAAGACGCCGCGCGAAGTGTGCAAGGATGTCACTGTGACTCGGCAGAAGCCGGTGCAGGATCAGCATCAGATCGTGGGCAGTGTATTGGGTGCAGTGGCGGGCGGCTTGCTCGGCAATCAGGTCGGTGGTGGCAACGGCAAGAAGATCGCCACCGTGGCCGGTGCCGTCGGCGGTGGCTACGCCGGCAACAAGGTCCAGGAGGGCATGCAGGGTCGTGACACCTACACCACGACTCAGACCCGCTGCAATACGGTCAACGACATCAGTGACAAGGTCGTGGGCTACAACGTGAAGTACCAGCTCGACGGCAAGGTCGGCCAAGTGCGCATGGACCGCGACCCAGGCTCGCAGATCCCGGTGAACAAGCAGGGTCAATTGATCCTTGGTGAGAATCAGGCTGGGCAATAAGCTCCAGATTCCTCCTCGCTCACACGCGCCGCCGGTCCCGGCGGCGTCAGCTCCACACTCCGGCAATACTCCATGAACAGCCGAGTCGCCCGACTCGGCTGGTTGTTGCGCAGGTGCGCCATCACCAGCGTTGAGGCCGGCATGTAGTCTTCGATTTCCAGATGCGCCAGCAGCTTGCCGTCATAGGTCATATGGCTGCACGGCCGCGTGACCAACACCGAAAATCCCAATCCTTGCCCTACCATGCAGCGCACCATCTCGATGGAGGGGGAGCTGTAGGCAACGACCGGGGCATAGCCCTTCTCGGTGAAGATATCCATGAAGTAACTGCGGCTGGGAACGGCATCGAGCAGGATCATCGGCTCCTCGCTCAGGGCCTGCAAAGTGACCGAGGTTCGTTGCGCCAGAGGGTGATTGAGCGGTAGCAGGGCGTAGGGCTTGTGAGGCGCGTTGAGGGCCTGTTTGTGAATGGTGTTGCCCAGTTCCAGGTCGTAGAGAAAGGCCAGGTCGAAACGACCACGGTGCAGGCCGTGCATCAGTTCATGCTGTTCGCCGTCATAAAGTTGAATGGCAACTTCCGGATACAGGCTTTTGAATCCGGCGACCAACTTGGGCATGTACAACGGCGCGGCCGATTCGAAACAGCCAATGGCAATGGTGCCCGAAACATTGCCATTCTCGGCGCGCGAATCCTGCTCCAATTCCTGAGACAGCCTCAATAACTCCTTGGCCTTTTCATAGATCCTGCCGCCGCCGGCCGTGAGTGAAACACCTTGGGCATGATGGCGGACGAACAAGGGTTGATTGAAGGCTTCTTCGAGATTCTTGATTGCGACGGAGATGGACGGCTGGGATATATGCAACTGCCTGGAGGCCTCGGCAATGCTGTCCTGTTCGACGGCCGCGACGAAGTATTTGAGTTGCCGAAGGGTGAAGTGCATCAAGTTCAGCTCCTCGGCAGCGCCGTGCAGCCCTGCGCCGCCTGAATAGGTTTTACCTATGCCTGCGAAGACCATGCCACTGCCTGGGCTACCCTGAACTACCAGGACTGTCGGAACCCTGATCACACTTCACGCCCAGCAATAGCGGCGCTCTGCAAACGAGCTTCTGAAGTGCGGCATTCCGGCACACCCAATGAATCAAGGCGCAAAACCCATTTCGCACCAAAAAGTCTCGTCTGCCATAAGACCGGAAACAGGCTGCGCTAAAACCGTGCAGTGGTTTTCAGGATTTCCTGATCTTTGTATCCAACCAAGCAGAAACAGGGAGTGCGATGTTCGACTCGGGAACTTCTGCTTAGGTTTTTCCTATGCAAGGGGCCCGAATTTACTAATTTCGGCGGAACCTGGCATCAATCATGATGGGTTTAAGACGGGCAGAACGGGCAACGTTCGAAGTTCATAGTCGACAGGAAGTCACCCATCACCCTTGACCTTGCCAAGCGAGCCGACGATGACGTTTGATTGGAAATACATGTTTGGTCTGCTCGGCGATACCGAGTTCTGGATGGCGGCCTGGACCGTGATTCAACTCAGTGTATTGACCTGGGTCGTCAGTATTGTGCTGGGCTTCGTACTGGCGCTGGCGAAGCAATCTTCCCGTCCATTGCTCAACTTGCCGGCGCGCGGTTACATCTGGCTGTTTCGCAGCCTGCCGCTGCTGGTCCTGCTGATATTCGTCTACAACCTGCCACAGGCGATGCCGTCCACTTCGGCCGTGCTGGCCAACCCGTTCTGGGCCGGGCTGATCGCGCTGGTGTTGAGTGAAACCGCTTACGTTGCGGAGATCCATCGCGGCGGGCTGCTGTCCATCGCCAAGGGGCAAAGCGAGGCTGCACGAGCATTGGGCCTGCGCTTTGCCGGCACCCAGTGGCGCATCGTCATCCCCCAGGCCTTGCGGGTGGCCCTGCCGTCGCTCACCAACGAATTCATTTCCATCGTCAAGCTCAGCTCGCTGGTGTCGGTGATCTCGCTGACCGAGATCCTCATGGTGGGTCAGCGCCTTTATTCGCAGAACTTTCTGGTCATGGAAACCATGGCAGGGGTGGCGTTCTTCTATGTGCTGATTGTGACCGTGTTCGATTTCCTGCTCAAACGCCTGGAGCGTTATCTGGACGTGACCCAGACCAAGGCCGCGCGTCAGCCGGATGCCGAAGTGCTGCGCCTGGCCACTGAACACCGCGCCGCCGTGACGCGACCCGACAGCGCCGCCACCGGTCCTGCGTTGCAGGCGACCAAGCTGCACAAGGCCTATAACGACGTCGAAGTGCTCGGTGCGGTAAGCCTGCAGATCGAGCCGGGTGAAGTGGTGTCGGTGATCGGTCCTTCGGGTTCGGGCAAGACCACACTGATTCGTTTGCTCAATGGCCTGGAGCAGATCGACAACGGCGACATCAAGATCAACGGTAAACCGTTCATTCATCTGAACCGGCAGGGCGCGCAACCGCCGCGCTATGTGGAGCACGCCGAGCACCGCATGAACATCGGCATGGTGTTCCAGAGCTTCAATCTGTTCCCGCACATGACCGTGCTGAACAACCTGTTGATGGCGCCGCGTTATCACCGTCTGGCGCCCCTGGCCGAACTCAAACAGCAGGCCTACGCCTTGCTGCACAAGGTCGGCATGCTCGACCACGCATGGAAATACCCGCATCAGTTGTCCGGCGGCCAGCAGCAGCGCGTGGCGATCGCCCGGGCATTGATGATGCGCCCGCAGATCATGCTGTTCGATGAGCCCACCTCGGCGCTCGATCCGGAGAAGGTCAACGAGGTGCTGCAGGTCATCGAGGCCCTGGCCAGCGAAGGCATCACCATGATCATCGTGACCCACGAAATGAATTTTGCCTTCAAGGTTTCCGATCGCATCGTCTTCATGGAGAAGGGGCGAGTGGTCTGCGACGACAGCCCGCAGGCGCTGCGTGGCGGTCACAACCCGCGAGTGGAAGCGTTCCTGAAAGATGTCTCGTTGGCCTGAAGCCAACCCTACCGGTGCGAGGAGAGAACATGATCGAGCAATGGCAGATAGACCAGTTTCACCAGGATGGCTTTCTGGTGGTCGAGGACGTGCTGGCGGCGCCTGAAGTGGCGGCGCTGCAGCATGACTTCGATCAATGGGTGCAGGACAGCCGCAGCCAGGCTCAGGCCTGGGGTGAAACCCTGGATGGTCGCGCACGTTTCGATGTGGAAAGCGATCACCGTGCCGACCATCCCTCCCTGCGCCGGGTAGCGTCGCCCACCGAGATTTCGCCGGCGTATCGCCAGACGGCCTTCGAATCGCGCATGGCCGAAATCGCCGGCCAGTTGATCGGCGGAAGCGGCACTCGTTTTCATCACAGCAAGATCAACTCCAAGCTGCCGCACACCGCGACCCAGGTGAAATGGCATCAGGATTTCCTCTTCACTCCGCACAGCAACGACGACCTGGTAACGGCGCTGTTGATGGTCAGCGAAGTGACCGCGCAGAACGGTCCGCTCAAGGTGATACCCGGTAGCCACAAAGGCCCGCTGTGGTCGCACTGGCACGACGAGCGTTTCACCGGCGCGGTGGCCGATGCCGTGGTCGAGGAGCACTGCCAGGCGCCGGTGGCCTGCTTCGGCCCGCCGGGCTCGGTGTGCTTCATGCACACCCGCCTGCTGCATGCTTCGAGCCCCAACCACACCGAAGATCCGCGGACGTTGTTCATCAGCGTGTACGCCGCCGAGGACGCTCTGCCACTGGCCGACAACCCGCTGCCCAGTGCGCACGCCGGACGCTTGGTTGCCGGGTGCGAGAGCGGCTTGATCCGCAGCACCGAGAACCATGTTCGCCTGCCGCAGAAACCCAAGGGTGCATCGTTTTTCGTCCAGCAAGCCGGTACCGACCTGGCAACAGCCTGAATCCATTGACTGCGAGGAATACCCCATGAAGTTGCCAAGCCTGAAAGCCCGCCCCGTCGCCATGGCCGTGTTCGGCGCCATCCTGGCCGCCAGTTCGTTGAGCGCTTCGGCGTTCCAGCAGCCCGGCAAGATCGTCGCCGGGTCCGACATGACGTTCTTCCCTTACGAATACATGGAGAAGAACAAGCCCGCCGGCTTCGATATCGAGTTTCTCGACGGTCTCGCCAAGGTCATGGGCATGACTGCGGAAAACATCGACACCCGCTTTCCCAACCTGATCAGCGGGCTTCAGGCCGGACGGTTCGATATCACCAACTCGTCGATGTACATCACCGCCGACCGCATGAAGGTGATCGACATGGTCCCTTACCTGAAAAGCGGTGAGTCGATCCTCGCGGTCAAGGGCAGCGCTTATCAGCCCAAGACGCCGGAAGAGTTCTGCGGGCACAAGATCGGCTCCATGGGCGCCACCTCCTGGTTGCAGCAGTTGCAGAAGCTGTCCGCCGAGTACTGCGTGAAGAACGGTCTGCAGCCGATCGCCATCAGTGAGTACGGCACCGACCCGCAAACCACCCAGGCCATGCTCGCCCACGCGGTGGAAGCGCAGATCACCGACGCGGCGGTCGCTCGCGGGGTGGTCGACAAGCTGGGCGATCGCGTGGTGATTTCCTCGCAGACCCTGATCTACCCGGTGCTCAACGGCTTCGGTGTGAAGAAGGGCAACGACGAGGTCCGCAACGCGCTGATCCAGGGCCTGGAGAAGTACAGCAAGACCCCCGAATACGCGGCGCTGCTGGACAAGTACAAGTTCCAGGCACCGACCGCCGATGACATCGCCGCCTTGATGCCCAAGCCCTGATATCGCGCCTCGACATCAGCCGACAGTATCCGTCGATCCTGGCGGGTACGTTTCAATGGAGTGCCCAGAGCATGGCCCTGAGTTTCGAAGAACAGACGCGCATCGACCTGGCCGCAACGTTCCGCATCATCGCCCACCTGGGCATGCACGAGGCGGTCGCCAACCATTTCAGCGCCGCCATCAGCGCCGACGGCAAGCAGTTCCTGCTCAACCCCAAGTGGGTGCATTTCTCGCGGCTGCGGGCCAGTGATCTGTTGCTGCTCGATGCCGACGATACCGAAGCCGCGCACCGCCCGGACGTGGACGCCACGGCATGGTCGATCCACGGCCAGGTTCACCAGTGCCTGCCCGATGCCCGTGTGGTGCTGCACCTGCACCCGGTCTACACCACGGCCGTAGCTTGCCTTGCGCAACCCAAGATTCTGCCGGTCGACCAGAACACAGCGCGTTATTTCAACCGTGTGGCGGTGGACGAACTCTATGGTGGCATGGCTGATACCAGCGCCGAGGGCGCTCGCCTGGCCAACCTGCTGCAGGACAAGCGCCGGCTGCTGATGGGCAACCACGGCGTCATCGTCACCGCCGCCACGGTGGGCGAAGCCTTCGATGACATCTGGACCTTGGAGCGGGCCTGCCAGATTCTGGTAACGGCCTGGTCGACCGGCCAGCCGCTCAAGCTGCTCGCCGATGACGTGGCGGAAAAGACCGCACGGGACTGGGAGAAGATCACCGATTTTTCCCAGCGCCATTTCGAAGAAATGAAGCACCTGATGATCCAGGCGGACCCTTCGCTGGTGGACTGAGCGCAACCGAGCGCCCGAATGATTGAAGCTTTGCACACAGCCTCGCGGGTGCCGCAGGACGCCGTGCGCCCGGCTTTCGAATTTTCATGAAGACAGCGACTGGCCACCGACGGCCTGTCGAAGGATGCCAAGATGAACCAACAGATCACCGAAATAGACACCCTGGTCGTAGGCGCCGGCCAGGCCGGCGTGGCCATGAGCGAGCACCTGAGCCGTCTGGGTATCCCTCATCTGGTGCTGGAGCGGCATCGTATCGCCGAAGCCTGGCGCTCGGGCCGCTGGGACTCGCTGGTGGCCAACGGTCCGGCCTGGCACGATCGGTTCCCGGGCCTGGAATTCGACATGGACCCCGATGGCTTTGCCGGCAAGGAGCAGGTGGCCGACTATTTCGAGGCCTATGCCCGCAAGTTTGATGCGCCGATCAAGACCGGCGTCGAGGTCAGGCGTGTCACGCGCAATGTTGGCCGTGCCGGCTTCACCGTGGAAACCAGCGATGGCACCTATTACGTCAACCACCTGGTATCGGCCACCGGGCCGTTTCAGAAGCCGGTGATCCCGGCCATCGCGCCTACGGATTCGACCCTCCACCAGATTCACTCGGCGCACTATTTCAATCCTGAACAATTGCCCCAAGGCGCGGTACTGGTGGTCGGGGCCGGTTCCTCCGGGGTGCAGATCGCCGAGGAGTTGCTGCGTGCCGGGCGTAAGGTCTACCTCTCGGTGGGTCCCCACGATCGGCCGCCGCGCGCCTACCGTGGGCGCGACTTCTGCTGGTGGCTGGGGGTGCTCGGGCTGTGGGACAGTGAAACGGTGCAGGCGGGCCGGGAGCACGTCACCATCGCCGTCAGCGGTGCCCGCGGCGGGCACACCGTGGACTTTCGGCAACTGGCTCAGGCGGGCATGGTGCTGGTGGGTCTGACCGAGCGGTTTGCCGACGGCAAGGTCAGCTTCGCCCAGGATCTGAACGACAATCTGGACCGAGGCGACGAGAACTACCTGGCGCTGCTCGATGCTGCCGACGCCTACGCCGAGCGCAACGGCCTGGACCTGCCCCTGGAGCCGACCGCCCGCGAGCGCGTGGCCGACGCGGCGTGCATCGCCGAGCCGTTGCAGGCGCTGGACCTGACCGAGGCGGGGGTGTCCACGATCATCTGGGCCACCGGCTATTCGCAGGACTACAGCTGGTTGCAGGTCGACGCCTTCCACGCCAACGGCAAGCCACGTCATCAGCGCGGCGTGAGCAGCGAGCAGGGCGTCTATTTCGTCGGTCTGCCTTGGCTGTCGCGGCGCGGGTCGGCCTTTATCTGGGGCGTCTGGCATGACGCCAAGCATGTCGCCGATCAGATCGCCACGCAGCGCAAGTACCGCGCCTATGACGAGTCCCGGACCGCTGCCCGGACACCCGCGCCGTTGCGCGCCAACGCTTGATCATCACTGTGTCGCCTCACTACGACGCGCACGCCAAGGAGCTTCGTTCATGGTCACCCATACCCGCATCCGCATGTTCAACACCAAGGACACCTACCCCAATCAGAGCCTGGACAACGATTTGTGCCAAGCGGTGCGCGCCGGCAATACCGTGTATGTGCGCGGTCAGGTGGGCACCGATTTCGACGGCAACCTGGTCGGCCTGGGCGACCCTGCGGCGCAGGCCGAGCAGGCCATGAAAAACGTCAAGCAGTTGCTGGAAGAGGCAGGCAGTGACCTGTCGCACATCGTCAAGACCACCACCTACATCATCGATCCGCGTTATCGCGAGCCGGTCTATCATGTGGTTGGCCGTTGGCTCAAAGGTGTCTTTCCGATCTCCACGGGCCTGGTGGTCTCGGCCCTGGGCCAGCCGCAGTGGCTGATGGAAATCGATGTGATCGCCGTCATTCCGGACTGAGGAGTTCTCTGCCATGACCTTTTCCATCGCAGCGCGCTGCGCCGAAACCGGCCAGTTGGGCATCGCCATCAGTTCGTCGAGCATCGCCGTGGGTGCTCGCTGCCCGTGGCTTGTGGCCGGTGTGGGCGCGGTGTCGTCGCAGAACATCACGCTGCCAGCCCTCGGCCCGCAGACACTGGCGCAACTGGAACAACAGGTGTCGCCTGACCAGGCGTTGCAACAGGTGCTGGACCGCGACGGCTTCGGTGCGTATCGCCAGATCATCGCCATCGATGCGCAAGGCCGGAGCGCCCACGCCAGTGGCAGCCAGACCCTGGGCATTCATCACGCGCGCAGCGGTGAGCAGTGTGTCGCCGCCGGCAACATGCTGGCCACAACCGCCGTGGTCGACGCCGTGGTCGAGGCGTTCGAACACGCCTCCGGGCATTTGGCCGAGCGTCTGCTGCACGCCATGCTCGCCGGCCTGGCCGCGGGCGGCGAAGCCGGGCCGGTGCATTCGGCGGCGCTGAAGGTCGTGGGCGAGCTGCCGTGGCCCATTGTCGATCTGCGCGTTGACTGGGCCGAGCATGACCCCTTGGGCGAGTTGCAGGGATTGTGGCTGGCCTATCGACCGCAGATGCAGGACTACATCGACCGTGCCCTGAATCCGGCGGTAGCACCGGGCTATGGCGTGCCCGGAGACGAGCGATGAGCGTCAGCCGTGAGCTGCTGGCGCACTTGGTGGCCTTCGACACCACCAGCCGCGAATCCAACCTTGCCCTGATCGAGTTCGTTCGCGACTACCTGACCGGGCATGGCGTGAGCAGCGAGCTGATCTACAACGAGGACGGCAGCAAGGCCAATCTGTTCGCCAGCATCGGCCCGGCCGATGTGCCGGGCATCGTCCTGTCGGGTCATACCGACGTGGTGCCGGTGGACGGCCAGGCCTGGACGTATCCTGCGTTCCAGTTGAGCGAAGCGGACGGCAAGTTGTACGGCCGCGGCACCGCGGACATGAAAGGCTACATCGCCTGCGTACTGGCACAGGTGCCCACGCTCGTGCAGGCGCCCCTGCGTCGGCCGGTGCACATTGCCTTGTCCTACGATGAAGAAGTCGGTTGCCTGGGCGTGCGCTCGCTGCTCGAGGCTTTGCGGAGCAAACCGGTGCAGCCGATGTTGTGCGTGATCGGCGAGCCGACCGAGCTGGCGCCGGTGCTCGGCCACAAGGGCAAACTGGCCATGCGCTGCGAGGTGCAGGGCCTGGCCTGCCATTCGGCCCACGCGCCGAGCGGGGTCAACGCCATCGAATACGCCGCGCGACTGATTGCCGAACTGGGTCGGCTGGGCGATGCGCTGCAGGTCCCGGATGGCCGCAACGAGCGCTTCGATCCGCCGTTTTCCACGGTGCAGGTGGGGGTTATCGCGGGTGGTACGGCACTTAACATCGTCCCCCAGCACTGCCGCTTCGATTTCGAGGTGCGCTCGCTGCCTGCCGAAGACCCGCGACAGTTGACGGAAGCCCTGCAACGCTACGCCGAGCACACGCTGCTGCCGGCCATGCAGGCGATCAGTGGTCAGAGTGCAATTCGGTTCAGCGAGCTGTCCAGCTATCCGGGCCTGGACGTCAGCCATGCCAGCGAGGCCGCCCGCTTGATCGCGCGGTTCAGCGGTTCGCAGGCGTTTTCCACGGTGGCCTTCGGTACCGAAGGCGGGCTGTTCGATCAGGCAGGCATCGCCACCGTGGTGTGCGGGCCCGGCAGCATGGCGCAGGGGCACAAGCCCGATGAGTTCATCAGTGTCGCGCAGTTGGCCGGATGCGACGAAATGCTGGGGCGGATACTGGCTTTCGCCTGCGAAGGTTGACTGGGCGGGGGCTGAATTGCGCCCATGAAAAAAGCACCCCGTGGGGTGCTTTTCTTGTCGTGCCAGGTCTCAGCGCTTGAGCGAGGCCGGCAGGTGCGGCTGGATGGCAGTCAGGACTGCCTTGAAGCACTTGGTGTTACCGGCAACGATGTGGCCGTTTTCCAGGAAGTTGTGACCGCCGGTGAAATCGCTCACCAGGCCGCCTGCTTCCTGAATCAGCAGGACGCCTGCGGCCATGTCCCATTCCGACAGGCCTGACTCCCAGAACGCATCGAAGCGGCCAGCGGCAACGTAGGCCAGATCCAGGCTGGCGGCGCCGGCGCGGCGAATGCCGGCGGTCTGGCCGACCAGGCTGCGGAACATGCCCAGGTAGTTGTCCAGGTTGTCCATCTGGTTGTCGCGGAACGGGAAGCCGGTACCCAGCAGGGCGCCGTCCAGGCTGGTGCGACCGCTGACGCGCAGGCGGCGGCCATTGAGCTGGGCGCCACGGCCACGGCTGGCGGTAAATTCTTCCTGGCGGACAGGATCGAGCACGACGGCGTGTTCCAGGCGACCACGGTACTTGCACGCGATGCTGACGGCGAAGTGCGGTACGCCGCGCAGGAAGTTGGTGGTGCCGTCCAGTGGGTCGATGATCCAGAGGTAGTCTTCGCCTTCACCGCTGCCGGCATGGAAACCGGTCTCTTCGCCACGGATGCCGTGGGTCGGGTAGGCCTTGCGCAGGGCGTCGATGATTTTCTGTTCGGCAGCGCGATCGACTTCGGACACGTAGTCCTTGGCATCTTTCTCGTCGACCTTGATGGTATCCAGGCGCTCGATGGAGCGGAAGATCAATTCACTGGCGCTGCGGGCGGCGCGCAGCGCGATATTCAGCATGGGCTGCATGGACGTTTCACCTAAGGTCGTTAAAGAAAGCCGCGCATTCTAGCAGAAAAGTCGTGGACAAGAAGAGGGACATAGCCTTAGTTATAGGCCTTCTGTAATATTTGCCGCCCTTTCCCCGACACAGAGCCCTAGCCGTGCTGGATAACATCCGAGTCGTCCTGGTCAATACCAGCCATCCCGGCAACATCGGTGGCGCGGCGCGCGCCATGAAAAACATGGGGTTGTCACGGCTGGTCCTGGTTGAGCCCCGCGAGTTCCCGTCGCCCGAAGCCGACGCCCGCGCATCGGGCGCCAGCGACGTGCTGGAAAACGCCCAGGTGGTCGCCACCCTGGAAGAGGCGTTGGTGGGCTGCACCGTGGTGCTGGGCACCAGCGCCCGCGACCGCAGCCTGCCGTGGCCGCTGGTGGATCCCCGCGAGTGTGGCGAGAAGGTCATCGAGGAGGCCGGGCAGGGCAAGGAGATCGCGCTGGTGTTCGGCCGCGAGCACGCGGGCTTGACCAACGATGAGCTGCAGCGCTGTCATTTCCATGTGCACATCCCGTCCAATCCGGAGTTCAGTTCGCTGAATCTGGCGGCGGCTGTGCAAGTGCTTGGGTATGAAGTGCGCATGGCCTGGCTGGCGGGCAAGCGTCCGGCGCCAACGCTGGACAAAACCGAGGAGCTGGCCACCAGCGACGAAATGGAGCGCTTCTATGGCCATCTGCAGGACACCCTGGTCGACATCGCCTTTCTCGACCCGGAAAAGCCACGGCACCTGATGGCTCGCCTGCGCCGCCTGTTCGGGCGCAGCGCCGTGAACAAGTCGGAAATGAGTATTTTGCGCGGCATTCTCACCGAGACCCAAAAGGTCGCTCGGGGCGAGCCGCATAAGCGCAAGGATCAATAAATGTTCGAACGTCTGCGGGAAGATATCCAGAGTGTTTTTCATCGCGATCCGGCCGCGCGCAATGCGTTCGAGGTGTTGACCTGCTACCCGGGCATGCACGCCATCTGGCTGCATCGGGCCGCCCATGCCTTGTGGAAGCGCGAGTTGAAGTGGCTGGCGCGGGTGGTGTCCAACTTCGGTCGCTGGATGACGGGCATCGAGATCCATCCTGGTGCGACGGTGGGGCGACGCTTCTTCATCGACCACGGCATGGGCATCGTGATTGGCGAGACGGCCGAGATCGGTGACGACGTGACGATCTATCAGGGCGTGACCTTGGGCGGCACCAGCTGGAACAAGGGCAAGCGCCATCCGACCCTGGCCGATGGCGTGGTGGTGGGGGCGGGCGCCAAGGTGCTCGGGCCGTTCACGGTGGGTGCCGGGGCCAAGGTCGGCTCCAACGCGGTGGTGACCAAGGAAGTACCACCCGGCGCGACCGTGGTCGGGATACCCGGCAAGATCATCGTCAAGAGCGATGACGAGCTGGACGCGCGGCGCAAGGCCATGGCCGAGAAGATCGGTTTCGATGCCTATGGCGTCGGCGGCGAGGACATGCCGGACCCGGTCGCGCGGGCCATCGGCCAGCTGCTCGATCACCTGCATGCGGTGGACGGGCGTCTGGAAGGAATGTGTGGCGCGCTGAACCGCCTGGGCAGCGACTACTGCGCCAAGGACCTGCCGCCCTTGCGCGACGAAGACTTCGAATGCGTGCAAGGCGCGGAGCGCAAGGCGCAGTCTTGATCCGGGCCGTCACACAGGCCCCAATCGGCATCATTAGTCTGCTACCATTGCGCCGCCGTTTTTGCGCTCAAGTCCTAGTAAATCCGTAGGACTTATAGTTGACAAATTTACTCGGAAATAGGATGATCGAACCTATTCCGAGAACCCGTGGTACTAGCCATGCGACTGACAACGAAAGGCCGATACGCCGTCACTGCCATGCTCGACCTGGCATTGCACGCGCAGCGTGGCCCGGTCTCATTGGCCGACATCTCCGAGCGCCAGGGCATATCCCTGTCCTACCTGGAGCAACTGTTCGCCAAGCTGCGCCGGGGCAACCTGGTGTCCAGCGTGCGTGGTCCCGGCGGTGGTTATCAGCTGTCCCGCGACATGGAAGGCATCCAGGTTGCACAGGTCATCGACGCGGTCAACGAATCGGTCGATGCCACCAAGTGCCAGGGCCTGGGTGATTGCCACGCCGGTGACACCTGCCTGACCCACCACCTGTGGTGTGACCTCAGCCAGCAGATTCACGAATTTTTGAGCGGTATCAGTCTGTCCGACCTTGTCACTCGTCGTGAGGTGCAAGAAGTCGCTCAGCGCCAGGATCTGCGTCGTTGCAACAGCAACGGCCGCATGCAGCGCCTGGACAAGATCGAAACGTCTGCCGTCGAATGAGAAAGCCAGGTTAGCCGCCTGATAGGAGATACCAATGAAGTTGCCGATTTACCTCGATTACTCCGCGACCACGCCAGTGGATCCTCGCGTTGCACAGAAGATGATCGAATGCCTGCAGATGGACGGGAACTTCGGTAACCCGGCTTCCCGTTCGCACGTGTTCGGCTGGAAGGCTGAAGAAGCCGTCGAGAACGCCCGTCGTCAAGTGGCCGACCTGGTCGGTGCCGACCCGCGCGAGATCGTCTGGACCAGCGGTGCCACCGAGTCCGACAACCTGGCGATCAAGGGTGTGGCGCACTTCTACCAGACCAAGGGCAAGCACATCATCACCACCAAGATCGAGCACAAGGCGGTCCTGGATACTACCCGCCAGCTCGAGCGTGAAGGTTTCGACGTCACCTATCTGGAGCCCGGCACCGATGGTCTGGTCACTCCGGCCATGATCGAGGCGGCCATGCGTGACGACACCATCCTGGTCTCGGTCATCCATGTGAACAACGAAATCGGCGTGATCAACGACATCGCTGCCATCGGCGAGCTGACTCGCTCGCGCGGCGTGCTGTTCCACGTCGATGCGGCCCAGTCCACCGGCAAGGTCGAGATCGACCTGTCGGCACTGAAGGTCGACCTGATGTCGTTCTCGGCGCACAAGACCTACGGTCCCAAGGGTATCGGCGCGCTGTACGTCAGCCGCAAGCCGCGTGTTCGCCTCGAAGCGGCCATGCACGGCGGTGGTCATGAGCGCGGCATGCGTTCGGGCACCCTGGCCACGCACCAGATCGTCGGCATGGGCGAAGCCTTCCGCATCGCCAAGGAAACCATGGCCAGCGAGAACCTGCGCATCAAGGCGTTGAGCGATCGCTTCTACCAGCAGGTCGAGAACCTCGAAGAGCTGTACGTCAACGGCAGCCTGACGGCCCGTGTGCCGCACAACCTGAACCTGTCCTTCAACTATGTCGAAGGCGAGTCGCTGATCATGGCCCTCAAGGACCTGGCAGTGTCTTCCGGTTCGGCGTGCACCTCGGCCTCGCTCGAGCCCTCGTATGTACTGCGCGCCCTGGGCCGCAACGACGAGTTGGCCCACAGCTCCATTCGTTTCACCTTCGGTCGCTTCACCACCGAAGAAGAAGTCGATTACGCCGCGCAGAAAGTCTGCGAGGCCGTCACCAAGCTGCGCGCTCTGTCGCCGCTGTGGGACATGTACAAAGACGGTGTCGATATCTCGAAGATCGAGTGGGCGGCGCACTAAGTAGCTGCCGACAAGAGCGGCTTACCTGATGAGTTTCAGTAAGGATCAATACCATGGCTTACAGTGAAAAGGTCATCGACCACTACGAAAACCCACGTAACGTGGGCAAGATGGACGCCGAAGATGCCGACGTCGGCACCGGCATGGTCGGCGCTCCGGCGTGCGGCGATGTGATGCGTCTGCAGATCCGCGTCAACGAACAGGGCATCATCGAAGATGCCAAGTTCAAGACCTACGGCTGCGGTTCGGCCATCGCTTCCAGCTCCCTCGCCACCGAGTGGATGAAGGGCAAGACCCTGGACGAAGCCGAAACCATCAAGAATACCCAGCTGGCCGAAGAACTGGCGTTGCCGCCGGTGAAGATCCACTGCTCGGTGCTCGCCGAGGACGCCATCAAGGCGGCCGTGCGCGACTACAAGCAGAAGAAAGGTCTGCTCTGAGTCAGAGCGAAGCTGGACACAGTCGAAGGTTCGATACAGCGCGGTGCGGGTGACCGCTCGCGCGAAACCGTTTGCAGGTAAGGAGTCACGATGGCTATCAGCATGACAGAAGCCGCCGCCAACCATGTTCGTCGTTCCCTCCAGGGGCGTGGCAAGGGTGACGGCATTCGCTTGGGCGTACGCACCACCGGTTGCTCGGGCCTGGCCTACGTGCTGGAGTTCGTCGATGAAGCCGGTAGCGAAGACAAGGTCTTCGAGAACCATGGCGTCAAGGTGATCATCGATCCCAAGAGCCTGGTCTACCTGGACGGCACCGAACTCGATTTCGTCAAGGAAGGGTTGAACGAAGGCTTCAAGTTCAACAACCCCAACGTGCGCGGCGAATGTGGCTGCGGCGAAAGCTTCAATATCTGAGGCACATCCGTGGGTACTCCTTGTCATTTCGCCCTGTTCGACCTCAAGCCCGGCTTTCGCTTGGACCTCGATCAACTGGCCACGCGCTATCGCGAGTTGGCCCGTGAGGTCCATCCCGATCGCTTTGCCGATGCCTCCGAGCGTGAGCAGCGCCAGGCCCTCGAAAAGTCTGCGGGCCTGAACGACGCCTACCAGACCTTGAGGGCTGCGCCCAAGCGTGCGCGCTATTTGCTGTCCATCAGTGGCCAGGAAGTACCGCAGGAAGTCACGGTCCACGATCCGGACTTTCTTCTGCAGCAGATGCAGTGGCGCGAAGAGCTCGAAGACCTGCAGGACAGCGCCGACCTGGCGGGCGTGGCAACGTTCAAGCGCCGGGTCAAGACCGCGCAGGCTGAACTCGAAGACAGCTTCGCTGCCTGTTGGGATGACGCTGCGCAACGCGAACAGGCCGAACGCCTGATGCGGCGCATGCAGTTCCTCGACAAGCTTTCCTATGAAGTGCGCCAGCTCGAAGAGCGCCTCGACGATTAACCCAGTGTCGCTACGGCCGCACGCCTGAATTCCTGACCTGATAAGCATGGCCCTACTGCAGATCGCCGAACCTGGCCAGAGTCCTCAACCACACCAGCGTCGTCTGGCCGTGGGGATCGACCTGGGCACTACCAATTCGCTGGTCGCTGCGCTGCGCAGCGGTCTCTCCGAACCCCTGGCGGACGCAGACGGGCAGGTCATCCTGCCGTCCGCCGTGCGCTATCATGCCGACCGCATCGAAGTGGGAGCGGCTGCCAAGGCCGCCGCTGCCAGCGATCCGCTCAACACCGTGCTCTCGGTCAAGCGTCTGATGGGCCGCGGCCTGACCGACGTCAAGCAACTGGGCGAGCAATTGCCCTACCGCTTCGTCGGTGGCGAGTCGCACATGCCGTTCATCGAAACCGCGCAGGGCCCGAAGAGTCCGGTGGAGGTGTCTGCCGACATCCTCAAGGCCCTGCGTCAGCGTGCCGAAGACACCTTGGGTGGCGAGCTGGTGGGGGCGGTGATCACCGTGCCTGCCTATTTCGACGATGCCCAGCGCCAGGCCACCAAGGACGCTGCACGTCTGGCCGGTCTGAACGTCTTGCGCCTGCTCAATGAGCCCACCGCCGCGGCCGTGGCCTATGGCCTGGATCAACACGCCGAAGGGCTGGTGGCGATCTACGACCTGGGCGGCGGGACGTTCGACATTTCCATCCTACGCCTCACCGGCGGTGTGTTCGAAGTACTGGCCACCGGCGGCGACAGCGCGCTGGGCGGTGATGACTTCGACCATGCCATCGCCGGCTGGATCGTCGAGCAGGCCGGTGTATCCGCCAACCTCGATCCTGGTGCACAACGCCAATTGCTCCAGGCGGCCTGCGCTGCCAAGGAAGCGTTGAGCCAGGCGCATAGCACCACCATCACCTACGGTAGCTGGAGCGCGGAGCTCACCCGTGATGCTTTCCAGGCCCTGATCGAACCCATGGTCGCGCGCAGCCTCAAGGCGTGCCGACGCGCCGTGCGTGACGCGAACATCGAGATCGACGAGATTCTCGCCGTGGTCATGGTCGGCGGTTCCACTCGCGTTCCGCGTGTGCGTGAAGCAGTGGGCGAGCTGTTCGGGCGCCAGCCCCTGACCGACATCGACCCGGATCAGGTCGTGGCTATAGGTGCCGCCATCCAGGCCGATACCCTGGCCGGCAACAAGCGTGACGGCGGCGAGCTGTTGCTGCTCGATGTCATTCCACTGTCCCTGGGGCTGGAAACCATGGGCGGGCTGATGGAGAAGGTGATTCCGCGCAACACCACCATTCCCGTCGCCCGTGCCCAGGATTTCACCACTTATAAAGACGGCCAGTCGGCGCTGCTGGTGCATGTGCTGCAGGGTGAGCGCGAGCTGATCAGCGACTGCCGTTCCCTGGCTCGTTTCGAACTGCGCGGCATTCCTGCCATGGTGGCTGGTGCGGCGAAGATCCGCGTCACCTTCCAGGTCGACGCCGATGGCCTGCTCAGTGTGTCCGCCCGCGAGCTGGGTTCGGGCGTCGAGGCGAGCATTCAGGTCAAGCCGTCCTACGGTCTGACCGACGGCGAGATCGCCCGGATGCTCACCGATTCCTTCCAGTACGCCGGCGATGACAAGGTCGCTCGCCAGTTGCGTGAACACCAGGTCGACGGTGAGCGTCTGATCGAGGCCGTACAGGCCGCGCTGGACGCCGACGGCGAGCGTCTGCTCGACGACGAGGAGCGCATGGTGATCGGCCTGCAGATGGACGAGTTGCGCGCGCTGGTCAAAGGCAGTGACGGTCCGGCCATCGAACAGCAGACCAAGCTGCTGTCGCAGGTGACCGATGCGTTCGCCGCGCGTCGCATGAACAATGCCGTGAAAGACGCCCTGTCAGGGCGCAACCTGAATGAAATTGAGGAATAACTGATGCCGAAGGTGACATTTCTGCCCCACGCCGAGCATTGCCCGGACGGTATGGTGGTCGAGGCTGAAACCGGCAGGTCGCTGCTCGACGTCGCCCACGATCATCACATCGAGATCGAGAGTGCCTGCGGCGGCGTCTGCGCCTGCACCACCTGCCACTGCGTGATCCGCGCCGGTTTCAACACGCTGGAAGAAGCCGACGAGCTGGAAGAAGACTTCCTCGACCGCGCCTGGGGGCTGGAGCCGACTTCGCGTCTGAGCTGCCAGGCCAAGGTCGGCACCGAGGACATCACCGTCGAGATTCCCAAGTACTCGCTCAATCACGCCGCCGAAGCGCCGCACTGACCGAGGGATTGTCATGAGCTATGGTTGGAATGATGTACAGCGCATCGCCGAGGAGCTGGAAGAGCAGCACCCGGATCTGGACCCGTATTCGATCGGCTTCACCCGCCTGCAGCAGATGATCAAGGCGCTTCCGGATTTCGACGACACCTCCGGTCGCGTCGGCGAGAAGGTGCTCGAAGCTGTGCAGACCCTCTGGGCTGCCGAAAAAGACTGATCGATTTGCAGGTTAGGCAATACCCCGGAACCCGCGTATAATTCGCGGGTTTAATTTTTCGCTTCAATCACCGTTTCTGGAGTTTCACATGGCTGTTCAACGTACTTTCTCCATCATCAAGCCCGACGCTGTCGCCAAGAACGTCATCGGCGAGATCACCACTCGTTTCGAAAAAGCCGGTCTGCGCGTCGTTGCCTCGAAACTCAAGCAACTGTCCAAGGCCGAGGCCGAAGGCTTCTACGCCGAGCACAGCGCTCGTGGCTTCTTCGGTGAACTGGTTGCCTTCATGACTTCCGGCCCGGTTGTCGTTCAGGTTCTGGAAGGCGAAAACGCCATCGCCCTGAACCGCGAGCTGATGGGTGCCACCAACCCTAAAGAAGCCGCTGCCGGTACCATCCGCGCCGACTTCGCCGAGTCGATCGATGCCAACGCCGTTCACGGTTCGGACTCCGAAGCCGCTGCTGCTCGCGAAATCGCATACTTCTTCGCTACTACCGAAGTAACCACTCGCTAAGCTACGGCTCACGAGTGAAGGTGAATCCATGACTGATATGACTGGCAAGACGAACCTGTTGGGGCTGACTCAACCGGAAATGGAACAGTTCTTCGACTCGATCGGGGAGAAGCGCTTTCGTGCCGGTCAGGTCATGAAGTGGATTCACCATTTTGGCGTGGACGATTTCGATGCCATGACCAACGTCGGCAAGGCCCTGCGCGAAAAGCTCAAGGCCTGTGCCGAGATCCGCGGCCCCGAAGTGGTCAGCGAGGACATCTCCACCGACGGCACCCGCAAATGGGTAGTGCGCGTGGCGTCCGGCAGCTGCGTCGAGACCGTCTACATCCCCCAGGGCAAGCGCGGCACCTTGTGTGTTTCGTCCCAGGCGGGCTGTGCCCTGGATTGCAGTTTCTGCTCCACCGGCAAACAAGGCTTCAACAGCAACCTCACCGCCGCCGAAGTCATCGGTCAGGTGTGGATTGCCAACAAATCCTTCGGCAGCGTCCCGGCGACCGTCGACCGTGCCATCACCAACGTGGTGATGATGGGCATGGGCGAGCCGCTGCTGAACTTCGACAACGTCATCGCGGCCATGCGCCTGATGATGGATGACCTGGGCTATGGCATCTCCAAACGCCGGGTCACCCTGTCGACCTCGGGTGTCGTGCCGATGATCGACGTGCTCGCCGATCACATCGACGTGTCCCTGGCCCTGTCGCTGCATGCGCCCAACGACGCACTGCGCAACCAGCTGGTACCGATCAACAAGAAGTACCCGCTCAAGATGCTGCTCGAGTCGTGCCAGCGCTACATGTCGCAACTGGGCGAGAAGCGTGTGCTGACCATCGAGTACACCTTGCTCAAGGACGTCAACGATCAGCTCGACCATGCCATCGAAATGGTCGAACTGCTCAAGAACGTGCCGTGCAAGATCAACCTGATTCCGTTCAACCCGTTCCCTCATTCCGGTTACGAGCGGCCGAGCAACAACGCCATCCGCCGTTTCCAGGATCACCTGCACCAGGCCGGCTTCAACGTGACCGTGCGCACCACCCGTGGCGAGGATATCGACGCCGCCTGTGGTCAGTTGGTGGGGCAGGTCATGGACCGCACGCGTCGCAGTGAACGCTACATCGCCGTACGCCAATTAGGCGCTGAGGCCGATATGCCGCAAACTGCCGCGAATCGGAACTGAACGAGAGGAACTCCATGACCCTGCGCGCCGCGCTGCTGATCGTCTTCGCCTTGCTGACCGGTTGCGTCACCACGGGCAAGGTCAATCCGATGGACACCAGCAAGGGTCGGGACGAGGCGCGTCAGGCCTACGTGCAACTGGGTCTGGGGTACCTGCAGGAAGGCAGTACCGAGCGGGCCAAGATTCCCTTGAAGAAGGCCCTGGAGCTCAACGGTTCCGACGCCGACGCCAATGCGGCACTGGCCCTGGTGTTCCAGGCGGAAATGGAGCCCGAGCTTGCCGAACAGCATTTTCGCAAGGCTTTGAACGCACGCAGCGATGCCCGTATCCTGAACAACTACGGCAGCTTCCTGTATGAACAGAAACGCTACAAGGAAGCCTACGAACTGTTCGAGAAGGCCGCCGCCGACACGCTCTATCCAGAGCGCTCGCGGGTCTTCGAAAACCTTGGCATGACAGCGGCGGCCCTGGGCCAGCGTGAGGTGGCACGGCAGAACCTGGAGAAAGCGCTGCGGCTCAACCGCCAGCAGCCGCGGGCGCTGTTGGAAATGGCCGAAATGTCGTACCAGGACATGCAATACGTGCCGGCCAAGGAGTATTACGACCGGTTCACCCAGTTGAGCGAGCAAACCGCGCGCAGCCTGCTGCTTGGCACGCGTCTGGCGAAAGTCTACGAAGACAAGAACAAGGCCGCCAGTTATGGCCTGCAACTCAAACGGCTTTATCCCGGTACGCCGGAATATCAGCAATACCTGTCGGAGCAAAGATGAAAGCGGCGCATCCCGAAGTAGCAGCAGGCTCTCGTGTAAACCCCGGCGATACCTTGCGTCAGGCCCGTGAAGGCAAAGCGTGGTCGTTGCCCGAGGTGGCCGCGCGGCTGAACCTCACCCCGGCCTCTTTGGCCAACCTGGAAGCGGGCGCGTTCGACAAGCTGCCCGGCCACACGTTTTCCCGTGGCTACATTCGCGCCTATGCCAAATTGCTCGGCCTGGATCAGGCCGTGCTGGTGCAGGCGTTCGATCAGTACACCGGCACCAATGCGCAGGGCAGCAACGTGCATGGCCTGGGCCGCATCGAAGAACCTTCGCGCCTGGCCCACAACCTGCTGCGCATCGTCAGCCTGATGCTGGTGCTGGCCCTGGTGGGCGGCGGCTTCCTCTGGTGGCAGGACAAGACCACCACCCGTGGCACCGATCCGACCAACGTTGCGCTGGAGCACGTCGAAGTCGAAAGCGCCGACGGCACGACCCAGATTCATCCATTGGACGAGCCTGAAGACCAGGCCGTGGTGGCTGCTCGCGAAGGCGAACCCACCGCGTTGAGCCTGGGGCAGGGCCAAACCCCGGTTGACCCGGCCACTACCGGCACACCGGCGACCACGACTACCCAGCCATCTGCGACCGTTGCGCAGACCCCTGCAACCGTTGCCACGCCTGTTCCCGCACCTGTACCTAATGCAGCGACAACACCTGCCGCGCCGGCCCCTGTCGCAACGCCTGCGCCAGTCGAGGCGCCCGTGGCCGGGCAGGGCCAGGTCGGCATGAATTTCGTCGCCGACTGCTGGACCCAGGTCACCGATGCCACCGGCAAGGTGCTGTACAGCGGTCTCAAGCGCAGTGGCGAAAATCTTCAGGTCAGCGGCAAGCCGCCGCTTTCCATACGCCTGGGCGTGGCCAATGCCGCCCAGGTGACTTACAACGGTCAAGCGGTGGATGTCGCACCCTTTACCAAGGGCAATACTGCTCGCATGAAGCTGGGGCAATAACATGCACGGTGAATCTCCAATCAAGCGCCGCGAATCGCGCAAAATATGGGTCGGCTCGGTACCGGTGGGGGGCGATGCGCCCATCGCCGTTCAGAGCATGACCAACACCGACACCAATGATGTCGACGCCACCGTGGGGCAGATCCAGCGCCTGGTCGATGCTGGCGCCGACATCGTGCGCGTGTCCGTGCCCGACATGGACGCCGCCGAAGCCTTCGGGCGCATCAAGCAGCGCGTCAGCGTGCCGCTGGTGGCCGACATCCACTTCGACTACAAGATCGCCCTGCGGGTGGCCGAGCTGGGTGTGGACTGCCTGCGCATCAACCCCGGCAACATCGGTCGCGAAGACCGCGTGCGCGCGGTGGTCGATGCCGCGCGCGATCGTGGCATCCCGATCCGTATCGGCGTCAACGCAGGCTCACTGGAAAAGGACCTGCAGAAGAAGTACGGCGAACCGACCCCGGAAGCGCTGGTCGAGTCGGCGCTGCGTCATGTCGAGCATCTGGTGCGCCTGGATTTCCACGACTTCAAGGTCAGCGTGAAAGCGTCCGACGTGTTCATGGCCGTCGACGCCTATCGCTTGCTGGCCAAGCAGATCGTCCAACCATTGCACCTGGGCATCACCGAAGCCGGGGGCCTGCGTTCGGGTACGGTCAAGTCGGCGGTCGGTCTGGGCATGCTGCTGGCCGACGGCATCGGCGACACCATTCGCATCTCGCTGGCGGCCGATCCGGTGGAAGAGGTCAAGGTCGGCTACGACATTCTCAAGTCGTTGCGCCTGCGTTCGCGCGGCATCAACTTCATCGCCTGCCCCAGCTGCTCGCGGCAGAACTTCGACGTGGTCAAGACCATGAACGAACTCGAAGGCCGTCTCGAAGACCTGCTGGTGCCGCTGGACGTCGCGGTCATCGGTTGCGTGGTCAACGGTCCGGGCGAAGCCAAGGAAGCCCATGTCGGCCTCACTGGTGGCACACCGAACCTGATCTACATCGACGGCAAGCCGTCGCAGAAACTGACCAACGACAATCTGGTGGATGAGCTCGAGAAGCTGATCCGGCAGAAGGCTGCGGAAAAGGTCGAAGCCGATGCGGCGTTGATCGTCCGCGGCTAACAGGGATTTCTAAGGATATTTTGTGAGCAAGACTCTGCAAGCCATTCGTGGCATGAACGACATCCTGCCGGAGCAGACGCCGCTGTGGCGTTACTTCGAAGGCACCGTGGCCGGTTTGCTGGACGGTTACGGCTACCGCCAGATCCGCATGCCCATCGTCGAGTTCACCGACCTGTTCAAGCGCTCCATCGGCGAAGTCACCGATATCGTCGAAAAGGAGATGTACACCTTCGAGGATCGCAACGGTGATTCCCTCACCCTGCGCCCCGAAGGCACCGCAGCCTGTGTCCGCGCGGTGCTCGAACATGGCCTGAGCGGTGGTGGCCAGGTGCAGAAGCTCTGGTACATGGGCCCGATGTTTCGCCATGAACGGCCGCAGAAGGGGCGCTATCGCCAGTTCCACCAGATCGGCCTGGAAGTGTTCAACCTCGACGGTCCGGACATCGACGCCGAGCTGATCGTGCTGACCTGGCGCCTGTGGAAACTGCTGGGCATTCGCGACGCGGTCACCCTGGAGCTTAACAGCCTGGGCACCAGCGAAGCCCGCGGTCGCTACCGCGAGGCGTTGGTGGAATTTCTCACCGCGCACCTGGACCAGATCGACGAAGACAGCCAGCGCCGTCTGAAGACCAACCCGTTGCGCGTGCTCGATACCAAGCATCCGGAAACCCAGGCGGTATTGGTCAACGCGCCGAAGCTGGCCGATTATCTCGACGAAGAGTCGCGCGTGCATTTCGAGGGCTTGAAGGCGCGTCTGGATGCCGCCGGCATTCCCTACGTGATCAATCCCAAGCTGGTGCGGGGCCTGGACTACTACAGCAAGACCGTTTTCGAATGGGTCACCGACAAGCTGGGCGCTCAGGGCACCGTTTGTGCCGGCGGCCGCTATGACGGCCTGGTCGAGCAGATGGGTGGCAAACCGACGCCGGGCGTGGGTTTTGCCATGGGCATCGAACGTCTGATCCTGTTGCTCGAAACCCTGGAACAGGTGCCCGAATCCATTGCCCGGCAGGTCGATGTCTACCTTTGTGCTTTCGGCGAGCAGGCCGAGTTGGCAGGTCTGACCCTCGCCGAGCGGCTGCGCGACCAGGTACCGGGTCTGCGCCTGATGGTCAACGCCGGTGCCGGCAGTTTCAAGAGCCAGTTCAAGAAGGCCGACAAGAGCGGTGCCTTGTACGCCTTGATCCTGGGGGACGACGAACTGGCCCAACAAGTGGTAGGTTTCAAACCCCTGCGCGGCCAGGGCGAACAACAGAACATTGCCTGGTCGGCGTTGGCCGATCATCTGGCGACCTGCGTTGTGCAGGGCTGAATCAAGCAAGTATCAAGCATTTGCGCGAATAGGAGCATTGGGGTGTCGAGTACCGAAGACGAACAAATGGGCGAACTCAAGGACTGGTGGCAGCGTAACGGCAAGCCCCTGGTCACCGGTGGCCTGCTGGCCCTGGTGGTCGTGTTCGGCTGGCAAGCCTGGACCCGCTATCAGAGCAACCAGTCGCAGAGCGCTTCCAACCTGTACCAGCAGTTGCTGGAAGCCAGCCTGACCCCGACCGGCAAGCCCGATACCGCCCAGGTGGCAGACCTGGCCGGCAAGCTCAAGAACGAGTTCGGTGGTACTGCCTATGCGCAGTACGCCAGCCTGTTCCTGGCCAAGGCCGCCGTCGATGCCGGCAAGCTCGATGATGCCGCCGCCGAACTCAAGACGGTGGTCGACAAGCCGGTCGACACCACCCTGGGCGAAGTGGCGCGTCAGCGCCTGGCGCAGGTCCTGGCCGCGCAGAACAAGGCCGAAGACGCCTTGAAGCTGCTCGACGGCGATGCCGACAAGGCGTTCCTGGCAGCCCGCGAAGAACTCAAGGGTGACCTGCTGGTGCAACTGGGCCGCAGCGACGACGCCTATGCCGCCTATCAAAAAGCCAAGGCTGCGCTGTCCGATGAAGCGGCGGTGGGTGGCCTTCAAATCAAGCTCGACGACCTGGCCAAAGGGGATGCGTGACGTGATCCGTTGGAAACATGCAGCATTGCTGGCCCTGGCCTTGATGGCCGTGGGTTGCAGCAGCAACAGCAAGAAGGAACTGCCCCCGGCCGAACTCACCGACTTCAAGGAAGAAGTGTCCTTGCAGAAGGTCTGGAGCCGCGGTATCGGCGACGGCCAAGGCAAGACCTACAACATGCTCGTGCCAGCGATCGAGAACGATCGCATCTACGCCGCCGATGTGACCGGCGAAGTGGTCGCGATGAACCGCATGACCGGTGACGTGCTGTGGAAAAAAGACCTGGACCAGCCGGTTTCCGGTGCCGTGGGCGTGAGCTACGGCCTGGTGACCCTGGGCACGTTGCGCGGCGACGTGATCGCACTCGACGCCGACACCGGTGAGCAACGCTGGAAAAAACGCGTGAACAGCGAAGTGCTGGCACCACCGGCCAACAACGGCAACGTCGTGGTGGTGCAGACCCAGGACGATCGCCTGATCGGTCTGGATGCCAGCACTGGTGATCAGCGCTGGATCTACGACAGCACTCCAGCGGTGTTGACCCTGCGCGGTACGGGCGCCCCCCTGGTGACCAACCAGCTGGCGATCGCCGGTCTGTCGACTGGCAAGGTCGTGGCACTGGACATCTCCAACGGCGTGCCGGTCTGGGAAGCTCGGGTCGCCGTGCCTCAGGGCCGTTCCGAACTGGATCGCGTGGTCGACATCGACGGCGGCCTGCTGTTGTCCGGCGGCACGCTGTATGTGACCACCTACCAGGGCCGCATGGCCGGCCTGGACCTGGAAAGCGGGCGTGTGCTGTGGCAGCGCGATGCTTCCAGTTACGCAGGTGTCGCGCAGGGCTTCGGCAACGTCTACACCAGCCTGGCCTCGGGCACCGTGGAGGGCGTCGACGAACGTTCCACCACCGCCCTGTGGAGCAACGACCAACTGGCCCGTCGGCAGCTGTCGGCTCCCGAAGTGTTTTCCAGCTACATCGCGGTGGGCGACCTGGAAGGTTACGTCCACCTGCTGAGTCAGGTCGACGGTCGTTTCGTCAGCCGTACTCGGGTCGACAGTGACGGTGTCCGGGCTCGCCCGCTGGTCGTTGGCGACATGCTTTATATTTACGGCAACAGTGGCAAGCTGGAAGCCCTGACCGTCAAGCAGTGATTGACTATGCTTTCAGACACCCACGGGTGCCTGGAAGCCGCTTCGTTTGAAGCGCCTCGAACTCCGGCCGCTGCCTGCAGCGGCCTTTGTATTTTCTGAATCAACGCAGTGGAGAGCCGCATGGTTCCCGTAATCGCCCTGGTGGGCCGACCCAACGTCGGTAAATCCACCATGTTCAACCGCCTGACCAAAAGCCGTGACGCCATCGTCGGCGACCTGTCTGGTCTTACCCGTGATCGCCAATACGGTGAGGCGCGCTGGCAAGGGCGTTCCTACATTCTGGTCGACACCGGTGGTATTTCCGGTGACGAACACGGCATGGACGAAAAGATGGCCGAGCAGTCGCTGCTGGCCATCGAAGAAGCCGATGTCGTGATGTTCCTGGTCGATGCGCGCGCGGGTTTCACCGCCGCCGACCAGATGATTGCCGAGCACCTGCGCAAGCGTAACAAACGCTCGCTTTTGGTCGCCAACAAGGTCGACAACGTCGACCCCGAGATGGCCAAGGCCGAATTCGCCCCACTGGGCATGGGCGACGCCATCCCCGTGGCCGGTGCCCAGGGCCGCGGTGTCAACGCGCTGCTCGAAGCCGCCTTGAGCGAGTTCCCGCGCGACGAGGAAGAAGTCGACCTCAACGCCGAGGTGGCCGAGGGCGAGGAAGCCGTGCGCATTCCGGGCCCGAGCGAGAAAGATGGCATCAAGATCGCCATCATCGGTCGACCCAACGTCGGCAAGTCGACGCTGGTCAATCGCATGCTCGGCGAAGACCGGGTGATCGTCTATGACCAGCCAGGTACGACTCGCGACAGTATCTACATTCCCTTCGAACGCAACGAAGAGAAGTACACCTTGATCGACACGGCCGGTGTGCGCAAGCGCGGCAAGATCCACGAGGAAGTCGAGAAGTTCTCGGTGGTCAAGACGCTGCAGGCGATCAAGGACGCCAACGTGGTGATCTTCGTCATGGATGCACGCGAAGGCGTGGTCGACCATGACCTGAACCTGCTGGGCTTCGCCTTGGAAACCGGGCGCGCCATCGTCATCGCGCTGAACAAGTGGGACGGCATGCAGCCCAGCGAACGCGACTATGTGAAGGTCGAGCTGGAGCGGCGGTTGTTCTTCGTCGACTTCGCCGACATCCACTTCATTTCGGCGCTGCATGGCACCGGCGTGGGCAACTTGTATGCTTCGGTGCAGGCATCGTTCAAGTCGGCGATCACCCGCTGGCCGACCAGCCGCCTGACCCAGATCCTCGAGGACGCGGTGCAGGAGCACCAGCCGCCAATGGTCAACAGCCGCCGGATCAAGCTGCGCTACGCTCACCTGGGTGGTGCCAACCCGCCGTTGATCGTGATCCACGGCAACCAGGTGGAGAAGGTGCCGAAGTCGTACGTGCGCTATCTGGAAAACACGTATCGCCGCGTGCTCAAGCTGGTCGGTACGCCGATCCGTATCGAGTTCAAGGGTGGCGAGAACCCGTACGAAGGCAACAAGAACACGCTCACCGACCGCCAGGTCAACAAGAAGCGTCGCCTGATGTCGCACCACAAGAAGGCCGACAAGAAGCGCCGCGACAAGCGCTGATACACCGCGGTGGTGCCGGACGCGGCTCGCGCCGCTGCTACAGGGGAATGTGTAACCCGTATCAGCGACGCACGCCGCGTCAACGTTCCATGCGTTCCATCAGGCCCCCCGCAATCCCTGTAGCAGCGGCGCAAGCCGCGTCGGCGGTGTATGCGGTCTGCCTGCTACACTGGGGAACGTTTTCCCAGGGAGCGGCCCATGATCAGCAGCAAGCTGCCGAATGTCGGCACCACCATCTTCACCACCATGTCTCAGCTCGCCGCACAAACCGGCGCCTTGAACCTGTCTCAAGGCTTTCCTGATTTCGACGGTCCGCCTGCCTTGCTCGAAGCCGTCGGGCGGCATGTGCTGGCCGGGCATAACCAATACTCGCCCATGACCGGGCTGCCCGCCCTGCGCGAACAGGTTGCGGCCAAGGTCGAGCGTTTGTATCGGCGTCGTGTGGATGCCGAAAGCGAAATCACCATCACCCCCGGCGCCACACAGGCGATTTTCTGCGCGATTCAGGCCACCATTCGCCACGGCGATGAAGTGATCGTGTTCGATCCCTGCTACGACAGCTACGAGCCCGCGGTCGAATTGGCGGGCGGCACGTGCGTGCACGTGCAACTGAATGCTGCGGATTTCAGCATCGACTGGCAGCAACTGGGCCAAGCCATCAACGCGCGTACCCGAATGATCGTGATCAACACGCCGCACAACCCCAGCGGTGCCCTGATCACTGCCGCCGAACTCGACCACCTGGCGACCTTGATCGCCGACCGCGACATCTACATCCTCAGCGACGAGGTCTACGAGCACCTGGTGTTCGATGGCGTCGCCCATGCCAGCGTGCTGGCCTGCGAGCGGCTATACGAGCGGGCGTTCGTGGTCAGCTCGTTCGGCAAGACCTATCACGTCACCGGCTGGAAAACCGGCTACGTCATCGCACCGCCCGCGCTGACTCGGGAGCTGCGCAAGGTGCATCAGTACGTCAGTTTCTGTGGCGTCACGCCCTTGCAGCATGCCCTGGCCGAGTACATGGCTGAACACCCCGACCACGTGGATGCGTTGCCTGGGTTCTATCAGGGCAAGCGCGATCTGCTCTGCGATCTGCTGACCGATTCGCGGTTCACGTTTGTGCCTACGCCGGGCACCTATTTCCAACTGGTCGACTATTCGGCGATCCGCCCCGACCTCAACGACGTCGACATGGCGCTGTGGCTGACGCGTGAGCATGGCGTAGCCAGCATTCCGGTTTCGGTGTTCTATCGCACGCCGGTTGCGGACCAGCGCCTGGTTCGCTTGTGTTTCGCCAAACGTGAGGAGACGCTGCGCGAGGCAGCCCACAAACTATGCCGAATCTGACGGAAGCAACCCTGGCCGAGCAGGCCCCTGAGCTAAAGATCGCGTTAATCCAGACCCAGTTGGCCTGGCACGACCGCGAGGCCAATCTCGAACACTTCGATACCTTGCTGGAACAAGCCCAGGGCGCCGATCTGGTGGTCTTGCCCGAGATGTTCACCACCGGCTTTTCAATGGAGTCCGAAAGCCTTTGCGAGCCGGAGAACGGGGTGACCCACGACTGGCTGCTGGCGTGGGCCAACAAGCTCGATGCGGTGGTCACCGGCAGCGTGATCGTCCAGGCTGCCGATGGCAGCTACCGCAATCGCCTGCTGTGGGCCTGCCCGGATGGGCGGATGCTGCACTACGACAAGCGTCATCTGTTTCGCATGGCGGGAGAGCACGAACACTACAGCCCCGGCGAGCGGCAAGCGGTGTTCGCCGTGAGGGGCTGGCGCGTGCGTCCGTTGATCTGTTACGACCTGCGTTTTCCGGTGTGGAGCCGAGATGGCGAGGGTACCGACCTGTTGCTGTACACGGCCAACTGGCCGGGCGCGCGGCGCATGCACTGGAACCGCCTGCTGCCGGCCCGTGCGATCGAGAACCTCTGCTACGTGGCGGCGGTGAATCGGGTGGGCACCGACGGCAAGGGCTTTGCCTACACGGGTGACAGCCAGTTATTGGACTTTCAGGGCGAAACCCTGTTGTGCGCGGGTGAGGCCGACGGCGTGTTTCATGCCAGCCTCGATGCCCAGGCCCTGCACGCCTATCGCAGCAAGTTCCCGGCCCACCTGGACGCTGACGAATACGAGTTGCGCTAGGAACGCTCATGCCTGACACACCGCGGGGTGTTTTTCGCGGCCGATGACCGCTCCTACGGGGTAGCGCAGGCATAAAAAAACCGGCCCTGAAGGCCGGTTCCTGTGTGGCTGCCCGTCAGGCAGCTTTCGCTTCCTGCTGGCTCAGCGAGCGATTCAGTGCGCTGAACAGTGCCTTGAAGCTGGCGGTGGTGATGTTTTCATCCACGCCAACGCCATGCACCGGACGTCCACCGGCCACACGCAGCTCGATATAGGCCGCGGCCTTGGCGTTGGTGCCAGCGCCAATAGCGTGTTCGTTGTAGTCCATGATCTCGACCGCGACCGGCATGGAGGCCACCAGCGCTTCCAGGGCGCCGTTGCCCTTGCCGCGCCAGTGCTGGGTTTCACCGTCGCTGTGCACTTCCACGTCAACCGCACTGTTGCCGTTCTCTTCCTGCAACCGATGGCTGATCAACGCATAGGGCGTGTTGGCCTGCAGATATTCTTTGCGCAACAGCGCATAGATCTGCTGAGCGGTCATTTCCAGGCCCAGGCGGTCGGTCTCGCCCTGTACCACCTGGCTGAACTCGATCTGCATGCGACGTGGCAGGCTGATGCCGTATTCCTGTTCGAGAAGGTAGGTGATGCCGCCCTTGCCCGACTGGCTGTTGACGCGGATGACCGCCTCATAGCTGCGCCCGATGTCGGCCGGGTCGATCGGCAGGTAGGGCACTTCCCACACCGTGCCTTCCTTCTGCTGGGTGAAACCCTTGCGAATGGCGTCCTGGTGCGAGCCGGAAAACGCGGTATGAACCAGATCACCCACGTACGGATGACGCGGATGCACCGGCAACTGGTTGCATTCCTCGACCACCTTGCGGATGCCGTCGATGTCGGAGAAGTCCAGTTCAGGATCGACGCCCTGGGTGTACAGGTTCAAGCCAAGGGTCACCAGATCGACGTTGCCGGTCCGCTCGCCGTTGCCGAACAGGCAGCCTTCCACGCGATCTGCACCGGCCATCAGGCCCAGTTCGGTGGCGGCCACGCCGGTGCCACGGTCGTTGTGGGTGTGCAGGCTGAGCAGCACGCTGTCGCGACGATTGATGTGACGGCCGAACCATTCGATCTGATCGGCATAGATGTTCGGGGTGGACACTTCCACGGTCGCCGGCAGGTTGAGGATGACCTTGTTCTGCGGTGTGGGGTTCCACACTTCGATCACCGCATCGCAGACTTCCTTGGCGAACTCGAGCTCGGTGGCGCTGAACGTCTCCGGCGAGTACTGGAAGGTCCACTGGGTTTCCGGCTGCTGCGCTGCGTATTTGACGAACAGCTTGGCGGCATTTACCGCGATGTCCTTGACGCCCTGTTTGTCCTGGTTGAAGACGATCTTGCGGAAGGATGGCGAAGTAGCGTTGTACAGGTGAACGATGGCTTTCTTGGCGCCCTTGAGCGATTCGAAGGTGCGCGCGATGAGGTCTTCACGGGCCTGGGTCAGGACCTGAATGGTCGTGTCGTCCGGGATGTGGCCGTCTTCGATCAAGGTGCGCACGAAATCGAAATCGGTTTGCGACGCGGAAGGGAAGGAGGCTTCGATTTCCTTCACGCCCACGGCGACCAGGGTTTTCCAGAAGCGCAGCTTCTTTACCGCATCCATGGGTTCGATCAGTGACTGGTTGCCGTCGCGCAGGTCGGAGCTGCACCAGATGGGCGCGGCGGTGATGGACTTCGACGGCCAGGTGCGATCGGGGAGGTCGATAGTCGGGAACGCGCGGTACTTATGCGACGGGTCTTTGAGCATGGACATGGTGAAAATCCTTGGTGAGCAGCCTGGGGAAAGGGCCTGCCGGTCATTCGAAAAGGTGAGGGGCGAGGCGACGCGTTTCAGCCAGGCAGTCGTGCACTGACCAGGCAGAGGCTACGGTGCTGGCGGAGCTGGATGAGGGTATGGGCGGTTTTCATGACCTCAACCCTAACCATTGGGGTGAAAAATGGCAAGGGTATTGAGGAAAATGGTAGGAGAGTTGGCTATCTTGGAGCAGGCGAGATTTTATTGCTGAAGATTTGGAAAGGGGTGCCAGAGATTGCGTGGCTTCAAGGGGCGGCGCAATGCATTGGGTCGACGTTGCGGCCTTCGCGGGCAGAGCCCGCTCCCACAGGTCAAGCAGTGCTGAGAGGATTTCCGGTGGATCAAGGCTGGAAGGCGTTGATGAAGATTGCCGGATCGACCCGGGCATCGTTCAGGCTGACGTTCCAGTGCATGTGCGGCCCGGTGGCGCGGCCTGTGGAGCCTACGCGTCCGACCACGGCGCCGCGCACCAGGTCCTGGCCGACCTTCACGTCGATCTTTGACATGTGGCAGAACATGCTGATGAACCCCTGCCCATGGTCGACGAACACCGTGTTGCCGTTGAAGAAGTAGTCGCCCACCAGGATCACCTTGCCATTGGCAGGCGTCTTGATCGGCGTGCCGGCGGGCACTGCGAAATCCAGGCCGGCGTGCGGATTGCGCTCCTCGCCATTGAAGAAACGGCGTACACCGAACTTGCTCGACAAGGGTCCGCTGACCGGCTTGTCCAGCAGCAGATTGCTCGGTGTGCCGGGGCTGAAGCTGCGGTAGGCGCGCAGCTGTTCGGCGAGTTCGCCGTCGATGCGCTTGATGTCCGCCGGGTTGGGATTGACCTGGCGAGTGTTCTTCAGAGTGATCCGCTGTTCGGGGTACTTCTTGCTGCCAATCTCGAAACCGATTGCGCGACCGGCCACGCTGACCTGCGCCTGGCCAGGCTTGGCAGTCAACGGGATGCCGACGATCGCGCGCCAGGTACCTTGCTCATTGACCACCAGCACGCGCTTGCCATCGTAGGTCGCCTTGGGCGCCTGGCTGGCGTTGCCCAGATCCACCACCGCCACGCCGCCGGGCACCGGCTTGTTCAGCAGCCGGGTGATGTAGCTGTCCGCCTGAGCGAACGAGGACAGGCACAACAGCAGGGCAACAACGAGAAAACGCGGCATGGATCAATCCAGTAAAGAAAGGGTTACGGGCGTGAGGTGATTGTCTTCCACCCGCACTTCAAGCTCGCCTTCGCCCAATCTTGCGATCAGGCGCTGACCGCGCTGGGTCTGTTCGGCGCTGCGGATGGCTTGCCCGTGCTCGTCGAGCAGGATGCTGTAGCCGCGTCCGAGGGTGGCCAGTGGGCTGACCACGTGCAGGGTCTGCACCTGGCTCTGCAACTGCTGGCGACGGTCCTTGAGCGTGTCACGCATGGCGCGCGGCAAGCGCTCGGCGAGGCCGTCCAGGCGCTGCTTGAGCAGACGCAGCACACGGTCCGGATGCTGCCCGGCCAGGCGTGTCTGCAACTGCGCCAGGCGATGCGCACGCGCAGTCATCTGCCGCTCGAAGGCGCGGCGCATGCGCATGTCCAGATCATCCAGGCGTTGTGCCTGCTGGCGCAGGCGCTCGCCGGGGTGGCGCAGGCGTCGGGTCAGCCCTTCGACGCGCAGGCGTTCGTGGGCCAGACGATTGTGCATGCGCAACACCAGGCGTCGCTGCAGGCTGTCGAGCCGCCGTTGCAGGTCGCCGGCATCGGGCGCCAGCAACTCGGCGGCCGCAGAAGGCGTCGGCGCACGCACATCGGCCACGAAGTCACTAATGGAGACGTCGGTCTCGTGACCCACGGCGCTGACGATGGGCGTGACGCACGCATCGACGGCGCGCGCCACGGCTTCCTCGTTGAAGCACCAGAGGTCTTCCAGCGAGCCGCCGCCACGGGCGAGGATGATCGCATCGAAGCCACGCGCGTCGGCCAGACGCAGGGCGCGGACGATCTGTGCGGTGGCCTCGCGGCCCTGCACGGCGGTCGGGATCAGGGTCAGCTGGATCTGCGGGGCACGCCGACGGAACACGCTGATGATGTCGCGGATCACCGCGCCGGTCGGCGAACTGACGATACCGATACGTTGCGGATGCGGCGGCAGGGCCACCTTGCGTTCGCTGCTGAACAGGCCTTCGGCGTCGAGCTTTACCTTGAGCGCGTCGAACGCCATGCGCAGCGCGCCGTCACCGGCAGGCTCCACAGTGTCGAGGATCAGTTGATAGTCGCCACGGCCTTCGAACAGCGAGACCTTGCCGCGCACTTTCACCGCTGCGCCATCCTTGAGCACCTGGCGCACGCGTTGAGCGTTCTGCCTGAACAGCGCACAGCGCACCTGGGCGCCGCTGTCCTTGAGCGTGAAATAGACGTGGCCGGACGCCGGACGCACCAGGTTGGAGATTTCACCTTCGACCCAGATATTGCTGAAGACATCTTCGAGCAACACACGGGCGCGGCCATTGAGCTGGCTGACGGTGATGACCTCGCGATCGAGGTTCAGGCGGGCAAAGGGGTCTTTGATCATGTTCGGCATCATAGAGACATTCGTCTGCGGATGCACTGGGGAGAAGGGAGAGGTACAGGCCTCTTCACCGATTGGCGAAGAGGCCTGCAGGCGTTACAGGAACTGCTCGGCGTAGTGACACGCCACCTGCCGCGTATCCACCGGCCGGAACGCCGGTACTTCGGTGCTGCAGCGCTCGGTGGCGTACGGGCAACGCTTGTGGAACGCACAGCCCGACGGTGGATTCAGCGGGTTGGGCAACTCGCCGACGATCTTGATCTTGGGCTTGAGCGGGTCCGGCTTGATGGTCGGCGTGGCCGACAGCAGGGCCTGAGTATAGGGGTGCAGAGGACGGGTGTAGATGTCTTCCTTGGGCCCCATTTCCGCCGGCCTGCCCAGGTACATCACCAGCACCTGGTCGGCCACGTGACGCACCACGGCCAGGTTGTGGGAGATGAACACATAGGCCGTGTTGAACTCCTGCTGCAGGTCCATGAACAGGTTAAGCACCTGCGCCTGGATCGACACGTCGAGTGCCGAGGTGGGTTCGTCGGCGACCAGCACTTTGGGTTGCAACATCATGGCGCGGGCCAGGGCGATGCGCTGGCGCTGGCCACCGGAAAACATGTGCGGGTAGCGCTGGTAGTGTTCGGGGCGCAGGCCGACCTGCTGCATCATCGCCTGGACCTTCTCGCGGCGCTCGGCCTTGCTCAGGGAGGTGTTGATCAGCAGCGGCTCGCCGAGTTGGTCGCCGATCTTCTGCCGAGGGTTGAGCGAAGCATAGGGGCTCTGGAACACCATCTGCACGTCCTTGCGCAGTTGCTTGCGCTCGGCCTTGCTGGCGCCTGCCACTTCCTGGCCGGCGATCTGCAGCGAACCGGAGGATGGTTCTTCGATCAGGGTCAGCGCGCGGGCCAGGGTCGACTTGCCGCAGCCCGACTCACCGACCACGGCGAGGGTCTTGCCGGCTTCCAGCTCGAAGGAGACGCCATTGAGGGCACGCACCACGGCATGGGGCTTGAAGAGCCCGCGCGAAACATCGTAATGACGGGTAAGGTCGCGGGCGGTCAGTACGACGCTCATCACGCCACCTCCTGATTGAGTGGGTAGAAACAACGCGCCAGGCTCTGGGCTTTGGGGTCCAGGGCCGGGCGTTCGGTGCGACAGTTTTCCCGCACGTACGGGCAGCGCGGCGACAGCAGGCAGCCCTGCGGACGGTCGTAGCGGCCGGGGACGATGCCGGGCAGGGTGGCCAGGCGCTCGGCGCCTTCGCTGTGCTCTGGGATGGCCATCAGCAACGCTTCGCTGTAGGGGTGCGCGGGAATGTCGAACAATTGCGGCACATGGCCCACTTCCACTGCCTGACCGGCGTACATCACGCACACGCGCTGGGCGGTTTCGGCCACCACGGCCAGGTCGTGGGTGATCAGGATCAGACCCATGTTCTGCTCTTGTTGCAGGCTGAGCAGCAACTCCATGATCTGCGCCTGGATGGTCACGTCCAGTGCGGTGGTCGGTTCGTCGGCAATCAGCAGCTTGGGCTCACCGGCAATCGCCATGGCGATCGCGACGCGCTGGCTCATGCCCCCGGACAGCTGATGCGGATAGGCATCCAGGCGGCTTTCGGCTGCCGGGATTTCCACCTTCTTGAGCAATTCCAGAGCACGCTGGCGCGCGGCCTTGCCGGACATGCCCAGGTGCTGGCGCAAGACTTCCTCGATCTGGAAACCCACGGTGTAGCTGGGATTAAGCGCAGTCATCGGGTCCTGGAAAATCATCGCCAGGTCCTTGCCGACCACCTTGCGCCGTTGCCGGGCGTTGAGCTTGAGCATGTCGTGGCCGTCGAAGACCAGCGAGTCGGCGGTGACGATGCCGGGTGCATCGATCAGGCCCATCAGGGCCATCATGGTCACCGATTTGCCCGAGCCCGATTCGCCGACGATGGCCAGCACTTCGCCCTTGTCCACGCTCAGGTCCAGCCCGTCCACGACCGGTACGGCCTTGGCATCGCCGAAACGTACGTTCAGGTTGTTGATATTCAAAAGTGACATGATCGGCTCCTCAGGCGGCGTTCTTGAGTTTGGGGTCCAGCGCATCGCGCAGCCCGTCGCCCATCAGGTTGATTGCCAGCACGCTGAGCAGAATGGTCAGGCCCGGCAGGCTCACCACCCACCAGGCGCGTTCGATGTAGTCACGCGCCGAAGCCAGCATGGTGCCCCATTCCGGCGTTGGCGGTTGTACGCCCAGGCCCAGGAAACCCAGGGCGGCAGCGTCGAGAATCGCCGAGGAAAAGCTCAAGGTGGCCTGCACGATTAGTGGCGCCATGCAGTTGGGCAGCACGGTGATGAACATCAGGCGCGGCAACGTAGCCCCGGCCAGGCGCGCGGCGGTCACGTAGTCACGGTTCAGTTCGCCCATCACCGCAGCGCGGGTCAGGCGTACGTAGGAGGGCAGCGACACCACGGCAATGGCGATCACGGTGTTGATCAGGCCAGGGCCGAGGATGGCGACGATCGCCACGGCCAGCAGCAGCGATGGCAGCGCCAGCATGACGTCCATCAGGCGCATGATCGACGGCCCGAGAATGCGCGGGAAGAATCCGGCCAGCAGGCCCATGAGAATGCCCGGGATCAGCGACATCACCACCGACGACAGGCCGATCAGCAGCGACAGCCGCGAGCCCTGGATCAAGCGCGAAAGCAAATCACGGCCCAGCTCGTCGGTGCCCAGGATGAATTGCCACTGGCCGCCTTCCAGCCATACCGGCGGGGTGAGGAGGAAGTCACGGTACTGCTCGCTGGGATTGTGCGGCGCCACCCACGGCGCGAACAGCGCGCAGAAGACGATGATCAGCATGAACACCAGGCCCGCCACGGCGCCTTTGTTCTTGGCGAATGCCTGCCAGAATTCCTTGTACGGGGAGGGGTAGAGCAGGCTCTGATCCACTGCGACCGTTTCGATTTTCGTAGTCATGGATAGGGTCTCAACGCTGATGACGGATGCGTGGGTTGGCCAGGCCGTAGAGGATATCCACCACGAAGTTGACCAGGATCACCAGGCAGGCGATCAACAGGATGCCGTTCTGCACGACAGGGTAGTCACGGGCGCCGATGGCCTCGATCAGCCACTTGCCGATGCCCGGCCACGAGAAGATGGTTTCGGTCAGGACCGCACCGGCCAGCAAGGTGCCGACCTGCAGGCCGAACACCGTGAGCACGGGAATCAGCGCGTTGCGCAGGCCGTGCACGAACACCACGCGGGTCGGCGACAGGCCCTTGGCGCGGGCGGTGCGCACGTAGTCCTCGCGCAGCACTTCGAGCATCGAGGAACGCGTCATGCGGGCGATCACCGCCAGCGGAATGGTGCCCAGCACGATGGCGGGCAGAATCAGGTGCTGCAGGGCGTCCAGCCAGGCGCCTTCGTCTTCGCTGAACAACGTGTCGATGAGCATGAAGCCGGTTTTGGGCTGGATGTCGTAGAGCAGGTCGATGCGCCCCGACACTGGCGTCCAGCCCAGGGTCACCGAAAAGAACATGATCAGGATCAGGCCCCACCAGAAGATGGGCATGGAATAGCCGGCCAGGGAAATACCCATGACCCCATGGTCGAACAGCGATCCTCGCTTGAGCGCGGCGATCACCCCCGCCAGCAGGCCGAGCACCCCGGCGAAGATCAGCGCGGCGATGGACAGCTCCAGCGTGGCCGGAAACAGTGCAGTGAACTCGGTCCACACGCTCTCGCGCGTACGCAGCGACTCACCCAGGTTGCCCTGGGCGAGATTGCCGATGTAATCCAGGTACTGAGCATACAGGGGCTTGTTCAGACCCAGGCGTTCCATCGCCTGTGCGTGCATTTCGGGGTCGACCCGACGCTCGCCCATCATCACTTCGACAGGGTCACCGGGAATCAGGCGTATCAACGCGAAGGTCAATAGCGTGATGCCGAAGAAAGTGGGGATCAGCAATCCCACACGTCGGGCAATAAAACTAAACATCGTGCGTAGTACCTCATCAGCCGGTTAGGCAAGCCGCGCATCCGCCCGGGTGGGCGCCGATACGCGGCGTCTTTTTCTACTTCACCTGGGTGGTGGCGAAGTTGTTATTGGTCATCGGGCTTATGTGGAAGCCTTCGACGTTCTTGCGCATGGCCGAGAACAGACGTGGATACGCCAGGCTCAACCAAGGTTGCTCTTTGAGAAAAATGACCTGCGCCTGTTCGTAGAACGCCGCGCGTGCTGCCGGTTCAGTGGTTTCGCGGGCCTGGCTGACCAGGGCGTCGAATTCCTTGTTGCACCAGCGCGCGGCGTTTTCGCCGTTCTTCGCTGCTTCGCAGGTAAGGTTCGGGCTGAGGAAGTTGTCCGGGTCGCCGTTGTCGCCGGCCCAACCGTAGAAAGCCAGGTCATGTTCGCCCAGTTTCAGGCGCTTGATCAACTCGCCCCATTCCAGCACGCGGATATCCAGCTTGATGCCAACCTTGGCCAGGTCGGCCTGCAACAGTTGCGCTGCGAGGCTGGAGTTGGGGTTGGTCGGGCTGCTGCCGTTGCGCGCGAAGATGGTGAACGAGGTGCCGTCCGGAACGCCAGCTTCCTTGAGCAGGGCGCGGGCCTTGTCCGGATCGTAGGGCAGGTCTTTGAGGCTGTGGTTGTAGCCCAGCAGCGTGGTCGGGTAGGGCCCCACGCCCGGTGTCGCGTTGCCCTCGCCGAACAGGGTACGAACGAAGGTCTGCTTGTCGAAGGCCATCTGGATGGCCTGGCGCACGCGTACGTCGCTCAGGTATTTGTGGGTGGTGTTGATGGCCACGTAGCTGGTCATCAGGGCGTCCATCTCGGCGATCTTGAGCTGAGGATCGGCCTTGATGCCGGGTACGTCGTCCGGCTTGGGATAGACCGCCACCTGGCATTCGTTGGCACGCAGCTTCTGCGCCCGCACGTTGTTGTCCACCGTGATGGCAAAAATCAGGGGGTCGGCCGGTGGCTTGCCCTTGTAGTAATCGGGGTTGGCCTTGAAGCGAACCTGGGCGTCCTTGCTGTAGCGCACGAACACGAACGGCCCGGTGCCGATCGGCTTGCTGTTCAAGTCGGCGGTCTTGCCGGCCTTGAGCAACTGGTCGGCGTATTCGGCTGAGTAGATCGAGGTGAAGGGCATCGCCATGTCGCGCAGGAACGGCGCTTCGGGACGCTTGAGCACGAAACGCACGGTCATGTCGTCGAGTTTGTCGATGCTCTGGATCAGATCGCCCATGCCCATCGATTCGAAATAGGGATAGCCCATGGTCGACTTGTCATGCCAGGGGTGCTTGGCGTCGAACTGGCGCATGAAGCTCCACAGCACGTCGTCGGCATTCAGTGTGCGGGTCGGCTTGAAGTAGTCGGTGGTGTGGAACTTCACGCCTTCGCGCAGGTGGAACGTGTAGGTCTTGCCGTCTTCACTGATGTCCCAGCTCTTGGCCAGCCCCGGCTGGATGTCGGTGGTGCCCGGCGTGAAGTCGACCAGGCGGTTGAGCACCGTCTCGGCCGAGGCATCGCTCGTGACAGCGCCGGTGTATTGAACGATATCGAAACCTTCGGGGCTGGCTTCGGTGCAGACCACCAGCGGTTTGGCACTGGCGCCCAAGGTCAGGCCGAGCAGGGCGGCTGCCACGGCAGCCTTCAGAGATAGCGTTTTCATCATTGCCCTCGCAATCGCACGTAAGCGTAGCCGCTGACCGGGATTCGTCGAACCCCGGGCAGCGGTTGCCGATCAAAGAATCTGGAACGGAATGGTGGTGACGATGCGCAGCTCGTTGAGGCTGCCATCGACCTGATTGGCGCTGGCGCGGTGGGCACTGTAGGTCGCGCGGATGGTGCTGGCCTTCAACGGCCCGCCCTGCACGGCATACGAGGTGCCGAAGCCGTACTCGTAATGCTTCTCGCCGTCCTGGGCCTGGATGCCATCATAGCCGCCGCCCTTGTAGTGCGTGCCATCGATACCCCAGCCGCGCGCGGTATAGACGCTGAACTTGAGGCCTGGTACGCCATAGCCGGCCATGTCCAGCCCGTAACCGATCTGGAACGATTTTTCGTTCGGGCCGTTGTAGTCGGAAAACAGCGAGTTGGCCAGGAAAATGGCGTTGGTCTCGTGCAGGTAGTCGAAGTATTCGTTGCCGTTCACTTCCTGGAAGGCCAGGGTCAGGCTGTGCGCCTTGTGCGTGGCGGTCAACGACAGGCTGTAGGTGTCGTTGTCGATGGCGCCCATCTTCGAGCTGCCGGCATCCTTGGTCTTGTAGTAGTTGAAACCGGTGGTCAGGCCCAGCACCGAGGCATCGCCCAGTTCATGGGAGGCACCGAAGTAGTACTGGTTCCACACATCCTTGACGTTGGACGCGTACAGGCTGGTGGTCAGGCTTTTCAGCGGCTGGTAGTTGAGGCCGAAGATGTTGACCTGGTCGGTGGTGGTGCCGTCGCCGTACTCGGTCCTGAACTTGCTCAGGCTCTGTTCGGTTCGCGGCGAGACGCGGCTGAAGGTGCCCAGGTCGAAGTCGAGGTTGTCGAACTCGGCGCTGTGCAGGCTGACACCCTCGAAGCTGGAGGGCAGGGCACGGTTGCCGATGAAGGCCAGTACCGGCGTGTTCATCGATTGACGCCCGGCGGTCAGTACGGTGTTGGACACCCGCGCCTTGAGGTTGGCCAGGCCCGCCTTGGTCCACTGGTCGACCACGTCGCCATCGTGATCGGTCAGTGTGCGGTTCCCCCCGCCGGCCACGCGACCTTTGCCCTGCTCCAGCGCCACGGTGTTGTAGGCCGCCACTTCGGTGCTGAACCCCACGGTGCCCTGAGTGAAGCCCGAGGTGTAGTTGACGATGGTGCCCTGAACCCAGGTGTCGCGGCTGCCGGTGCGTTCGGTCACGCCATCGCCCTTGTTGATACCCCAGGTCAGGCCACGCTTGCCCTTCTCCTTGGCGAACCAGTTGCGGGTCGAGCCGGTCAGGCTCGAGTCCTCGATGAAGCCCTTGGCCTCATCCTGTGCGCTGCTGGTCTTGACGGTAAGCGGGATGAACGCCTGGCTGGCTTCATCGGCCAGGACCAGGGGCGCGAACCCGCTCAACGACAAGGTGAAGACTGCTGTCTTGGTAATTTTCAACTGAAGCTCCTTACTTTTTTAGTTTTATGGCCGCGTCTTCTAGTGCGGCTGATGGCCAGTCCATGGCCCGTGATGACAGTTGCAAACGTTTGCTTGCTCTTTTTTGCCAAAAGCTCCCCAAACCCATGGCACGGTCATGGGTGTGGGGAAGGCCTGGTTTATCTAGTCGCGCAGACTCACGCCGCCAAAGTCGTTACGCCCGAACGGGCTGACCTTGAAACCTTCAACCTTGGCGCTGACCGGCTGGTTGACGGTGGAGTGGGCGATCGGGGTGATCGGCACCTGTTGCTTGAGCAACTGCTGGGCCTGACGATAGAGCACGCTGCGCTCTTCGCGGTCGGTGACCCGCTTGGCCTGCTGGACCAGCTTGTCGTAGTCCTGGTTGCACCACATCGAGTAGTTGTTGCTGCCGATGGCGTCGCAGCTGTACAGCGTGCCCAGCCAGTTGTCCGGGTCCCCGTTGTCGCCGGTCCAGCCAATCAGCGAGACGTCGTGTTCGCCGCGTTTGGTGCGGTCCAGGTACTCGCCCCACTCGTAGCTGACGATCTTGACCTTGAGGCCGATCTTGCCCCAGTCGGCCTGCAGCATTTCAGCCATCAGCTTGGCATTGGGGTTGTAGGGGCGCTGCACCGGCATGGCCCACAGGGTGATCTCGGTGCCTTCCTTGACGCCGGCGGCCTGCAGCATCTGCTTGGCTTTCTCCGGATCGAAGGGCGCGTCCTTGATGCTCTCGTCGTAGGACCACTGGGTCGGCGGCATGGCGTTGACGGCCTTCTGCCCGGCACCCTGGTAGACGGCCTTGAGAATGGCGTCCTTGTTCACCGCCATGTCCATGGCCTGGCGAACTTCCAGCTGGTCGAACGGCTTGTGGCGAACGTTGTAGGTGATGTAGCCCAGGTTGTAGCCGGCCTGCTCCATGACCTTGAGCTTGGGGTCGGCCTTGAGGCCTGCAAGGTCTGCGGGGCGTGGGTAGGCGGTGACCTGGCACTCGTTCTTCTTGAGCTTCTGCATGCGCACCGAAGCGTCGGTGTTGATGGCGAAGATCAGCTGGTCGACCTTCACCTGGCTCATGTCCCAGTACTGCGGGTTGGCCTTGTAGCGGATCTGCGAGTCTTTCTGGTAACGCTGGAAGGCGAACGGACCGGTGCCGATCGGCTTCTGGTTGATGTCGCGCATGTTGCCGCTCTTGAGCAACTGCTCGGCGTATTCGGCGGACTGGATGGACGCGAAGTTCATGGCGATGTTCTGCACGAACGCGGCGTCTACTGCGTTGAGGGTGAACACCACGGTGTGGTCGTCGGTTTTCTCGACCTTGGCGATGTTCTTGTCCAGGCTCATGCTGACGAAGTACGGGAACTCGGTCGGGTACGCCTTGCGAAACGGCTGGTTGGGATCGAGCATGCGATTGAAGGTGAACAGCACGTCGTCGGCGTTGAAGTCACGGGTCGGCTTGAACGTTTCGTTGCTGTGGAACTTGACCCCTTCGCGCAGGTGGAAGGTGTAGGTCAAGCCGTCTTCGGAGATGTCCCACTTGGTAGCCAGCGCGGGAATGACGCTGGTGCCGCCTTTTTCAAATTCGGTCAGGCGGTTGTAGATCGGTTGCGCAGCGTCGTTGTCGGTGCCGCTCGTATACTGGGCGATGTCGAAGCCGGCGGGGCTGCCTTCGGAGCAGTACACCAGGCTGTTGGCGGCCTGGCTGAGGCCGACCTGGCCGAGCAGGCCCAGAGCAAGCATGGCGGAGCAAAGCTGGGTATGTCGCATGATAGTCCCTGTCTTGTTGTTTTCCGATCGTGGGGCGCCAGTCCCCTAGCGGGAATACGGCGGCCGTCGCCAAAGGAAGCTAGTCCCATTTGGCGAGGGCGTATGTCGGCGTATTCCGGTAGAGCTGTGGGAAAAATCCTGGCGTTAATGCAAGCGAATGGGCGCTGGACCTGCCGGTCCATCGCCCGCTTCCATTAGGGGAGGTGCCTGGTTCAGTCCTTCACGCCCACGCCATAGAACGAGTTCAAGCCAAAGGGGCTGATCTTGAAGTCGGTGACCTTGGCGCTCATGGGCTGGTAGACCGTGGAGTGCGCGATCGGGGTGATCGGCACCTGCTGCTTGAGGCGCACCTGGGCCTGTTTGTACAGCTCGGTGCGCTTGGCCTGATCGGGCGTGGCCTTGGCGGTCTTGATCAACTGGTCGTAGTCCTTGTCGCACCACTTCGAGAAGTTGTTGCCGTTCACCGCATCGCAACCGTACAGGGTGCCCAGCCAGTTGTCCGGGTCACCGTTGTCGCCGCTCCAGCCGATCAGCATGGCATCGGTCTCGCCGGCCTTGGCGCGCTTGAGGTATTCACCCCACTCGTAGCTGACGATCTTGGCCTTGATACCCACCTTGGCCCAGTCCGACTGCAGCATTTCGGCCATCAGCTTGGCGTTGGGGTTGTAGGGACGCTGCACCGGCATGGCCCACAGGGTGATCTCGGTGCCTTCCTTGACGCCGGCTTCCTTGAGCAGCTTCTTGGCCTCTTCCACGTTGTAGCCGGCGTCCTTGATGCTCGTGTCATAGGACCATTGGGTCGGCGGCATGGCGTTGACGGCCAATTGACCGGCGCCCTGGTACACGGCCTCGATGATGCTCTGCTTGTTCACCGCCATGTCCAGCGCCTGGCGAACCTTGAGGTTGCCCAGTGGTTCGTGGGTGACGTTGTAGGCGATGTAGCCCAGGTTGAAGCCAGCCTGGTCGGGCATCTGCAGGTTCTTGTCTTCCTTGAGCGGCTTGAGATCGGCTGGACGTGGATAGACGCTGACCTGGCATTCGTTCTTCTTGAGCTTCTGCATACGCACGGATGCATCGGTGGTGATGGCGAAGATCAGGTTGTCGATCTTCACGTCAGCCGGGTTCCAGTAGTCCTTGTTGCCCTTGTAGCGAATCTGCGCGTCTTTCTGATAGCGATTGAACACGAACGGGCCGGTGCCGATAGGCTTCTGGTTGATGTCGGCGGCCTTGCCCTGCTTGAGCAGCTGGGCGGCGTATTCGGCGGACTGGATCGAAGCGAAGCTCATGGCCATGTTCTGGATGAACGCGGCGTCGACCGTCTTCAAGGTGAAGCGGACGGTGTGATCGTCGAGCTTCTCGATGTTGGTGATGTTCTCGTCCATGCCCATGTCGGTGAAGTACGGGAACTCGGTCGGATAGGCTTTGCGGAACGGCATGTTCTTGTCGATCATGCGGTTGAAAGTGAACAGCACGTCATCGGCGTTGAATTCACGGGACGGCTTGAAGTAGTCGGTGGTGTGGAACTTGACCCCTTCGCGCAGGTGGAAGGTGTAGGTCAGGGCGTCTTCGGAGATGTCCCAGCTGGTGGCCAGACCCGGGATGACTGCGGTGCCGCCACGCTCGAACTGGCTCAGACGGTTGAAGACGGTTTCTGCCGAAGCGTCGAAATCCGTACCACTGGTATACAGCGCCGGGTCAAAACCCGCCGGACTGCCTTCAGAGCAGAATACAAGGTTGCTCGCAGCATGGGCGAAAGGGGCGCTGGCGAGCAGGCCGGCCCCGACGATGAACGGAATGACCGCGGTTTTGAGCATGGTGGCCTCAGTTGTTGTCATTTTAAGAATGAGGGCGACCTTGTGAGTCGACCTGGCCGATACTTATGCAGGCGGCATACCCAAATCAACTGTTTGCGGTGTATCGCACCTGAAACGGTGGGACGGGCGTACACGAATGTCGCATCGATGTAAGTTTTTCGGTAGTTGAACGCATGTTCAACTACATTTTGCCGCTCAATGCACACTTATCGACCCCATTGCACCACGATGACGCACTGCAATGGGGCGTTCGGTATCACTGCGAAAGGCTGACACCATAGAAGGGCGTCAGGCCGAAGGGGCTGATGCGGAAATCCTGGACTTCCTTGCGCATGGGTTGGAAGACCGTGGAGTTTGCGATCGGTGTGATCGGCACTTGTTGCTTGAGTATCGCCTGCGCCTGCTGGTACAGCTTCACGCGTTCATCGCGATCGCTGCTCAGTTTGGCCTGCTGGATCAGCTTGTCGTAGGCCGGATCGCACCATTTGGCGTAGTTGCTGCCCTTGACCGCCGCGCAGCTGTAGAGCACGCCGAGCCAGTTGTCCGGATCGCCATTGTCGCCGGTCCAGCCGTAGATCATGGTGTCGTGCTCGCCATTCTTGGCGCGCTTGATGTACTCGCCCCATTCATAACTGACGATGTTGGCCTTGATGCCGATCTTGGCCCAGTCGTTCTGGATCATCTGCGCCGACATGCGTGCATTGGGATTGGATGCGCGCTGCACCGTCATGGCCCACAGATCAATGGTCGTGCCCTCTTTTATTCCGGCTTCCTTGAGCAGGGCTCGGGCCTTGGTAATGTCGTGGGGCGCGTCCTTGATTCGGGTGTCATAGGACCATTGCGCAGGGGGCAGAGCGTTCTGCGCCAACTGACCGGCGCTCTGATACACCGCCTTGATGATGGCCGGCTTGTCGATCGCCATGTCCAGGGCTTGACGCACCTTGAGCTGGTCGAGCGGCGGATGGGTCACGTTGTAGGCCAGAAAACCCAGGTTGAAGCCCGGCTGGCTGAGCACGCGCAGGTTGGGGTCCTGTTTCATCACGTCGATGTCGGCAGGCCGTGGATAGCCACTGACCTGGCATTCGCCAGCCTTCAGCTTCTGCAGGCGCACCGCAGCATCGGTACTGATGGAGAAGATCAGGTTGTCGAGCTTGACGTCCTCGGGTTTCCAGTACGCCTTGTTGGCGGTGTAGCGGATCTGCGAATCCTTCTGGTAGCGCTTGAACACGAACGGGCCGGTGCCGATGGGTTTCTGGTTGATGTCGGCGGCCTTGCCCTGCTTGAGCAACTGGTCGGCGTATTCGACGGACTGCACCGAAGCGAAACTCATCGCCAGGTTCTGCACGAAGGCGGCGTCGACGGTGTTCAGGGTGAAGACCACGGTATGCGGGTCTTGTTTGCTGACCGTCTTGATGTTGGTGTTCAGGCCCATGTCGGTGAAATAGGGCGATTCCGAAGGGTACGCCTTGCGGAATGGATGCTCGGGGTCGAGCAGGCGCTGGAAGGTGAACAGCACGTCGTCCGCGTTGAAATCGCGGGTGGGCGTGAAGTAGTCGGTGGTGTGGAACTTGACGCCTTCGCGCAGGTGAAAGGTGTAGGTCAAGCCGTCCGGGGAGACGTCCCAGGAAGTGGCCAGCCCCGGTTCGACTTCGGTGCCGCCGCGCTTGAACTGGGTCATGCGATTGAAGACGGTTTCCGCCGAGGCGTCAAAATCGGTACCACTGGTGTACTGGCTGGGATCGAAACCGGCAGGGCTGGCTTCGGAGCAGTACACCAGCGTACTCGCGGCCTGGGCCATGGGCATCCCGGCGCACAGGGCGGCGGTAAGGAGCAGGGGCTTGAAGGCGGGGATATCCATATTGGGCCTCGATAGACGAAGGGAGGGACTCGGGGAGTGATGTTTGCGGACAGAATCCGTCCTGCGGGAGCGGATTCTGCCTTTGACGAAAGCGTCAGCCTATCAAGGCATCACGACTTCGATGACGCCGTCGGCATTGATGCTGACCTCGCTGGTGCCCGCTTCTACGTCCGGGGTCACTGGAGCCGCGTCGGCGCGAGCGGCCTTCATCATCATCGGCGCCGAGGCGTAGGGGCGAGGGTAGCCAGCGCTGTTGAGGTTGAGGTTGACCACCTTGTAGCTCTTGCCGCCCAGGGCGTCGGTGGCCAGTTGCGCGCGGGCTTTGAACGCAGCCACGGCTTCCTTGAGCAGGGCGTCTTCGCTCTGCTTGCGGGTCTTGTCGGCGATGGAGAAGTCCATGGCGCCCATCTTCAGGCTCTGCAGCAGTTCGCCGGTGAGTTTGGACAGGGCCGGGAAGTCGGCGCTTTCCAGGCGCACTTCGGCGCGCTCGCGCCAGCCGGTGATGGTCTGGCCCTTGTCATCGTAGATCGGATAGCTGTTGCGACTGCCCTGGCGGACGATCACGCCTTTGACTTCGCGAGCCTGGGCCAGGGCCTTGTTCAACGTGTCGCTGATACCGGCGGCCAGCTTGGCCGGGTCGGCATTCTGCTCCTCGCTGTAGAGAGTCACGAGCATCAGGTCGCGAGGCACTTCCTGGCTGACCTCGGCACGCAGGGAAATCTGGTTGTAGCGGGCCTCGTCGGCCAGGGCAGGGAGGCTGGACAACAGGCTTGCGCCAAGGACCAGGGCGGCGCTGCGGGTGATGACGGGCATGGAAAACTCCTTGTTGTAGGTGCTGCGTAAGACTGGCCAGGCCGGATGCGGTTCCTGAGGGGGCTGGATGGACAGGTTACCTTTTACGATAAACCGGAGGCCGGCACTTGCGACGCGGTCATTTGCCGCACTTTTCGCTGCCAGCGCGCCGAGTTGGTTATACTTGCACCGATCCGCCTGCAGCGCTCACTGGAGAGCAAATGCTCGCCCACCCTATGCCTCTTTCCGCTTCACGCCAGAACCTCTGGCGCCTGACCTTCATCCGCACGCTGGTACTGGCCGCGCAGGCCGGCTCGGTTGGCTTCGCCTACCTCACGCACCTGTTGCCCTTGCCTTGGCTGGCGTTGAGCACCACCCTGGCGGTGTCGGCCATACTCTGCGCGCTGACCGTGCTGCGCCTGCGCTTCTCTTTGCCGGTCACCGAACTTGAATACGCCTTGCAACTGGCCTGCGACCTGCTCATCCACAGCGTCCTGCTGTATTACTCGGGCGGCGGCGCCAACCCGTTCGTTTCCTATTACCTGGTGCCGCTGACCATTGCCGCCGTGACCCTGCCGTGGGTCTATTCCCTGGTGCTGTCCGGGATCGCCCTGGCGTGCTACACCTTCATGCTGGCGCATTTCTACCCGCTCGACGCCTTGCCGATCGGCCGGGAAAACCTGCAGATATACGGCATGTGGTTGAGCTTTGCCCTGGCGGCTTCGGTAATCACCTTCTTCGCCGCCAAGATGGCCGAAGAGCTGCGCCGGCAGGAACAACTGCGCGCGCAGCGCCGCGAAGAGGGTCTGCGTGACCAGCAACTGCTGGCCGTGGCTACCGAGGCCGCCGGTGCCGCCCATGAATTGGGTACGCCACTGGCCACCATGAGCGTGCTGCTCAAGGAGATGCGCCAGGACCATCCCCAGCCCGAACTGCAGGAAGACCTGCAGGTGCTGCAGGATCAGGTCAAGCTGTGCAAGGAAACCCTGCAGCAGCTGGTGCGCGCCGCCGAGGCCAATCGGCGCATGGCTGTGGTCGATCAACCCGTGACCGCCTGGCTCGACGAGGCCCTGAATCGCTGGCACCTGATGCGTCCCGAATCCAGCTATCGCTTCCACCGCCAGGGCCAGGGCGAGGTTCCCCATCTGGCGCCGCCGCCGGATCTGACCCAGGCGCTGCTCAACCTGCTCAACAACGCCGCCGATGCCTGCCCCGACAACCTCGAGGTCAGGCTGGACTGGGACAGCGTTGACATTTTCATCTCGATCCGCGACCACGGAGCGGGTGTTCCCCTGGCGATTGCCGAGCAGATCGGCAAGCCGTTCTTCACCACAAAGGGCAAAGGCTTCGGCCTCGGCCTGTTCTTGAGCAAAGCCAGCGTGACTCGCGCCGGCGGCTCGGTAAAACTCTATAGTCATGAAGAGGGCGGCACGCTCACCGAGCTGCGTCTGCCCCGTGGCGTCCGAGGAGATGATCGATGACTGACGAACACCAAGTCGAAGGCGAAGAACTGCCACATTTGTTGTTGGTAGATGATGACGCCACCTTCACCCGCGTCATGGCCCGCGCCATGAGCCGCCGAGGCTTTCGCGTGAGTACCGCGGGCAGCGCCGAGGAAGGCTTGAAGCTGGCCCAGGACGACATCCCGGACTACGCCGCACTGGACCTTAAAATGGAAGGCGATTCGGGCCTGGTGCTGCTGCCCAAGCTGCTGGAGCTGGACCCGGAGATGCGTGTGGTGATCCTCACCGGCTATTCCAGCATCGCGACCGCAGTGGAGGCGATCAAGCGTGGCGCCTGCAACTACCTGTGCAAGCCGGCCGATGCCGACGACGTGCTGGCTGCGCTGTCGGCCGAACACGCCGACCTCGATACCCTGGTGCCGGAAAACCCCATGTCGGTGGACCGTCTGCAATGGGAGCACATCCAGCGGGTGCTCACCGAGCACGAAGGCAACATTTCCGCCACGGCGCGGGCGTTGGGTATGCACCGACGCACCCTGCAACGCAAATTGCAGAAGCGTCCGGTTCGGCGCTGAATCTGCGGCCACCTGGTGTGCGCAATGGCCCAGCGGTGTGATCATCGTGTGGGCCTTTTTTTCGAAGAAATGCTTGTTTTGTCGGCGTGATCGATCCGTGCGCGTTGATCCATCTCCAAACCGCGTGCCGTAAACCCGGCAACGCACTTTGCTACCGTGGATGAATGGGTGCAGTGCGGTCTATAAAAATGAAGCAATTGCAGGGTGTTTGAAGTGTAATTAGTTGTTCATCAGCTAATGCCTCGTATCAAAAGATACATAACTAAATTCCCTTGAGTTTCTCTTCTGCTTGGCTACAGTTATCTATGCGGTAGCGGACTTACTCATCAAGTATTCAGTTCTGTTGGGTTTCCGTCTTTCAATCATCTCGTTCAGGAGTGATGCTGAAAGTTCGTGGCGCCCTGAGACAGCTAGTCAGGACGATTGCCTTGCGGCGACGACAAGTGCGTCATGGGCGGGAGGTATCAATAGCATATGAGTAATCAACACTCTGCAGAGCTATACCCAGGTGAGCCCGATCTGGAGTTTGGGCCCGATAAAACCGGCAAGGTCGTTCTTGGTCGGGAGAATCCAGACTATAGTGGTACTCGTCTCTATGATGTCGTCGCAGGACCGGATGGAACGCTGTATGCGGGAGGCGTCGGTGGAAATTTCCCCAGGGATACTGAAGAATATATTGTGTACGCCGTAAAGAAAAATGGCGAGCCTGATGGGTCGTTCAGTCAAAACGGTAAATTGACTGGGCAGTTTCACAAGCAGGAAGGTGTGGATATAAAGTCCGCTATCCATAGAGTATTTTATATTGAGGCGCAAGGCAGCACGCCAGCTAAATTGCTGATGTTGGGAACAGTAGGTATCCCTATTGGCAATGATATAGGCTTGTACCCTGCCTTGGCGCGCTACACGCTGGATGGCCAACTGGACGCAACGTTCGGGGAGTTGGGGACGGGGACGGCTATTTTCGCGGGGCTGGAGGGCAGTCAATGGGATAAAGGGGCAACTCAAGGAGTGCTTGGGAGCGAGGCCGAAGCTGCACCGGCACCCGGCATCGTTCGCCCGCCGCCAAACTACCTCACCGGGCTGCGTTACAATGATCGAATCTACATCGCCCTCCCAGCTATAGCATTTGGTCATGCGATCATCAGTTTTTTTGATGACGGACGTGTCGATTGGAGTTTCGGTACTGACGGCATATTGAAGCTCTATGATTTGAGCGCTCCAAAACCAGGCATGCCCGTAGGTGCCGAGATAAAAGCTATTTACCCGTCGGACGGGAAACTGCTGTTGGCTGGACAGCTTTATAAGGAGGGGATGGTACCGTATGCTGGATTCGTGAGAATTACGCTTGAAGGTCTTATAGACACGAGCTTTGGACAGGAAGGTTTTCAGTTCGGGCCCGGGGTGCAATACGAGTTGGTGCAGGATGTTATCTCCGCATTCGGCAGAAACTTTTTGACTGCGGGCATGGGGCGGGATCCGGAATTCTCTAATTGCTCGGTTTACGCGATCGATCAGAATGGATTGCCTGATCCTGATTTTAATAGTGGGGCTGTACTGGCTGTGCCTCCGGCTCCTTCCCCAGGCACTTATCTGCAGCTATGGGATTTCGGTGATCGTGTTTTGGCGCATGGAAGGTACATTGAATCCTCTACGGATTTCGATTGCTTGCTATTGGCGCGGTTTCTTCCAGATGGCGCCTTGGATAAAAGCTTTGGTCTGCCCAACTCGGAAGGTGAGGGGGCTGGCTGGCAGGTTTACCCTTTGGAATACATGTCCGAGATAGGGCGAATGGCTGTGGTAGACGATCGTCTCTATGTGACAGGTATGATCCGTGGAGGACCTCAATCTGGATTTGCGTGCGTGGCTTGTCTCAAAGCATAAGATGCCCAGGCCCGCTTGTCCGTTATTCTGGCCCGCTCGCTCTTCACTCCGCTACCAGGGGAGGGGAGCGAGGCGAGCTCGTTATAGCTGGCTTGAGCATTTTGATTCGCCATATTTTGGTGTGTTTCGACCATCCGCCCAGGATAGATGCGTGATCTCTCATCGATGTAGATATCTCGGTGATCGCCAAACATTGGGGCTCGTTGAGCCGTTTCAGAACTACTTCTCCCTGATCCACTGTTGCTTTATGAACTCGAGTGGCTCCACTCATAGCGTGATCGTACAACCAGCTTGGGCTATGATGTGCACCTCACCGCCCGTTTTCGAGACAACTGTTGACTATGGACAATCTGAGCGCCGCCCCACGCGCCCGTCGCAAACCGCGCAGCCTGGCCCAGGAACTGGTGGCCGTGCTGACCCAGCGTATTCTTGATGGCGAACTCAAGCGGGGCGACAAACTGCCTACCGAGTCGGCCATCATGGAAGAGCAGGGCGTCAGCCGAACGGTGGTGCGCGAAGCCATTTCCCGGCTGCAGGCGGCGGGGCAGGTCGAGACCCGTCACGGCATCGGCACCTTCGTGCTGGACACGCCGAGCCCGAGTGGCTTTCGCATCGATCCGGCGACCATCGTCACCTTGCGCGACGTGCTCGCGGTGCTCGAGTTGCGCATCAGCCTGGAAGTGGAGTCCGCCGGTCTGGCTGCCAGCCGACGCTCCGACGAACAGCTGGCGGCCATGCGCGCGGCGCTCGATGCGCTGAACGAAAGCGCGGCCCATGCCAGTGACGCCGTGGCATCCGATTTCCAGTTCCACCTGCAGATCGCCTTGTCCACTGGTAACCGGTACTTCACCGACATCATGACGCACCTGGGCACCAGCATCATTCCCCGTACCCGGCTGAATTCGGCGCGCTTGGCGCACGACGACCAGCAGCACTACATGACCCGGCTCAGCCGCGAGCACGAGGAAATCTACGACGCCATTGCCCGTCAGGATTCCGATGCGGCACGCGCCGCCATGCGCCTGCACCTGACCAACAGCCGCGAGCGCCTGCGCCAAGCCCACCAGGAAGCCGAAGCCGGCAGGGTCTGATCACCCCAAAGTGATTGCCTGACACCCCGCGGTGCACCTGACGCGGCTCGCGCCGCTGCTACAGAAGTACCGCACCCCTGTAGCAGCGGCGCAAGCCGCGTCGGCGGCCAAGGTGATCTGTCTGATACCCCGCGGTGAAGCCTGACGCGGCTTGCGCCGCTGCTACAGCAGTACCGCAACCCCTGGAGCCGCGGCGCGAGCCGCGTCGGCGGACAAGGTGATCTGCCTGATCCCCCGCGGTGAAGCCTGACGCGGCTCGCGCCGCTGCTACAGAAGTACCGCACCCCTGTAACAGCGGCGCAAGCCGCGTCGGCGGACAAGGTGATCTGTCTGATACCCCGCGGTGAAGCCTGACGCGGCTCGCGCCGCTGCTACAGCAGTACCGCGATCCCTGTAGCAGCGGCGCAAGCCGCGTCGGCGGCCAAGATCTGTCTGATACCCCGCGGTGGACGCTTCCTGCGCGCGCGCGGCAGCCGACCGCACACACCACACCCCACTAGACGCCTCACGCGCCTCGCCC